>CAILCI010000101.1 GCA_903832625.1 uncultured Burkholderiales bacterium | reverse complement strand
GTGGAACCGGTGATGTAGAGGTTTTGTGATTGCACAAAAACCTCGCTCACAGGTGCGCTCGGAGATGGCTCTTGCGCGTGTAAGTTGTTGGTATTGATGTGTAAGTCAATTTCTAATGCAGAGGAGTTCTGCGTAAAGAGGCTCTCTAGTAGGCTCGCCACGCCACTATTTGTCGAAGGAGTTGCACTGACATCTTGACCAACTGACTCTGCGCGGAAATCATTGTGATGAGATCCAGATGCGGGCACTGCGTTGCTATCGGGTTGCCACATTTGGATAGGTGGCGTTGCAATGTCTAGATCCGCTGACCCATCTTGTTCATTCTGGGGTGTTGCGTCAAAAGAGATTTTTTCTGCATTGCCAAGCGATTGGGCTACGGTAGGCAGATTGCTGGAAGTTGTGTGGCCAAAGTATTCGTACTGGCTAGTGGCGTGTGTGAGCGACTCAGATTCAATGAGTTTTAAAACTGAAAAGACGTGGCTATTGTCTTGCTGGGTTCGTTTGATCCCATCTGCAGAAAAATAGCCTCTAAATTTTGTTTCAGTGTTTACCATGATTGCTCACATGCATCGAATGATGCGATTCATGAGCAACAAATAGCGAAATCTATACCATATTCATAAAGTATTAATTAAGAACTTTTAAATAAAATAAATAAATACTAAGTTATTTAAAAAATACTTAATTGACATGCAGATCTTTTGGAGTTTTTATTTCTTGTAGTAAATCTGACAGGCGACGTATTTGGGTTTTGCGGGGTGTGATGTTTGGGGGTCATGGGGGTATAAGGAGTTAGGGGGCAAGTGGGGCGCCGATTTTTTCGGCAAGTTTTTGTGCGCCAATAAAGCGCGATTCACCTAGTTTGGTTGGACGGGTGCGCTGCGCCTCATCGGGGTCGTACAGGCCAGTGAGTCCAAAAGCGACTCTTGCGCACTGCACGAGCGCCTTGTGGCGAAGCATGCGTCTGGGGTGCGTGAGCCAAAACATGTGCTCTCCCTTTGCTTCGCAGTAATACTCACGAAGCTTCATGGGTACACGCCTGTCGCGTCGATAAATCGTGCACTCAATCCAAGCGGGCACCCCTTGTTCGAGTTCTGCAGACTCGGCAAACTCGAGCCCTTCAAACTGCTCATGCGCGTTGATCAAACGCGTCCACCCGTCAACACCGACCGCTACCAGTAGTGGCGATGTTGGCTCGGAGTTTGAAGGCAGCATGAAGATCTCTCTGCTGAGGGGGTCAAGACCATAGCGCTCTGAAGCCATTAACAGTCGATCAAGATCTGAAGAGGTCCAAGCGACTACGCCACGAAACGCACCCTGTGTGAGCAGGCGAACAAATGCCTCGTAGGGCAGTCCTGATCGAGCAACAGCGCGCTCAACTAGCGGCGACTTGGGCTGATTTGTAGTGGATGAGGCATCTGTGGTCAAACAGTTCGCCTGCTTGAGGCTGTCGATTTTTGTGTCGATATTCTTTTTACTCATGCCGCCTCCTTAACAACAAAACGCCGACTCCCCTCGCTCTCAACAGTAAAAGCTTTGGCAATATCTGGATGTGCAGCTCTTAGTGCTTGCGTGTCTAGGCGTTTGACGGGCTTTGTTGACTTCCATGTGGCAAGCAATCTTTCGCCCGCAGCAAGCTCTTCAGAATCTCCCATAGCGGACATGACAAGCGACTTTAAGTGCTCCATCTCCTGGTCTAGCTCTTTCATTTGCTGCTGCAGTTCTCGAAGCCGCTCGATGTTTTTGATTGCCTCATCATTGGCGTGCACACGAACACCTGTTTTGCTCGCAGGGTAGATGATGCTTGCATCTGCAGGGCTCTTAGGCGCTGGTGGAATACCCTCTAAAACGCAGCGCTGCCAAAACCGTTTGGCGTGCTCCAGCATCGCCGCCTCGAGATCATGGTTTCTGTAAATTCTAAAAATACGAAAGTCTTGGTTGCCGATGAGCACAGCAACATCTGTTTGCATGCATTGGGTCAAGGCCATATACCAAGCGCATTGCAGCATGTAGTGTGTTGGCACTTGGTCTGTGTAGGCCTCACCCCATTCGTCTTTATTAAAAGCACCCGTACTTTTGCACTCGAGTACGGTGTCAGCGAGAGTGATTCCGTCAACCTTGTGGCTAGAGCTTGGGTTACTTTGAACCAAACGATCAACATGTGCAAAGAAATAGCGGTGCTCTTTGTGAAAGATAGGCTCTTGTTGACATTGCGCCACCAAGCCTGTGGCTCTTTCATACTTAAGTTAAGTCCAAGAAGCTCTGTCATGAAGGTTTGGG
>CAILCI010000100.1 GCA_903832625.1 uncultured Burkholderiales bacterium | reverse complement strand
GCCTTGACTTTGCAGCGCTTGAGACAACGACTGACCTTGCATGATGAGCCTGTCCACGTTCTGCACCGCATCTTGGTAAGCCAGCACAGAGGACATGGGAGAAACAATTTTCAAGCCCTCGTTCAAGGGCACGCTGGCAGTCAACAAGGTGGACATGGTGTGACTCCAGTTCGCCAAAAAAGCATGCTGAATCACGGTGCCTATTACCGGCCATTTGCACATGTGTTTTTGTACCAGCCGCTTGAAGGCAACAGAGCTTTTATACGCCTGCATGGCGCACCAAACCGCACAGGCAATTAACACATACACCCACAACTGGTCGGTGAACACCTTGCTCATACGAATCACAGCTTGGGTAAACAACGGTAACTCAGCGCCAAAGGACGCAAATACGCTGTCAAACGTAGGGACAACAAAGACTAGCAATCCCCACACCACACCTAATGCGAGGCACAACACCAAGCATGGGTACATCAGCGCAGAGCGTAAATTGGCGCGCAATTGATCGGCTTTTTCGCGATGCATGCTCAGACGTGTCAACAACACATCAAGTTGCCCCGACAGATCGGATGCGGCAATGACGTTGCAAAACAAATCATCAAATTGCTTTGACGCCAAACAAGCTTGGTACAAACTCGCGCCCGCTTCAATGTCAGTTTTGAGTTGATGTGTGAGCCGTTGAAGCGCTGGCAGAGATTGGCTGCGTCCAATGATTTCAAGCGCTTGCAGCAACGGCACGCTGGCAGAAATCAAGCTGCTGAGTTGACGCGTAAAAAGCGTGATGTGTTGGCGCTTGATAGGCCGGGCTTTGAGTTGCCACTGCTTTTGTATGCGCACAGGCCTGATGCGTTGCGCCAACAAGGCGTTGCGTACTTCAGCCGTTGAACGAGCAGAACTCACACCAGTGAGGGTGAGGCCAGCGCGGTTGACGCCGCGCCACGCAAACTGTGACTCAAACATCGATGCTCAAGGCCGCCAACTCTTGCGCCGAGGTGATGCCTTGCGTCACCTTGTCCCAGCCGTCTTGCAAGAGAGTGCGCATTCCCTCATGTTGTGCGGCCTCGTTCAGATCGATGTCGCTGGCGTCTTGGGCAATCAAATGTTGCAACCTTGGGGTGATGGGCATCAGCTGAAAAACACCCACTCGACCTTTGTAGCCTTGTGTGCAAAGTGCACAACCGACGGCGGTATAACAAGCTGTATGCGAATCGGCTTGTTTGCAGGCGTCACACAGACGGCGAATCAAGCGCTGCGCCACCACCAGCGACAGGCCAGAGGCAATGTTGAAGGACTCAATGCCCATAAACCGCAGTCGTGTGATGGCTGCGGGCGCATCGTTGGCATGCAGCGTGGACAGCACCAAGTGCCCAGTTTGTGCGGCCTGAGTGGCAATGCGCGCAGTCTCGCTGTCGCGAATCTCACCCACCATCAACACATCGGGGTCTTGGCGCAGCAAAGCGCGCAGGCAGTTGGCAAAACTGAGGTTGATCTTGTCGTTGACAGCGGTTTGGTTGATGCCCTCTAGCCTGATTTCGCAAGGGTCTTCAACGGTTGAAATGTTGATGTCTGCTTGGTTGAGAAGGTTCAGGCAGCTGTACAAAGACAAGGTCTTTCCCGAGCCTGTTGCACCTGTAAAAAGTACCATGCCATGCGCTTTGTGAAGCGCTTTTTGCAAGACGTTCGCATCGTTGGTTTGCAAGCCCAGCGCTTCAAAACTAGGCAGCGTGTGGTGGTGGTTGAGCACCCGAAGCACAATTTTTTCGCCCTGTAATGTGGGTAAGGAGCTCACCCGTAGGTCAATATGTTGGGCGCCAACGGGGTGACGAAATCGACCATCTTGGGGCAGGCGCCGCTCGCCAATGTCCAGGCGTGCCATGACCTTGAGGCACGACAGCACGGCGTCGCGTAAATGCTGCGGCGGCGTTGCCACGATGTGTAATTTGCCGTCAATGCGAAACCGAATGCGAAATTGCGTGGGCGTGGTCTCGAAGTGCAAATCGGAAGCGCCCATGTGCAGCGCTTGTGCGAGCCATTGGTCGATGTGACGCGTTGCGTCGGATGGAGAGGGAGAACTGTCAGCGAACATAAAAAAATCCAAAGAGGGCGGATTTTTTCTGCGCTTGCCTCGCGTCAGTTCGAGTGGGGCTCACAAGTTTTGGTCGGGGTGAGAGGATTCGAACTTCTGGCCACTAAGTTCTAAGATACTTTTAATACTTCCCTCAACGGCGTAGAATGTGTACACACTGATTCACAATTGCGAGGCGCTAGTATGGAGACCACAAAAGTAGGCATACGCGAATTTCGCGCCGATATGGCCGAATACATTGCATCAAGCACGCCGGTTGCCGTCACGCGACATGGTCAGACAGTGGGCTACTTTATTCCTACGCAGGGTCAGGTAGAAGCCGACATTGCATCCTTGAAAAAGGCCAGCAAGACCTTGGATGAGCTGCTTGCAGCACAGGGGGCGGATGTCGAATCGGTTGTGGCAGAGTTTAAAGCGGCACGCAGGAAAAGCAGTGCACCCGCGAAAAAGCTAAAAACAGCTGCATGAGCAATCGAGCCATCGTTCTTGACGCAAACATATTGATTCGCGCAGTTCTAGGAAAACAGGTGCGCGAGCTGATTTTCGGGAATGCCGAGACTATCAAATTCTTTGCGCCCGATGTTGCCTATGCAGATGCGCGGAAGCACCTACCAGCCTTGCTTAAAAAGCGGGGTGTTGAACCCAGTGCAGCTATGCTGGTCTTGGATCGACTTGAAGGCATTGTTCAGCCCATTGATTCTGAAATTTATAAAGGCATGCAGCAACAAGCTTTGAAACGGATAGCCGTTCGTGATGCAGATGACTGGCCCGTTTTGGCATGTGCAATGACTCTGGGATGTCCAGTCTGGACGGAAGACGCTGATTTTTTTGGTACGGGTGTGGCTACGTGGACCTCCGACCGCATCGCTTTGTACTTCGTGTGAGGCAAGCTATTTTCATCGTCTTGCGATGTATACGCTCAATAGGAAATAAAGAAGGAACTAAATTTGGTCGGGGTGAGAGGATTCGAACCTCCGGCCTCTACGTCCCGAACGTAGCGCTCTACCAGGCTAAGCTACACCCCGTTTTTTGTGGAATGGAATTATAAAACGCTGCATTTCATCAGCGGCGTTTGTTGTGAATCAGTGCGACATTCATTTCTGCAGACATGGTGCTGGCGTAAAACTTTTCAATCATCTCTACCGATGTTCGCGCATTACGCGCGAGGGTGAGCAAGTCGATATTGCCACCATAAATCAATCTGAATGTGATGGAAGTGTGGCGCAAACTGTAGAGTGATCGCTCGATGCCATGCGGACCGGTTTTAATACCCAGATCGTTCATGATCCAATTGAATGCCCACCCTAAGATGCCCAATAAGGTTTTTCTATTTGAAATTTCAGGGAAAAAAACATAGTCCTCGGGATCGCCAAAACCACGTTGTTTTTGATATTCAAGTTGACGTTTGAATATGCCAACTGCAGCGGGCAAGCTGACCGTGGGCGCATTGTGCCTTTTGACTTCTGGCAAGGTGAGCCGTAAATACTTGTAAGTGCCGTTGATGATTTCAACATGTTTATTTCTTATTTGCCGAATATCGCCTGGCCGTACAAAGGTGTAAATCATGAAGCGAATTAACCAATTCATTTCATAGGGCATTTGACGGTATTCCACTGGAATCCAAGCACGGCCTTCACCCCAATCGTTAAACGTCAGTTGTCGATAATCTTTTGACTTTCTCAAAATCGCTTTGTACTCAGTCAGCGTAAAAGCACCGCGTGAATGCGGTTGCGACTTAAGCGATGGAAACTGCGCAATACTGGGCAAAATATCTTTGCTGTGCAATAACTTCAGCAGCTTTCTGGCATTGGCTATGTAGCCTTGCATGGTTGAAACGGTGAATTCTTTTTCTGTCAACACGTTCACAAACTGCACCAAAGTTTTTGCATTGATTTTGCTGAGAGCTTTGTCCTTGAAAAAATCAAATATGACGCCCTCTAGCCTGAGTTGCGTCATCACATACGAGCCCCGCTTGATTTCGTTGCGTTTGACCTTTTGCTGCTCTTCCTCCAGTATTTCTTGAATCAGTTCATGCAACAAGTGCTGGTTGTTGACGGGCATGAGTCGTTGAACATTTGGGCTCTCATCGTCAATCACACCACTTTCTAGAAGACTTTCATAAAACAAGCGCGCCGCAGCGGTGGCCTCTGCCAAATCAGTGGTCTTTAGACTCTTAATTAAATAGTTACCTTTATGAAAATACCGCAGTCGCCAAAACTTGCTCCCTGAAATCAAAAAAAGTTTTAGCTTTTTAGGTAGGCCTTCAATCTTTTGCATCGACGCTTTGATGGGCGTATTTCTGCTTCGAGGCGCGTGGAAGTAAGGCTCGTTGGAGGCCGTGATGAATTTTTCTTTGACTTCATTCATTTTGATAAAAAATTACGCGTTTAATCTCTTTGATTAATTAACTAATTCTCGTTATTGATATGAGTTAAGGCAAATTAAACTTTAAGAAAACATATATTTTGTGCAATGTATGTAACTTTTTAAAGTTATATATTCAAATGAGAATTATTAAAATCTATTTATATATCAACAACTTAATTTATTTCTCTAGCAATAACCCTCGTAGCATTAGCAGCATTTGCTTCTGTGTCTTCTTTCGCACAACAATTGCCCAGTGGCGCTAACCCCAACCCAACACAAAACGGCGTGGCCATCACTGGTGTCTTGGATGTTGGTTACGGCGCTTTGACATATCAAGGCGGCAACAAGTTCAATGGCGTTTCGTACAACGGCACAACCACCTCACAAATCGACTTCTCTGGCGTTGAAGACCTGGGCGGCGGCATGAAAGCTGACTTCTGGTTCGAATCCGACATCAACCCAACAACTATGTACAACACTGGTGTCGCAACTTCCAACGGTTTGGCAACTTCTGCTACTGCAACCGCTTACACCAACTTCAGCGGCGCACAAGCTGCCTCCACTTGGGGTAACGGTCAAGTCAAAGTTGGCTTGGGTGGTG
>CAILCI010000099.1 GCA_903832625.1 uncultured Burkholderiales bacterium | reverse complement strand
GCCAGCGCCGCCGCGCCCAGCGTGAGTTGGAACTCCGCCGCCAGCCGCGGCAGCATGGCGTCCATGACGCGCAAGGACATGCCGCTGCCAAAGGCTGCCAGCGAAAGGCCCACGATCGCGCCTGGCGGCAAAGCGTCCGGCAATGTGTCCGACGACGGGGTTGGAGCGGGTGATTGGGAGGGCTGCATGGCGGGTCCGTCAGGCGACAAACCGCCAACAAATGGTAGGGCGTGAGTGACTTGAACACTCGACCAAAGGATTATGAGTCCTCTGCTCTAACCAACTGAGCTAACGCCCCAAACCAAGACCAAGATTGTAGGCTAGCTCTAGAATGGTCTTCGCAACGAATAGGGGTGTTTTATGGTTAAACGAATCGCAACAACACTGAGCTTGCTGCTCAGCTTGGCAGCCAACGCCCAAACTGCCACTTACTCAAGCGATGACAAGCCACAACTCCAAGGCGATGTTGGCATCGCTTTTTATCGCACGCCGCCCATCACCCGCGCAGCCGGCGACGCCAATGTGGTCTTGCCCTATGCGTTTGCCGATTACGGCAACTTTTTTGCCCGCGTTGACACTTTTGGCGTCAAGCTTATGCCCTTGGGCGCGGGCAGCTTGGAGCTTTCGGGTCGACTGAGCTTTGAAGGCTACAAATCCGTGGGCTACAACGGCATTCAAGAGCGCTCAAGACCTGTGCCCGTGGGATTGAGCACTTTTCAAGAAACGCCTTATGGCGCGTTTTTTCTCTACAGTTTTTATGATGTCACCTCGGGTGGCACTTTGCTGGACGCCTTGTATGCAGCTGAGTTCAAACTTGGTGCAATGACGATTTATCCGCAACTCGGCTTAGAGCGCCGTAGCGCCAAGTATGTTCAACATTTGTATGGCGTTTCTGCTTTGGAAAACGCAGTCAGTAAATTGGATGTCTACAACCCCGGCAACTCCCTGAGCCCAAACTTCGGTGTGGCCTTTGCTTACCCACTTGAAAACGATTACAGCTTGACTCTTCAAGTGCGAAAAAAATGGCTCGACAGCAGCATCACCGACAGCCCGTTGGTGAACAGCAAATCTCAATTAAGCAGCTTCTTGTCGCTGACGCGCAGCTTTAAGTGAATGGGTTTTACAGTGGCTTAATTGGCTGCGCTGGCAATCAGCACGGCGTTGGTGCCACCAAAGGCAAACGAGTTAGACATCACATGTTTGAGGCCTAATACTTGGCGCGCGCCGCCTTGAATCACATCCAAATGCATCTCTGGATCCATCTCGTCACAATTGGCCGAACTGGGCAACAGGCCAGATTGGAGAGCTCGAATCGATATAAGCAACTCCATCGCGCCGCCAGCGCCCAACAAATGACCATGCAATCCCTTGGTAGAGCTAATGGGCACGCCACGAGCACCAAACACTTCGGTCACTGAACGTGCTTCGGCCAAATCGCCGGCTTGCGTGGCTGTGCCGTGTGCGTTGATGTAGCCGATGTCTTGCGGTGTAAGGCCCGCATCACGCAAGGCCTGTCGGATGACGCGCACTTGACCTTCCCAATGCGGGTGAGTCATGTGGTGTCCGTCGCAGTTGGTGGCGTAGCCGCTGAGCTGCGCTTGTAGGTTGGCTGAGCGTTTTTGGGCATGCGCTTGGGTTTCAAGAACCAACGCTGCCGCACCCTCCCCCAAAGCAAAACCAGAGCGCTTGACATCGAATGGGCGACATGCGGCTTGTGCGTCACCGTGCTCAAGCGGAGCAAGCACACGAAGCGCCTGCCAACCCGCCACCACTCCGGGGGTCAACATCGCTTCACTGCCACCAACTACGGCGACATCCACACGGCCTGACCGCAATGCCAACAAAGCTTCTCCAATCGCAACCGCCGAAGATGCGCAAGCACAGGCATAACTCAGACTTGCGCCGAAAGCTTGTGTGAACAGCGAGATTTCTGCCGCAGGTGCGTTGGGCATAGTCGTCACCACATTGGTGGGGCGAATGCGCTTGTTGTCCACATACAAAGAACGCGAAGAGAGATCGAAGTTGCCCGCGCCCGCCATGCCAGAACCCCAAAAAACGCCAAGGCGCTCGTGGTCAATTTGGCTCAAATCAAGTTGGGCATGAGAGATGGATTCTTGCGCGACCTTCAATGCCATGGCAGTGCCACGGTCCATCGGAACTTTGGAGGGGGCGATCAGTCCTTTGGGATCAAAGTCTGAGGGGCAAATCGGGACATCAACGCGGTCTATGCCAGGCAAGTCAATGGTATTGGCCACCGCACCTGAGCGCGAGTTGAGTAAAGCGGCGTCAAAGGATTGCCAAGTGTTGCCCAGCGCAGAGATTTGCGCAAATCCGGTGACAAAAATGCGCTCAACCGATGTCATGCGGCCTTCATGGACTCAATAACTTTACAAATAGCGTCCAAGGTCAGATCGGCTTGGGTGGGGTCCATTTTCTCTTCGGGAATGCGCAGAGAGAAGGCGTCTTCTGCGGCAAAAATGAATTCCATCAGCGTCAAGGAATCAAGGCCTAAATTTGCAATCGCAACATCTCGGTGAATGATGGATGGATCGACCCCGAACTGGTCTACCAACAACTGCGACAAAACTGCAAAGGGGTCTTTATCCAAGTCAAACTCCAACCTAAAAGATCAATGAGTCGAATTTTAACGCCTCAGCGGCAAATAAAAGAATCAGTTTGGCGTCGCTCACTGCATCATTCGCAAAATACAAAGGGTTTTTCCCATGAAATTGAAATGATCGACCCGAACACGGCATGTTTGCAGCCCGCCGTTGAGCCCGATCAAGCGCAATTCAAAGGCTGTGGGATCACCTGATTTTTGTGGGCGACGCTCAAAAGCCCGTTCGAGCAAATCTAAATCGTCCGCAAAAACAGAGGTCTGCCAGTTTTGAGGGGACAGCAGCAAATCATGATTGGCCGTGATTTTAAAAAACAAGGGCTCGATTTTGTAATCAGAATTCCCAAACTTGATCAACAAAATATCATCGAAATTCTCGAGCAACTCTTGCAAAATAGACCATGCTTGGTTGGATTGTTGGGCATAAAAGATTCGGTCGTTTTCGCGATAAAGCGAGACTTTGTGGCGCGAATTCAGCACTTTAAGCAACAAATCACGTGCATACAAAGATCGGCGCAAGGGCTCCATGAAAGCCACCGCAGTCAAGGTCACCAAGGCAAAGTTCAAAGACAAAATGTAATCTTTGGCCAGCACGGGACCAAAACTGCCATAAGGTTCAATAAAGTAGAACTCGCCCAGAAAAATACTCAGCGCCACAGAAAGTGCAGCAAATTTATAGCCATAAAAATACTGCACCGCCAAGCAAGCGACAATGAAAAAGTGAAAAACGCCATAAGGAGCGATGGCTGGATCCAACACAAAACGCACAGCGAAGGCGACGAAGATAATCATGGCTGTGCCCAACCAAGCCTGTTTTGTTGAATACTCGCTCCACTTTTTAGAATTTCGAATCTGCATAGACCATGACCAACATCAAGTCCAATGGCATCGCGCTTCAAGCCGGCGATCAAGGCGTGCTCATGTTACATGGCCTAGGTGCCAGCTCCTTAGAACTGACGCGATTGGCCAAAGACTTGCACGAACAAGGTTTTTCCGTGCGCGCCCCCGATTTGCAAGGTTATTGCTATGGCACGCCCGCAGAGCCTTGGCAAAACTGGATGGAGCAAACCCAAGAACACCTTTGGGAGATGAGAAAACGCTACGAAACCGTCTCGGTGGTGGGCGTCTCCATGGGCGCCACGCTGGGCTTGATGTTGGCCGAACGGGAGTCTTTGACGTCTTTGGTCGTGCTCTCTGCGGCGTTGTCTTATGACGGGTGGGCGATTCCTTGGTATCAATTTTTGATGGACTGGACGCAATGGATTCCGTTTTCTCATGTCTACAAATACAAAGAGCGCGATCCATTTGGCATCAAAAACGACGAAACCCGCGCCATGGTCAAACGCATGATGAAGCTAGACCATATCTCTGAGAGCGGCGCCGAGACCATCACTTTGGCCAGCCTCAAAGAGGGCCGCAAGTGCATCGCTGCCACGCTCAGCAATATTGGCGACATCGACTCCCCCACCTTGATCATGCACGCAGTGGACGATGAGTCGGTTCATATCCGAAGCGCTGAGCGCGTGTTCGATCAAATTCGCATCCATCAAAAAGAATTCGTCTACCTCGGTGACAGTTATCACATGATCACCATCGACAACGAGCGCGAGACAGTGCATCAAGAGACCACACGTTTTTTGAAAAAAATGGTCAACGAAAGCTTGAATCGCAAAGCGTTTGATGTTCCCGGCGTGTTGTCACCCGAATTGCGCCGTTATCTGAAAAAGCTGGCAGCATGAAACTCTCCCCTAAAGCCTTGGGCTTGTTTGCCGCAGTCGTCACGGTGGCTATTTGGACGTTTTTTATTGTTATTGCGCGGGCTTCTGCTGCCCACAATTTGATGCCCTTGGATATTGCGTTCTTGCGTATTTTGGGCGCGAGTTGCGTTCTCCTGCCGTGGGGCATTTATTTACGAAAAACTCAGGGCATTGGCACTTTTGGCGCTGGCTCTTTGTTGGGCTTGTCGCCCTTGCCCTTGCGCACCACCTTGCTGGCGGGCTTGTTTGGCAGCATGTTGTATGCGGTTTTGGCTTACAGCGGTTTTTTCTTCGCCCCAGCGGCACACGCTTCGGTGTTGATGCCGGGCAGCTTGCCACTGTGGACGTCGCTACTGGCCTTGTTTTTATTGCGCGAAAAACCCTCCAAACCTCGCCTGATCGGACTGGTGTGCATTGTCTTGGGTGACTTGCTGGTGGGCGGCGAGAGCTTGCTCAAAGCCTTTGATGGAGGCAACGTCTGGCGCGGCGATGTGTTGTTTATGTCGGCCGCTTTTTGCTGGTCGGTCTACACCGTGCTCATGAGACGATGGGGTTTGGATGCGGTGCGCGCGACCATCGCGATTACCGCCTTTTCGAGTGTGAGCTTTTTACCACTGTACGCCGCTGGCGCTTACTTGGGAATCTTGCCAAGCCATTTGGCAACAGCTCCTGCGGCTGAAATGGCATTTCAAGCGCTGTTTCAAGGCGTGGGTTCGGTGGTGATTTCTGGCATCAGCTTTAACCTGATGATTCGCCACTACGGTCCCGTCAAAAGCACCATGATCACCGCGTTGGTGCCGGGTTTGTCGGCCTTGGGCGCGGTGTGGTTGCTCAATGAACCCATGCAAATCAACTTGATCGCAGGTCTGTTGCTGGTGACCTGCGGCATTTTGTTTGGCATCAGACGGGCTTGATGCCTTGGCTTAAAACTCCAGCGTTTGGCCTTCGGTTATTGGCACGACCTTGATGACGCTGCCTTTCATGGCATCGGTAAATTCAGCCAAGGTGCCTTTGGTCATGGGATTGGAGTTGTAGTGCATGGGCATGACCATTTTGGGGTTGATCCAGTTGCGGGCGGCAAATGCTGCGTCTTCTGGTCCCATGGTGAAGTTGCCGCCAATGGGCATCATGACCAAATCGGGTTTGTAGTGTTCGCTGATGAACTTCATGTCGCTGAACAAACCTGTATCGCCCATGTGCCAAATTTTGAAGCCATTTTCTAGCTCAATGATGTAGCCCACGGGTTCGCCAGCCGCATGAGACTCGTCCTTGCCTGTGGTGGCGTTTTTGTAAACCAGCAAGGAAGAATGCTCCGCCTTGACCGCCGTCACTTTGATGCCCGGCAGGGGTTTGATGGTGCCAGACTTGTTGAAGCGGTATCCCAAGTTAGATGGAATTAGCCCAAGCGTGATCAAAGGCGTCACCATGTCGGCTGGTCCATACAAGACCGTGCTGTACATCTTGGCCAGCGCTGGCGCGTCGCCCAAATGGTCTACGTGAGCATGGGTGACGAGCAACAAATCGATATTGCCCACTGCGCTCAAATCAGACTTGAAAGGCTGCGGTGTTTTAGGACCAGCAGAGAGCCAAGGGTCGATGACGATGATTTTGCCGCCTGGGGTTTTGATACGAAAGCCGGCTTGCCCAAACCACAAAATTTCGGTTTTGCCGTTGATGGGTTTGTCCTGCGCTTGAGCGCCTACTGCGCCTGCCACTAGGGCTAACGACAGCAAAAAACCACGTATCCAGTTGCCTTGTTTCATGAATTTTCCTTTTTGTAACTGAGCGCATTGCTCACGAGCTTAGAAGTGATGTCAACGATTTGAATCATGCGGTCGTAGGCCATGCGCGTAGGCCCAATCACGCCCAAAGTGCCCACCACGTGTCCGTCAATTTCATAAGGCGAGGTCACCACCGAGAGTTCCTCAATGGGCACGATTTGGCTCTCGCCACCAATGTAGATACGCACGCCTTCGGCTTGGTCGGAGACATCAAGCAAGCGCATGAGCTGGGTTTTTTGCTCAAACAAATCGAAGGCGCGGCGCAAATTGCCCATGTTGCTGGAGAAGTCGGTGACAGACAACAAATTGCGCTCACCGCTGATGATCACATCGTCTTGGGTTTGTTGTAGCGCCTCGCTGCTGACGCTGACGGCTGCGTTCATGAGTGTGGCAATCTCGCCGCGCAAGGAATCGACTTCGGTGCGCAGTTTGGCGCGCACTTGCTCAATGGCCATGCCTGAAAAATTCTGGTTCAAATAATTGGCCGCCTCAATCAGCTGAGACTGCGAGTAATCGGTTTCAGTAAAAAGCACTCGGTTTTGCACATCACCATTGGGCGAGACGATGATGACCAAAAACCGCTTTTCCGATAAACGCAAAAACTCAATCAAACGAAACACCGAACTGCGTCTTGGCGCGGTCACTACACCCACAAAGCTTGACAGGTTGCTCAACAGATTGGCGGCGCTCGCAATCACGCGTTGTGGCTGATCGGCCACCAGCTCGGGCGCGTGGAGGTTTTCACGCTGGGCGGTCAGCATGGTGTCCACAAACAAGCGGTAGCCCCGAGCCGTGGGCACGCGCCCAGCGGAGGTGTGGGGGCTGACGATGAGGCCTAAATCCTCCAAATCGGCCATCACATTGCGGATGGTGGCGGGCGACAATTCGATGCCCGACGCCCTAGAAAGCGTGCGTGAGCCCACGGGCTGGCCGTCGGCGATATAGCGCTCGACCAGCGTTTTGAGCAACAACTTAGCGCGATCATCTAAGGTAGTCATGGATTTGGCGGATTTTAGTGATGTAATTTGGGGATGAAATCGAAGTTTCGTCAGATTGCCTTATTGGGTAAATACCAGCTGCCTCAAGCCAGCGGTTCACGCGCGTCTGCTCGTCCAATATTGGAGAGCATCGCACAATTTCTCCACACCCAAGGCTGCGAGGTGATTTTGGAGAAGGATACAGCCGCCAACTCCGGCCTGAGCGGCTACCCCGTGCTCGATGTCAAAGGCATTGGCAAACAATGCGATTTGGCGCTGGTGGTGGGCGGAGACGGCACGATGCTGGGCTTTGGTCGTCAATTGGCTGAGTACAAAGTACCGCTGATAGGCATCAACCAAGGGCGCTTGGGCTTTATCACAGACATCGCGTTGACCAATTTTGAGGCGAGCTTGCTGCCCATGTTGCGCGGCGAGTACGACGAAGACCACCGCGTCATGATGCACGCCAAGGTCATACGCGACGGCCATTGTGTGTTTGACGCCCTGGCTTTGAACGATGTGGTGGTCAACCGTGGCAGCACCTCAGGCATGGTGGAGCTGCGCATTGAGGTAGACGGCAACTTTGTGGCCAGCCAGCGCGCTGACGGCTTGATCATTGCCACCCCCACGGGTTCAACAGCGTATTCGCTGTCTGCGGGCGGGCCGCTGATGCACCCTTCATTGCAGGCTTGGGTGATGGCGCCGATTGCGCCGCACACCCTCTCCAACCGTCCGATTGTGTTGGCCGACACGGGCGAGGTCAGCATCGACTTGGTGGCGGGGCGTGACGCCAGCGCCAACTTTGACATGCAATCGCTGGCATCGCTCTTGATTGGTGACCGCATCACGGTGCGACGCTCAGAACACCACGCGCGGTTTTTGCATCCACGCGGCTGGAGCTACTTTGACACTTTGCGTAAAAAACTCCATTGGAACGAGGGCGTGGCATGAGCTTGCAACACATCGTTTTGCGCGACTTTGTGATCGTTCGCGCACTCGATCTTGATTTATCTTCTGGCTTCACAGCCCTCACAGGCGAGACGGGGGCAGGCAAATCGATTCTGATCGACGCCTTGCAACTGGTGTTGGGCTCGCGTGCCGATGCAGGCGTGGTGCGCGAAGGCGCGACGCGAGCAGAAATCTGCGCCGAATTTGACCTCACGCCTGCCGTCCAACATTGGTTAGAAGACGAAGGCTTTGAGGCCGAGCTGGGCGACAACCTGCTGCTCAAACGCACCATAGACAACCAAGGCAAAAGCCGCGCTTGGATCAACGCCAGCCCCGCCACTGCTACGCAATTGCGGGCTTTGGGCGATTTGCTGTTGGACATTCATGGTCAGCACGCGTGGCAAAGCCTGACCCGCGCCGACGCCGTGCGCGATTTGCTCGACGCCTACGCCAGCGTAAATTTGCAGGGCTTGCACGCCGCGTGGGCGCAATGGCGCAGCGCCAGCGACAGCCTGCATCAAGCCCGCCACGCCCAAGCCACTTTGCAAGAAGAGCGTGAGCGCGTCATGTGGCAAATTGCCGAAGTGGACAAACTCGCACCGGGCTCGGACGAATGGGAAGACCTCAACAGCCAGCACAGCCGTTTGTCCAACGCGCAAGCCTTGATTGACGCCGCGCAAGCCGCGCTGGTGAGCTTAGAAGATGACGACAGCGGCGCTTTACGCCAACTCCATGCCGCGCAAAGCAGCTTGCAAGAGCAGTCGCATGTCGACCCTGAATTGGCATCGTTGGTCGATGTATTGGCTTCTTGCATTGCCCAAGCCAGCGATGTGGCGCATTCACTCAACACTTACTTGAACCACACCGAGCTCGATCCCGAAGGACTCAAGAGTTTGGACGAGCGCATGTCACTGTGGATGTCCTTGGCACGTCGCTTTAAGCGCCAACCTGACGATTTGGCCGCGCTTCACCACGAATGGAAAGATCGCTTGGCGCAACTCAACGCCGCCGCCGATTTGGATGCGCTAGAAGCCGCCGAACAACAAGCCGCCAAAGCCTACCAAGTCGAGGCCAAAAAAGTCTCCAAACTTCGCACCCAAGCTGCGCCAAAGCTGGCGCAAGCCATTACACAGGCCATGCAAGGCTTAGGCATGCAAGGCGGGCGCTTTGAAGTCCAGCTAGAGGCGCATGCCGAGCCCAGCGCCAGCGGTTTAGAGGCCATCACATTTTTGGTTGCCGGCCACCCGGGCAGCACACCTCGACCCGTGAACAAGGTGGCGTCAGGCGGCGAGTTGTCGCGCATTGCCTTGGCCATTGCCGTGACCACCAGCGAGTTGGGCACGGCACAAACCTTGATTTTTGACGAGGTCGATTCAGGCGTGGGCGGTGCGGTGGCTGAAACCGTGGGGCGCTTGATGCAGCAGCTAGGCCGCGACCGCCAAGTCTTGGCCGTCACACACTTGCCGCAAGTCGCTGCCTGTGCCGATCACCACTTGGTGGTCAGCAAACAAAGCGATGCGCAAGGCACAGCCAGCCAAGTGCAAGCCGTGGCCGAGCACGAGCGCGTGGCAGAAATCGCCCGCATGTTGGGCGGTGAAAAAATATCAGACACCACTTTGGCGCACGCACGCGAAATGCTCAACGCCACCGTCAACAAGGCAGCGACCGCATGAAACAAGAATTGGTGCTCATCACCGGCATGTCGGGTTCAGGCAAATCGGTTGCGCTTCATGCCTTGGAAGACGCTGGCTATTTTTGCGTGGACAACTTGCCGCCCGAGTTGCTACTCGATTTTGTGCAGCTCGAACAACGCCAAGACGCCCAGCGCATCGCCATTGCCATGGATGTACGCAGCGCCAATTCGCTGCACTTGGTGCCCGAGCAGCTCGCGCGTTTGGAACAAATGAACGTCAATCTGCGCTTGCTTTTTTTGGATGCCAGCACCGACACTTTGTTGCGCCGTTTCTCAGAAACCCGCCGCCGCCATCCGCTGTCCACGCAGCAGCGCCAAGACGCGATTCACGACGAGCAACGCGACTTGATGCAAGCCATTGAGCACGAGCGCGAGTTGCTGGCGGTGCTGCGCGAAAAATCTCACATCATCGACACCAGCGTGTTGCGCAACACCAAATTGCAGGCTTATCTGAAGTCGTTGGTGTCTGCGCCTGCGACGCAGCTCACTTTGATGTTCGAGTCCTTTGCTTTCAAACGCGGTATTCCGGTGCATGCCGACTATGTGTTTGATGTGCGCATGTTGCCCAATCCACATTACGAGCCCGAGCTGCGCCCGCTCACCGGACGTGACGCACCCGTGGCGACTTGGCTAGCACAGCACACTTTGGTGGAAGACATGGCTCATCAAATCTCTGTCTTCTTAAACACATGGCTACCCCACTTGCATCAAGACCACCGCAGCTATGTGACAGTAGCCATTGGTTGCACAGGCGGTCAGCACCGCTCGGTGTATTTGGTGGAGCAATTGGCCGAGCGCTTTAGCAGCGCATGGGTCACGCTCAAACGCCACCGCGAGCTCGACCTCAACCCGTCGTAAGCAGTTTTCGCACAGGTGCTGGCAAACCCAGCTCGGGCCAATTTTTTGCGGCCACCCAATCGCCCAAATCTGTAGCCACTGCTTTGCCTAAGCTCAGGCGCACCGGATGCAAATGCAAATCTTTGTGCGTGAGTACATGCTTGAAGGCCGCGCATTCTTGTAATTGATCGCGCCAAGCCACAGGCAATGCCTCGCGCAAACTCTCTAAGCTAGCAAACATGGGCAGGGCAAACAAACCTGCCCACACGCCTGTTTGCGGTCTTTGTTGCAACAACACTTTGTCTGGTGCGGCCTGCGCCCACAAAAGCCACCAAGACTCGGCACTGCGCTTGAGTTTTTTGGTCTTCACCGGATACTTAAGCGGTTGACCTTGCGAGTAAGCCACGCAGACCGCAGCCAATGGGCAATCTGGACAGCGTGGTTGTTTAGGCGTACAGAGCGTTGCCCCCAAATCCATCACCGCCTGCGTGAAAACGGGCATGGTCTGCGGCCAATCGCTGCGCGGCAGCATGGTTTGCGCAATGTTCCAGAGTTCACGCTCGTTTTTGCTGGAGGCCAAATCGGCGTCATAGCCCAAAAAACGGGTGAGCACGCGCTTGACGTTGCCATCCAAAATCGCCACCGGTTCGCCAAAGCAAAGCGACGCAACCGCTGCTGCTGTCGATCGACCAATGCCAGGCAAGGTCGTAAGCGCCTCCGCGCTGCGCGGAAACACCCCGCCATGCAGCGCCACCACTTGCAGTGCAGCCTTGTGCAAATTGCGGGCGCGGCTGTAATAACCCAAGCCACTCCATAAGCCAAGCACCTCGTCTTGCGAGGCCGCCGCCAAATCGGCCACGGTGGGAAAACGCTGCATAAAGCGGCCAAAGTAGTCGCGCACGGTGGTCACTTGAGTCTGCTGCAACATGATTTCTGACAGCCACACCGCATATGGGTCTTGCGTGTTTTGCCACGGCAAATCGTGGCGGCCATGCGTGCGCTGCCACGCCACCAGTGCGTCGGCAAAGTTCAAGCTTTTTGACATTTCGGACAATAAAAGGTGGAGCGCTGGCCTTGGCGCAGTTGTCGAATCGGCGTGGCGCACACGCGGCACGGCTCGCCCGCGCGGTCGTAGACCATGGCTTCTAGCTGGAAATAGCCTTGCGCACCGCTGGCACTGCTGAAGTCTTTCAACGTGCTGCCGCCTTTTTCTACCGCTTTAGACAGTACGCGAACAATGGCCTCATGCAGCTTGGCCGCGCGAACGCGGCTGATGCGATCAGCGCGCGTCGTGGGTCGAATGCCCGCCAAAAACAAAGATTCCGACGCATAAATATTGCCCACGCCCACCACCAACTCACCCGCCAACAGCACTTGTTTGATGGCCGAGCGGCGCAGCTTGAGTTGGCGATAAAAAACCTCGGCATCAAAGTCGCCTTCGAGCGGCTCAACGCCCAAGTGCGCCAGCAATTTGCGGGCGGGCGCACTGTCTTGGCTGGACGCAAACACCACCGCGCCAAAGCGGCGCGGGTCGTGCAGGCGCAGCAGACCCTGGCTGGTGTCTAAATCGAAATGGTCATGCACGCCCGCCGGGGAGCGGAGCGAGCCAAAACTCAAGCTTCCCGACATACCCAGATGCAACAGCAGCAAGCCCCGCTCCAAATCCAAAAGCAGGTATTTACCCCGACGTCGCACAGCCAGCACGCGCTGACCGAGTAACGAATCTGGTTCGCAGCCCAGCGGCCAGCGCAAGGGTTTACCCAAGCGAACGGCTTGAATCGTGGCGTTGGCTATGCGGTGTGCAAAGCTTTGCCGGGTGACTTCGACTTCGGGTAATTCGGGCATGGTTTACAACAAACAAACAGTCAGCGATTATCATCTTCGTATGAAATCCTTTTCGCCCCCAGCTTTCTTGAATAGTCCAAAAACCAAGCTACGCATTTGCGCTCTGGCGGGCTTTGTTTTTTTCATGCCTGTGGGACACGCAGCGCAAAGCGACAACGCGGCTAATTCAGGACTCAACGCCGAGCTGCTGTACGAGATTTTGGTGGGCGAGCTGGACTTGCGCCAAGGCGATTGGAACTCAGGCTTTGCTCTGTTGCTGGACTCGGCGCGCAAAAGCAACGACTACGAACTGTATTCACGCGCCGTCGAAGTCGCGCTGCAAGCCCGCTCGGGCGACGGCGCATTGATTGCCGCGCGCGACTGGGTCAAAAGCTATCCGCAAGACCGGAAAGCGAATATGCAAGTGCTACAGATTTTGTTGGCACTGGATCAAACCAATGACACCTTGGAGCCGCTCAAAAAAGAGCTCTCACTCGCGCCTGTGATCGAACGCTCCGATGCCATCGCCTTGATCCCGCGCTATTACGCCCGCGCCAAAGACAAAGCGGCAGTGCTCAACGTGGTCTCCCAAGCCCTTGCGCCCTACCTCAATGCCCCTGACACTGCAGGCGTGTCATGGACCAGCTTAGGACGTATGCGCTTGCTCAATAACGACAGTTCGGGCGCCCTGCAAGCTGCTCAAAAAGGCGTGCAACTTGAGCCCAAATCTATCCAACCCGGCTTGCTGGCGCTGGAGTTGATGACCCTCAAAATCGATGGCGCTGAGAGCCTAGTCGTTCAATCCTTGAAAAAGCAAAAAAATGCCGAATACGCGCTGAGCTATGTGCGTATCTTGATCGAGCTCAACCGCTACGACGACGCCAGCAAGCAACTCAGCGATATCACCCAGCAATATCCCGATCAAGCCGAAGCTTGGCTGGTTTTGGGTTCATTGCAATATGAACAAAACCAAGACAAAGCGGCCGAAACTTCTTTGGCGCAATACGTCAAACTCGTGGCGCAAAAATCCGGGGACAACATCACGAAAGGCTTGCAACAAGCGCAAGCTCGCCGCGCCAGCATCTTGGCGCGACAAGGCAACACGCTGGGTGCTCTCAAATTGCTCGACACTTTGCCCGCCTCCTCAGACGAGCAAAAAAGCAGCATCTTGGCGGCCAAAGTCCAACTCTTGCGCGAACAAGGTCAATACCAAAAAGCCTTTGACATTTTGGAGCAAGCCCCCAACAAAGACATCGATTTGACCTACGAGCAAGCCATGCTGGCTGAGCGTCTCAACCAGATCGATGTGATGGAGAAACTCCTGCGCAAAATCATGGTCATGCAGCCCGACTACTACAACGCCTATAACGCTCTCGGTTTTTCTTGGGCAGATCGTGGACTGCGCTTGCCTGAGGCCAAAGAACTGATTGTCAAAGCGCTGAGCTTGGCGCCCAATGACTCATTTATTACCGACAGCTTGGGCTGGGTTGAATTCCGCATGGGCAACACTGACAAGGCCTTGGAGATTTTGCAAAAAGCCTACGCCCATCGCAACGACCCTGAAATAGGCGCGCATTTGGGTGAAGTGCTCTGGAAGCTCAACCGCCAAGACGAAGCCCGCAACATTTGGCGCGAGGCCGTTCGCCAAGCCCCCACCAACGACACCTTGGTCGACACCCTCAAGCGCTTCAAACCCGAACTTTGAACATGCCTTTGCTGTGGCGTTTTTTCTGGCTCTGCACAGCAACTGTGTTGCTTCAAGCCTGCGCGACTCCCAAACGAATTGATCTCTCGGGCAATGAGCCCCAATGGTCTGGGCGCATGAGTTTGGTCATCAACGGCTCACCCGCACAACAAATGAGCGCCAGCTTTGCCCTGAGCGGGCAAGCCACACAAGGTCAGCTTGATTTTTTTTCGCCCTTGGGCTCCACCTCAACCTCTTTGCGTTGGTCGCCCGACCAAGCCCTTTGGGTGCATGATGGCAAAACCCAAACCTTCTCAAGCTTGGCTGAACTGACCGACAAAGCCACAGGCACCAACCTGCCTGTGGCCGCTTTGTTCGATTGGCTGCAAGGACGCAACACGCAAGCGCCAGGCTGGCAGGCCGATTTGTCGCAAATTGAGCAAGGCAAAATCAGCGCCCGCCGCACCCAGCCTTTGCCCGAGGTCAGTTTGCGCCTGATATTGGATTGATTCATGCACACCCTGCGTCACGTCTTAGCTCCTGCCAAGCTCAATTTGTTCTTACACATCACCGGACGACGCGCCGACGGCTACCACCTGCTCCAATCGGCCTTCATGCTGATCGATTGGTGCGATTTGCTGCATTTTGAACGCAACAACAACGGTGCTATTGAGCGCGTAGACCTCACCCAAATCCTCCCAGCGGACGATCTCATCGTCCGTGCCGCACGGGCTTTACAAGCCGCCAGTGGCACGCAGTTTGGCGCTCGCATTGAAATTGAAAAAAACATCCCCGCGCAAGCTGGCATGGGCGGCGGCTCGTCCGACGCCGCCAGCACTTTGCTCGCGCTCAACCAACTGTGGGCGCTGAATTGGCCGCTCTCGCGCTTGCTGCCCTTGGGGCTACAACTGGGTGCCGATGTGCCGTTTTTCTTGTGCGGCCACAATGCTTGGGTCGAGGGCATTGGCGAGCAAATTAGCCCGCTACATATTCCGGCCGCCCGGTTTGTGGTGCTCAAGCCCAATGCGGGACTGCCAACCGCCAAAATTTTTAACGCGCCGGACTTGGAGAGGGCTACAAAAGCTGCTACAATGGCGGACTTCGCTGCACATCCTTTTGACTTTGGTCGAAATGATTTGCAACCTGTGGCTCAGGCGCTGTGCCCAGAGGTAGATCAAGCCCTTTTGTGGCTCTCTTCTTTTGGACTTAGCCCGCGCATGACCGGGTCGGGTAGTGCAGTTTTTGCACATTTGCCTGAAAACGTGGCTCTTGGCGCCGCGCCCCAAGGTTGGCACATGCAGGTGTGCAGCAATATGGCAACCCATCCTTTGGCGGATTGGATTGTCAGCGACAGTTAACGGTTGGCAGCGAAAGCTGTTGTCCTGTGTAGGGGAGTCGCCAAGCTGGTTAAGGCACCGGATTTTGATTCCGGCATGCGAAGGTTCGAATCCTTCTTCCCCTGCCAAATACATATAACAAGCGCGCACTATGTCAAGCTCCAACCTCCCAGATTTCATGGTCTTCACAGGCAATGCCAACCCCACCATGGCGGCCGAAATCGCCAAACACTTGGGCATTGAGCTGGGGGCCGCCCATGTCGGGCGCTTCTCCGACGGCGAAGTCACGGTTGAAATCAACCAAAACGTGCGCGCCCGCGATGTCTTCGTGGTGCAAAGCACTTGCGCGCCCACCAACGAGAGCATCATGGAGTTGCTCATCATGGTCGACGCTCTCAAACGCGCCTCGGCCGAGCGCATCAGCGCCGTTATCCCCTACTTCGGCTATGCCCGTCAAGACCGCCGTCCACGCTCAAGCCGTGTGCCAATTTCAGCCAAGATGGTGGCCGACTTGTTGCAAACCGTAGGTGTGGCGCGTGTGTTGACCATGGATTTGCATGCCGACCAAATCCAAGGTTTCTTCAATATTCCGGTGGACAACATTTACGCCTCGCCCGTGCTTTTGGGCGATTTGCGCCAACAAAACTACGAAGACCTGATTGTGGTCTCGCCCGACGTGGGCGGCGTGGTTCGTGCGCGCGCCTTGGCCAAGCAACTCGGCTGCGATTTGGCCATCATCGACAAGCGTCGCCCCAAGGCCAATGTGTCTGAAGTGATGAACGTGATTGGCGACATTGACGGGCGCAACTGCGTGATCATGGACGACATGATCGACACCGCAGGCACCTTGGTCAAAGCCGCCGAAGTGCTCAAAGAGCGCGGCGCCAAAAAAGTCTACGCCTATTGCACGCACCCGATTTTCTCGGGCCCGGCCATTGAGCGCATCACCAAAGGCGGCGCCTTAGACGAAGTCGTGGTGACCAACACCATTCCTTTGAGCGAAGCCGCACGTGCTTGCCAAAAAATTCGCCAACTCACCGTGGCGCCCTTGATCGCAGAGACGATCCAGCGCATCTCCAAAGGTGAGTCGGTCATGAGTTTGTTTTCTGAACAAAACCCGCTGTTCTAAGCGGGCGCTGCGCAGAAAACATCACCCAGCGGGCTGCTTGACAGCCCTTTTTAAAACCGAAGTCACACTGGTCGCGGTGGACTTCAACAGGAGTTAGCTATGAAATTCGTCGCTTTTGAGCGCAACAAGCAGGGAACGGGTGCGAGCCGCCGTCTGCGTATCACCGGTCGTACACCTGGCATCGTTTACGGTGGCCAAGGCGAGCCTTTGTTGATCGAACTCGATCACAACGCTTTGTGGCACGCCCTCAAGAAAGAAGCCTTCCACGCTTCGATTTTGGAGATGGAATTCAACGGCAAAGAAAGCCAAGTGTTGTTGCGCGACGTGCAATACCACCCCTACAAACAACTCGTGTTGCACATCGATTTCCAACGTGTCGATGCCAACACCAAAATGCACAAAAAAGTGCCTTTGCATTACAGCGGTGAAGAAAATTCGCCTGCTTTCAAGGTCGATCAATGCTTGATCAACCACGTCGCGACCGAGCTGGAAGTGGCTTGCTTGCCCAAAGACTTGCCCGAATTCATCGCGGTGGACTTGAGCGGCTTGACCAAAGGCCACTCGCTGCACTTGAAAGACATCACTTTGCCAGCCGGCGTGAGCGCTGTCACCAAAGGCCAAGCCAACCCCGTGTTGGTCGCTGTGGTGGCCACCAAGGCCGACGAGCCCACACCTGCACAAGTGGCTGCTGCCAACGCTGGCAAGAAATAAGCTGTCTCAGCCCGTCACGCGCAACAAGCAACTGACCCCAAAAGCGGCTCACTTCGGTGAGCCGCTTTTTTTCGCCCAAACGATAATCAAACCATGATCAAACTCTTTGTTGGCCTAGGCAACCCCGGCCCCGAATACGAAGCCACCCGCCATAACGCGGGTTTTTGGTGGATAGACACCATTGCACGCGATCTCAATGTGCAGTTGCAGCCCGATCGCGCCTACCACGGCCTCGTGGCACGCACCAGCGTCAACGGCCACAACGTGTGGTTGCTGCAGCCGCATACCTTCATGAACTTGTCGGGCAAATCGGTGGCAGCATTGGCGCGGTTTTTCAAAATCGTGCCGCAAGAAATATTGGTGGTGCATGACGAGTTGGACATCGCGCCAGGCGAAGCCAAACTCAAACTCGGCGGCAGCCATGCCGGACACAATGGCCTGCGTGACATCCATGCGCAACTCGGCACCGATCAGTACTGGCGTTTGCGCGTGGGGATCGGTCACCCGGGCGTGAAATCTGAGGTTGCGAATTGGGTGCTAAAAAAACCAGCACCTGATCAGCGCACCGCCATTGAAGACTGCATCATTCGCACCTCATTGGCGCTGCCTCATTTGCTCTCGGGCGACATGGTCAAGGCCACGCACCATATCCACACCGCCAAGCCGCCGCGTCCCAAACCTCCTCGGCCTGCGCACTTGGCAGCCCCGCAGGAGAACTCAATTGGTCAAACACCCCTACCGCAAAAGGACACGCCCAGCGCTTAAATCTGTTGTTCAATGCTCGTTACTAACGGCAGCTTTGTTGATCAGCCAAGCATGGGCACAAACGCCCTCCGATGTTTACCGATGCGACAAAACTTACAGCCAAACGCCTTGCGAGCCTGCCACACGCAAACTCGATTTGCCTTCAGCACCAGCGGCCGAACAAGCCCAAGCCCGCGATCAATTGACCCGCCAGCAAGAACAACAGGCGCAAACACTGGAGCAAAAAAGACGTCAAGACGAAGCCGCGGCGGCGCAACACAACCAGCGCCAGGCCTTGAGTTTAGAGAACCAACACGCACAAGCCTCGGTCCGTCCTGCACCCAAGCAATCGCTAGATCAAACGGGCCAGCCTCCACGACGCCCTGCGTCCAAACGCAAAAAACACGCAACGACAGCCAGCCCTTATTTCACAGCCAAACCGCAAGGCCAAGGCGTTAAACCTAAAAAGACACCCAAACAATGAGCGACATCAAGCCGCTTTGTTGGCAACATCAACGCTGTTGATTGCTTGTAAGCGGAGGTATTTTTCAAGCAAAGTTTCTTTGCTCTCCACATGTTGCGGGTTTACCGGAATGCACGCTACGGGGCAGACTTGCACGCATTGCGGTTCGTCAAAATGCCCGACGCATTCGGTGCATTTGTGGGGATCGATTTCATAAATTTCAGGCCCCAAAAAAATAGCCTGATTGGGACATTCCGGCTCGCACACATCGCAGTTGATGCACTCGTCGGTGATCATCAAAGCCATGTTCAGCCCGCTTTCTTGCGCATCAAGCGCTGATACACATTGGGCGAAACCAAGTTTTTGCCATCGCCCTCGCCGCCCAACAGCGCTATTTCGCGCACAAAAGTGCTGGAGAGAAACTGGTAGTTCACGCTGGGCGTGAGAAAGACGGTTTCCACATCGGGCATGAGCTGGCGATTCATGCCCGCGAGTTGAAATTCATAGTCAAAGTCAGTCCCCACTCTCACGCCACGCACCATGACGCTGATGTTGTGCTCCCGCACAAAATCGCGCATCAGACCTTCAACTTCGATCACTTCAATGTTGGGTTTGTCGGCCACCACCTCACGCGCCATGTCCATGCGGTCGGTCAATGAAAACAAGGTTTTTTTGTGGTGTGCCGAGGCCACCGCCAAAATCACTTTGTCAAACATGCGCTCGGCGCGCGCCAAAATATCTTCATGCCCCAAAGTAATAGGGTCAAACGTGCCGGGATACACCGCAACAACTGATTTGGACATGATGATGGTTTCCTGAAAAATAGCCTCAACGGCCCAATTATGCAGTTGTGTGAACCAGAGGCCGCAGCAAATGGGCATGAACCGCACCCGCTTTCAAATGCCGATGCAGCGCAAAGCCTATTGCCTCAAGCTCTTGCTCACTCCAAGCTTTTGGCGCTTCGAGGTAGACAAAGCCATCGACCTTCACGGCTCGCGCCGCTGCACGCAAAGCCGTTTCAAACAAAGCACTGTCAAACGGCGGGTCTAAAAACACCACATCCAAGCTGGCCAGAGCCACTTGAGCCAAGCAAGCCACGCCGTCTGCGCGTTGAATTTGCACTTTATCGGCCTTGAGTTTTTGCACAGATTGCGCCAGTTGCGCCACCAATTGGCTATCTTGCTCGCACAGCAGCACATGTGCCGCGCCACGCGAAGCGGCCTCTAAGCCCAATGCGCCAGTACCCGCAAAGGCGTCCACACAACGCCAGCCCTGCAAGGACTGACCCAACCAATTGAACAGTGTTTCGCGCACTCGATCAGGCGTAGGACGCAACCCCGGTTTATTGGCCACAGCCAGCTTGGTGCGCCGCCATTGCCCGCCGATGATGCGCACCTCGCCGCCCCCTAAATGGGGCTTTGCGGGAGCGTGAGAAGTGGGTGAGCGGGGTTTCATAAAATACCTGATTCTAAAAAATTAAGTCTATGTTCAGTTTCTTCAAGAAAAAAACGCCTGACGCATCCAGCCCTAGTCGCGAAGCAGCCACAGAACCCACGTTTGAAACTGCCCAGCGTCCACGTCAAAACTGGCTGACGCGCTTGGGGCATGGACTCAAACGCACCGGACAAAACATCGGCAGCGTCTTCACAGGTGCGCGCATAGACGATGCCTTGTACGAAGAACTAGAAGCCGCCTTGCTCATGGCCGACGCTGGTGTTCAAGCCACAGACTACTTGCTCAAAGACTTGAAGCAGCGCGTCAAAGACACCGCAGCCACTGAACCCATAGCTGTCAAAGCCTTGTTGGCCGCGTCTATCGAGCAACTCCTCAAACCGCTTGAAAAACCGCTGCAAATTGGCCACTTCAAACCCACTGTCATCATGGTTGCAGGCGTCAACGGTGCTGGAAAAACCACCTCAATTGGCAAGCTAACGCGCCATTTAAGCGACAGCGGTGCATCTGTGCTGCTCGCCGCTGCCGACACTTTTCGCGCCGCAGCCAAAGAACAACTGGGCGTGTGGGCCAATCGCAACCAAGTCGAGATTGTCAGCCAAGCCGGTGGCGACCCCGCCGCCGTCAGTTTTGACGCAGTGACCGCCGGCAAAGCCCGTGGCCGTGATGTGGTGTTGGTTGACACCGCTGGGCGCTTGCCCACGCAACTCCACCTGATGGAAGAGCTCAAAAAAATCAAGCGCGTGGTGCAAAAAGCCGATGAATCTGCGCCCCATGAAGTTTTGTTGGTCATTGACGGCAACACTGGCCAAAACGCCTTGGCACAAGTCAAAGCCTTTGACGAAGTGCTGGGCTTGACCGGGCTGATCGTCACCAAGCTCGATGGCACAGCCAAAGGTGGCGTATTGGCGGCCATTGCGCTGTGGGGACAAGGCCGTGTGGCCTGTGGTTTGCCCAATGTACCGGTCTACTTTATCGGCGTCGGTGAGGCCGTGGAAGATCTCGAAACCTTTAGCGCGCAAGAATTTGCCAACGCCCTTTTGGGCTAATCCATTTCAATCATGACAACTCCAAACCTCAGCGGCCTTCTCCCCTTTGTGCGGCCCTACAAACGCCGCGTGGCCTTGGCGGCTGTGTTTTTGCTGCTGGCAGCAAGCGCGACCCTGGCATTTCCCTGGGCACTGCGCCAGCTCATCGACCAAGGCTTAAACAGCAGCGCTCCTGACAAACACTTGGCCATGCACTTTGTGGATCTATTTGGTGTGGCTGCAGCCCTGGCGTTTTTCTCGGCCATGCGTTTTTATTTGGTCACTTGGTTGGGCGAGCAAATCACGGCCGATGTGCGCACTGCCGTCTATAGCCATGTGCTCACCCAAAGCCCAACATTTTTTGAAACCACGCAAACCGGTGAAGTGCTCTCGCGCCTGACCAGCGACACCACCTTGATTCAAACCGTGGTCGGCTCTTCGCTGTCGATGGGTTTGCGCAACGGCTTGATGGGCTTGGGCGCGCTGGGCATGTTGATTTGGACCAACCCACTGCTGATGCTCCAAGTGGTGGGCGTATTGGTGCTGGTGGTGTGGCCCAGCGTGATGCTGGGGCGACGTGTGCGCCGCCTCTCCCGCGCCAGCCAAGACCGTGTGGCCGACTCCAGCGCTTTGGCCTCCGAGGTATTGAACGCCATCAGCGTCGTCCAAAGCTACACAGCAGAAAAAGCCGAAGGTGAACGCTTTGGACAATCTACCGTGCAAGCGGTCAAAACCGCCATCAACCGAGCCAAGGCGCGATCGCTCTTGGTGGGCTTCATCATCATGGCTTCCAGCGCGGCTTTGCTGTGGGGCTTGTACCAAGGCACGGTGGCGGTTCAAAACGGCAGCATGAGCGCAGGCGAGTTGAGCCAAACGGTCGTCTATATCATTTTGCTGGCCAGCGCATTTGCAGTCTTGGGCGAAGTCTATGGCGATATTTTGCGAGCCGCAGGCGCCACCGAACGCTTGATGGAATTGCTCCACACCCGCACCGAAATTGCCTCTCCCCTCAAGCCCATCACTCCCGCTTGGCCCGATGGCGGCTCGGCTTTGACGATTGAAGCTGTGAATTTTCATTACCCCTCCAGACCACAACAAGCCGCTTTGAGTCAACTCAATGCTCGCATAGAAACAGGACAAACCGTTGCCATCGTCGGCCCCAGCGGCGCGGGTAAAAGCACCTTGTTTGGTTTGTTGCTGCGCTTTTACGACCCCGAAAATGGCCGCATCACCTTAGACGGCGTAGCCTTGCAAGACATGGCTTTGAACGATTTGCGCCAGCGCATAGGCATCGTGCCGCAAGAAGCAGTGATCTTCTCTGGCACCGCACTCGACAACATCCGCTATGGCAAACCCAGCGCCAGCCGCGAGGAAGTGATTGCAGCCGCCCACGCGGCCTTTGCGCATGAGTTCATTGAAGAGTTGCCGCAGGGCTACGACACCTTCTTGGGCGAGCGCGGCGTGCGCTTGTCGGGCGGCCAACGTCAACGCATTGCGATTGCGCGGGCCATTTTGAAAAACCCGCCCTTGCTCTTGCTGGACGAAGCCACCAGCGCCCTAGACGCGCATTCCGAGCGCATGGTGCAAGCCGCTCTGAATCGCGCCATGCAAGACCGCACCACCTTGGTCATTGCCCACCGTTTGTCCACCGTCCAGCAAGCCGATGTGATTTGGGTCATGGAGCGTGGCGCTTTGGTCGAACAAGGCACACATGCCGAACTGCTGGCCAAAGGCGGCTTGTACGCTAGCTTGGCAGCCTTGCAGTTCAGCCACTGAGTTTTTTAAAACTCGTATTCCGCCTGCAAACGCAAAGTGTTGTTGGCTGCGCCATCGGTGATGCCGTGCAAGAGTGCGGCATTCCACTTCACAAACTCGTGACTACCCACGCGGAATTTGCCAAACAAGGCGGGACCCACTCGGTGCTCTTGTTCGCTACGCGGCGCCCATTTGTCCCACTGTCCCAGATTGCCAAAGGCTTGCGCACCCCACTCCAATTGCTCAGAGGCGCGGTATTTGACTTGAGCTTGGTACTTCAACACCGTGTCAAAGGCTTCGCTGGCACGCACATTTTTTTGCCAAATCAAGTTGAAATTGCCTTGCACCTTGCCCCACTCTTTTTGAAACAAGGGGCCATAGCTCAATTCATAGCCTTCGGCTCTGTCTTGGGGGCGTTCAACCTCAAGCAAAAAACCCACGTCTACCGCGTATTGACCTGCTTCGGTGAGCTGAAACTTGTTTTCCCACTCCCAAGCATCAAAGGCATTGGCTTCGCCCGGCGCGCGTTTGTATTTGCCGTACAACTCCGTGAACCACCAAGAGTTCACGCCATAGCCAAAGCCCAACGAAGTGGCGCTTTGCGAAGTGCCATCACGGTTTTTTTGCACACCTGATTTGAAGTCGATTTCTTTTTCACCCTCCTCCACCATCGGCGTATACACATATTCAGCAGGCCCCGCATGAGCCGCTGTCGCCATCACGGCTGAAAGAGCAAGGGCGAGCCCTGCAAGCTTGTTACATTGCATTGAATTCTCCAAAAGTTAAAAATTAAATTTGCACAGGTGTGGGCAGCTTCACTACCGCATCCCTTTGTTGTGTCACATAGCGTGTCGCCCACCACACCGAGCCAATTGAGGCAGCGTAGAGCCACACTTGCAGAGCCGCTGGATTGGCGTCATAGCCTGCGAGCGCATGAAAGAACACACCCAGCGCCGATTCGTTAGACAACCAAGCCTCGGTACTCCACAACGGCGTCATGCCTTGCGAGACCAAGCCCGATTGAATGAGGTTTTTGCCCAACTGACTCGCCAAACTGCCAATCAAGAGCAGCATCAAGCCATTGGTCACCGCAAACAAATGCTGCGCCTTGATGCGTGCCAAACCGAAGTACAGCACCACGCCCACCAAGCTGCCAGCAACCAACCCTAAGCTCACGCTGACAAACACATCGCCCACAGGCGTGGGTGTGCCTGACACAAAGCCCGCCACAAACAGCGCTGTTTCTGCGCCTTCGCGCAACACGGCCATCGCAACGGCCACCGACAACGCCAGCATGGAGCCCTTGTTTGATGAGACTCGATTGCCCAAGGCCTTGGCGTCGCGCACCATGTCTTTGGCATGTGTAGACACCCAAACGCAGTGCCAAGACAACATCGCCAAAGCCACGCCAATGATGGCCACATTCACCAAGTCTTGACCAATCCCATCGGCCCAAGCGCTGATGCGCCCCATGCCCGCCGCCACTGCCAGCGACCCCACGGCCCCCACCAACACACCCAAACTCAGCCAACGGCTGCGCCCAGACAAGCCCTTGGTGGACGCTGCGACGATGCCAATCAACAAAGCCGCTTCAAGGGTTTCACGAAACACAATCAAACTGGTTGCGAACATAGTTTTGCGCCTTGCTTGTTTATTCTGCGATCACCACGCCACGGGCGGTGCTGGCGTTGAACTCTCCTTCAAACGCGTAGCTACCGGCTTTGAGCGGGCCGATGAAGATCACCACCTTGGCGCCACCTGGAATAACTTTTTCGCGGTTGAGCGCGTGGCTTTCAAACTCTTCGGGTGTGCTGTCTTGGTTGTGAACCGTCAAGCGCACACGTTCGTTGGCGGGGACTTTGAGCTCGGCGGGCTCAAAGCGGTGGTTTTTGATCACCAAACTGACTTCTTTGTCTGCGGCGTGAGCTCCCAAAGCGGCGCAACAGATCAGGGCGGCGAACAAGGTTTTTTTCATGACTTCTCTCAAGTATTTTTGGACACATGAGAATCATAATGCAAATCATTCTCATTTGCAAGCTTGGACTAAAATTCAACCAAGTTTTGGGGCTATTCCCCTTTTTTGGCACCGACAGACTATGAATCTCGCACAAGCGCCGCTTCGCACTACTTGGCGCATCAAGCAGCTCCACACATCTGAGGACATGCAAGACAGAGCCAGACAACTCCAAGAAATTGGCTTTCTGCAAGGCGAGTTGGTGAGCGTGTTGACACGCGGATTTGTTGGCGGCGATCCGTTGGTGGTGCGCGTGGGCATGTCCACTTTTGCGTTGCGTAAAGCCGAGGCGCAGTGCATTGAGATTGAACCGAAAGCCCCTCATGCATGAAGCCAAAATCCACCTGCATCCCGCTGGCACACTGCTGGCTTTGGTGGGTAACCCCAATTGCGGCAAAACCACGCTGTTTAACTTGCTCACAGGCAGTCGCCAAAAAGTAGCCAACTATGCAGGCGTGACCGTTGAGCGAAAAGAAGGCTCGGTTGTATTGCCCAACGGCAAAAGCTTGCGCTTGCTTGATCTGCCCGGCACTTATAGCCTCTACCCACGCTCCCAAGACGAACGTGTGACCTGCGATGTGTTGATGGGACGCGCCGAAGGCGAAAAACGCCCCGACGTGGTGATTTGCGTGGTCGATGCCACCAATTTGCGACGCAATTTGCGTTTGGTGCTGGCCGTCAAACGCTTAGGCCTACCTGCGGTGGTGGTGCTCAACATGTATGACGCAGCGCAAAGACGTGGCCTCAACATTGACCCAGAGGCTTTGTCGCGCGAACTTGATTTGCCCGTGGTGTGCAGCGTTGGCGTCAATGCCGATGGCGATAAAGCGCTGCGCGAGTGGTTGCTCGGTGAGCCTTGGAAAACCCAACGTTTGACTGCCGTCGAAACTGTCGATGAATCCAGCCACACCGAATCAGACCACCAGACGGTGCAGCGCATTTTGAGTAATTTGCAGTTGGATACCTTGGTACCCGATGCTGTGAGCGACCGATTAGACCGCGTGTTGCTTCATCCTCTGCTGGGGCCTGTGATTTTGACGTTGGTCTTGTTCTTTGTGTTTCAAGCGGTATTCAATTGGGCTACACCGCCAATGGACGCCATCAAGGTGGGTACAGCTTGGCTGGCCGATCAAACCACCGCTTTGTTACCCGAGACTTGGTGGCGCAGCCTCATTGTGGATGGTTTGATTGCGGGCTTGGGCGGTGTGGTGGTGTTTTTGCCGCAAATCTTAATTTTGTTTTTCTTCATTTTGATACTCGAAGAATCAGGCTATTTGCCGCGTGCAGCGTATTTGCTGGATCGCATCATGGGCTCGGTGGGCTTGTCTGGGCGCTCATTTATTCCCCTGCTGTCTAGCTTTGCTTGCGCTATTCCGGGCATCATGGCAACACGCACCATCGCCAACACACGCGACCGATTGGTCACGATCTTGATTGCGCCTTTGATGACGTGTTCGGCTCGGCTCCCGGTCTACACCTTGTTGATCTCGGCTTTTATTCCCAATATTCGCGTTTGGCAAGGACTGCAATTGCAAGGATTGGTGTTGTTCGCGCTGTATTTGGCAGGCATTGGCGGTGCAATGCTAGTAGCTTGGCTGCTCAAGATGCTTACGTCGAGTGGACAGCAAATCAGGCCATTGATGATGGAATTGCCCAGCTATCACTTGCCCACTGTGCGCAATATTGCCATTGGTTTGTGGCAGCGGGCTGAAATATTCATGCGCCGCGTGGGAGGAATTATTTTGATTCTCACCGTCGGTCTGTGGGCATTGTCCAGCTTCCCTGCGCCACCGCCTCAAGCGACTGGGGCAGCCATTGAATACAGCATTGCGGG
>CAILCI010000098.1 GCA_903832625.1 uncultured Burkholderiales bacterium | reverse complement strand
CTGCGGCACCTTCATGGGAGGCTTGGCTGCACTGGCGCGTGAAGCGGGACACAAGGTGACGGGTTGCGATGCGGGCGTCTACCCGCCCATGAGCGACCAACTGCGCGCCTTGGGCATCGAATTGATCGAAGGCTTTGGCGCGGATCAAATGGCGCTCAAACCCGATGTGTACGTGATTGGCAACGTCGTGTCACGCGCCCGCTTGGCAGACGGCAGCGCCAAATTCCCCTTGATGGAAGCCATTTTGGAGAGCGGCGCGTCCTACACCAGCGGTCCGCAATGGCTGGCGGAACACGTCTTGCAAGGCCGCCATGTGCTGGCCGTGGCCGGCACGCATGGCAAAACCACCACCACGTCCATGCTGGCGTGGGTGCTGCAAGCCTGCGGCAAAGAGCCCGGCTTTTTGGTCGGCGGTGTGCCGATGAACTTTGGCGTGTCTGCGCGTTTGGGTCAGCAAGCGCCCTTTGTGATTGAGGCCGACGAGTACGACACCGCCTTCTTTGACAAACGCAGCAAATTTGTTCACTACCGCCCGCGCACCGCGATTTTGAACAACCTCGAATTCGACCATGCGGATATTTTTGACAACTTGGCCGCCATTGAGCGTCAATTCCACCACTTGGTGCGCACCGTGCCCGCCAGTGGCCGTTTGGTGGTCAATGCCGACGAAGCCAGCTTGCAGCGCGTCTTGGAAATGGGGCATTGGAGCGAAGTGGCGCGTTTTGGTCAGGTTGCAGGCAGCGATTGGCAAGCCCTGGGCGACCCCAGCGATTTTGCTGTGTTGCGCCAAGGCCAAGCTGTGGGGCGCGTGCGCTGGGACATCACGGGCGTGCACAACCAAATGAATGCGCTGGCCGCCATCGCAGCCGCCGAACACCTGGGCGTTGCGCCATCGTTGGCTGCAGCCGCTTTGGCCGAGTTTCAAAACGTGCGCCGCCGCATGGAAGTGCGCGGCACAGTGCAACGTGCGGGCGGGGACATCACCGTTTACGACGATTTTGCCCACCACCCCACGGCCATTCGCACCACCATCAACGGCCTGCGTCGAAAAATTGGCCCCCAAGCACGCATCTTGGCGGTGTTTGAGCCACGCAGCAACACCATGAAGCTTGGCACCATGAAAGCCCAATTGCCGTGGAGCCTCGAAGAAGCTGACTTGGCGTTTTGCCATTCAGGCGGCTTGGACTGGGACGCCCAGGCCGCGCTGGCTGAGATGGGTGAACGCGCTGCGGTGGGCGCGAGCATTGACCAAGTGGTGGCGCAAGTGGTGGCCGCTGCACACGCCGGAGACCATGTGCTGTGCATGAGCAACGGCGGGTTTGGCGGAATTCATGCGCGGTTGATCGAAGCCTTGAAGACGTAAAAGGCCGCCACACGGCGACCTTTTTGCCTTAGCGTGCGCGCCGCGCCGCCACCGCTTGGGACAAAGTCTCCAAACAAGCCAAGGAATCGTCCCAATTCAAACAGGCATCGGTGATGCTCTTGCCGTATTCGAGCTTGCTGACATCGTCTTTGCCGGGGGTGAATTTTTGCGCACCACCTTGCAAATGGCTCTCGATCATCACGCCAAAGACTTGGTGCGAGCCGGCGCTGATTTGCCCCGCAATCTCACGCGCCACATCGAGCTGGCGTTCGTGCTGTTTGTTGCTGTTGGCGTGGCTGCAATCGACCATCAAGGTGGCGGGCAGTTTTGATTTTTCCAACTCTGTGCAAGCGGCTTGCACGCTGGCTGCATCGTAGTTGGGCGCTTTGCCGCCACGCAAAATCACGTGGCAGTCTTTGTTGCCCTTGGTCTGCACGATGGCGACTTGTCCGTTTTTGTGGATGGACAAAAAGTGGTGTCCCCCCGCCGCCGCTTGGATGGCGTCGGTGGCGATTTTGATGTTGCCGTCGGTGCCGTTTTTGAAACCAATCGGTGCCGAAATGCCCGAAGCCAATTCGCGGTGAACTTGGCTCTCCGTGGTGCGTGCACCAATCGCGCCCCAAGAAATCAAGTCGCCAATGTATTGTGGGCTGATCACGTCCAAGAATTCGCTGCCTGCGGGCAGGCCGAGGCGGTTGATTTCAATCAACAGTTGGCGCGCAATGCGCAAACCCTCGTCAATGCGGCAGCTTTCGTCCAAGTACGGGTCGTTGATGAGGCCTTTCCAGCCCACGGTGGTGCGCGGTTTTTCGAAGTACACGCGCATCACGATTTCCAGCGTGTCGGCGTATTTTTCGCGCTCAACGACCAGGCGACGCGCATATTCCACAGCGGCAGCAGGGTCGTGGATGGAGCACGGGCCAATCACCACCAGCAAGCGGTCGTCTTTGCCATGCATGATTTGGTGGATGGTCTTGCGGGTGCGCGTGATGAGCTGCTCCACAGGGGTGTTTTGAATCGGAAAGAAGCGAATCAAATGTTCGGGTGGGGGTAACACGGTGATGTCCTTGATGCGTTGATCGTCGGTTTGACTGGTGGTTTCAACGTGATCCCGATACGAAGCGTCTGTGGTGTGTTTCATGGTGTTTCCAGCAAAAAAAAACCGCCGGGGAATCCGGCGGTAGGTGAGGAGTTGAGTTCGTTTGAAGTGCGCTCAGTACTCTCGACCGCCAGTGGGGCGTGAGATAAAAAACCAAGCAAAATAAAAACAAACAAATGTCATAAAGTTCAATGTATCACAACTTATCTGGCAGTTTGCTGACAAACCCTAAGGGTTTTTGCGCATTCAAGCCGTACCGCCTACGGTCAGTCCGTCAATGCGCAAAGTGGGTTGACCTACGCCCACGGGCACGCTTTGACCTTCTTTGCCGCAGGTGCCCACGCCGCTGTCCAGCGCCATGTCGTTGCCGATCAAGCTGACGCGGGTGAGTGCATCGGGGCCATTGCCCACCAAGGTGGCGCCTTTGACGGGGTATTGAATCTTGCCGTTTTCCACCCAATAGGCTTGGCTGGTCGAAAAGACAAACTTGCCCGAGGTGATGTCCACCTGCCCGCCACCAAAATTGACAGCGTAGAGGCCTTTTTTCAGGCTGGCCACAATTTCTTCGGGGGATTTGTCGCCGCCCAACATATAGGTGTTGGTCATGCGCGGCATGGGAATGTGGGCATAGCTCTCGCGTCGGCCATTACCCGTGGGTTTGACGCCCATCAAGCGAGCATTCATGCTGTCTTGGATGTAGCCCTTCAAAATACCGTCTTCAATCAGCACATTGCGTTGGCTGGGGTTGCCTTCGTCGTCCACGTTGAGCGAGCCACGGCGGTCAGGCAAAGTGCCGTCATCCAGCACGGTCACGCCTTTGGCGGCCACACGTTTGCCAATGCGCCCACTGAAAGCGCTGGAGCCTTTGCGGTTGAAGTCGCCTTCCAGCCCGTGGCCAATGGCTTCGTGCAACAAGATGCCCGGCCAGCCGGGGCCCAAGACCACACTCATCTCGCCAGCGGGCGCGGGACGGGCTTCTAAGTTGGTGAGGGCTGAATGCACGGCCTCGTCCACGTATTTTTGCAGCAAAGCGTCGTCAAAATGCGCCAATCCAAAACGACCGCCGCCGCCAGCGGAGCCGACTTCACGGCGACCGTTTTGCTCGGCAATGACAGTCACACTCAAACGCACCAAGGGGCGCACATCGGCGGCCAGCGTGCCGTCGGCGCGCAGCACCAACACCACATCGTATTCGCTGGCCAAGCCGGCCATGACTTGCGAGACGCGCGTGTCTTTGGCGCGCGCCATCTGTTCCACACGACCGAGCAAGGCCACTTTTTCGGTGCTGTCGAGCGAGGCGATGGGGTCTGAATCGTTGTAGAGCGAGCGGCTGCTGGCAATTTTGCGGCCAGGCACTTTGACGCGCGCGCCTTTGTTGGCCAGGGCAATGCTGCGCACGGTTTGCGCGGCGTCCATGAGGGAGGCTTCGGAGATGTCGTCGGAATAGGCGAAGGCCGTTTTTTCGCCGCTCACCGCACGCACGCCCACGCCTTGGTCGATACTGAAGGAGCCGGTTTTGACAATGCCCTCTTCCAAACTCCAGCCTTCGGAGCGGGTGTATTGGAAATACAAGTCGGCGTCGTCCACCTTGTGCGCTCGGATATGCGCCATGACGCGGCTCAGATGCGATTCATCCAAACCATAGGGTTCGAGCAACAGTTGCTGGGCAATGGCCAAGCGTTCAAGGGTGGGTTCGCGTGAAATCATGGGCCAATTATGACTGCACCAACTGTTTGGCTTTGGCCACCGACATCAATATCCCTAAGCCAAGCCCAATGGTCACCATGGCCGTTCCACCATAGCTGATAAAAGGCAGCGGCACGCCCACCACAGGCAAGATGCCGCTCACCATGCCCATGTTCACAAACACATAGACAAACAGGCTCAAAGTCACACTGCCGGCTAGCAAGCGGGCAAACAAGGTCGGGCCTTCGACGGCAATGGCCAAACCGCGCAAAATCACAAAAATGAACGCGCCAATGAGCATCAAGTTGCCCAGCAACCCGAATTCTTCGGCATAGGCAGCAAAGACAAAGTCTGTGGTCCGCTCAGGAATGAAGTCCAAATGGGTTTGCGTGCCTTGCATGAAGCCCTTGCCCCAAAAGCCACCCGAGCCAATGGCAATCATGCCTTGGATGATGTGGAAACCTTTGCCCAAGGGGTCTCGCGTAGGGTCGAGCAAGGTACAAATACGCTGCTGCTGGTAGTCGTGCAAAAGTGGCCAGCGAAAGCCCTCGGCACACAAAGTAGGCTCAAAAAACACGATCAAGGCAACCCCAACCAAGCCCAACACAATGGGTGGCACGATCAAATACCAGCTCAGCCCCGCAAAAAATATGACCGCTACACCCGCTGCGAGCACCAAAATGGCCGTGCCCAAATCGGGCTGCTTGGCGATCAAGGCCAGCGGCACGATGAGCAACATACCCGCCACCAAAAAATCTAAGGGTCGCAACTGCCCTTCGCGTTTTTGGAACCACCAAGCCAGCATGAGCGGCATGGCGATTTTCATGATTTCGCTGGGTTGAATGATGATGCCCACATTGAGCCAGCGCTGCGCGCCCTTTTTGGTCACCCCAAACAAAGCCACGGCCACCAACAAAGCCAAGCCCACGGTGTAGAGCGGCACGGCAAATGCCATGAGCCGCTGTGGAGGAATTTGCGCGACGAAAAACATGATGGTGGCCGCAATCAACATATTGCGGCCATGGTCCAAGAAACGCTCACCGTTGGCAAAACCCGACGAATACATGATCAACATGCCGGCAAACGCCAAAATCGAAATGCCCAGCGCCAGCGGACCATCAAAGCCCTTGAGCAGAGGACGCAGACGATGAATGAAATGAGGAGCGTTAAGAACCGTTGCCATATCTACGGATTATCTCCGCTAGTTGGAGGCCGTCGGTAAGTGGGACAATTGCACTCATGTATGCACTGTTTGAAGAAGCTGGCAAGTTCCAGACGGGACGCCTCATGTCCGAAGCCGATAGCTCGGCGCAAATTGAACTGGACTCTGGCAAGCGCGTCAAAGTCAAGGCAACCCATCTGTTGCTCAAGTTTGACAAGCCCAGCCCCGCCGATTTGATGCGCCAAGCCACCGACCTGAGCGCAACCATTGAGCTCGATTTGGCCTGGGAATTTGCACCCGAAGACGAATTTGGTTTCGCCGATTTGGCGCGCGAGTACTTCAGCGCCCAAGCCACGCTGACCGAGCAAACCGCTGCGCTGCTGCGCTTGTTTGAAGCGCCGCATTACTTCAGGCGCGCTGGCAAGGGCCGCTTCAAAAAAGCCAGCGCCGAAGTCATTGCCCAAGCGCTGGCGGCGATTGAAAAGAAAAAGCAAGTCCAAGCGCAAATTGAGCACTGGGCGCACGAGTTGGCACAAGGCCGCTGTCCCGAGGTCATTCAATCGCAGCTCTACAAAATTCTGTTCAAACCTGACAAAAACGCACCTGAATACAAGGCAGTGGTCGAAGCCGCGCGCGCCACAAACACCGCGCCCTTGACGCTGCTGCAGCAAGCCGGAGCCATCGCCTCGGCTTACCAATTTCATTGGCAGCGTTTTTTGTTTGACAACTTTCCCAAAGGCACGGGTTTTGCGCCCGTGCAAGCGCCGGCTGTGGCCGACGACTTGCCTGTGGCGAATGTCAAGGCCTATTCCATTGACGACTCGCAAACCACTGAAATTGACGATGCACTGTCGGTTCAAGGCTTGGGCTCTGGCACGGTCACTTTAGGCATTCACATTGCCGCACCAGGATTGGCATTGACGCCGGGCAGCGCCATTGATTTGCTGGGTCGCCAGCGTCTGTCCACCGTCTACATGCCGGGCTACAAAATCACGATGTTGCCCGACGAGGTGGTGCAAACCTACACCTTGATGCAAGGACGCGACTGCCCCGCTGTGTCGCTCTACGTCACGTTTGACGAAGCCAGTTTGGCGCTGCAAAGCAGCGTCACGCGCTTGGAGCGTGTGCCAATAGCCGCCAACTTGCGCCACGACCAACTCGACGCCATCGTCACCGAACAGTGGTTGCGTGACCTGAGCTTCAGCCACCCCGCCGAAGTGCAAGAACCCGCCATGCCCCGCGCTGAACTGGCGTTTTTGTTCCGCTTGGCCGAGCACCTCAAGGCGCAACGCGAAGTGGTGCGTGGCAAACCCGAAAACTTCAACCGCCCCGACTACAACTTCCGCCTGCAAGGCAATGACGGCGCAGAGCCCAAGGGCGACGAAGCGGTGGAAATCACCATTCGCCAACGCGGCGCACCGCTGGATTTGATGGTCGCCGAAGCCATGATCTTGGCCAACAGCACCTGGGGCAATTGGATGAACGAGCTGGGCGTGCCCGGCATCTACCGCAGCCAAGCCAGTTTGCAACCGGGCGTCAAAGTGCGCATGGGCACCAAAGCCCTGCCCCACGCCGGCATTGGTGTGCCCAGCTATGCGTGGAGCACCTCGCCGCTGCGCCGCTACACCGATTTGGTCAACCAATGGCAAATCATTGCCTGCGCCAAACACGGCAACACCGCCGCACTGGCCGCGCCCTTCAAACCCAAAGACGCGGAGTTGTTCTCCATCATCTCGGCGTTTGACGGCGCCTACACCGCTTACAACGGCTACCAAGCCAGCATGGAGCGGTTTTGGACGCTGCAATACTTGAAGCAACACAAGATTCAAGAAATTCAGGCCACGGTGTTCAAGGTATTTCCCGGCCAGCCTGCCTTGGCGCGGGCTGACACGCTGCCTTTGGTATTGCCCATTCTCAATGCCAGCGATTTGCCACGCGGCGCTCGGGTTTTGTTGCGTCTGAGCAGCATTGACGACATCAGCTTGGATGTGAGCGGCAGCCTGCTCAATGTATTGGAAGATCCACAAGCTCAAACCCTTGAAGTCACCGACGAAGAAGACGACACGCCCGCAGGCCCCTTGGCCATTGCGGTGGATATCAACGAAACACCTAGCGAGGAGAGCACAGCGTGACACTGCGTCCGACCAAACTGCAATGGGCTTTGGGCATTTCACTGGCCTTTCATGCCGGCTTGCTAACGCTGAAGTTGGCGGCTCCCGCGCAGTTTGATCGCATCTTCAAAGACTCGCCGCTGGACGTCATCTTGGTCAACACACACGCCAAAGACGACACACCCGAAAAACCTCAGGCGCTGGCACAAACCCAACTCTCTGGGGGCGGGGAGCTCAAGTCTGGTTTCACCTCGTCACCACTGCCCAGCGCTGCAACCACTGATCAAGGCGACAGCACTGAGTCGATGCAGCGCAAAATTGAGGCGATGCAAAAACAGCAATCTGTTTTGCTCTCTCAAGTCAAAAATTTGCTGGCACAACTGCCGCCACCGCAACCCAAACCGCCCACTGCGTCGAGTCAAGAGGTGGAGCAAAAAAGGCGTCAACTCCTCAAACTACTGGCTTCGATTGAGGAGCGCATCAACCAAGAAAACACGCGTCCACGCAGGCACTACATCAGCCCTGCCACGCGCGAGGTGGTGTATGCCCAGTATTACGATGCGCTCAGACGCAAAGTGGAGTCACGCGGCACGCAATACTTTCCACAAACCAGCGGCAAAAAACTCTACGGCGAATTGACCATGGTTATCACTGTAGCCAACGACGGAAGAGTCATCAGTACGGAAGTGGCACAGACATCGGGAGTTGCCGACTTAGACCGTCGCGCCGAGGCCATTGCTGCGGGCGCAGGGCCCTATGGCGCATTCAGCCCAGAAATGCGCCGACAAGCCGACCAATTGGTAGTGATCTCGCGCTTTGTGTTTAGCCGCGACAACACGTTGCGCACAGGCGCGCCTGAGGGCAACCCATGATGGCTGGGCGTTTTCACTCACTTCGCAAGCCGCTAGTGCGTTGGTTTTGGATGGTCGTCTTGAGTGGCCTGTGTTTGCAATTGTTCTTTTTAGCGCACATTGTGCTGATGGCGCGCATTGCACCCGAATCGACCAGTTTTCAGCGCTCGCAAGCTTGGCACATTGCGCAATCCAAGGAAGGTTTGCGGTGGCAACAAGACTGGGTGGCTTATGCGCAAATTTCCGATCAACTCAAACGCGCCGTCATCACTTCTGAAGACGATATTTTTGCCACCCATGACGGCGTGCAATGGGATGCTCTAGAAAAAGCCTGGTCTAAAAACGCCAAAGCCGAGCAACTCGCCAGCAAACAACAGCGCAAAGCGCCCCCCAAAATTGTGGGCGGCTCCACCATCACGCAACAATTGGCGAAAAACCTGTTTTTGAGCGGCGAGCGCACCTTGCTGCGAAAGGCACAAGAGTTTGTACTGACCCTCATGCTAGAAGCCGTGCTGAGCAAGCAACGTATTCTTGAAATTTATCTCAACAATGTGGAATGGGGGCAAGGTGTGTTTGGCGCCGAGGCTGCAGCTCAGCATTATTTTGGTAAACCTGCCGCACAACTCAGTGCTTGGGAAGCTGCACGTTTGGCCGTCATGCTGCCGCGCCCCAAGTTTTTTGAAAATCTCCCCCGTTCTGAGTATTTGCTCAACCGCGCCGACACCATCGTGGCGCGCATGGGCAATGCGCAGCTGCCCTGATACACATGAGAATTCTTGGCATTGATCCCGGCTTGCGAACCACCGGTTTTGGCGTGGTGGACAAAGATGGCGCGCAACTGCGCTACGTAGCCAGCGGCACGATTCGAACCGACAAACAGGTTCAGGGCAATTTGCCCGAGCGTCTCAAAGTCTTGTATGAGGGCATTCGCGAAGTGGTTGCACGCTACCAGCCCAACTCGGCAGCAGTCGAAATTGTGTTTGTCAACGTCAACCCGCAAGCCACTTTGTTGCTCGGACAAGCGCGAGGCGCCTGTTTGACCGCATTGGTGAGTTGTGACTTGGTAGTGGCCGAGTACACCGCCTTGCAAATGAAACAAGCCGTTGCTGGTCATGGTTTAGCAAAAAAACCACAGGTCCAGGAAATGGTCAAACGACTGCTCCAGCTACCCGGCTTGCCTGGCCCCGATGCAGCCGATGCCCTAGGTCTCGCCATTACCCATGCCCATGCAGGACAGGCAATGGCCAAATTGTCAGTAGCCACTGACTTACAACGTAAAACCAGCGGCATGTATCGCGCCGGACGTAGCCGCTAGACAACATACTCGCCAATTGGCGTATATCAACTAAATCATTTAATTGTCAAAATAGTCAAATATAATTTCTGATTGTTGATTTTCAGCAATTTTCTAAACCCAACCACTTCCCATCATGAGCGATCTTTCAACCAGCGGCGGCGTCAACAACCTTTTTATTGGTTCAGGTGTCAGCTTTACTGGCAGTATCAGCGTGCCCAACAAAGCCATCATCAGTGGTAATTTCACCGGCGAATTGATTGCTAGCGAGGTTCAAATTGGGAATACGGGTGTTCTGTCAGGCACTACGACGGCAGAAAGAATAGAAGTTCACGGACAACTCAACGAAAACGTGAAATGCCACAGCCTGTTGACCATCCACGCGTCGGGTCGGGTGACGGGTGAAATTGACTACGGCGAAATTGAAATTGAGCGCGGTGGTAGCTTCAAAGGCAATATGAAGCAGGTGTGAGTTGGTTTACCAAGCCGGAGCCAACTGAGCCAAGCCCCTAGGCGCTTGGCGTTCATCATCAAACGTCACCACCTCATACGCTTCGGGGTGGCTCAAAAGTTCACGCAAGAGTTTGTTGTTCATGGCGTGGCCTGAGCGAAAAGCGCTGTAGGCGGCGAGCATGGGTTTGCCCAACAAATACAAGTCACCCATGGCGTCCAAGATTTTGTGTTTCACAAACTCGTCGTCGTAGCGTAGGCCGTCGCTGTTCAACACCTTGTAGTCGTCCATGACGATGGCGTTGTCCAAGCCGCCGCCCAAGGCCAAACCGTTGGCGCGCATCATCTCGACATCGCGGGTAAAACCAAAGGTGCGGGCGCGGGCAATGTCGCGGGTGTAGAGATCGGTGTCCATGTCAAACACCACGCGCTGTCCAGTGGAATCGACAGCGGGGTGGTGAAAGTCGATTTCAAAGCTGAGTTTGTAGCCGTGGTGCGGCTCCAACTTGGCCCATTTGGTGTTGGCGCCCTCCCCTTCACGCACTTCCACGGTTTTGAGCACACGAATAAAGCGCTTGGGCGCATTTTGCAAGGCGATGCCTGCGCTTTGCAGCAAAAACACAAACGACGAGGCCGAGCCATCCAAGATAGGCACTTCCTCGGCCGTGATGTCGATGTACAAGTTGTCAATCCCCAATCCGGCGCAGGCCGACATCAGATGCTCAACTGTGAGCACTTTGGCGTCGCCCTGCGAGATGGTCGAGGCCAAGCGGGTGTCGGTGACTGCCGTGGCGGCGATGTGGATATCAACTGGCTGCGCCAAATCGACCCGACGAAACACAATGCCTGTGTCGGGTTGAGCTGGACGCAGCGTGAGTTCTACCCGCTGGCCGCTGTGCAGCCCAACGCCCACGGCTTTGGTGATGGATTGAAGAGTTCTTTGTTTGAGCACGGACTGATTTTAATCGGCCTGTTTGCGCAAAAAAGCAGGGATTTCATAGTCATCCATGCCACCGGACGACAACGCATCCACCTTGGCTGCAGCTTGCGTACGGTCGCGGGTACGCCACACGCTGGGCACGGTCATGCCTGCATAGTCGGGTTGTTTGGTGCTGGTGCCTGCATTGGCCAAACCGTTCAAGCCGCCCGAGGCCGCAGCCACGATGCCAGCGGGCGAAGCGTTGTTGGCCATGACCGCCGAAGGCGCGTTGTCTGTGCCCGTGCGCAACACTTGCAATTGCGGCGCAGCACGGCGGCTACCCGCCAAACCTGTGGCCACAACGGTGACGCGAATTTGGTCGCCCAAGCTCTCGTCATAGGCCGTGCCGTAAATGACGTGGGCATCAGGCGAGGCAAATTTGCGGATGGTGTTCATGGCTTCGCGTGACTCGGAGAGCTTCAAGCCACCTTTGGCTGCGGTGATGAGTACCAACACGCCTTTGGCACCGGACATGTCCACGCCTTCGAGCAATGGGCAAGCCACGGCTTGTTCGGCAGCGATGCGAGCGCGGTCGGGACCGTTGGCCACGGCGGTGCCCATCATGGCTTTGCCGGTTTCGCTCATGACGGTGCGCACGTCTTCAAAGTCGACGTTGACCAAGGCTTCGACATTGATGATTTCGGCAATGCCGCCGACCGAGTTTTTCAAGACGTCGTTGGCAAAGGCAAAGGCTTCGTCTTGGCTGGCATCTTCGCCCAGCACGTCCATGAGTTTTTCGTTCAACACGACGATGAGCGAGTCCACATTGGCTTCGAGTTCGGCCAAGCCTGTTTCGGCGTTGCCCATGCGGCGGCTGCCTTCAAACTCGAACGGTTTGGTGACCACGCCCACGGTCAAAATGCCCATCTCGCGTGCCACGCGTGCCACCACCGGAGCCGCACCTGTGCCTGTGCCGCCGCCCATGCCTGCGGTGACAAACAACATATTGGTGCCAACCAGCGCTTCGCGGATTTGCTCCTCGGCCATTTCTGCGGCTTCGCGGCCTTTTTCGGGTTTGCTACCTGCGCCCAAACCGGTCGTGCCTAACTGAATCACGCGGTGTGCGTTGCTCACGCGCAGCGCTTGCGCGTCGGTGTTGGCGCAGACGAATTCGACGCCTTGCACGCCTGAGCGAATCATGTGTTCGACCGCGTTGCCGCCGCCACCGCCCACACCAATGACTTTGATTTGTGTGCCTGAATTGAATTCTTGAATTTCAATCATTTCGATACTCATGATGTTTCTCCGATTTCTATAAAACTTGCAGTTGCCTTGATTGCTGATCGTTGTGTTCTTGTCATTCGCGCCCCTTTATGAAGGTGGCGCTGTGGCTGCACAGGGTCGCCATCGGCTGACGCTGTGGGCACTGAGCGGCGGTGAGCCGCGCGCGAGGTAGAGCAAAGATGCGGGAATCATGTTTAGAAATTTCCCACAAACCAGTCTTTGATGCGTTCCATCGCAGACTTCATCGAACCGTTTTTCTGAGACACCTTGAAGCCGCGCAGCCGATCGGCACGCGCTTCTTCCAACAAACCCATGACGGTGGCAGCACGCGGCTGCGACACCATGTCGGCCAGTGCGCTGTTGTAATGCGGCAAGCCACGACGCACGGGTTTTAAGAAAATGTCTTCGCCCAACTCCACCATGCCCGGCATGACAGCGCTGCCGCCCGTGAGCACAATGCCCGAGGACAGCACTTCTTCATAGCCGGAGTCGCGGATGACTTGCTGCACCAGCGAAAAAATTTCTTCTACACGTGGCTCAATTACGCCCGCCAAGGCTTGACGGCTCAACATGCGTGGTGAGCGGTCACCCAAGCCCGGCACCTCCACTTGCACATCGGGGTCGGCCAGCAGTTGTTTGGCAAAACCGGATTCGACCTTGATGTCTTCGGCATCTTTGGTCGGTGTGCGCAGCGCCATCGCAATGTCGCTGGTGATCAAGTCGCCCGCGATTGGGATCACTGCCGTGTGGCGAATCGCACCGTTGGTAAAAATCGCCACGTCGGTTGTGCCCGCGCCAATGTCAACCAAGGCCACGCCGAGTTCGCGCTCGTCATCGGTCAAGACCGACAAGCTAGACGCCATCGGATTGAGCATGAGGCGATCCACTTCCAAGCCACAACGACGCACGCATTTGATGATGTTTTCAGCCGCGCTTTGTGCGCCTGTCACGATGTGCACTTTGGCCTCTAAGCGAATGCCGCTCATGCCAATGGGGTCACGCACGTCTTGGCCGTCAATCACAAACTCTTGGGGCTGCACCAAGAGCAAGCGCTGGTCGGTTGAGATGTTGATGGCCTTGGCCGTTTCGACGACACGCGCCACATCGGGTGCGGTGACTTCCTTGTCTTTGACCGCCACCATGCCGGTGGAGTTCATGCCCCGAATGTGGCTGCCGGTGATGCCGGTGTAGACACGGGTGATTTTGCAGTCGGCCATCAGTTCGGCTTCTTTCAAAGCCTGTTGAATGCTTTGCACCGTGGCGTCGATGTTGACCACCACGCCGCGCTTCAAGCCATTGCTGGGCGAGACACCCAAGCCCGCGAGTTTGAGTTCGCCATCGGGCAAGACTTCGGCCACCACGACCATGACCTTGGCCGTGCCAATGTCCAAGCCCACCACCAAATCTTTGTACTCTTTTGCCATAACAGCCTCGTTTTCTCTTTTCTTAGCCTGTGCGCATCACGGTTTACCGGATGCATCGTTTGTGGTGCTCACGCCGCGCAAGCGAATGGCGTAACCGTTGTCGTAGCGCAAATCAGCCGCTTCCATTGCACTGACATGTCGTCCCAGTTTTTGCGTGATTTGAGCCAAGGTGTCAGACAAGCGATGCACGCGCTGCATCACATCGCTGACTGAGCCGCGTCCCAATTCAATGGCTGCGCCGTGTACACCAGCTTGCATGGCAGTGCCATGAGTCACTTGAGCGCGCCAGCTTCCGCGTTCGCTCAACTCCAATCGCTGCACATTCAATGACATGCGATCAAACTGCGGCTTCAAGGCTTGGTACATGGCCAACACTTGTTGAGACTGGCTGTCGGGACCATTCAATCGCGGCAGTTTGTTGTCATCCAAGTCGTCCAAATTGACTTCAAACACTTCGCCAAAACTATTGAGTAAACGCGCGTCACCATCGTCGCCCCAAAAGGCCACGGGTTGCTGTTCTTGCAAGGTGATGCGCAAGCGGTTGGGGAACTCACGCTGAACCATGGCCTGCCGAACCCAAGGCACGGCTTCAAAAGCATCGCGCACGCGGCTCAAATCGGCTGTGAAGAAGTTGCCGCTCAATCGACCCGCGATATTTGCGCGCAGGGTCACTGCATTGTTGTGATGCACATCCCCCATGACCGTAATGCCGCTCAACGCAAACAAAGGCAGACGCAGCAAACTCCATCCACCGCCCACCAACAATCCAAGCCCGCACACCACAATCAAAAACGACGATGCCACATGCATCAAACGCACGTCCAACGGCACCTCGACCGAAGCTGGAGCTTCATGACGAGGACGCAGATGAGCGCTGTAGCGGGTGGTCATGCCTGTTGTGCTCCTTCCAGCGGATGATCCAAACTGGCCGATTGCAATAGCAACAAACACAAGTCTTCGTAGTTGATGCCCGCCGCTCGCGCAGACATAGGCACCAGCGAGTGATCGGTCATACCGGGCGAGGTGTTCATCTCCAACAAGAAAGGCTTGCCATCTGTGGCGCGCAACATGATGTCGGCACGCCCCCAGCCGCGGCAACCCAAGGCACGATAGGCCGCCACCACCAAGCGTTGAATTTCTTGCTCTACCTCAACGCTCAAGCCACTGGGGCAGTGGTATTGCACGTCATTGGTGAAGTATTTGTGGTTGTAGTCGTACATGCCGTCGGGCGCTGCAATGCGAACCACAGGCAAAGCACGAACATGTGCACCGCTGCCAATGACGGGACAAGTGAGCTCTTCGCCGGTGACGAATTCTTCGCACAACAAATCGGCGTCATAGCGAGTGGCCAGCGCAACTGCCTCGGCCATTTGAGACGCATGCGTCACTTTGGTCATGCCAATGGATGAGCCTTCACGCGGGGGTTTGACAATCAAAGGCAAGCCGAGTTGGGCAGGAATTTTTGCAATCGCTTCTGGCGTTTGATCCTCTGGCGCGAGCCACACCGACTGGGGCGTTGGCACATGCATGGCCGTCCACACGCGTTTGGTCATGACTTTGTCCATTGCAATGGCAGAAGCCATGACACCTGACCCTGTGTACGGGATGCCCAACAACTCTAGCGCGCCTTGGACAGCGCCGTCTTCGCCGTAGCGCCCATGCAGTGCAATAAAGGCGTGAGTAAAACCTTGTTGTTTGAGGTCGTTCAAAGGCTTTTGAGCGGGGTCAAAGGCATGTGCGTTGACGCCTTTGCTTTGCAGAGCCTTGAGCACGCCTGCGCCTGAGCGCAATGAAATGTCTCGCTCAGCCGACAGCCCGCCCATGAGCACCGCAACTTTGGCTTTTGACAGATCGATGGAGTGTGTTGTCATGGTTTAGCTTTTCTTCTCGACCAAGGCGAGCACTTGAGTGGGTACTTGTCCAATGGAGCCCGCGCCCATGCACATGACGACATCGCCGTCTTGTGCGTTGTCCACAATGGCTTGCGCCATGTCTTGTATGTTGTCTATAAACAGCAAGTTGTCTTGCCCGGCCACCCGCATGGCACGTGACAAAGCGCGACCATCGGCTGCGACGATGGGAGCTTCTCCGGCGGCATAGACCTCTGACAACCAAACCACATCGGCTTGGCGCATGACTTGCACAAAATCTTCAAAGCAATCGCGGGTGCGGGTGTAGCGATGCGGCTGAAAGGCCAGCACCAAACGCCGACCCACAAAAGCGCCACGCGCCGCAGCCAACGTGGCGGCCACTTCCACCGGATGGTGGCCGTAGTCTTCAATCAGGGTGAACTGCCCGCCATGTTTGGCAGCCACTTCGCCGTGACGTTGGAAGCGACGCCCCACACCTTTGAAGTCGGCCAAAGCTTGTTGCAGCGCCTCATCGGGCACATTCAATTCCACGGCAATTGCAATGGCAGCCAAGGCGTTGAGCACGTTGTGTTCGCCCGCCAAGTTCAGCGTAATGTCCAAATCGGGCAGCGTCACGCCATTGCGTCGCTGCACAGTGAACTTCATGCGTCCGTTGTCAGCGCGCACATTGACGGCACGCACTTGCGCTTCTTCGTTAAAGCCATAAGAGGTGATGGGACGTGAGACCTCGGCCAAGATGCTGCGCACCGCAGCATCGTCGGTACACAAGATGGCTGCGCCATAAAACGGCATACGGTGCAAAAACTCGACAAAGGCTTTTTTCAAGTTGTTGAAGTCATGCCCATAGGTGTCCATGTGATCGGCATCGATGTTGGTCACCACGGCCATCACGGGCAGCAGGTTGAGAAACGAGGCATCGGATTCGTCAGCTTCGACAACGATGTAGTCGCCAGAACCCAGTTTGGCGTTGGCGCCTGCGCTGTTGAGCTTGCCGCCAATCACAAAGGTGGGATCCATATTGGCTTGCGCCAACACGCTGGCGACCAAGCTGGTGGTCGTGGTTTTGCCGTGCGTGCCTGCAATGGCAATGCCTTGCTTCAAACGCATGAGCTCGGCCAGCATGACAGCACGCGGCACAACGGGCACGAGCTTGGCATGTGCGGCCACGACTTCTGGGTTGTCTGCTTGCACCGCGGTAGAGGTGACCACCGCATCTGCGCTTTGAATATTGCTGGCGTTGTGACCCACATAGGTTTGTATGCCCAATTGCGCAAGTCGGCGCAAGGCAACGCTGTCAGATAAATCAGAGCCCGAGATGACATAGCCCAAATTGAGCAAGACCTCCGCAATGCCGCTCATGCCCGCACCGCCAATGCCCACGAAGTGGATGTGTTTGATGGCGTGCTTCATGCTTGGCACTCCTGTTCACAGGCTTGAACGATTTTTTGTGTGGCATCTACTTGACGCAAGGCATAGGCTTTTTCGGCGTAGCTCAGCAAGGTCCGACGGGTTAAAAATTGCAAACGATCAGCCAACTCTTGTGCTTTCAGTTCAGGTTGTGGAATCAGCCAGCCCCCTTGCGCGTCCACCACAAACTTGGCGTTGGTGGTTTGATGGTCGTCCACAGCGTGGGGGAAAGGCACGTAAATAGCAGCAACGCCAACGGCAGCGAGTTCGGTGACGGTGCTCGCGCCTGCGCGGGCGATCACCACATCTGCTTGCGCAAAGGCTTGGGCGGTATCGTCAATGAAAGGCGTGAGTTCAGCCTCAACGCCAGCTTGGGCATAGGCTTCGCGCAATACATCCATTTGCTTGGCGCCGCTTTGGTGCAACACATGTGGGCGCTGTGCGGGTGGAATCAAACGCAGTGCTTGCGGCACAACAGTGTTGAGCGCCTGAGCGCCTAAGCTACCGCCCACTACCACCAAGCGCAATGCGCCCTCGCGGTTAGAAAAGCGCTGCGCGGGTGGGTCTTGCGCAACAAAGCCTTGTCGCAAAGGGTTGCCTATCCACTCGGCTTTGGGCAAAACATTTGGAAACGCAGTGAAGACGCGTTGGGCAAGTTTGCCCAACCACTTATTGGCCATACCCGCAATGGAGTTTTGCTCATGTAAAAACAAGGTCTTGCCGCACAGCAACGCCATCAGCCCAGCTGGAAACGTGATGTAGCCACCCAAACCCACCACCACACTCGGCTGCACTTGACGCAAGATGCGCCAGCTTTGCCAACACGCACGTAGTAGCTTGAGGGGCAGCAAGGCCAGAGTTTTCAAACCTTTGCCGCGCACGCCCGAGAAATTGACGGCGTGATATGCAAAGCCTTGGGGCGGCACGTATTGGTACTCCATACTGGGCTCTAAACCACCCAGCCAATGCACTTGCCAGCCTTGTTCACGCAACGCCTGAGCCACGGCCAAACCGGGGAAGATGTGGCCGCCTGTGCCACCCGCCATGATTAACGCTGTGCGCGGTTGGGTCATAGTCGACCTCCGTGCATCAAGACGCGGTTTTCATAATCCACCCGCAGCACAATGGCAATGGCAATTAGGTTCAACAAAATGGCCGAACCGCCATAGCTCATCAAAGGCAAGGTGAGGCCCTTCGTAGGCAGCGCACCCAAATTCACACCCATGTTGATGAAGCTTTGAAAACCCATCCAAATACCAACACCTTGCGCGACCAAACCCGAGAACACGCGGTCCATGGCAATGGCTTGGCGGCCAATGTACATGATGCGCCGGGTCAGCCACATGAACAAACCAATGATGATGACCACGCCCACAAAACCAAACTCTTCACCAATCACAGCCAACAAAAAGTCGGTATGCGCTTCGGGCAACCAATGGAGTTTTTCCACACTGCCGCCTAGACCCACGCCAAATATTTCACCGCGTCCAATCGCGATCAGCGAATGCGAAAGCTGATATCCCTTGCCCAGTGCATGCTCAATGCTCCAAGGATCAAGATAAGCAAAGATGCGCTCTCGCCGCCATTCTGACGAAGCAATGATTAATCCAAACACGCCCACCAAGGCTGTGGCAATCAAGAAGAACATTCTGGCGTTGACACCGCCTAAAAATAAGATGCCCATGGCAATCACGGCGATCACCATAAACGCACCCATGTCAGGCTCGGACAACAAGAGCAAACCCACAATCGTCACGGCAGCGCCCATGGGCATGACGGCTTTGAAGAATTTTTCTTTCACATCCATCTTGCGCACCATGTAGTTGGCCGCATACAAGAGCACACCAAATTTGGCGAGCTCTGAGGGCTGAAAGTTCATCAACCCCAAAGGTATCCAACGACGTGCGCCATTGACCGCTTTACCAATAAAAGGCACAAGCACCAGCATCAGCAACACAATCGACACCACAAACACCCAAGGTGCAACCCGCTCCCACGTGTCGAGTGGAATTTGAAACGCCAGCAAGGCCAACACAAAGGCCACAAACATAGACACAACGTGGCGCACCAAAAAATGCGTTTGTTCAAAACCCATGCCAGAGCGTGGATTGTCTGCAATTGCAATCGAGGCCGAATACACCATCACCAATCCAAACATCAGCAAAGCAAACACCACCCACACCAAATGCTGATCAAATCCTTTGACATGCACAGGAGAGGCGGCGGTTCGAGTGAATTCATTGCCGTGGACTCGCACAGGCAAGGCATCCAATCCTGTTTGCGATGGATCACCCAATAGCCCGCGAAACCGCTGGCTCAAGCGCGCGATCCAACCAGTTTGTGCCGCGACAGCTTGCGTCATGTCAGCCCTCCCGCTTGCACGGTCAAATCTTGCACCGCCTGCACAAACACTTCAGCGCGATGGGCATAGTTGCGAAACATGTCCATGCTCGCGCAAGCGGGTGAGAGCAACACCGCGTCACCTTCTTTGGCCAAGTTTTGGCAAAGCGTAACGGCCTCTTGCAAACTGGCTGCATCGTGCAAAGGTACGGCGCTGTCTTGCAACGCTTGCCGCAGTAAAGGCGCGTCACGGCCTATCAACACCACGGCTCTTGCGAATTGCGCAATTGCGGGCTGCAATGGCGCAAAGTCTTGCCCTTTACCATCCCCCCCCAAAATGACCACCAAACGGCGTTCGACTCCTAAGCCGTTCAATGCTGCCACCGTGGCGCCCACATTGGTGCCTTTGCTATCGTCAAAATATTCAACACCTTGGAGAATGGTGACCGACTCCGCCCGGTGCGGTTCGCCTCGGTATTCGCGCAAGCCAAACAACATGGGAGCGAGTTGGGCTTGCGTGCTTGAAGCCAAGGCCAATGCGGCCAAAGCATTCAGCGCATTGTGTCGTCCACGAATGCGCAGCGCATCGGCGGGCATGAGTCGTTGAATGAAAATTTCTTCCTCATCCGCCACACCGCGTTTTTTCTTGCGGGTTTCGTCCGCTTCTTGCGCACGAACAAGCCAAGTCATGCCGTTGACTGTTTCTAGACCGTAGTCGCCGGGGCGCTGCGGCATGTCTGCACCAAAGCTCAAGGAATTGCGATAAATCGGCTTTTGCAACTTGGCTCGGATGGGCTCAGGCAACATGGCCATGACCAGCGGGTCTTCGCGGTTGAGCAACAGCGTGGCCTCTTTGCCAAAGATGCGGGCTTTGGCGCTGGCGTAGGCAGACATGTCGCCATGCCAATCCAAATGGTCTTGTGTGACATTGAGTACCGTGGCTGCTGTCGGCTCGAAATTGTCCACACCTTCGAGCTGAAAGCTTGACAACTCCAGCACCCAAGCTTGCGGCAAATAAGGATCGTCGGGCGGCGGCGGCGGGGGCGGGGGCGGCACAAACGGTGGCAAGTCGGGTTCGAACGCTGTGTCTTGCGTCTCAGCATCTGGCTCTAGGCCTTCAATGCTTTCTTGCGCTGGAGTTTCTGGCTGTGGATGGGCTGCCATGTCAGGCTCTTGCGCCAACTCTTTTGCTGTGTTTTCTAAGGCCTGAATTTCAGCTTGAGTTTGTTCGGCCTCAGCGAGATCCAAGGCTTGTGACAAGGTATCTAACAAGGTCGGGCCAATATTGCCCGCCATGGCCACGCGCAAACCTGCACGTTCAAGCAATTGCGCAGTCAGCGAAGTGACAGTGGTTTTCCCATTTGTCCCTGTAATAGCCAACACTTTGGGGTGGTAGTTGCGACTGAGTTTGAGTTCATTCAATGCTTGCGCAAACAGCGTCAACTCTGTACCTACCCACAGGCCTGCAGAGACAGCAGCCAGCCACAAAGGCGCAACCGTTTCAGGCGACAGTCCAGGGCTTTTGAAGACAGCGCGAACATCTTGGCCTTCAATCCACGACGCATCAAAACTGCCGTGTACGAAGCTGACTTGCGGCAATTCAGCGCGCAGCAATCCAAGCTGGGGCGGCGCTTCGCGAGTGTCCAGCACTTTCACACGTGCACCGCAGCGCACACACCAACGCGCCATCGCCAGGCCGGAGTCACCCAAGCCCAGAATCAGCACCGATTGGTTGTCGAGTCCTTGCATTTCTCGTCTACCTCAGCTTCAAGGTGGACAAACCCACCAAGCACAACAGCATGGTGATGATCCAAAAACGGATGACCACTTGCGTTTCTTTCCAACCGTTTTTCTCAAAGTGATGGTGCAGCGGCGCCATCTTGAATAGCCGTCGTCCTTCGCCAAATTTCTTTTTGGTGTACTTGAAGTAAGTCACTTGCAGCATGACCGAGACGGCCTCGGCCACAAAAATACCGCCCATGATGGCCAACACAATTTCTTGCCGAACAATCACGGCAATCGTGCCCAATGCGCCACCCAAAGCCAATGCGCCCACATCACCCATGAACACTTGCGCGGGATGTGCGTTAAACCACAAAAATGCCAAACCAGCGCCTGCCATGGCTGCGCAAAAAATCATCAACTCGCCCGAACCCGGAATGTGCGGAAACAACAAGTATTTGGAGTACACCGCACTGCCCGTGACATAGGCAAACGCACCCAATGACGAACCCACCATCACCACCGGCATGATGGCCAAGCCATCCAAACCGTCGGTCAAGTTGACCGCATTGCTGGAACCCACGATGACCAAATAGGTCAAGATCACAAAACCAAACACGCCCAGCGGATAGCTCACCTCTTTGATGAAAGGTAGCAGCAACCCCGCTTTGGGCGGCAAATTCACATCAAACCCCGATTGCACCCACGAAGAGAACAACTCCAGCACGCGCAGGTTGTTGCTCTCAGAAATGCTGAAAACCAAATACAAGGCCGCAGTGAGACCGATGAGCGATTGCCACAAATATTTCTCACGCGACGGCATGCCTTCGGGATCTTTGTTGACCACCTTGCGCCAATCATCTACCCAGCCAATCGCACCAAAACCCAAGGTCACGATCAGCACGATCCAAACAAATCGGTTGCTCAAGTCGGCCCACAACAAGGTGGAAACTGTGATCCCAATCAAGATGAGCACACCGCCCATGGTGGGTGTGCCGCTTTTGACCAAATGCGTTTGCATCGCGTATTCGCGCACGGGTTGACCGATTTTGAGCGCTGTCAAATGGCGAATCACCGCAGGCCCTGCCGCCAAGCCAATGAGTAAGGCGGTCAGAGCTGCCATCACCGCTCTGAACGTGATGTAGTTGAAGACTCGGAAAAAGCTGTATTCCGGTGCCTGAGCTTGTAGCCATTGCGCCAATGTCAGCAACATGGGTTTGTTTCCTTTTTTGTTTGATCTGCGGCCTCAAGGGTTTGAACCACCCGCTCCATCTTCATAAACCGCGATCCTTTGACCAACACGCTCGACACCGTGGGCAACAATGCCAGCACACGCGCATTCAGTTGAGCTATATCTTCAAAATGCTCGGCCAGCGCACCCGCTGCGTCAGCCGTATGCTGGGTGAGATCCCCCAAGCACAGCAAATGGTCCATCCCTTGTTGTTTGGCGTAGTGCCCGACTTCTTGGTGAAACTCTCTGCCCTGGTCGCCCACTTCGCCCATGTCGCCTAGCACCAACACGCGCGGCGCGGGCAACTCGGCCAACACGTCGATGGCGGCACGCACGGAGTCTGGATTGGCGTTGTAGGTGTCGTCTACGCCCGCAATGGTCTTGCCGCTGTGTTCAATGCCAAACGCCCGTGAACGTCCTTTGACGGGCTCGAAACCATTGAGTCCTTGTGCAATGTGTGCCAACGAAACACCTGCACCCAATGCCGCTGCCGTAGCAGCCAAGGCGTTGCTGATGTTGTGCCGCCCAGCAATGTGAAGCTGTGCGCTCAAGTCACCCTCATGCGTACGGGCTGTGATGTCCCAATGGTCTTTGCGCCACTGTGCTTGCAACAAATACACCTCAGCACCGTTGGGCTGGTTTTGCATGGAAAAACGTATGCACCGGCGCTGTCCTGCCAAGCTTTGCCAAACAGCGCTGAATTCATCATGGGCGGGAAATACTGCAACACCATCGCTAGAAAGTGCGGCAATGGCGCAGCCGTTTTCTTGCGCTACCGCTTGCACCGTCCCCATGAATTCTTGATGTTCGCGCTGTGCGTTGTTAACCAAAGCCACACTGGCTTGGGCCATATCAGCCAAGCTCGCAATTTCACCAGGATGGTTCATACCCAACTCCACCACCGCCGCTTGGTGATGCGAGCGCAAGCGCAGCAAAGTCAGTGGCACGCCAATGTCGTTATTGAAATTGCCTTGCGTCGCTAAGGCGTCGTCACCCCAAGCAGCGCGCAATATTGAGGCGAGCATTTGTGTGACCGTCGTTTTGCCATTACTGCCCGTCACCGCAATCAAGGGTAGGCTGTATTGCTGACGCCAGCTCTTGGCTAGTTGACCCAAGGCTGCGCGACTATCGGCCACTTGCACGCCGTTTAATTCCGCTTCTTTCAAACCTTGTTCAGCCAACGCCGCCACAGCGCCGCTGGCTGCGGCTTGCGGCAAGAAGGTGTGCGCGTCAAAGCGTTCGCCGTTGAGCGCAACAAACAAATCACCCTGCTGCAAACTGCGGCTGTCGGTGTGTACGCGAGCAATGGTGCTTTCGCCGTCACCCACCAACACGCTGCCAGCAAGCCATTGGTGGATTTGTTTCAGAGATAGCTTCATCTCAGACATGCGACCTCCGCATGTTGACCGCGCGCTGCGCATGAAGCACATCACTGAATGGATGCTTGACGCCCATGATTTCTTGATAGTCCTCATGACCTTTGCCAGCGAGCAATATCACGTCTTGATCGCGCGCATTTCGAATGGTCTGAGCAATCGCTTGGTCGCGATCCACCAGCACACTGACCCGATTTGAATTCTGCAAGCCCGCTTGCATGTCTTGCAAGATGCGCACGGGGTCTTCACTGCGCGGGTTGTCGCTGGTGAGTACCACCTGGTCGGCATGGGCTTGTGCGCTAGCTGCCATCAAGGGGCGCTTGGTGGCATCGCGGTCGCCGCCGCAACCCAGCACACACGTCAGGCTGGCATGACGCATTTTTGCGACTGGTTGCAGGGCTTTGATAGCCTGCTCTATTGCGTCTGGTGTGTGCGCGTAGTCCACCACCACCAGTGGAGTTTGCGCCACCACTTGCATGCGACCCGGAACGCTCGGCAAGTTTTTACAAGCTGCTACAGCATCGCTCAAAGAAACTCCTAGCGCACGCAAAGCCCCGACGACGCCCAACAAATTGCTGATGTTGTAGTCACCCACAAACTGACTGGAGAGCGCATAACTCTCTTGCCCTTCGCGCACCTCAAAACTCAAACCTTCAGCCGTGTATTGAATATGTGTTGCGTAAAGATGTTGCGCACTCTCGCTGGCGTGCAAACCGAATGTCCACATTGCGATGCCTTGGCGCTGCGCCAAGCTGTGCGCAAGTTCTACCCCTTTTGCATCATCCACATTGATCACAGCGCTTTGCAAACCTGGCCAAGCGAACAAGGCTTGTTTGGCTTGCCAATAGCCGTCCATAGTGCCGTGGTAATCCAAATGATCTTGCGTGAAATTGGTAAACACAGCCACTCGAATGTGTGTGCCATTCAATCGATGTTCGGCCAAGCCGATGGATGAAGCTTCGATGGCGCAGGTCTTCACACCTTGATCAACCCAACCCCTCATGCGTGATTGCAACAACACTGGGTCTGGCGTAGTCATACCCGTGGGCTGCAACGCATGGGGTTCGCCGACACCCAAAGTACCTACCACCGCACAGCGTTGGCCTAGATTTTTCAGGGCATGTGCCAGCCACCAAGCCGTCGTGGTTTTGCCGTTGGTGCCTGTGATTGCCAAGACATCCAAGGCATGGCTGGGCTGGTTGTAGTAGGCGCAAGCAACCGCACCACTGTGTGCTTTAAGGCCTGCCAGAGTGGCTACAGCATCGGTGTTAGCGCTCGGGTTTTGCGTCCATTCAAATTTTTCTACGCCTTCGTGCTCAACCACACAAGCCGCAGCGCCTTGGGCGATTGCCTGCGCAATGAAAGCACGACCATCGGTCACGCCGCCTGGCCACGCTATGAAGCCGTCCCCTGCACGGACTTGTCGACTGTCGGTCTGCAAACCGCCCGTCACACGGGTTTTGAGCCAAGCCGCGACTTCGTCAGAGGTATGGAGTTCCTGCATCAAAACTCCTCCTTCTCAGCTTGTGTCACTACCTGCGGCTTGACCGCCATGTCAGGCTGCACGCCCATCATGCGCAAGGTCTGTTGCACGGTTTGGCTGAACACGGGCGCGGCCACATCACCGCCAAAATACACGCCGTCACTTGGCTCATCCACCATCACTGCGACCACAATGCGCGGGTTATCAATGGGCGCAATGCCGACAAAAAAGCCTCGGTATTTTTTACTCGCGTATCCCTTACCTTCAACCTTGTGCGCAGTGCCGGTTTTGCCGCCAACCGAATAGCCCATGGTTTGTGCTTTCGGAGCTGTGCCGCCAGCACCTGTAACGGTATGGAGCATCTGCAGCATGGCGCTGACATTTTTTTCTGAATAGATTCGCGCGCCTGAAGCCACATCACCTTCACGCTTGAGCATTGTCACGGGAATGGATTCACCACGACGCGCAAACACGGTGTAGGCCTGTGCCAGTTGGAACAAACTCACCGAAAGCCCATAGCCATAGCTCATGGTGGCTTGCTCAATCGGCTTCCAAGTGGTGTAGTTTCTCAATCGCCCTGCGACTACGCCAGGGAAGGGCACTTGTGGTTTTTGCCCAAAGCCCACTTGCGTGAAGCCTTGCCACATGTCGTGGGCTTGCAGCTGCATGGCGATTTTGGTCGTACCAATGTTGCTCGACTTTTCAATCACTTGGCTCACAGACAGAGTGCCGTGCGCATGGGAATCGGTAATCACTGCAGAGCCAAATTGGTATTTGCCGTTGCCTGTTTGAATCAAGGTGTCGGGCGTGACGATGCCTTTGTCGAGCGCCATCGTGACCACAAAGGGCTTCATGGTCGAACCTGGCTCAAAGGTGTCCGTCAGTGCTCGGTTGCGCAACTGTGCGCCAGTGAGGTTGGTACGCTTGCTGGGGTCGTAGCTGGGGTAGTTGGTCAGTGCCAACACTTCACCCGTTTTGATGTCCATGACCACCACGCTGCCCGCGGCCGCCTTGTGCTGAATCACCGCTTCTTTGATTTTTTCGTAAGCAAAGTACTGAATTTTGCTGTCGATGCTCAGTTGCAAATCTTGCCCATCCACAGGCGGCACCATATCGCCAACGTCCTCCACCACGCGCCCCAAGCGATCTTTAATGACTTGACGCGAACCAGCTTTGCCCGCCAGATCTTTATTGAAAGTCAGCTCCACACCTTCTTGTCCCAAGCTCTCCACATTGGTGAAACCCACCACATGCGCCACGGCTTCGCCTTCGGGATAAATGCGCTTGTACTCTTTGCGGTCGTACACGCCTTTGATTTTTAAGTCGGCAATTTGCTTGGCCGTATCTTCATCGACTTGGCGTTTGAGCCAAACAAAGGTCTTGTCTTCGTCTTGGAGTTTTTTGTCCAACTCGGCCAAAGTGAGTCCAAGCAGTTTGCTCAAAGCTTTGAGTTTTGCCGGGTCGCGCTCAATATCCTCTGGGCTAGCCCAAATGCTGGGCATGGGAACGCTTGAGGCCAAGATATGTCCATTGCGATCCAAAATCCGACCACGGCTAGCGGGCATATCCAAGGTGCGCATGAAACGCACGGTGCCTTGCTTTTTGAAAAATGCGTTGTCAATCACTTGCACATAAGCAGCGCGCACTACCAAACCCAAAAATCCGAGCGCAATCACAGCCACCACAAATTGGCTGCGCCACACCGGCGTCTTGCTCGCAAGCAATGGGCTGCTGGTGTATTGCACGCT
>CAILCI010000097.1 GCA_903832625.1 uncultured Burkholderiales bacterium | reverse complement strand
GGGGGTATTGGCAGTTTATTTTTTACAACGCTTGCAGGGGAGTCTGCCGTTCAATCCGCAAGGTTTTGGTGCTGTGAGTTCTGACTCATCATTCAATACAGCCTTGAGTTTTGTCACCAACACCGACTGGCAGGGGTATGTAGGTGAAGCCACCATGAGCTACTTCACGCAAATGCTTGGGTTGACGGTACAGAACTTTTTCTCAGCAGCTACGGGTTTGGTGGTTGTGGTGGCATTGGTGCGCGGATTTGCGCGACACAGCAGTACATCAATTGGTAATGTATGGGTTGATTTGACTCGCGCAACCCTTTGGATTTTATTGCCTTTGTCTTTTGTGTTTGCTTTGGTTCTTGGCGCTGAGGGTGTGGTCCAGAACTTTTCACCCTACGTACAAGCGCGAACACTAGAAACCCAAAGTTGGCAAGAGCCAAAACTCGATGCATCCTCACTGCCGGTGCTCGATGCCAAAGGTCAAACCGTGATGTTGGATAAATCTGGGCAAACACAAAGCATTGCCATGGGGCCTGTAGCATCACAGTTGGCGATCAAGATGTTGGGTACCAATGGGGGTGGTTTTTTCAATGCCAATTCGGCGCATCCATTTGAAAATCCAACGCCTTTGAGCAATTTTTTGCAGATGCTCGCCATCTTTGCAATACCCGCGGCTTTGTGCTTTGTCTTTGGACGCATGGTGGGTGACCCGCGTCAAGGTTGGGCAGTTTTGGCTGCTATGACGATCATGTTTGTCGTCATGGTGATTCCGGCAACGTACTTCGAGCAACATGGCAACCCCTTGATCGCTTCGGTGGGTGTGGATCAAGTGCCCAGCCTCACACAAGCTGGTGGCAATATGGAAGGTAAAGAGGTGCGTTTTGGGGTCGCTTCTTCCGCCTTGTTTGCGACCATCACCACCGCGGCTTCCTGTGGTGCAGTCAACGCCATGCATGATTCATTTATGCCTTTGGGGGGAGCTGTTCCACTGGTGATGATTCAGTTAGGTGAGGTGGTTTTTGGTGGTGTTGGCTCAGGCCTTTATGGCATGCTCATTTTTGCCATCATGGCTGTTTTCATTGCTGGCTTGATGATTGGCCGTACCCCAGAATACTTGGGGAAAAAGATCGAAATATTCGAAATGAAGATGGTGTCCATTGCCATCTTGGTCACGCCGTTGTTGGTTTTGGTGGGCACTGCAGTCGCCGTAATGACTGAAGGGGGTAAGGCGGGAATCGCTAACCCAGGTGTGCATGGTTTCTCGGAAATCTTGTATGCCTTGTCTTCTGCTGCCAACAACAATGGCAGTGCCTTTGCAGGCTTGTCTGCCAACACTCCTTTTTATAACGTCTTGTTGGGTGTGGTGATGTGGTTGGGTCGATTTGGAGTGATCGTGCCCGTGTTGGCGATTGCTGGATCATTGGCTCACAAAAAACGCTTGGCTACGACCGAAGGCACCTTGCCTACCCATGACCCTTTGTTCATCGTGCTCTTGATTGGCACGGTGCTGTTGGTTGGTTTGTTGAATTACGTGCCTGCATTGGCGCTGGGCCCTGTGGTCGAGCACCTGATGTTGTGGGCTCACTGAGGACATTGCCATGAGTCGTCAAACATTGACTTTATTTGATCCCGCCCTGATGCGTCCTGCTCTAAGCGATGCCTTTAAAAAGCTTGATCCCCGAGTGCAGTGGCGCAACCCAGTGATGTTTGTGGTGTTTGTAGGCAGTGCGCTGACTACCGCCTTGGCGTTAGCTCAAACCAATACCTTTACGACATGGGTGGCGGTTTGGCTATGGTTTACGGTGTTGTTTGCCAATTTTGCTGAAGCGCTGGCAGAAGGACGCAGCAAAGCACAAGCTGCAAGTTTGCGCGGTTTGAAAAAACAAACTTTTGCCAAAAAACTACAAGGTCAATACGACCCCAGCAAACCGCTCAGTGAAATGTCTTGGTTGCCTTTGGTCGCTGACGACTTGCGCAAAGGAGATGTGGTTTTGATTGAAGCGGGAGACACCATTGCAGCCGACGGCGAAGTCATCGACGGCGTTGCTTCGGTCGACGAGAGCGCTATTACCGGAGAGTCAGCACCTGTAATACGTGAGTCGGGTGGCGATTTTTCTTCGGTCACGGGGGGCACTCGCGTGTTGTCAGATTGGATTGTTGTGCGCGTCTCTGTCAATCCCGGTGAAACTTTTGTGGATCGAATGATTGCAATGGTTGAGAACGCCAAGCGTCAAAAAACGCCCAACGAAGTTGCCTTGACCATTTTGTTGGTGGCCTTGACGATTGTGTTTTTGGGTGTGGTTGTGACTTTATTGCCATTCTCCAAATTTGGAGTTCAAACCTTAGGAGCGGGTGAGCCCGTGAGTTTGGTGGTGCTTGTGTCGTTGTTGGTCTGTTTAATTCCGACCACTATTGCGGGTTTACTCAGTGCGATTGGTGTTGCAGGTATGAGTCGTATGATGCAAGCCAATGTGATAGCCACCTCAGGGCGCGCGGTCGAGGCTGCAGGTGATGTCGATGTGCTGTTACTAGACAAAACTGGCACCATCACCTTGGGGAATCGTCAAGCCAGTACTTTTTTTGCTGCTCCCGGCGTGAGTTTGAATGATTTAGCAGACGCGGCGCAATTGGCTTCTTTGGCTGATGAAACTCCCGAAGGGCGAAGCATTGTGGTGTTGGCCAAACAACAGTTCAATTTACGTGAACGGGATATGGCGGATTTAGGCGCTGTTTTTGTACCCTTTACCGCTCAAACTCGAATGAGCGGCGTCGATTTGAGAGGAGGCCGATTGGTGCGCAAAGGGGCCGCTGAAGCGGTGCGTAAATACATCACAGAAGCCGGCGGCACTTATCCAAATGCTGTTCAGTCGATGGTCGACGATGTCTCGCGTCGCGGCAGCACGCCATTGGTGGTAGCCGACGGTAACAAGGTCTTGGGCGTGATTGAACTCAAAGATATTGTCAAAGGTGGTATCAAGGAGCGCTTTGCAGAGTTGCGTCGTATGGGAATCAAGACCGTGATGGTCACCGGCGATAACCGACTTACTGCTGCAGCGATTGCAGCGGAGGCGGGCGTGGATGATTTTTTGGCTGAGGCAACACCCGAAGCCAAGTTAAAACTCATTCGTGAACACCAAACGGCTGGCCGTTTGGTGGCGATGACGGGCGACGGTACCAACGACGCGCCTGCTCTCGCTCAAGCGGATGTGGCCGTAGCCATGAACACGGGTACGCAAGCGGCCAAAGAAGCTGGCAACATGGTGGACTTGGACAGCAATCCCACCAAGCTCATTGAGATTGTCGAGACCGGCAAACAAATGCTCATGACCCGAGGCTCATTGACCACCTTTAGCATTGCCAATGATGTGGCCAAATACTTTGCCATTGTTCCGGCTGCTTTTGTCACCACCTACCCGCAACTTTCGGTGCTCAATGTGATGGGGTTGACTAGCCCTAGCTCTGCAATTTTGTCGGCTGTTATTTTCAATGCCTTGATCATCGTATTCTTAATTCCATTGGCACTCAAAGGCGTAGCTTATCGTGCAGTTGGCGCAGCTTCTTTGTTGCGTCGTAATTTGTTGATTTACGGCGTGGGTGGCGTGATAGTGCCGTTCATCGGCATCAAAATCATTGATTTGATGTTGACCGCTTTGGGTGTGATTTGATAGGACAACAGGAGTTTTTATGTCTGATACATATGAAGTTATCTCTGAATCATCACAGCGAGAAAGCTTGCTGAGGCCAGCCCTGTTTTTGTTCGTGATTTTGTCTTTGATCACAGGTTTGGCGTATCCTTTTTTGGTGACCGGTTTTGCTCAAGTGTTCTATCCCAACTTGGCTAATGGGCAGTTGATCGAAAAAGACGGTCAAGTCGTGGGTTCTGCCTTGATTGGTCAGTCCTTTTCGCAGCCCCAATATTTTTGGGGGCGACCATCTGCCACATCCCCAATGAGCCATAACGCTTCAGCGTCAAGCGGTTCCAATCTTGGTCCATCCAACCCCGCACTGGTTGACGCTGTCAAAGCGCGTGCTGAGGCTTTGCGTTTGGCTGATCCAGAAAATAAACGACCTATACCGGTTGATTTGGTGACGGCATCGGCAAGCGGGCTCGATCCGCATATCAGTCGTGCAGCAGCCGATTACCAATTGAGTAGGGTGTCCCAAGAGCGGCACTTGTCGCAGGATCAATTGCTCAAGCTATTGGATCAACACACCGAGAGTCCATTGCTTGGCTTTATTGGAGAGTCTCGTGTGAATGTCTTGAAATTAAATTTAGCTTTGGATGCCTTGTCAGCGCATGATTGATTTTTAGCCATGAAATATCTATGAGTTTTCAACGCCACGATTCAGATCGACCTGATCCAGACGAATTGCTACGTCGGATGCAAGAGGATGAGGTCCGCGCCAAACAAGGGCGATTGAAGATTTTTTTTGGTTCTTCAGCGGGTGTTGGAAAAACCTGCGCCATGCTTACTTCCGCCAAAGATGCCTTGGCTCAAGGGGTAAATCTCATAGTGGGTTTGGTTGAAACGCATGGGCGTTCAGTCACTCCCGAAATGGCAAAAAATTTGCCGACACTGCCCCTCAAAGACGTTGCCTATCGGGACAAAGTACTCAAAGAGTTTGATCTAGATGCTGCTCTGGCATTCGGAGCTTCACATGCTGATGCCTTGGTGTTGCTGGATGAGTTGGCTCACAGCAATGCGCCTGGTTCACGACACATCAAACGTTGGCAAGACGTTGAAGAATTGCTCAATGCCGGTGTGGACGTATGGACTACGATGAATGTTCAGCATTTGGAAAGCCTCAACGACATTGTGACGGGCATCACAGGAATTCGAGTTTGGGAGACCGTGCCCGATCATGTCTTTGACGATGCCGATGAAGTGGTTGTGGTGGACTTGCCACCGGATGAGCTATTGGAGCGTCTAAAAGCGGGAAAAGTTTATTTGCCCCATCAAGCTGAACGTGCCGCGACCAACTTTTTTCGCAAAGGAAATTTGCTGGCATTGCGTGAGCTCGCCTTACGACGTACTGCAGATCGTGTTGACGGAGAGATGCAAACCTACCGTCAAGACAGCGGCGTGCAGCCGGTGTGGGCTACACGAGAAGCACTTTTGGCTTGCGTAGGACGGGATATACGAAGTGAAAAAATTGTACGCAGTTGTGCCAGACTTGCCGCGCAATTGGATGTTCCTTGGCATGCGGTTTATGTTGAAACGCCCCCTGCAATCGGTTTGTTGGATGAACAATCCAATCATCCCTTGCGCGTGCTCAAGTTGGCCAAAGAACTTGGTGCGATCACATCTGTTCGGTCAGCCAACGATGTCGCTCAAGAGTTGGTTCAATACGCGCGAGAGAAAAATCTTGCTCGTCTCGTGATGGGTCGAAGCCATCCACGCTGGTTTTGGCAGCGTAGTTTGAATGATGAAATAGTCTCTTTGGCAGATGATTTGGATGTAGTTCAGGTCGCTATTTCTGAGTCGAATAGTTTGGCTTTAAGTGATAAGAGCAATCAACAAATTCGCGCCGAATGGTCTTGGCACGGATATGGCGTTGCTGTTGCTGCATGTGGTTTGACTGCACTACTGTCAAGCACCCTGGTTGATGTGATGGAGTTGACCAATATCGTCATGTTTTTCTTGCTGACCGTGGTGCTAGTGGCCTTGCGATACGGACGAGGCCCCTCTGTCATGGCAACCTTTGTGGGCGTTGGATTATTTGATTTCTTTTTTGTGCCACCTCGTTTCTCTTTTGCAGTCAGCGATGTTCAGTATTTGGTTACTTTCGTCGTGATGATGGCGGTGGGGTTGGTCGTAGGTCAATTGACAGCAGGACTTAAGGCTCAGGCTCAAGTTGCCAGAAAACGTGAGTTCCGCGTGCTAGGTCTGTACGAGATGGCGAGAGACTTGTCTTCCGTGTTGTTGTCCGACCAAGTCGCTGAGATAGGTGCGCGATTTATTGCCAAAGAGTTCTCTGCAAAATCAGCGCTATTGGTCGCTGATGACGAAAACAACCTCCAAACTTTGCCAAATGCAACCGCCTCTGTGGATATGGGGGTGGCGCAATGGGCTTTTGCAAAAGTTGAAATGGCTGGGCGCGGAACCAACACCCTCAATGCCAGTCCGAGTTTAATGGTGCCTCTCAAGGCGCCTATGCGAGTGAGAGGTGTGTTGGCGTTTGAACAAAGTAAGAACAGCCCTTTGACGCCTGAACAAATACAGCTGCTTGATACCTGCGCATCTTTGTTGGCGATTTCTTTGGAGAGAATTCACTACATCGATGTGGCCAAGACCAGCACAGTTCAAATTGAATCTGAGCGTTTGCGTAATTCATTGCTCTCCGCCATCTCTCATGATCTGCGCACTCCCCTGGCTTCTTTGGTCGGGTTGGTTGATACCTTAGATATGACAGCGCCTCCTCCCACGGCTCAACAAAAAGAGATTTCTCATGCCATCAAACAATCAGCTTTACGAATGAGTGCATTGGTCACCAATTTGTTGGACATGGCGCGTTTAGATGCTGGCGCGATCAAGATCAACCGAGAATGGCAGCCCTTGGAGGAGTGTGTTGGCAGTGCAGTTCATGTCAGTGGTGCGCTGCTTCAAGGCCATCCGTTGGAGGTCAAGCTAGATGCTGATTTGCCCATGCTTTATTTGGATTCGGTATTGATCGAGCGCGTGCTGGTTAATCTTTTAGAAAACGCCAGCAAATACACCCCCAAAGGAACTCCTATCTGGATTCAAGCACATCAACAAGCAGATCGCATTGTTTTGACGGTCGAAGACTCTGGCCCCGGACTACCACTAGGTCGAGAAGATGCGATTTTCGAAAAATTTGAACGCGGGGACAAAGAAGCCGCATCTCCTGGCGTAGGACTCGGGTTGACCATTTGTCGCGCCATTGTCCAAGCTCATGAGGGAAAAATCTATGCGGAAAATAGAAGTCAAGGCGGTGCAAAATTCGTGCTGTCCTTTCCTGTCGGCCATGCACCTCTGCTAGTCATGCAAGATGAAATTTGTTTGCAGGATAAAGTGGTCTAAAAATTACCAACCTCATGACAGAAACACGCGTTCGAATTTTAATTGTTGAAGACGAGGCCGATATCCGACGTTTTGTTCGCATGACATTGGAATCTGAAGGCCACGAAGTGTTTGAAGCTGGAGGTGTGCAACGTGGGTTGATTGAAGCTGGTACGCGACGACCGGATCTGGCTGTGCTTGATTTAGGCTTACCTGATGGCGATGGCGTCGACATGATCAAAGACCTGCGGCAGTGGAGCATCATGCCCGTGATAGTTTTGTCAGCACGAAGCAGTGAGGCTGAAAAAATTGCCGCTTTGGATGCTGGCGCCGATGATTTTCTTGTCAAACCTTTTGGTGCGGGTGAGTTGTTGGCCAGAGTGCGGGCTCAATTGAGGCGGCAGTCGCAATCTAGTACCTCAATTTTGCCTGTTATATCTTTTGGATCCATCGAGATAGATTTGATCAAACGCACAGTGAGTCGAGAAGGTGAACCACTTCATTTGACTCCCATTGAATACAGATTGCTCACCTATTTGGTGAGCCAACGGGATCGGGTGATCACACATAGTCAATTGGTCAAAGCCGTTTGGGGGCCGGGCCATTTAGAAGATAAGCACTATGTGCGCGTACACATGGCCAACCTGCGCAAAAAGATCGAAAACAACCCCTCCATGCCTCAACACCTGATGACCGAAGCGGGCGTGGGCTACCGCTTTAAGTGAGGTAAGTACGAATGCGCTCCACATGCGCCGTCAAGGAACGCATGGCCACAGGCCACAAGCGCTCGGGCACATCGTCATAGGCCAGTTTGACCCAATCGTCCATGGAGGCTTGTGGGTGCGCTTGCATGACGCGCAAAATTTTGGCTTCGCGCTTGAGTCGATGTGCTTTGAGGTTGGCAATGCAGGCGCGGGCATCAAAGGGCTCGTCCCACAAGTTGCCCAGCACATAACCGTGTGCGGGCAAGATGAATTCGATGTGATCTTGCTCACACGCGGCAGTCAGTTTGTCCAACGAAGCGAGGTAGTCGTGCATATTGCCGTCGGGCGGATCCACGACGGTGGTGCTGCCGTTCAAGACATGGTCGCCGCTGAAGAGTAGCCCGTCTTCTTCCAACACCAAACACAGGTGATTGGCCGCATGGCCGGGCGTGTGCACCACGCGCAGCGTGTGCGGCGCATCGTCGCTTTGCAGCACCAACAGTTCGCCGTCATTGAGTTCGCGATCAGGCGTGAACGCGCTGGCCGCGCGCGCTGTGGTGGCGCTGGACAAGCCCAAGATCGGCGGGCGGTGGCCGTGAGATTGACACACAGCTTGCAAAGGCTTGGCGCCGGGTGAGTGGTCGGGGTGCGAATGGGTGCACACAATCATGCGAATATCGCCGCCTGCGGCACGCCACAAACGCTCAATGTGTTCGGCGTCAGCTGGGCCGGGATCAATGGCGATGTAGCCGCTGTCGGGCGTGCCCACCAAATAGCTGTTGGTGCCAGGTCCTGTCATGAAACCGGGGTTGGGCGCAGTCAGGCGTTGCACGTTTTTCGTCAAGGCCACGGGCTGTTCGGTTTGCCAATCGAGGTGGTGCACGATTTGCCCGTCGGGGCAAGTCAGGGCGAGTTCGCCAAAGGGCGGCTCGTGTTCCATGTAGCGTTCTTCTTTGCCATGCAGCAAACCCGCACGTGGGCAACTGGTGAACCATGGTTGTTCGCTCATGCAGGCGGCCATCACGCTGTCAACTGTGGCATGCGCTTGCAAGCGCTCCAAGGTGCGGATGGTGGGAAAGATGATGAAGAAATTGCCGTCGGCATGACGTTGGAGCGCGTCCGCAGGTCGGACCCAGACGGGTTCGAACTGTTCTGTTTCGTCGGCCACGGGGGTTTGGTGCGCGGGCATGCGTGCCACCAAAAAAGGCACATCAAAGCGGCGCGGCAAGTCGCGGTCGGTGATCCAATGCGCCAACACAAACACCTCGTCGGCGGCCAAATGCAGGCCACGCGCATGGCATTGGGTGGCAAATTGCGCGGCGCTGGCTTTGCGGTCGAGCGCGGCCATGTCGGCGGTGCTGGCTATCTCACCATTGGCGTGGCGCGCTAACAAAATGCCCAGTTCTTCAAAGCTCTCGCGAATCGCGGCAATGGCTTGGGTGAGGTGCAAATCGCTTTGCGTGGCGCGGCGTTTGGCATAGGCGTGGCTGCGTGCGTCGGCGGCATCGACGCCACCACCGGGAAACACATAAGCGCCGGGGGCAAAGCTGGCCGTCATGGATCGGCGCGTCATCAGCACTTCGAGGCCTTGCTCGCCGTCGCGCAGCAACAGCACAGTGGCGGCAGACAGGGGCGTGGCCGCTTGGCGGCTGGGATGCAGGAGTTGGGTGGAGCGTGGCATGGCGTCAATTATGGAGAGGCAGACCTCAGCGTTTACCCCATGCGTATAAGCCGCAAGCAATTGCACGCTCTGCGGCACAACAATTCTGACAAAGATAAATTAATTTTGGAGTTTTTCTATGCGCGCTCGTCGTTGGTTGTTTGGGGTCACGTTGGCTGCTGC
>CAILCI010000096.1 GCA_903832625.1 uncultured Burkholderiales bacterium | reverse complement strand
TTCCCACCATTTTGGCTTGTCCTTGTTGGCTTTGGCCGTCACGGGCGCCGCAGACAACATCAGCGTGGTCACGCGTTTGACCTTGATGCAACTTCAAACCCCCGATGAAATTCGCGGGCGCGTGGCCGCCGTTAATTCGATCTTCATTGGCGCTTCTAACCAATTGGGCGAGTTTGAGTCAAACGCCACCATCAGCCCGAGAGGGTGTGTGGGTCACAGGAGAGTTTGATGGGGACTATTTGGCGCTTCAAGCGTCGATGAACAACACGTCCCAACTCGCGCCAAATGTATATGGGCTTCGATTTGTTAGATCACTTTTAAAGAACATTCGACAAGTTGAGGGGCCCCCAAAAGATCTTGACGATGCAATCAAAAGCCCTATCACTTTCGATCGTTTGCATCCTGTGGATGTGGCTATTCCAACGGCAACTGGCACTGAGCTCAACCGGGTTACCTTGCTTGATGTTCAGTTGCATGACTGGAAGTTATTGGGCTCCGTACTCAATGAAAAGGGAGATGCGAAGGTCGGGCGGGTCAGTGGTCAGGTGTATGGGATTTTGGCGCCCCAAGAGCCTGATGCAGACAAGCGCGATAAAGCCCAGGAGCTTGCCCAAAGGAGAGAGTCCTCTGACTACCCACAGTTGCTTGGTGACAAATCACCACGCCCGCTAAGCCCGCGTGACAAGTCCGAAATTGAAACAGCACAGTCAAACAATGATGTGCCAACAGATCCCGCCAATGCGGCGAAAGCGCCGCCTCCACCAACCCCACCCTCGCCAACTCAGCCTGCTCCCAAAGTTCAATACACAAGTTGCTGGACATGCGAGGGCATGCCTATATTGCTGTCGTTTGTCTTGGTTTGGGTTATGTGCTCGTTTAAAACGGGTATGCAGTTCGCACTCTTTAACATGGCGGTGTGTGTCTTAGATGACGTAGCGTGGCAGAGAGGGTGGAAGTTTGTGCGCCGATGGCAGCAACTTCTCCTCGCACTGGGCTTGCTGCTCATCAGCGCAGCGATTTTGTACTTTGTGTATTTACCCAAAGAGGCGACTGACTGTCATCTGGTGCCCACACAGGCGTTGGCAGCCATGGCTGCGGTGGTTGTGATTTCATTGCTATTGCCCTGGTGCTGGATTCGTGCGCTGTTTTTGGCGGCTCTGATATTTTTAGTGGCGAACTGGTGCTCCAGCAACAATGCAAGTTGCAGGGTAGAGCAGCCAAGAGAGATCAGCGTGAGTCCAGTTACGCCGCAGGAGCCAAGCGTGAGTCCTTTGCGACGGATGGTCACGCAAGCTCGCGACAGGATCACAGATATTTTTCACTCCAACATCAACTCAGAAATCGTGACGTCTGAGATCACCAGTGAGGACTTACATCGCATCTCTATTGACGAGGCAGTGCGCAAGCCCAACAAGCTCAAGGACTGCCGCAACAGGGTTTACATCCCGTTTGACTTTGACAAGTCTGAGATTGACGCGCCCACCCAATACAAGCTCAACCGTTTAGCCCAAAGCCTTCACAAGATGGATCCACAAAAAATTGTTGTCTCCGGATACAGCAGTTTTGATAAGGGCGATGACACGCCAGAGGGTAATTTGCGTAATACCACACAAAATAGCAGCGGGCAATTTCTTTCTGAACAAAATATAACTTCTCCTGGAGAATGTTTTCCTTACACTACAATAAACCAGACACAGGCATTTACAAGAACAAGCGGGGATATTTCAATCGTTGTTGTAAGATTAGCAGGAATAGATTATGAGTTTAAATTAAAAGCA
>CAILCI010000095.1 GCA_903832625.1 uncultured Burkholderiales bacterium | reverse complement strand
GTCATTTTGTTTGTAGAAAAAGTTGATCAAGAACAGCGTTCACGCCCTCGCGCCAATCGGGCAAAGTCATGCTGAAGGTGGATTGAAACTTGTGCGTGTTCAAACGCGAATTGAGTGGCCGTGGTGCAGGCAATTGGTATTGCGCGGTGGTGATGGCATCAATGCTTTGTGGTGTTGTTTTGAGCACCGCGCCGCGCGCGGCGGCTTGCGCAATCACATGGCTGGCATAGTCGCACCAGTTGGTTTCGCCAGACGCTGCAACGTGGTAGATGCCCCAACGGGCATCTTGGGCATCTGCGTGGGTCAAAGCAGTCACCGCCGCTCGGGTTGCCTGCGCCAGCACAGCCGTGCTGGTCGGCGCGCCCACTTGGTCTGCCACCACGCGCAGGCTGTCTCTCTCGGCCGCCAAACGCAACATGGTTTTTAAAAAATTTCCACCGTGCGCGCCGACCACCCACGAGGTGCGCACAATCAAATGTTTGGCGCAAAGTTGTGCCACCGCCTGCTCGCCCGCCCATTTGCTTTGTCCGTACACCGACAAGGGATGCGGCACATCGGTCTCTTCCCAAGGCCTTGTTCCCAGTCCGTCAAACACATAATCGGTCGAATAATGCACCAACATCGCATCTTGTTGTGCGGCGAACTTTGCCACTTCGGCGACCGCATGGGCATTGATGTTCAAGGCGATTTCGGGCTCAGACTCGGCTTTGTCTACGGCTGTGTAGGCTGCGGCGTTGATCACCACGTTGGGCGAAAAATGTTGCGCCATGTGGTGCAGTTGCGCCATCACTTCCAATGGAGCGCTCATATCAAGCGCTTGACGTGTGAAGGCTTTGACTTGACCAAGGCTTTGCAAATCGGCATGGAGCTGATGCCCCAACTGTCCGTTTGCGCCCAGCAACAAAATCTTCATATTGCTCAGCCGCCGTATTGGGTGCTCAACCACTGGCGGTAGCTGCCGCTGGTCACGCCCTGCACCCAGTCTTGATGGTCCAAATACCAGCGCACGGTTTTGGCAATGCCTGATTCAAAGGTTTCTTGCGGCTTCCAGCCCAGCTCGCGCTCGATTTTGCGCGCGTCAATTGCGTAGCGTTTGTCATGACCGGGTCGGTCTTTGACGAAGGTGATTTGCTCTGCATACGATTGGCCATCAGCACGCGGCTGTAATTCATCGAGCACCGCGCACAAGGTGCGCACTACGTCGAGGTTGGGTTTTTCGTTCCAACCCCCAATGTTGTAGGTCTCACCCACGCGCCCTGCTTCGAGCACGCGCATGATGGCACGGCAATGGTCTTGCACATACAACCAATCGCGCACCTGCTGGCCATCGCCATAAATGGGCAAAGGTTTGCCCGCCAAGGCGTTGTGAATGACCAAGGGAATCAGTTTTTCCGGAAAGTGATAAGGCCCGTAATTGTTGCTGCAATTGGTGGTCAGCACGGGCAAGCCGTAGGTGTGATGCCATGCGCGCACCAAATGGTCGCTCGATGCTTTGCTGGCGCTGTAGGGGCTGTTGGGTTCAAAGGCGTTGGTTTCCGCAAACGGTGCGTCGCTGGCCGATAAGCTGCCATACACCTCGTCGGTGGAAACGTGCAAAAACCTGAAGTTGGCTTTGTCTTGGTCGCCTAAGTTGGTCCAATAGGCGCGCACGCTCTCCAGCAAATGGAAGGTGCCAACGATGTTGGTATGAATGAAGTCTGCGGGACCATGAATGGAGCGATCCACATGCGATTCGGCTGCAAAGTTGAGCACGGCACGCGGCTGGTGCTCGGACAGCAAACGCGCCACCAATGCCGCGTCGCCAATATCGCCTTGCACAAACACATGGCGCGGGTCGTTTTTGAACGCCGCTAAGTTGCTCAAGTTGCCCGCATAGGTGAGCTTGTCTAAGTTGACAATTTTTTCATCCGAGGCAGCGAACCATGTGTGGATGAAATTGCTGCCAATGAAGCCGGCGCAGCCGGTGACAAGCACAGTCATGAATGATTCTTTCTAAGTAATAACAAACACGATATTATGACCAAAAAGAACTCACCTGTACCAACTCCGAACAGCGGAGAGTTAAACATGCCCATCACGAATACCACTGCCGTCACATTGATCAATGCACTTGCTGCGCTGGCAATTAATTGTCGAGAGTCATACAGCAAGGCCAAAAAAAATGAAAGCAGCAACATAAGACCAATCAAGCCCGCATCGACCCACCAAAAGAGGTACTGCTGCTCAGGCCAACTGACCACGCCCGGAACCAAGCCCCCCTCAGCTCTGTAGACTTTAGGAAAACTACCCACACCCCAACCCAACCAAGGTTTTTCTTGAATCCCCTTGACCGATCGATACCAGAAGTCCAAGCGCTGCCCCTCTGAGGTGCTCACATCTGTGCCCTCATAGGCCAAAGAATTGGTTTTGATCAGTGTCACCCGTTCGGCAAAACGTGGGGAGACTTCAAACAAGGCCACAGCAAGTAAAGCTGGCAGTGCGAACGCAAGCCAGGCATGGCGCAACGGCAACCGTCGCAGAAGTTCGAGTCCAATGAAGGTCAACAACACCACGTAGCCCGTCCTGCCCGTCATCACAAAGCAGACATTGGCCAGCACCAACACCATAAGTAGCCATGTGAGCCGCTTGCCCCAAAGCTGACTCCAATGCGATTCCAAAGTCCATAAGAGCGCAAGCACTACCACACTCATGACGGGTTGCTCAAGATAACTTGTGAATGGAATGCCCTTTTCCAGTGGCGCTTTTGTGAAGGGAATAGGCACACCCGCCCACATGAGCCAAGACAGGATCACTACAAAAATCTGCCCAAACACCACCCACTTGATGGCAGTCCAAGCCCGCTCTTGGTTGCGAATGAGGTACACAAATGCCAACAACCAAAGCAGCCGTGAGTGCCCATAAAAATATTTCCACTGATCGTGCTGAGGAGCTTCAGACCACAGCATCGTCACCAGCATCCAGCTAACAGCCAGAAGCACAGCCCAGTAAACCCGCGGTGCGCTTCGCAAATTTAGACCCAAAAGCTTGCGCCCATCCAGCGCAACCTGCCCGACAACGCCAACCAACACCAAGGCCTTGGCAATCGACACCATGGCCGTGCCCAAGCTGACACAAAACGCCAAGGCACAGATGGCAAACAAGGTGTAGCCGTGCCACCGACGCTGGAAATTCTGAGATTCGATCTGCTCGCTCATGGTTTTGATGGGCTTAGCTTAGAAGCTTTATGTTAGTTAAAAGGTTTTTCGTCTTTGCAATTTCATTGAGACAACATGGGCAACAAAGCCTTGGCAATCTTAGAGCTCGCAAAATCGGAGATGTGATCGCCATAGCTGTACAAAAAGTTATCGCCCTCCAG
>CAILCI010000094.1 GCA_903832625.1 uncultured Burkholderiales bacterium | reverse complement strand
GGAAATGTCCATCGACGGGCTAGAGGTTTCGTGCGTGTCAACGCTGCCGCGCACGCGGTAGACGCCAGTGCGGAAGAACTCGTCGAGCACATCGTTTTCGTTGGTGGCAACCACCAAATGCGCAATCGGCAAACCCATCATGCGCGCCACATGGCCGGCGCAGACATTGCCAAAATTACCACTCGGCACAGTGAAGCTCACCTGTTGCGCGTTGTCCGTGGTGACTTGGAAATAGCCCGCAAAGTAATACACCACCTGCGCCAACAATCGCGCCCAGTTGATGGAGTTGACCGTGCCAATTTTGTAGTGGGTTTTGAACGCCAAATCGTTGGAGACGGCTTTGACCAAATCTTGGCAATCGTCAAACACGCCTTCGATGGCGACGTTGTGGATGTTCTCATCCAACAAGCTGAACATTTGCGCTTGCTGAAACGGGCTCATGCGGCCATGCGGGCTGGTCATGAAGACGCGCACGCCTTGTTTGCCGCGCATGGCGTATTCAGCGGCGCTGCCAGTGTCGCCGCTGGTGGCGCCAAAAATATTGAGCTCTTCGCCGCGACGCGCCAATTCGTACTCAAACAAATTGCCCAGCAACTGCATGGCCATGTCTTTGAAAGCCAAGGTGGGGCCATTGGACAAAGCCTCGACATACAAGCCCGCTTCCAACGGACGCACAGGAACAATCTCCGCCGTGCCAAACACCTCTTGGGTATAGGTTTTGGCGCAGAGGGCTTGGAGATCGGCGGCGGGAATGTCGTCAATGTAGAGCGAGAGCACTTCAAACGCCAAGGCCGCGTAGCCCTGGGTTTGGTAGACGCTGCGCCAGCGCGTGAGCGTGGCCGCATCGACTTGCGGGTAATGCTCGGGCAGGTACAAGCCGCCATCGGGAGCCAGGCCTTCTAGCAAAATTTCGCAAAAGCGTTTGCGCTCGGGATGTCCTCGGGTCGATAAATACTGCATCAGTTCAACTCTTCTTTGCGGATGCGGGTGATGGGTGCGAGCACGGTGCTGAGTTGTTGCATCTCGGCCAAGGCTTGGTTCATCTTGGCTTCTTGGCAATCGTGGGTGAGGATGATGAGATCAGTTTGGTTCTCGCCCTCTCCCGCTTCGCGTTGCAGCACAGCGTCAATGCTGATGCCTGCCGTGGCCAAAATGCCAGTGACTTTGGCAAGCACGCCCGCCTCGTCGGCCACGCGCAAACGCAAGTAATAGCTGGTCACGACTTGGTCCATCGCCAAAATCGCCAGCGTGCTCATGGCGTCGGGCTGGAAGGCCAAATGCGGCACGCGGTGATGCGGGTCGGCGGTGTGCAGACGCGCAATGTCCACCAAGTCGGCAATCACCGCACTGGCGGTGGGTTCGCTGCCCGCGCCTTTGCCGTAATAAAGCGTGGTGCCCACGGCATCGGCTTGCACCATGACTGCGTTCATGGCGCCTTCGACATTGGCAATCAGGCGCTTGGTCGGCACCAAGCATGGGTGAACGCGCAATTCAATGCCCGCAGCAGTGCGTTTGGAAATGCCCAACAGCTTGATGCGGTAGCCCAGTTGTTCAGCGTATTTGATGTCTTGCGCTTCGAGCCGGGTGATGCCTTCGACATAGGCTTTGTCGAACTGCACAGGCACACCAAAGGCAATGGCCGACATGATGGTGGCTTTGTGCGCGGCGTCCACGCCTTCGATGTCGAAGGTGGGGTCGGCTTCGGCATAGCCCAGCGCTTGCGCTTGTTTGAGCACATCGGCAAAGGCCAAGCCTTTGTCGCGCATTTCCGACAAGATGAAGTTGGTCGTGCCGTTGATGATGCCCGCCACCCATTGAATGCGGTTGGCCGTCAAGCCTTCGCGCAAGGCTTTGATGATGGGAATGCCACCCGCCACGGCGGCTTCAAACGCAACCATCACGCCTTTGGCATGTGCAGCGGCAAAAATTTCTGTGCCGTGCACGGCCAGCAAGGCTTTGTTGGCCGTGACCACATGTTTGCCAGCGGCAATGGCTTCGAGCACCAATTGCTTGGCGATGCCGTAGCCGCCAATCAACTCGATGACGATATCAATCTCGGGGTTGGCAATGACTTGGCGCGCATCGTTCACCACTTGGGCGTGCATGCCGACAATGCTTTGGGCGCGCGCCACATCGAGATCGGCCACCATCGTGACTTCGATGCCGCGACCTGTACGTCGTTTGATTTCTTCTTGGTTGCGGCGCAGCACTTCAAATGTGCCGCTGCCAACGGTGCCTATGCCTAAGAGGCCAACTTGTATGGGTTTCATGCTGCGTACTTGTTTCGGTAGTTTTCTAAAAATTTGGCGATGCGGCCAATGGCCTCGCGCAAGTCGTCTTCGTGGGGCAAAAACACAATTCGGAAATGGTCGGTGTCCGCCCAATTGAAGCCCGTGCCTTGCACCAGCATCACCTTGGTTTCTTGGAGCACTTCCAAGAAAAATTGTTGGTCATCAGCAATCGGGTAGACCTTGGGGTCCAGGCGCGGGAACATGTAGAGCGCCGCTTGTGGCTTGACACAGCTCACGCCCGGAATGGCGGTGATGAGCTCATGCGCCAAATCGCGTTGCTTGCGCAAGCGCCCGCCTTCGCACACCAAATCGTTGATGCTTTGGTAGCCGCCCAAAGCCGTTTGAATCGCCCACTGCCCCGGCACATTGGCGCACAAGCGCATGTTGGAGAGCATGTTGAGGCCTTCGATGTAATCGGTGGCCGATTTCTTGTCGCCCGACACCACCAACCAACCCGCGCGGTAACCGCACGAGCGATAGCTTTTGGACAACGAGTTAAAGGTCAAGGTCAGCACATCGGTGCTCAGGCTGGCGATGGGCGTGTGCTTGACGCCGTCGTACAAGACCTTGTCATAGACCTCGTCGGCAAAAATCACCAAGCCGTGTTCACGCGCCAGAGCGACGATTTGCTGGAGCAATTCGTCCGAATACAAAGCGCCCGTGGGGTTGTTCGGGTTGATGACCACAATGCCCTTGGTCTGCGGCGTGATTTTGCTGCGAATGTCAGCAATATTGGGCATCCAGCCATTGGACTCGTCGCACACATAGTGCACGGGCGTGCCGCCGGACAAGCTCACCGCCGCAGTCCACAAAGGATAGTCGGGCGCGGGCAACAGCATTTCGTCGCCATCGTTGAGCAAGCCATTGGTGGCCATGACAATGAGTTCGCTCGCGCCGTTGCCCAAGTAAATATCGTCCAGCGTCACGCCTTTGATGCCTTGGCGTTGGGTTTCGTGCATCACCGCTTTGCGTGCGCCGAAAATACCTTTGCTGTCAGAATAGCCGGCCGATGTGGGCAGGTTGCGAATCATGTCTTGCTGAATTTCTTCAGGCGCATCAAAGCCAAACACGGCCAAGTTGCCAATGTTGAGCTTGATGATTTTGTGGCCGTCCTCTTCCATCTGACGCGCTCGCTCCATGATGGGGCCGCGGATGTCATAACAGACGTTGGACAACTTATTGGATTTTTGGATGTGTTTCAAAGTCCCTCCAAGGGCGCTTTTACGGGGTGAAAACCTATAATTTGACCACAGTTCTCAAGGTTTTTTCATGAAATTACAACCCGATCGTTTTGACTTCGCCGCCGTCACAGGCTATGACACCGACTGGGTGGCCGTTTTGGGCGAAAAAATCACTGCCAGCTTCGTCATTTGCAGCGACGGCCAGCGCTTTGACTGGCCTTGTCAGCGCTTTGAAGATTTGCAAGCCCAGCACTTTGAGCAACTCGCCCAGCTGCCCATCGAGGTGGTGATTTTTGGCAGTGGCCAAAAACTGCGCTTTGCGTCGCCCGCGCTCATGCAAAGTTTGATGCAAAAACGCATGGGTCTGGAAACCATGGACACCCAAGCTGCTTGCCGCACTTACAACATCTTGGCAGGCGAAGGCAGAAAAGTGGCCTTGGCTGTACTGATTGAGACTTAATGAAGTATTCCACAGCGCTGCTTGAATTCAAGTTAAAATAGCGGGTTGCGGCTCTGGTTGATGTATGTAAAGACCTTACGTGCCAACTGGTGCCTTGCCACTGTCAACACCACACCTAATCGAAGCGCTATGGCTATTGTTGTCAACAAACACCTCCCCGAATTTGAAGCCATTGCCACCAGCGGCACCCGCGTCACCAGCACCAGCCACCACGGACAGATGATGGTGTTGTACTTCTACCCCAAGGACAACACCCCCGGCTGCACCACCGAGGCCATGCAGTTTCGCGACAAATACAAAGACTTTGTCAAAGCAGGCGCCGTTGTATTTGGCGTCTCGCGCGACAACATGAAATCGCACGACGATTTCAAAGCCAAACTCGAACTCCCCTTCGAATTGATTGCCGACACCGAAGAAAAAATGTGCCACATGTTTGGCGTGGTCAAAAACAAGATCATGTACGGCAAAAAAGTCAAAGGCATTGAGCGCAGCACTTTCTTGGTCGGCGCTGATGGCGTATTGCGCCAAGAATGGCGCGGCCTCAAGGTCTTGGGTCATGTGGACGAAGTCTTGAAAGCTGTCAAAGCACTCAAAAAAGCAGGCGGTTAAAGCCCTGATCAAAATCGTCATAAAGCTCATGTATAGTGAGACTCATGACGATTGAAACAGTGAACACGTCTCCTCCGACAAGCCGCCTTGGGCTACCAGGCGGCTTTTTCACTTTTCAAACCGACCTCTTTCCCTCAACTCTGTAGCCCCACACGACATGCCACTGCCCCCCGCACCGACCAAACGCGCAGCCCTGCTCAATACAGAAACCCTCAACGCCCCCGCCAAAGCACGTTCGGCACGTCGCCCCACAGAACCCGACGACACCCCGCTTCACCAGCCCACCATTGAAGCCTTTGATCGCACCGGTGGCGGTGAAGTCAGCGAAGAACCGGCCTTTGATGTGCAAGAAGCCATCCAACGCGCCAAGTCGTCCAAATCGACCCACGACAAGGCCGCAGCCCGGCCTCAAGCCAAGCCCAAAAAGACCAAGCGTTCAGGCCCAACCAAGTTGTTTGTGCTCGACACCAATGTCTTGATGCACGACCCCATGTGTTTGTTCCGCTTCGAAGAACACGACATTTTCTTGCCCATGATCGTGCTGGAAGAGTTGGACGGCCACAAAAAAGGCATGACCGAAGTGGCACGCAATGCGCGTCAAACCAGCCGCACCTTAGACGCTTTGGTGGCCGCGCACGGCCAAGAAGACATCCTGACGGGCATCAAACTCGACAGCACCGGTCATGTGGAAGTGGGCGGACGTTTGTTCTTCCAAACCCAACCGCTTAACTTTGAGCTGCCTGCCAGCTTGCCCCAAGGCAAGGCTGACAACCAAATTTTGGGCGTGGTCGAAGCCCTGCGCACACTGCACACGCCGCGCGAGGTGGTGTTGGTGTCCAAAGACATCAACATGCGCGTCAAAGCCCGCGCACTGGGCTTGGCTGCCGAAGACTACCAAAACGACAAAACCCTGGAAGACGGCGACTTGCTGTACTCGGGCGCATTGGCGCTGCCGCAAGACTTTTGGATCAAGCATTCAAAATCCATTGAAAGCTGGCAAAGCGGCAGCCACACGTTTTACCGCCTGAGCGGACCCATCGTGCCTGAGCTGCACATCAACCAGTTTGTCTACTTTGAAGCCCCGGGCGAGCCCAGCCTGTATGCCCGCGTGACCGAGATTCGCGGCAAAACCGTGGTGCTCAAAACCCTCAAAGACTTCACCCACCTCAAAAACGCCGTGTGGGGCGTGACCACGCGCAACCGCGAACAAAACTTTGCGATGAACTTGTTGGTCGATCCCGAGATCGATTTCGTCACCCTCACCGGCACAGCCGGCACGGGCAAAACCTTGATGGCTTTGGCTGCGGGTCTGACGCAAGTCTTGGATGATCGCCGTTACACCGAAATCATCATGACCCGCGCCACCGTGAGCGTGGGCGAAGACATCGGCTTTTTGCCCGGCACCGAGGAAGAAAAAATGGGTCCTTGGATGGGCGCCCTAGACGACAACCTCGAAGTGTTGGCCAAAACCGAAACCAGCGCCGGCGAATGGGGACGCGCTGCGACCAACGAACTCATCCGCAGTCGCATCAAAATCAAGAGCCTGAACTTCATGCGCGGGCGCACGTTTTTGAACAAATACCTCATCATTGACGAGGCGCAAAACTTGACGCCCAAGCAAATGAAGACGCTCATCACCCGCGCAGGCCCGGGCACCAAAATTGTCTGCATGGGCAACTTGGCGCAAATCGACACGCCCTACCTCACCGAAGGCTCGTCGGGCTTGACCTTTGCGGTCGATCGCTTCAAAGGCTGGCCGCATGGCGGACACATCACGCTGGCTCGCGGTGAGCGTTCGCGCTTGGCCGATTTTGCGAGCGAAGTGCTGTAAGCCTATTTTTGCTTTGGTGACAACACTTGGTTTAGCAAGACACCAAGCGTTGCGCCCATCAACTCGGCCACCACAAAAGCTGGCGCATCTGAGGGGCTGATGCCTGCAAAGCTGTTGCTCATCATGCGACCGAACACGGCGGCAGGATTGGCAAACGACGTGCTGGCGGTAAACCAATACGCCGCACCGATGTAGCACGCCACGGTAGACGAGACTTTGTCCGCAGAAGAACGCAAAATCACCAACACCAGCCCCGCCGTGGCCACCGCCTCGGCCAACCATTGGCCCCAGCCGCTGCGCACTTTGACTGACCATTGAAGCACTTGCAGATCAAACATGGCGTGCGCCAGCCAAGCGCCCAATGCGGCGCCTAACAATTGCGCAGCCACATAGCCGAAAAAAGTTGCGGCAGATAACTCGCTGCGAAACAACATCACCGCCGAAACGGCAGGGTTGAAATGCGCACCGCTCACGGGACCGAGCACTTCAATCAACACATACAACGCAAACACCGTGGCCAGTGTGTTGGCGATCAAAGCGACCGCCACATTGCCCGCACTCAGGTTTTCCGCCATGATGCCCGAGCCAATGACCGCGCACAGCAAGGCCGCCGTGCCCAAGAGTTCGGCGACGAATTTGGGATAGGTACTCATGCTTGGCTCAAATTGCGCGCTGATTTTTCGATGCTGAGTCTGTCCAAACTGGCCTGCGGCAAATTGATGAAGAGTTCCAAGCGACGCCCAATCAAGTGCAGGGTGTGGCGAAACGCTTCCAGTCGTTTGGATTCATCGCCTTGCACCTCGGAGGGATCGGCATAACCCCAGTGCGCCGTGGCGGGTTGACCCGGCCAGTAGGGACACACCTCGCCTGCGGCGTTGTCGCACACGGTGATGACCAAATCCATGTGCGGCGCATCGGGCTTGGCAAACTCATCCCAGCTTTTGCTGCGCAAGCCCTCAATGGCAATACCCGCCTTGGTCAAGGTTTGCAAAGCCAAGGGATGGGGCGTTTGGTTCTCACGCGGGCTGCTGCCAGCGGAATAGGCCTTGAAGCGGCCTTGGCCCAGATGGTTCAACATGGCCTCAGCCAAGATGCTGCGCGCCGAGTTGTGGGTGCAGAGAAACAAGACGTTCAAGGGTTGGGGTTGTGTGTTCATGGTGATCTCTCTGAATTGAATTTCGGCGTATGACGAAGCTCTCACACACTCAATAATCCCCATTCCCATATCCAGCAGGCAAGCTCTCGAATTTGGTGAGAGGCTTCAAGAAAGTCAGTTTGACCGTGCCAGTCGGGCCGTTGCGTTGCTTGCCGATGATGATTTCGGCCACGCCGGGTTCTTTGGAGTCTTTGTTGTAGTAGTCGTCGCGGTAAATGAACATGATGACGTCGGCATCTTGCTCAATGGCGCCTGATTCACGCAAATCGCTCATCATGGGGCGTTTGTCGGTGCGCTGCTCCACGCTTCGGTTGAGCTGAGACAAGGCGATGACGGGGCATTGCAGTTCTTTGGCCAGCATTTTCAAGCCGCGCGAGATTTCGCCAATTTCGGTGGCGCGGTTGTCGCCATTGCTGCCGCCTGAGCCGCTCATGAGCTGCAAATAGTCCACCACAATCAAGCCCAGCTTGCCGCATTGACGTGCCAAACGACGGGCATTGGCGCGCAATTCGCTGGGCGTCAAGCCCGGCGTTTCGTCGATGTGCAGCGACACATTGCGCAGCTTTTCAATGGCTTCGGTCAAGCGCGGCCATTCGTCGTCGTTCAATTTGCCAGTGCGCAAATGGCCTTGGTCGATGCGTCCAATCGAGCCGACGATACGCACCGCCAACTGCGACGCGCCCATTTCCATCGAAAACACGGCCACGGGCAATTGTTCGTGCAAGGCCACATGTTCGGCAATGTTGATGGCCAGCGCGGTTTTACCCATGGACGGACGCGCCGCCAAGACCACCAAATCGCCGGGTTGCAGGCCTGAGGTCATGCGGTCAAAGTCCACAAAACCTGTGGGCACGCCGGTGATGTCATTTTGGTTGTCGGCCATTTCTTGCACGCGGTCGAGCAAGTCCACCACCAACTGCGGCATGGCCTGAAAGCCCTGCTTCATGCGCGAGCCTTCTTCACCGATGTTGAAGATTTTTTGCTCGGCCTCATCCAAAATTTGCGCCACGGCGCGGCCTTGGGTGTTGAAGGCGTTGGTGGCAATTTCGTCGCTGGCGCTCACCAGTTTGCGCAAAATCGAGCGTTCGCGCACGATTTCGGCATAACGGCGAATATTGCTGGCGCTGGGCACGTACTGCGCCAAGGCATTCAAATAGCCCAAACCGCCCATTTCTTCGGCCTTGCCCAGACTTTGCAAATGCTCGTAAACGGTGATCACATCGGCTGGGCGGCTGGTATTGATGAGTCCGCCAATGGCCGAATACACCAGCTTGTGTTCATAGCGGTAGAAGTCGCCCTCCGCCAACAAATCGCCCACACGATCCCATGCGCTGTTATCGAGCAACAAGCCGCCTAAAACACTGGATTCGGCCTCGATGGAATGCGGTGGAATGCGCAGTTGTGCGATTTGCTGATCGGCTGAAAAGCTTTCGTCGTGATTGGAAAAAACGGCTGACATAAAAATCCTATTGATCTCACATCCTACGACGAGAAAGGCCAATCGTCACGGGATAAGTCCGTGGATAACATGCCTGAATTCAAGGATAAGCCTGTGGATAAAACCTGAACAGTGTGTGCGCAAAAGTAAAAAGCCGCTCCGAGGAGCGGCTTTGAAAGATGAAGAACGGGTTTAGAAGCGGATGGCTTTTAAAAAGTTGTTCACCTGTGGTGTGAAGCCAAAACCTTAAGCAGTTTCGCCGTACACAGAGACAGTGATGTCCACCACCACGTCGGTGTGCAAGGCCACGCTCACGGTGCTGTCGCCGACAACCTTGATAGGGCCATTGGGCATACGCACTTGCGCTTTGGCCACAGCGTAGCCTGCTTTGTTCAATTCTTCAGCGATGTCAAAGTTGGTGACAGAGCCGAACAAACGACCGTCCACACCCGCTTTTTGGCTGAGTTTGACGCTGGTGCCACCGAGCTTTTCGCCTTGGGCTTGGGCAGCGGCCAATTTCTCGGCAGCAGCTTTTTCGAGTTCGGCACGGCGTGCTTCGAACTCTTTGATCGCGCTGTCAGTGGCGCGACGTGCGCGGCCTGAAGGGATCAAGAAGTTGCGTGCATAGCCGTCTTTGACGCGGACGATTTCGCCCAAGTTACCGAGGTTGACAACCTTGTCGAGCAGAATAATTTGCATGGTCGTTTCTCCTTAGATCTTGTGCTGGTCGCTGTAAGGCAACAAGGCCAAGAAGCGTGCGCGCTTGATGGCAGTGTTGAGCTGACGTTGATAGATGGCGCGTGTGCCGGTCAGGCGTGCGGGGATGATCTTGCCGTTTTCGGCAATGAAGTCACGCAAAGTGTCCACGTCTTTGTAGTCGATTTCTTCGACGCCAGTGACGGTGAAGCGGCAAAAGCGCTTGCGTTTGAACAACAGCGATTGGGTGTTGCGCTTGGGGCGCTTGTCTTTGTTGAATTTCTTGAACGTAGCCATGATGAGGGCCTCTATGAAATTATTTGAAAACTGTGAATGTGAAAAACAATGTGTTTGTAGCCGCGGGGCGTGACCAAAAAACCTGTGAACTGCCAAGAACTTCCAAGTTGTTGATGAACCAGGCGCTCGGCCAAGGATCCAAAAGCAACTGCGCGAAGTGCCAAGCTGACCTGACGCTGCTGGCCTGCTTCTTCAATGCTGGACTCGTGTTCGAGTCTGATGTCTAAAGCGGGTAATCCGGCTGGTGTGTATCGCATGGCCGAGGCCTCTGCGATGCGTGCGTTCAGTACAAGTTGGTTCACACCCTCAAAGCAAGGTGCATTAAGCCGCGAATTCGGCTTGTTGAGCCTTGCGTGCTTCTTCGCGTTCTACAGTTTTCATCATGAGTGATGGACCTGTATCGGCTTTTTTCTTCAGCACTGTCATGTGGCGCAACACTGCGTCGTTGAACTTGAAGGCGTGCTCAAGCTCAGACATGACGGCTTGATTGGCTTCGATGTTCAAACAAATGTAGTGGGCTTTGGCAAGCTTGTTGATCTGGTACGCCAATTGACGGCGACCCCAGTCTTCCACGCGATGAATAGCACCACCACCGGCGGTGATCATGCCTTTGTAACGCTCCAGCATGGCTGGAACTTGCTCGCTTTGATCCGGATGGATCAGCAAAATGATCTCGTAATGACGCATGGACACTCCTCTTGAGGGTTAAAGCCACCCGCGGCGTCTACTACGCAGTGTGGCAAGGGAAAGCACACGATTATAACTATTTTTTTGGCGTATGGATACGGCTAAAGACATAGCCCATGGCAAACCCCACCGGAACGCCGAAAACGCCAGCGCAGGTGGGGTCCAGCCCCAGCCACAGCGTGTCGCTGGGGCTCAAATGGAATTGCGCTTGCACCCACGGGTGGTTGGAGACAATGTAGAGCATCGCCACCGAAAACCCCGACAACATGGCGGCAATTGCGCCCTCGCGGTTCATGCCTGGCCAATACAAACCCAGCAATAGCACGGGGAAAAACGTGCTCGCCGCCATCGAAAACGCGCACGTCACCCAAAACAAGATGTGAATTTGCCGATTCGCCGCAAACCAAGCCGCCACCAAGGCCACCACCATGAGCAAAATTTTGGACAGCATGACGCGGCTCAAAGGCGTGGTTTGCGGCGAAACGGTTTGAAAATACAAATCCTCGGCAAATGCGTTGGAGATGGTCAGCAACAACCCGTCTGCCGTGGACAAAGCCGCTGCCAAAGCGCCAGCGGCAATCAAGCCCACAAACACGGGCGACAAACGGGCAATTTCTGGCACGGCCAGCATGACGTAATCGCTGAAGAGCCGAATATCGGCAAACTGCACAATGCCGTCGCCGTTGTAGTCGTTCAAGCTCAAGAGCGCCATTTTCCTCATGCGTAGGCGTTCCGCCCAGTCGGGCAATTGGTCAAAGTGCGCGCCGACCAAGTCGGTCAGCAAATACGATTTCATCAGCACCGCCAGCGCGGAGGCACACAAATACACAATCACAATCATCGACAGCGCCCAGACGATGGATTTTTCCGCCTCGGCAGGACTGGCCGCAGTGTAGGAGCGCACCAAAATATGCGGCAGCGCAGCCGTGCCGAGCATGAAGCAAATCACCAAAGCCACTGAGTTGAACCAACCGGGGTTGAACCCATACATGCCCGAAGCCTGAAATCCCACGGGCCTGTCCAGCGCTTGCACCAACTGTTCGCGCTCGTTGAGCCAAATTTTCATCAGACTGTCTGGATCGGTTTCGCGCCACGCGGGGCTGGCCTCTAGACGTTGGATATCGCGCATGGACGCATTGTTGGTTTTGGCCTGCGCCAAGTCGTGGGCAATGGCTTGGCGGTCTTGCAGGCGCGCCGTTTGTGGATCGGCTATCTTGGCGTTGAGTTCACGCACCCGCAATGCGATTTCTTCGCGCGTGGCGCGCTCAGCCGGGTCGGCCTCTATCTCTTGCACACGCTGCTGCATGGCTTGAATAGACTGCGAGGCAGCCACCGCCACAAACGGATGACCGTGGGTTTTCCAAGACACGGCCACGGCCAGCGCCAGCATGGAAAACACAATCACCACGCTTTGCACCACTTGCGTCCAAGTGATGGCTCGCATGCCGCCCAAAAACGAGCACATCAAAATGCCGCCCAAAGCCAAGAACACACCCAGCTCAAAGGTCAAGCCCGACAGCATCGAAGCCACCAAACCAATGCCGTAAATTTGCGCCACCAAGTAAATGCTGGAGCACACAATCGCGCCCCAAGCGGCCAGCCAGCGCACCGTCAGGCTTTGAAAGCGCTGACCTAAAAAGTCAGGCAAGGTGATGGCTTGCGAGGCATTGAGTTTGGCCGCGAACAACAAGCCCAACAAACAAAAACCACCCGACCAGCCCAGCACATAAGCCAATCCACCCGCGTGCTGGCCGTCGCCAACAAAACCTTCGGCCAAGAGCAAGCCGGTCAAACCAATGAAAGACGCGGCAGACATCCAATCTGCCGCGGTGGCCATGCCGTTGAAAGGCGCGCTGATGCGTCGCCCCGCCACGTAATACTCTTGTGCGTTACCGGTGCGGCAGACAATGCCAATCGAGGCATAACCCACAATCGAGGCCACCAAGAAAAAGCCGTTGATCCACGCCTTTGACACGCCCAGCATATCGGCCAGCCACAGCGCCAGCGAGGACACCACCAGCGCCAACAAACCTGCCGCGACCAAGCGCCAGTGCCACCGCAGGTGTTTCATGGCGACTCCGCATGGTGGCTGCTCCACCACGTAAACAGCACATAAAACACAGGCACAGCTTGCGCGACCAGCCAAAAATGCAAGCCCGTGTTGTCGGGCCAGGCCCAAGCGGCGCACAAAGCCAAAAACGTCACCCCAAACAACACCACCAGCCCGCGCACCACGCGCGCAGGCAAACCCGGCGAGGCCTCAACCACCCATTCGGTGGCATCGGTTTGGTCGCTGGACAGAGGAGCTAGTTCTTCGTGAATCACGCCTAGAGTTTTAACAGCTTCTCAAGCGCCGCCACCTCAGGATTGCCCTGAGGCGACAGCATCTTTACAGCCGTGGCTTATTTGGCCAAAGACTGCCAAGTTTCGATCACGCTGTCGGGGTTGAGCGAGATGGAGCTGATGCCTTGTTCGGCCAACCACAGCGCAAAGTCGGGATGGTCGCTGGGGCCTTGGCCGCAAATGCCGACGTACTTGCCTTGGGCTTTGCAGGCCGCAATGGCGCGGCTGAGCAAGGCTTTGACCGCCGGGTCGCGTTCGTCAAAATCAGCGGCGAGCAATTCCAAACCAGAGTCACGGTCCAGGCCCAAGGTGAGCTGGGTCAAGTCGTTGGAGCCGATGGAAAAGCCATCGAAGTACTGCAAAAACTCATCGGCCAAGATGGCGTTGCTGGGCACTTCGCACATCATGATCACTTTGAGGTCTTTTTCGCCGCGCTTCAAACCTTGATCGGCCAAGAGCTGGGTCACGCGCTCGGCTTGTTTCAAAGTGCGCACAAAAGGCACCATGACTTGCACATTGGTCAAGCCCATGTCGTCGCGCACACGGCGCAAAGCCTCGCATTCCATGGCAAAGGCTTTGCCGAAGTCTTCGCTGATGTAGCGCGCCGCGCCCCTGAATCCGAGCATGGGGTTTTCTTCTTCGGGCTCGTAGCGGCTGCCGCCAATGAGTTTGCGGTATTCGTTCGATTTGAAATCCGACAAACGCACGATCACGGGTTTGGGCCAAAACGCGGCGGCAATGGTGGCCACGCCTTCGGTCACTTTGTCCACATAAAAAGCGCGGGGTGAAGCGTGTCCGCGTGCCACCGATTCCACGGCTTTCTTCAAATCGCCATCGACATTGGGGTAATCCAAGATGGCCTTGGGATGCACGCCAATGTTGTTGTTGATGATGAACTCCAAACGCGCCAAGCCCACACCCTCGTTGGGCAATTGGCAAAAGTCGAAAGCGAGCTGAGGATTGCCCACGTTCATCATGATCTTGGTGTCGATTTTGGGCATGACGCCGCGTTGCACCTCGGTCACTTCGGTTTCGAGCAAACCGTCGTAAATAAAGCCGGTGTCGCCCTCGGAGCAACTCACCGTCACCAGCGTGCCGTCTTTGAGTCGCTCGGTGGCGTCGCCGCAGCCCACCACCGCAGGAATACCCAACTCACGCGCAATGATGGCCGCGTGGCAAGTGCGCCCGCCCCGGTTGGTGACGATGGCGCTGGCGCGCTTCATGACGGGCTCCCAGTTGGGATCGGTCATGTCGGTGACGAGCACATCGCCCGCTTGCACTTTGTCCATCTCGCTTATGTTGTGCACCAAGCGCACCGGTCCCGTGCCAATTTTTTGGCCAATCGCACGGCCTTCGGCCAAAACCGCGCCCTGCCCTTTGAGCTTGTAGCGAAATTCCGCCTGGCCTTTGGCTTGGCTTTTGACCGTCTCAGGACGGGCTTGCAAAATGTAGAGCTGGCCGTCGGTGCCGTCTTTGCCCCATTCGATGTCCATTGGACGACCATAGTGCTGCTCGATGACCATGGCGTAGCGCGCCAGTTGCTCCACATCGTCGTCGGTGAGCGAATAGCGGTTGCGCAACTCGGTGGGCACATCGGTGGTTTTGACCAATTTGCCCGAGGCTTTTTTCTCCTCAGCCGTGGCAAATTCCATTTGAATCAGCTTGGAGCCGAGGTTGCGGCGAATCACGGCACGCTTGCCCGCTTGCAACATGGGTTTGTGGACATAAAACTCGTCGGGGTTGACGGCGCCTTGCACCACCGTTTCGCCCAAGCCATAGCTGGAGGTGATGAACACCACATCTTCAAAGCCCGACTCGGTGTCGATGGTGAACATCACGCCCGCTGCGCCCAAGTCTGAGCGCACCATGCGCTGCACACCCGCCGACAAAGCCACGTCGGCATGGGCAAAGCCTTTGTGGACGCGGTAGCTGATGGCGCGGTCGTTGTAGAGCGAGGCAAACACCTCTTTCATTTTGTGCAGCACATCATCAATGCCCACCACGTTGAGGAAGGTTTCTTGCTGTCCAGCAAAGGAAGCGTCAGGCAAATCTTCTGCCGTGGCCGAAGAGCGCACCGCAAACGACGCGGCGGCATTGCCTGCTGACAGCGTGGCAAACGCATCGTGAATGGCTTGTTGCAAATCGGCGGGGAACGGCTGGGCTTCCACCATCGCCCGGATGGCTGCGCCCGCTTCGGCCAAGGCACGCACGTCTTCCGTGTCGAGTTGACTCAAACGCGCATTGATTTTGTCGGCCAAGCCGTCGTGCTGCAAAAACTGCCGAAACGCATGGGCCGTGGTGGCAAAACCCGTGGGAACGCGCACGCCCGTGGGCAGTTGGGAAATCATCTCGCCGAGACTGGCGTTTTTACCGCCGACCGACTCGACATCGGACATTCTTAGGTTTTCAAACGGAACGACCAAGGCGGTCGGGCTGAAAAGTTGAGACATGACAAAGCTCCAGAAGTTAAAACTGGCAAGACCCTGCAGCGGCTGGCACTTTTTATTTTTTCGAATGGGTGGCTGGGCTGCATGATGAAATTCGGATAATGGCTAGATTGTAGGCCTGACTTTTTTGGAACTTTATGGCAAACCCCAGCGTATTTTTTATCTCTGACGGCACAGGCATCACCGCCGAAACCTTTGGCAATGCGATCTTGGCGCAATTCGAAATGAAGTTTCGCCACATCCGCCTGCCCTTCATCGACTCGGTGGACAAAGCGCACCAAGCGGTTCGGCAAATCAACCACACGGGCGAGGTAGAGGGTCGCCGCCCGATTGTGTTCACCACCTTGGTGGACATGGATGTGTTGCAAGTCATCCATGCGGGCTGCAAAGGCATGTTGCTGGACATGTTTGGCACCTTCGTCAACCCGCTGGAGCAAGAGCTGGGCGTCAAATCCAACCACCGCATCGGGCGTTTCTCGGACGTGAGCAAAAGCAAGGAATACCACGACCGCATTGAGGCCATCAACTTCAGCTTGGCGCACGACGACGGGCAACTCAACCGCGATCTAGAAAGTGCCGACGTGATTTTGGTCGGCGTGAGCCGCAGCGGAAAAACCCCGACCAGCCTTTATTTGGCCATGCAGCACGGCCTCAAAGCGGCCAATTACCCGCTCATCCCCGAAGACTTTGAGCGCCAGCAACTGCCGCCCGCCTTGCTGCCGCACAAAAAGAAGATTTTTGGCCTGACCATTCAGCCCGAGCGCCTGAGCGAGATTCGCAACGAACGCCGCCCCAACTCCAAATACGCCAGCCTGCCCAACTGCCGCGCCGAAGTCAGCGACGCCGAAGCCATGATGCGCCGCTCGGGCATTCGCTGGCTATCGACCACCCACAAAAGCATCGAAGAAATTGCGACGACGATTTTGCAGGAGATCAATCCTGAGCGTTTGACGTATTGAGTGAACGCTTACAAGCCCAAAGCCGCAATCCCAGCCTTCGCCACTTGCGCGTCTTCATTGGATTTGACGCCGCTCACACCCACAGCGCCCAAGCATTGGCCGTCTTTCATGATGGGTACGCCGCCTTCCAACATGCCTTTGACTTCGGGTGCGGTCAAAAATGCGTAACGACCGTTGTTGATGATGTCTTCGTACACCTTGGTTTCGCGCTGACCCAACGCGGCTGTGTGTGCTTTGGCGGGGGCAATGTGCGAAGAAATGGGCGCGGCGCCATCCAAGCGTTGCAAAGCCAGCAAATGACCGCCGTCGTCCACGATGGCAATGGTCACCGCCCAGTTGTTTTTGAGGGCTTCAGCCTCAGCGGCAGCGGCGATGGTTTTGACGTCAGAAGCTTGGAGAACGTGTTTGGTTTTCATGAAAATCTCTGTGAATTAGCTAAAACCCTAAGCATACCCACTTCAAATGCCCTCACTGTCTTGTTTTAAAGCAAAAGAAACCTGCAAAAAAGTCTGGAATGGCTTGACTTTGACTTCCACGCCCTAAAATGCGATGTGTCTGCATGTGCAGATTTTCAGGAGACCATTGCATGAACGAACAAGTTCAAACCTTTGACTATTACGTTTTGTCCGCTGAGCAGCGCAACCGCGTCATGCGCAACACGTATTGGCTACTCGCTCTGAGCATGGTGCCGACTGTCTTGGGCGCATGGTTGGGCGTCTACGCAGGCTTGGGACAAATTTTCTCAGGTGGCCTGGGCATGATTTTGATGCTCGCCGGCGCGTTTGGCTTCATCTACGCCATTGAGCGCACCAAAGAAAGCATCACTGGCGTGTACGTGTTGCTGGGCTTTACCTTCTTCATGGGGTTGGTGCTCTCGCGCATGATTGCCATGGTGCTGGGCTTTAAAAACGGCGCAGACTTGGTGATGACAGCCTTTGGCGGCACGGCAGGCGTGTTCTTCTTGATGGCCAGTTTGTCCACCGTCATCAAACGCGATTTGTCTGGCATGAACAAATGGCTGATGGTTGGCGTCATCATGTTGATAGTGGGCAGCGTCATCAATATGTTCACCCAATCGTCCACCGGCATGATTGTGATCTCCATGTTGTCCATTGCCATCTTCAGCGCCTACATGCTGTATGACCTCAAGCAAATTGTGGACGGCGGCGAAACCAATTACATCAGCGCTACGCTGACCCTGTACTTGGACATCGTCAACGTCTTCCAAAGCTTGCTGGCTTTGCTGGGTATTTTTGGCGGAGAACGCGAATAATTTGCGGTCATCTTTGCCAACAAAAAAGGAGCCGTGAGGCTCCTTTTTTTTGCCTGTCTCGCTCAAATCAAATCAAACACCGCCATGCTCTCCACATGCGCGGTGTGCGGAAACATATTCACCGCGCCTGCTGAAGTGCAGCGGTAGCCGCCCAAGTTGACCAGCAAGCCTGCGTCACGCGCCAAGGTGGCGGGGTTGCAGCTCACGTACACAATGCGTTGGGGCGGCTTCCAGCCTTGGCGCAAGTCTGGGTTTTCGTTGAGATCGGCCACGGCTTTGGCCAGCGCAAAAGCGCCTTCGCGGGGAGGATCGACCAGCCATTTGTCGGCCACGCCGTCTTGGATGAGCAGCTCAGGCGTCATGTCAAACAAGTTGCGGGCCACAAACGCTGTGGGCGCGAGCGGCACGCCTCGGCCTTGTTGGTTCAAGGCGTAGTTCTCGCGTGAACGCGCCACCAAAGCTTCGCTGCCTTCGATGCCCAACACCTCTTTGGCCAGCGTCGCCAGCGGCAAGGTGAAGTTGCCCAAGCCGCAAAACCAGTCGATCACGCGCTCGTTTTTTTGCGGGTCGAGCAAGCGCAAGGCGCGACTCACCAACACGCGGTTGATGTGGGGATTGACTTGGGTGAAGTCGGTCGGTTTGAACGGCATGGTGATGCCAAAATCGTTCAAGCTGTAGGCGAGTTGTTCGCTGGCCGCGTCCATCAAATGCACGGTGTCGGGGCCTTTGGGTTGGAGCCACCATTGCACATGGTGCTTGTGTGCGAAGTCGCGTAAACGCTGGTTGTCTTCGTCGCTCAAAGGCTCTAAGTGGCGCAGCACAAGCGAGGTGACACTGTCGCCGCAAGCAATTTCAATTTGCGGGCAGGTTTCGCGGGCGTGCATGGAAGAGATCAAGGCTCGCAGAGGCAGCAGCAAAGCGTCAACATGCGGGGGCAAGACGGCGCAGCTTTTCATGTCGGCCACATAGCGGCTTTTGCGTTCGTGAAAACCGACCAGGACATCGCCTTTTTTGGCCACATACCGCACCGACAAACGGGCGCGGTAGCGGTAGCCCCAGCTCGGGCCTTGGATGGGGCGCAACAGCGTTTCGGCTTTGACTTTGCCCAAATGCCAGAGGTTGTCTTCCAAGGCGCGTTGCTTGACAGCCACTTGCGCGCTGGCTTCAAGGTGCTGCATTTTGCAGCCGCCGCACGAGCCAGCGTGCAAACCAAAGTGCGGACATTGCGGACGCACGCGCTGCGAAGACTCTTGATACACCTCCATCAGCGAGGCTTGTTCCCAGTTGTTTTTCTTGCGATGCACATTGGCGTGCACCACTTCAAAAGGCAGTGCGCCTTCGACGAAGACCACTTTGCCATCGGCACGGTGTGCGACGCCTTGCGCTTCTAAATCCATGGACTCAATGGTGAGGGCGTGGTCGGGCCACGTCTTGTTTTGAACGGTGTCAGACATCAATTTGCGGGCAGGTATTTGGCAGGATCCACGGGCTTGCCTTGGCGGCGAATTTCAAAGTGCAGCTTGACTTGGTCAGCGTCGCTGTTGCCCATTTCAGCAATCTTTTGGCCTTGCTTGACGGTTTGGTCTTCTTTGACCAACAGGGTTTGGTTGTGGGCGTAGGCGGTCAAGTAAGTGTTGTTGTGCTTGAGGATGATGAGGTTGCCGTAGCCGCGCAAGCCTGCACCGGCATAGACCACGCGACCATCGGCAGCAGCCAGCACAGAGTCGCCGGCGCTGCCCGCAATGTCAATGCCCTTGTTTTTGACCTCATCAAAGCCAGCCACAGGGTTGCCTTTGGCTGGCCAACGAAAGACGACCGCTTCTTCTGCGTTGTCATTGATCGCGCTGGCTGCCGAGGGCTTAGTGGCAGGGGCTTGCGCACTGGACGCAGCAGCCGACGCAGGCGTTGACGCCGACATGGCCGCAGACGATGCAGCGGGCTTCGCTGCCGAAGCAACATTTTGAGAAGCCACCACGCCTGGGTTGCTGACGGGGCGCACCACCACGGCGTCTTGCGGAGGTGCAATGCGCAGCACTTGGCCGACCTCGATGACATTGGGATTGTCTAAGTTATTCCATTTCGAGAGGTCGCGCCACGACTGGCCGCTGTCCATGCCAATGCGAATCAAGGTGTCGCCGGGACGCACGGTGTAGTAGCCGGGCTTGCCTGCGTTTTCTGCGCCAGAAGATGGGTAGGAGCCATTCAAATTGCGCTCTTCCACCGGAGCCAGACGCCCATGATTGGCGCAACCCGCCACGATCAGCGTAGCGCCTAGAAACCCGGTCGCACAAATTCCAGCAAAACGCATTGAAAAAACTCCCAAATCAATCAATGCCTGATTTTAGAGGCACAAAGTGAACCGCCTCTAACAACTGCTGCTGCAAGCCTTGCGCCGTCTTGTCCACCACAATCAAGGCTTGCTGTCCATTGGCCGTTTGCAGCGGTGCGACGATGCGCCCGCCCACGGCCAATTGGTCGATCCAGGCTTGCGGCATGGCCTCGCCTCCGGCCGCTGAAATAATTGCGCTGTAGGGCGCACCCGACGCATAGCCCAACATGCCGTCGCCAAATATGAGGTGCACATTGGGCAAACGCAAAGGCCGCAGGTTGTCGCGGGCTTTGTCATGCAGGCCGCGCAAACGCTCAATGCTGTAAACCTCTTTGGCAACCTGCGCCAGTACCGCAGCTTGGTAGCCGCAGCCTGTGCCAATTTCGAGCACCCGCCCCAATCCGCCGCCTTGCAAACCAGGCGCCTCGCGCAACAAGGCGATCATGCGCGCCACCACATTGGGTTTGGAGATGGTTTGCCCCAAGCCAATGGGCAAGCTGGTGTCTTCGTAAGCTTGGTTGACCAAGGCGGTATCCACAAAGCGATGGCGCTCCACGCGGCTCATGGCTTGCAGCACCAGCTCGTCGTCAATGCCTTGTTCGGCGAGTTTTTGCACCATGCGCAGGCGCACAGTAGATGAATCCAAACCCACGCCAGACGGGCTTTGCAGGCCAGAACCCACCACTTTGGTCAATGGTTTTGGCGTTGTGACAATGCGCGTGGCTCCCAGCAATGTTTTGGGCGCTGTATTGGGCTTGGGAGCCTCCAATTGCGCGGGAAAGCTGGGACGCTTTTTCATGCGGCTTTATCCTGCAAGACTTGGCTCCACGCATCAAGCGCGGCGTGTTCTGTCAAATCGACTTGCAGCGGTGTGACAGCCACATGCCCTTCAAATGCCGCGTGAAAATCAGTGCCATCGCTGTCGTCTTTGGCGGGGCCTGCGCTGCCAATCCAATACATGGTTTCGCCACGCGGGCTTTCTTGGGTGATGACGCGCTCAGCCGCATGTCTGCGCCCCAAACGGGTCACGCGAAGCGGTTTGAGCTCGGCGCGAGGCCGATTAGGAATATTCACATTCAACAACCAAGGCGCGGGATGGATGATCTCGCCACGCATGAAGTTTTGCACCAGCTCACGCGCGACTTGCGCGGCGCTGTCCAAATGCGCCCAGCCTTTTTCGGTTTGCGAAAAAGCAATGGCGGGCACGCCAAACAAATAACCCTCCATCGCCGCGCCTACCGTCCCCGAGTAAATCGTGTCGTCGCCCATGTTGGCGCCATTGTTGATGCCTGAGACCACCAAATCGGGCTTGTAACCCAACAGCCCCGTCAAAGCGATGTGAACGCAGTCAGCGGGTGTGCCGTTGATGTAACGAAAACCGTTGGCCGCTTGGTGCACATACAGCGGCGAATGCAGCGTCAAGGCGTTGGATTTAGCGCTGTTGTTTTGCTCGGGCGCGACGACTTCCACATGGCCGAGGTCTTTCAGCGCCTCGTATAAGGCAACGATGCCGGGGGCTTGGTAGCCGTCGTCATTGGAGATCAAGATGTTCATGGGGCGCCTTGGTAAAACGCAAATTGTAGGGTTTGACCTCACGCACAGGCGACAAGAGCTGTCACCCAAGCCGCATATCATCTGCACAACCCAAAAATTAGGAGACGACTGTGCACGCTTGGCTTTGCGAAAACCCCACGGGTGTGGATGCCCTGACTTGGAAAGAAACTCCCACGCCGCAACCCGGTGAGGGCGAGGTTTTGCTTGAAATTCAAGCGGCAAGCCTGAATTTTCCCGATCTGTTGATTGTTCAAAACAAATACCAAATGAAACCGCCCCTGCCCTTTGTGCCGGGCTCTGAATACGCAGGCGTGGTTCGCGCCGTGGGTGCGGGTGTGAAGCATTTGCAGGTGGGACAAAGCGTGGCATGCCTGAGCGGCACAGGCGGTTTTGGCACACACACCTTGGCCCCCGCCAAGCTGTGCATGCCTTTGCCTGCGGGCTTTCCCGCAGTGGACGCAGCCGCCTTCATCATGACTTATGCCACCTCGCACCATGCCTTGATTGACCGTGGACAACTCAAAGCGGGCGAAACCGTGTTGGTACTAGGCGCGGCAGGCGGCGTAGGCACAGCGGCGATTCAAATTGCCAAAGCCGCAGGCGCCAAGGTGATTGCCGCTGCCTCGACCGACGAAAAATGCGAGCTGTGCAAACGCCAAGGCGCAGACGCCACCATCAACTACAGCCGAGACAACTTGCGCGACGCGCTCAAGCTGATCACCGAGGGCAAAGGCCCCGACATCATTTATGACCCCGTGGGCGGCGAGTTTGCCGAGCCCGCGTTTCGTTCCATTGCTTGGCGCGGTCGCTATTTGGTGGTGGGCTTCGCGGCGGGCCCCATTCCGGCGCTGCCTTGGAACTTGGCGCTGCTCAAAGGCGCTTCATTGGTGGGCGTGTTTTGGGGTGACTTTGCTCGCCGCGAACCCCAAGCCAACGCAGCCATGATGCAAGAGCTCGCCACTTGGTACGCACAAGGCAAAATCAAGCCCGTCATCCACAAGACCATGCCCATGGCTGAACTCAAAGCGGCTTATACCGAAATGGGTTCGCGCGGCGTCATGGGCAAGCTGGTGATGGTCAATTAATTCTTTCAACACCCTAGGAAAAAACCATGATTGTGTTTCCCTTCGCAGCACTTGTGAGTCTTGTTTCAGTGCTTTTGATGCTTGGCACGTCCATCCATGTAGGACGTGCGCGCATGCAATACCAAGTCAAAGCGCCCGCCACCACAGGCCATGAGATGTTCGAACGCGCCTATCGCATTCAAGTCAACACCATCGAGAGCTTCTTGATGATGTTTCCCTCGCTGTGGATTTATGCCGTTTTCACCGACGACTTGGGTGCAGGCGTGATTGGCGCGATTTGGCTGATGGGCCGCGTGGTGTATGGCCTCGACTACCAAAAAGACCCCGCCAAGCGTGGCCGTGGCTTTATGGTGGGATTTTTTGCCATTGCCGCCTTGTGGTTGGGCGGGTTGTATGGCGTGGTCGATACCTTGGTGAATTAATTCTGAATCAAATGTGGCGTCCCACCCAGCCTGGCAAATAGCTGGCCTCGGGGTGGGCAGCCAAAAGCATGGCCTGCTCTAAGGCGGCTTGTTGCGATTTCAGCAGTTTTTTGGGCATGCGCGCACGCAAATAATCCGCCCACAAAAACTCGCTGTAGGGCGTTAAATCTTTAGCGAATGCGCCCGCATTGCGCGCCAAGCCCGCCAAACCTCGGTACGGATCGTCTTTCAAACCACTCACTTGTTGGGGCAATTTGTCAAACGACACGCGACGGCCATTTTCGTCATAGGGATGAACCCATTGATGAAACTCCATCACGCGCCAAAATGTGTCCATCTCCAGCCAGGATAAATCTTTGAGCACGGTGAGTTTGACCTCGCTTTGGCCTTCTTCATGCAAAGCCATGCCCAAGTGGTGGTGATCGATGATGAAGTACTGTCCTTTGGGTCCCAAGATACTGGGAAACCAATGATCTGCGACGAGTGTTTTGCGTGCTTTTTTAGACAGCTTTTGCCATTCGGCACGCTTGTTGGCGACTTCCACAAAACCGATGGTCATTTGCGTGGGACGCAAGGCCTCGATGTCTGCTTGGATAACGTGATGATGAAGTGGATGCATCAAACGATTATCGTCCACCCTCACCCACCAACGCATACGGCGCCCAATACGCAGGATGCGAGAAGCGCGGCACCTGCATGGTCTCTAACATGGCTTGGCGCAAGGCTTGGGCACGGCGCATTTGCGGGTTCTTTTTGTAAGCGGCAAAGGTGTGAGTGGTCAGCATCATGGCGCTTTCAGACTCGACCGACCAATGTGTGACCAGCAAACTTCTGCTGCCCGCGTAGAAAAAGCCCCGTGCCAGCCCGCTCATGGCTTCTTCAGCACGTCCATCCGCCCCTGCGGTGTTGCAGGCGGAGAGCACCACCCAATCGGCGTTGAGCTTTAAGCCCAGCACATCTTCTAAGGTGAGCAGCGGCGACTCCTTGGGGTCTTTGGTAGAGGCCATGGCCAAGGCGGGTTGGTTCAAATTGGGCAAATCACCTGCGAGCAAGCCGTGCGTTGCAAAAACCACCACTTGTTTGCGCGCCAAGTTGCCCGAAGCGCTTTGCTTGAGCACCGAGGCGCGGGTGGCGTCGTGGCCCAAAATCAAATCAGACTTCGCGTCCGCCGACAAAATAGTGGCGAGCTCTTTGACTTCGTCGCGAGTTTCGGGGAGTTTAGGAATTTTGCTGTAAGCCACGTAGGTGGCGGCATCCATGATGTTGCGTTCATGCTCACCCGTGCGCGCCACGGCCACCGACCGAACCGTGCTGGCTGCTACAGATGCCACTTGTTCGTCATTGGGATCGAATGCAGGATCGCCCCAGGCCAACAAAGCTTGGGAGGCAGGCGCTTGCTGCCCCAATCGTTTGAGCGATAGCCAGCCATTGGCGGTCGGCACATGGCTGAGCGCCACATCGCGCAACAACCAAGCGACTTGATTTGCGTTTTCTTGTCGGGGCAATACCGCAAACGGCAATTGCGCCAACACGCCCGAGGTGGCAATGATCAAATGGCTTTTGCCTTTGATTTGTGCATCAAAGGGCATGAATATTTCTTTGTAAATCTTGAAGCCACTGGCCACATCAAACGCGGGAGCACGTGGTCCCAAACCGGCCACATCTAAGGTGGAGCGCACTTTGGTAACCAAGGTCTTGAGCTCGGCTTGTGACAAATTGGCGCTTTGGAAATTGACATTCGCTTGCGCATCAATCGCCCAGACATAGGTTTTTTCATCCATTGGAATAATGGAGATAAACAATTCATCGGCTTGCAATTGTTTGGCAATGTCTTGAATAGAGGGCGATTTAGGCTGAATCAACTGGAAATATTCCGGATAACTCTTTTGAATTTGCGCTTTGTATTCTTTTCGTTGCCCCTCAATTTCGCGCAAGCGATAGCGCATTTGCTCCACCACCTGAGGATTGCGCTTTTTCTCGTCTTCACCGATTTGTCCGCTGATGTAATTGGTCAAGCTGGCGATTTCATTTTTAGCGTCCTGTTCTTTTCGAATAATGTCTGACAGCCCAGGAATCGTCACGCCTGAACGAACCGCAGCTTCGGCCAAGGCTTGCTGAACTTTGGAGGTATTGAGCTGATCGGCCACTTGAAAAATAATTTCAGCGTCTTTGGGTTCTTTGGCTGCAGTTTGTGCAAGCAGCTGCAAATAGCTCTGCAAAATAAAGTGCTTTATCTTTTGCTGAATTGCATTTTCAACAAAATCACCCGTGAGTGATTCGGGAGCAGTCATGCCTTTTAATGCATGATCGAATTCAAGTCTGGCTTGCTCGTTATTGCCTGTTCGCGACAGCGATGCAGCCAACATACCGCGACTGATCGCAGTGAAATAATGCTCTGGCCCAAAGTTTTCTTCGGTCCAGCGCAAATTTCCTTGCATGAGTTTTAATGCGCGGTCTTGTTTTCCAGTTTTTAAATACACCAATCCGCGCATAGCAGCTTGCGTGGTTTTAACGGGGCGGCCCACGCGTTCGGTTTCGCTGTCAATCAAATCAAAACTTGCCAAGGCCTCATTCCACTTATCTTCGCCAATCAAGGCCGCATTCAATCTGTTGCGCGCAAACATCCAAATGGGCGAGCCCGACTGAAACCCCTGATTGAGCACATTTTTTTCAGCATAGTTGGCAAAAATAGCCGCATCTTTGAATTGACCATTGGCAATATATAAATCTGCAACGCTTGAGTAAACGCCCATCAAAAAATTCTCAGTCAATCCCAAGCTTTTGATCATGGTGTAAACATCTCTGAGTGTCCACTCCGCATCGGCATATAAGCCTGAGACCGTTTGCTGGGAAGCTAGTTCTACCGAGGCATACAAAACAGTGCTGTAAGTCCATTGCTTTTCGTTTTCAGTAGCCGCTAAGTTGATCATTTTTAAAAGATCGCGCGACTTCTCTACCGCAATTTTTGCTTCTTCAACGCCCTCGTGCCATTTGCCAATTCGCATGGATAGACGAGATTTAGAAACGTAATATTCCATCTGTGCTCGCAATACCCAAAATGACGCATTGCCGCGCATGGGCATATTGCGCAACTCACCACGCATGATGTTTTCAGACTCCATCAACAAACGCGTGGCTTCTTTGATATTGTTATCTTGCATGTACCGATTGGCCTGCGTGACCCGAATGCGAATTGCGCTGGGCGGCCATTTTTGTTCCTGTATCAATTCTTGACCGATACGGTAAGACTCAGCGCGTTTTTCTGTCGCGGCCAACAAATTGTGCAGACCCCATTTGCCCTCATTGGGATCAAACTTTGCCCACTCACGCAAGTTTTCTTCTCTGCGTACTGCATCTCCAAGTTTGAAAGCGGCCAAGTCTTTTTGGCGGTACTGCGCAATCTTGGTCAGATTCAGGGCATCTTTATCAATCGGCGCATCCAAGATGGCTTGAAGGCGCGTGCGTTCTTCTTGAGAGATTTTGACGGGGCTTTGCTCTAAGTCTTGTGCGAAACCTGTGTTGCAAACTAATAAAAATGCAATTAACAAGCCAAAAATGCGCTTTTTTGAAAACATCGCTTAAATCTCCAATTTAATTCAAATTTTACATTTTTATCATTTGTATAGCAAATCAAAGACGCTCTACATCCTGTGTGCGATATCGAACACACCCAAACGTGTGAACTGGGTATGTTCATGCGGGGTGGAAATTGACTTCTGCTCGAAAGGACACAAACCACATATGCCCGAAATTCACGCTTCAGAGCTGAGGTATCGCCGCTTATTTGAGGCGGCACAAGATGGGATCTTGATACTGGCTTTTTCAACTGGAAAAATTGAAGACGCCAATCCCTTTTTATTGAACTTGTTGGGCTATACCAAAGAAGAGCTTATTGGCAAAGTACTTTGGGAAATTGGTGCCATGGTGGACAAAAATGCAGCAATCGAAGCCTTTGATACGCTGCAGTCAACTGGCTATATCCGCTACGAAGATTTGCCTTTAAAAACCAAGCAAGGTAAGACGATCAACGTTGAATTCGTCAGCAATGCTTATGGTGTCAATGGAGAGCGCGTCATCCAATGCAATATTCGTGACATCAGCTTGAGAAAGCTATCAGAAGCGGCCTTGTTGCACTCAAAAAATGAACTGGAAAAGCGCAACTGGTCACTCATGGCGTATGCGCATGCGTCTATGTCTTTGTCCAACGCCAATGATGAAGCCGACTTGATCAACAGTGTTTGCAATGGCATTGTGGACAGCTCTCCTTTTGTTCTGTGCTGGGTGGGGTTGGCTGAGTTCAATGCCGCACACTCTATTCGCTTGGCTGGTTTGGCAGGTCCCGGCAAAAAATATGCACAAGAAATTGCGGTGAGTTGGTCTGCTGAATCATCTGACGGCTTGGGTCCAAGCGGGCGCTGCATTCGAGAAGGCAAATCTGTTGTGGTTTCAGATATCTTGGAAGCACCCACGTTTGCTCCCTGGCGAGACTGCGCACAAAAATATGGGATCAGAAGCTCCGTGGCCACACCGATCTATGGGGACAGCGTGACGATTGGGGCGCTCATGGTCTACTCAAAAATACCCAACGCATTTTCTGAAGATGACATCCGTTTATTTGAAAATCTTGCCAACGAAATTGGCTATGGGCTGCACGCCATCAAGCGACGCATTGAATTGGCTCAAGAAACCCGCAAACGCACCCAAATAGAGCTGCAACTCACCAAAGCTCTTGAATCCACCATCGAAGCGATGTCAAAAACCATGGAATGGCGCGACCCCTATACAGCGGGTCACCAAAAACGTGTGGCACATATCGCCACCGCCATTGGCAAGGAAATGGGATTGGATGAGGCAAGACTCAGCGGACTGCATCTGGGATGCATCGTGCACGACATCGGCAAAGTGGCTATTCCTGCGGAAATACTGACCAAACCGGGTAAATTAAATTTGCTCGAAATGCAAATGGTTCAACAGCACGCTGAAACTGGCTATGAAATTCTCAAAGACATTCCATTTTTCTGGCCCATTGCAAACATGGTGGTTCAACATCATGAGCGAGTTGACGGCTCTGGATATCCGCACGGACTCAAGGGCGATCAGACCCTCTTGGAAGCAAAAATCATAGCCGTCGCCGACACCGTTGAAGCCATGGCTTCGCACCGCCCCTACCGTCCAGCCTTAGGCTTGGAGGCCGCATTAAAAACCATACAAGCCGGCAGAAACACCGCGTTTGACCCCGCCGTGGTGGATGCCTGCTTGCACCTGTTTCAAGAAACCGATTACCAAGCGCCCTTTTGAGTGGGTGTGATCAGGCTCAGAAAAAAAATGATGGGGGATGGCATAAAAGCAAAACGCCCTAGCAACCAAAAAGGTCGCTAGGGCGCATGAAAATGGGGTGGCTGATGGGGCTCGAACCCACGACAACAGGAATCACAATCCTGGACTCTACCAACTGAGCTACAGCCACCGTAGATTGAGAATTATAACCTAGGAATTTTGATCTCGACCTTGAATCTTTCTCGCAGCAGGTTGTAGTAGGCCAGTCCTTCGGCGCTTGCCCACCATTGGGCAAATTGGGTGTGTTCTCGATCGCGATTTTTCTCAGCTGTTTCATCACGGGACAAAACTTTGTCCACTTTCACCACCGCAAAACCTGCGGCGCCTAAATCAACGCCAACCCAAGCAGGCAGGGTTTTGGTGTTGGCTTTCAATGCGGCTTCAATGACTTGGGCAGGCAGCTGCAATTTTTGGTCGCGCGAGACAGTCACGGCTTCACCAATTTTGACGTCGCCAGCAGATTTGTACTCAGCCAGTTTGCCTTCGCCCGTTGTACGCGCCAAGCTTGCAGCTTGATCGACCACCACCAAATCATGTACGCGGGACTTGACCTCATCCAAAGGCAAGGTGCGCGCAGGGTTGTATTGGGTAATGCGAGCAGAAGCAATTTGGTTCGTGCCGATGTCCACCGCTTCGGTGTTGTGTTTTTTCTCTAGTGAATCGGGGGAGAAAATTGCAGCCAACAACTTGGGGTTAGACAGCACAGGGTTGCCCGGAGTGGCTTCACGGCTAATTTGGGAGGCTTGTTTGATTTCCACCTTGAGTCGATCAGCGACAGGCTTGAGACTGTCTGATTGCTCATACACCATGTTGGTGAATTGCTCAGCCACTTCAGCAAATTTGCGCTGCGCGAGTTGGTGGCGCACCTCTGCTTGCAAGCTTTCACGGGACTCTTCAAAAGACTTCTGTTTGGGCAAACGAATATCGGTCAATCGAATGATGTGGTAGCCGTATTCAGACTCCACCACCCCGCTGGTCTCACCTTTTTTCAGGGCAAAGGCTGCATCTTCAAAAGATTTGGTCATTGCACCGCGAGCGAAGTAATCGAGGTCACCGCCTTTTTCCGCAGAACCAGGGTCTTGCGAGTTTTTACGCGCCAAGTCTGCAAATTTTTCGGGAGACTTTTGCAATTGCGTCAACAAATCTTCCGCTTGGGCACGCGCTTTGGCGCGATCAGCGGCACTGGCCGATGTAGGTGCATTGATCAAAATGTGGCTGGCTCGACGCTCTTCGAGAGCGGCCAGACGAGATTGGTTTTGTTCGTAATAGGTTTTGAGCTCGGCCTCAGGCACAACAACGGTTTTTTCGACATTTGCCAAATCGAGCACCACGTACTCAACATCTGCCCGTTCTGCCGACATGAACTGGTCAGGATGGGCTTTGTAATAGGCTTGCAAGTCCGCTTCCGTAGGGTTGACTTTGCTGACAAATTCAGACGCATTGAAACGCGCCACTTGCACTTGGCGTTGCTGGTAGTAGGCGTTGAGTGCCACATCGGCCAAAGCAGGAGGCGCAAAACTGCTCGCTCCCAAGCCAGCCATAACTTGGCGCGTAGACAAGTCAAAGCGCACTTGGCGTTCAAAAGTCTCAGGCGTCATGCCTTGCGCAGCCAAAGCCTCGCGGTAGCGTTGCAAATCCAAACTGCCATCGGGGCGACGCAAAGAAGCAATATTGGGATTTTGTTGCAACTCATTGGCCAAGCGTTGATCGCTCACCGCCAAATGCGATTTATCAGCAGCCGCTTGGAGCAAACGATCGCGCACCATGCGCTCAAGCGTGGCGTATTTGGCTTGCGGGGTGTCAAACAGCTTTACATCGATGTTGGGCGATTGAGCGCGTAAACGCTCCACTTGCACGCGATGCGCGTTGTCCCATTCAGACTGCGTGATGTCCACACCGTTGACGCTGGCGACAGCTTCACCTTGTTCATGAAAACGGTTGTAGCCCTGAATACCAAACAAGACAAACGATGGAAAGATCAGCAGAAACAAAATGAACTGCATGATCTTGGTGTGACGACGGACAAAATCAAACATGATTGACTCGCGCAAAAAAACTCATACGAATAACAAAAAAAGGCGAACAAGTGTGTTCGCCTTATTCCGAAGATGGTGGGTGCTGACGGGCTCGAACCGCCGACCTACGCCGTGTAAGGGCGCTGCTCTACCAACTGAGCTAAGCACCCCACCCCTTGTGGGTATCAGTTCAAAGCGTCTTTGAGGCCTTTGCCTGGGCGGAACTTAGGCACTTTGGCCGCTTTGATTTTGATAGCTTCGCCAGTGCGTGGGTTGCGACCAGTGCGGGCAGCACGTTTGCCAACCGCGAAGGTTCCGAAACCAACCAAAGAAACAGTGCCACCTTTTTTCAAGGTTGTTTTAACGGCACCGATGGTGGATTCGAGTGCACGAGTGGCTGCAGCTTTGGAAATATCCGCGTGCTTAGCAATGTGCTCAATCAGTTCAGTCTTGTTCACAAAAATCCCCTCTCAATGAGATGTGATGTTGATCGAAATTTACAGCTTGTTTTAACCAAAGCAAGAAAGTATCTTACTTTAGAACCGGACTGCAATTGCAGTGACGCTGCTGTCAGCATTTAAGCCAATGACCATTCGGGTGTCAACGTGACAAACGCTTGGCTCCAGCAACTAGGCAGCGAATTCTAGTCGGTTTTTATTCGGGATTTTTTGCAAAACATATTGATGTTGTGTGTCCTACAGCACACTCGCAATCGCACGTCCTACGTCTTCGGTGCTGGCTTGTCCGCCCATATCAGGCGTTTTAGGCGCACCGCTTTGGGGCTGCAAGACTTTTTCAATCGCCGCCAACACGGCATCGTGCGCCTCGGGGTAACCCAAGAAATCGAGCATCATGGCACCGCACCAAATTTGCCCAATTGGGTTGGCAATGCCTTTGCCAGCAATGTCTGGCGCAGAGCCGTGCACGGGCTCAAACAGCGAGGGAAACTTGCGCTCGGGGTTCAAATTGGCGCTCGGCGCAATGCCAATCGTGCCGGTACAAGCGGGGCCTAAGTCGCTCAAGATGTCGCCAAACAAGTTGCTGGCCACCACTACATCGAAAAAATCAGGCCGCTGCACGAAGTGCGCGGTCAAGATGTCAATGTGAAATTTATCGACGTTGATACTAGGGAAAGCCTTAGCCATTTCGGCCACACGTTCGTCCCAATACGGCATGGTGATGGCAATGCCGTTGGACTTGGTGGCGCTGGTGATGTGTTTTTTCGGGCGCTTTTGCGCCAGCTCAAAGGCAAATTTCAGCACGCGATCCACGCCGATGCGTGACATCACGGTTTCTTGCATCACGATTTCGCGCTCAGTGCCTTGAAACATTCTGCCGCCAATGCTGGAGTATTCGCCTTCGGTGTTTTCGCGCACGATGTACATGTCGATCTCGCCGGGCTGGCGCGGCGTGCCGTCACGGCGCACCACAGGCGCGATGATGCCTGGCATGAGGCGAGCGGGACGCAGGTTGATGTATTGGTCAAACTCGCGTCGAAACATGAGCAAAGAACCCCACAGCGACACATGGTCTGCAATTTTCTCGGGCCAGCCGACCGCGCCAAAGTAAATGGCATCGTGGCCACCGATCTGGTCTTTCCAGTTGTCGGGCAACATTTGGCCGTGTTTTTCGTAGTAGTCCCAGCTGGAAAAATCGAAGTGGTCAAACGCCAAGTCGATGCCAAATTTGCGTGCCGCCGCGTCCATGACGCGAATGCCCTCAGGCATGACCTCTTTGCCAATGCCGTCGCCAGCAATGACTGCGATGCGTTTTTTGCTCATGAAAAACTCCGTTGATCGATAACTTCGTACAAACTAGCCCGCGATTCTAGGAGGCCGCACCACCAAGCTCACCCCCATCGCGGTCAAAGCCACGCCCGCAACTGTCACCCAGGTGATGGGCTCATCAAACAAACACCAGGCCATCACGGCTGTTGTGGGCGGCACCAAATACATCAAACTGGTCACCGCCGTAGCCGCACCGCGCTGAATCAAGATGTAGAGCAAAGAACTCGCGCCCACGGTCAAGCCGAGCACCGACCACGCCATGGCCCACATGGCTTCAGGCACCCACACGGCTTGTTCGGTTTCGGCCCAAGCAAACGGCAAAGTCACCACACATGCGGCCAAGAGTTGCACCGCGTTGGCGCTGCGTACATCGCAGGGCGTGACAAAACGCTTTTGGTAGAGCGTGCCCACGGTGATGCAGCACAGCGCCATGACAGCCATGGTCAAGCTCCACGCATTGACTTCCACCCCATGCTCAAACTTGCGCGCGACCACCAAGGCCAGCCCCAAGAAGCCGAACAACAAGCCCAACCATTGGCGCCGCGACACATGGCCACCCCGCGAAGACAACCAAATGGCTGTGAGCACAGGCTGCAACCCCACAATCAACGCCGACAAGCCAGAACCCATGCCCGCCTTGACCGCAGCCCACACGCCGCCTAAATAACCAGCATGCATCAACACGCCCGTGACGGCCAAATGCATCCACTGCGCTCGGTTGGTGGGCCAAGCGACACGCGCCAACACCATCCAAGCCAGCAAACACACGATGGAAAAGGCATACCGCCACCACAAAAACGTAAACGGAGGCGAATGCGGCATGCCATAACGCGCCACGATAAAACCCGTGCTCCAAATGAGTACAAAGACCCACGGCATGGCCGCGACCCAAGCTTGGTTGCGAGATGACCCGTTCATCACTGGGCGTGCTTCAAAATATCGGGCCAGGCTTTGCGCAAGTAATACACCATCGACCACACGGTGAGCACGCCTGCAATCCAAATCAGAACAAAGCCCCATAAGGCGGTGTCGATCAAGCCAAACAACTGGCCGTCAAAAAACAAAAACGGAATCGCCACCATTTGCGCCGTGGTTTTGAGCTTGCCCAACATGTGCACCGCCACGCTGCGTGAAGCGCCAATTTGCGCCATCCATTCGCGCAAGGCTGAAATTGCAATTTCGCGACCAATGATGATGAGCGAGACCAACACATCGGCTCGCCCTAAATGCACCAATACCAACAAACTTGCGCAGACCAAAAATTTATCGGCCACTGGGTCTAAAAAGGCACCAAAGGCCGAGGTTTGGTTCAAGCGCCGCGCCAAGTAGCCATCGAGCCAATCGGTCAAGGCAAAAACGATGAACATGATCGTGGCGCAGAGGTTTTTCATCTCCATGCTGATGGGCATGTAAAACACCAACAAAATGAAAGGGATCGCGACGATGCGCGTCAAAGTCATCAGCGTAGGGATGGTCCACAACATGGTGCTTCAATCGTAAATGATTTGGGCTTGGCCTTGGTAAGCCTGAGCCATCCAGCTCGCGAGTGCCGCATCGCTGGGGAAAAATTTGGCGTTGTCGCCCAACTCAATGTCGGCCTGTGCGCCTTCGCGCAACAAGCGCATGCGCACGCCCATGCCGCGCACCAACTCGCCTTGCTCCGACTGCTCCACCCGCGCCGGATGCTCGCGCAGCAAACGCGCCAGATCGGGCGCAACGCCATTGACCATGACGCGCAAATACTTGCCAAAGCGACAGCGCGCCTGCGGCAAATCCCACACTTGTTGAATGCTCAAGCGCAAGCCGCCAGAAAAACGATCAGGCTGCACCTTGCCCATGACGATCACCAACTCATCGTCTTTGAGCGTGTTGCGATAGGTGTTGATGGTCGCCTCGTCCGCCGTGGCTTCGATGACGGCAGATTTGTCGTCCAACTTGAAGATCGCCAACTTGCCGCGCTGGCCGTTGATGACGCGGGTGTCGCTGACGATGCCGCACAGCAATTGCGGCTCGCGCGAGTCCATCAGGTCTTCAATGCGAGTATTGACGATGTGGCGCACTTCGCGCTCGGACTCGTCAAACAAATGACCGGAGATGAAAAAACCCAAGGCCATTTTTTCGTGGGTGAGCCGCTCTTTGACGCCCCAAGGCAAGGCCTCAACCAGCTCCGGCTCTTGGGTGCTGGAGCCGTGGGCGTCCTCGCCCATCATGTCAAACAAGCCGCCTTGGTTGGCGTTGGCTTGGGTGGCGGTGGCGAAGTCAAAAGCGCGTTCCACGCTGGCGAGCAGTTCGGCACGGTTGAGGTGCAAGTTGTCGAAAGCGCCCGCTTTGATGAGCGCTTCGACGGTGCGTTTGTTCAAGCGGCTGCGGTCTACGCGGCAGCAAAAATCGAACAAACTGGTGAAGGGCCCGCCCTCTTCGCGTGCTGCGACGATGGCTTCAATGGCTTGTTGTCCAGAGCCTTTGATGGCGCCCAAGCCATAGCGAATCACTTTGTCAGAGATGGGCTCAAAACGGTACTGGCCTCGGTTGACGTCGGGCGACTCAAAGCTCAACCCCATTTTCTGAGCGTCTTCAAACAAGACTTTGAGCTTGTCGGTGTCGTCCATCTCCACCGTCATGTTGGCGCAGAAAAACTCCGCCGTGTAATGCACTTTGAGCCAACCGGTGTGATAGGCCAAGAGAGAATAAGCCGCAGCGTGTGACTTGTTAAAGCCATAGCCCGCGAACTTCTCCATCAAGTCAAAAATCTCGTCGGCTTTGGGCTGCGGAATATTGTTTTTGGCGGCACCGGCGCGGAAGATTTCGCGGTGCTCGGCCATTTCTTCGGCCTTCTTTTTACCCATGGCGCGTCGCAGCAAATCGGCGCCACCGAGCGAGTAGCCCCCCAATATTTGCGCGGTTTGCATCACCTGCTCTTGGTAGACCATGATGCCGTAGGTCTCGGACAGCATCTCGGCCACCAGAGGATGCGGGTATTCAATTTCTTCGCGCCCGTGTTTGCGCGCCACAAAGCTGGGAATCAAATCCATTGGGCCCGGGCGGTACAAGGCGTTGAGTGCGATCAAGTCTTCCAAGCGCGTGGGACGGGCGTCGCGCAACATGCCTTGCATGCCGCGACTTTCAAACTGGAACACGGCTTCGGTTTTGCCGTCTTGAAAGAGTTTGTAGGTGGCTGCATCGTTGAGCGGAATGTTCTCAAACGCAAAGTTTTCTTGCCCCTTGTGGCGCTGGACGATGAACTCGCGGGCGATTTCTAAAATCGTCAGCGTGGCCAACCCCAAGAAGTCGAACTTGACCAAGCCGGCGGCTTCGACGTCGTCTTTGTCAAACTGGCTTACCGCCGAGTCGCTGCCGGGTTGTTGGTAGAGCGGACAAAAATCGGTCAACTTGCCCGGCGCGATGAGCACACCGCCTGCGTGCATGCCGACGTTGCGGGTCATGCCTTCGAGTTTTTGCGCCAGCGCGAGCAGGGTTTTGACTTCGTCTTCTTTGTCCAAGCGCTCGGCCAACACGGGCTCGGCTTCAATCGCGCCAGCAATGGTGATGTGCTGGCCGGGCTTGTTGGGAATGAGTTTGCTGATGCCGTCGCAAAAGGTGTAGCTCATGTCGAGCACACGCCCCACGTCGCGGATTGCAGCACGCGCCGCCATGGTGCCAAAGGTGGCGATTTGGCTCACCGCGTTGCGGCCATATTTGTCTTTGACATAGTCAATCACGCGGTCGCGATTGGTTTGGCAAAAGTCAATGTCAAAGTCGGGCATGGAGACCCGCTCGGGGTTCAAGAACCGCTCAAACAGTAGCTTGTATTGCAGCGGGTCAAGGTCAGTGATTTTGAGTGCATACGCCACCAAAGACCCGGCGCCCGAGCCACGCCCCGGCCCCACGGGACAGCCGTTTTTCTTGGCCCAGTTGATGAAGTCGCCCACGATCAAAAAGTAGCCCGGAAAACCCATTTTCAAAATCGTGCCGATTTCAAACTCCAAGCGCTCTTCGTAGCGTGGGCGCTCGGCCTCGCGCTGCGTGGCGTCGGGGTACAAATGCGCCAAGCGTTCTTTCAAGCCTTCGTGCGATGAAAAACGGAAATATTCTTCGATGCCCATGCCATTGGGCGTGGGGTAATTGGGCAATTGGGGCTTGCCCAACACCAGCGAGAGGTTGCAGCGTTTGGCAATTTCGACCGTGTTGGCGCAGGCAGAAGGAATGTCAGCAAACAGCGCCCGCATTTGGGCGGTCGATTTGAAATACTGCTCGCGGGTGAACTTGCGCACACGCCGCTGGTTGCCCAAAATCTCGCCCTCAGAAATACACACCCGCGCTTCATGGGCTTCGTAGTCGTCTTCCAAGGTGAATTGCACCGGATGCGTTGCCACCACGGGCAAGTTCAAACGCGCGGCCAATTGCACAGCGGCTGCCACATGACTTTCATCGTCGGCGCGGCCAGCACGCTGCAACTCCAAATAAAAACGGTGTGGAAACAAGCCCGCGAGCTGCAAAGCCACGTCACTGGCACGCTGGGTGTCGCCTTGCACCAAGGCTTGACCCACGGCGCCCGCTTGTGCGCCAGACAGGGCAATCAAGCCTTGTGACAGCTCTTGCAGCCATTCGAGTTTGATGACAGCCACGGCTTTGTGCACGTTTTGCGTCCAGCCACGGCTGATGAGCTCACACAGGTTCAAATAACCTTGGTGGTTTTGCACCAACAAGATCAGGCGCGAGGTTTGGGTCGCGTCTTGGGTCAGGCTTTCGAGAAAAATTTCTGCGCCAATGAGCGGCTTGACGCCTTTGCCCCGACCTTCTTTGTAGAACTTGATCGCGCCAAACAAGTTGTTGAGGTCGGTGATGGCCAAGGCGACTTGACCATCGGCGGCCGCGGCCTTGACCACCTCGTCGATGCGGTTGGTTCCGTCAACGACAGAAAATTCGGTGTGGAGGCGCAGGTGAACAAACATGTTTCAGATTGTAGGCACACCGCGCCTGCCAAAAAGCATTAAGCGCGCAGTTTTGCTGCCACTTGGGCGACGCGTTCGCCGTATGCTTTGGCGGTGTCCAAATCGCCTTGAGGAATATCAGCCGCGGGGCTGGTGGGGCCCACTTGGGACATCACGCCCGAATTGGAGCCAATGCGGTTGATGTTGCCATCATTCATGGCGGGTTGACCGACCCAAATCATGCCTTGCTGCATGGCCAAGGTGATGAAGTATTGAATGGTCGAGAGCTTGTCACCGCTGGGGCTGGCCGAAATGGTGAAGCCGCCCGCAACCTTGTCTTTCCAAGCACTGGAGAACCAACGCTTAGACGTGGCATCGGCAAACTTTTTGAACTGCCATGAGGCCATGCCCATGTAAGTGGGTGAACCGAACACAATGGCATCGGCCGCATCCAAAGTTTCCCAATCGGCATCGGTGATGTTGCCGTCTGCATCAATGGCGATGACTTGCGCTTTTGCGCCTTCGGCCACAAATTGCGCCACGCGTTGGGTGTGACCATAACCTGAGTGGTAAACCACGACTGTTTTTGTCATATCTGACTCCTTGTTGAAAAAATTAAGAAATTACGCTGCCAAATCAAACACCAGCACTTCGGCATTTTGACCTTGGGCTAGCGTGATGAGGGTCTCGTCTTGCATCAGGGCTGCATCTCCGCCTTGTAGCGTCACGCCGTTGACCTGCAATTGTCCTCTGATGAGATGCACATAAGCCTTGCGGCCTTGAGCAAGGCTGAGTTGGGCATTCTCGGCGCCATCGAATAAACCTGCGTAAATGCTGGCATCGGCGTGAATTTTGACCTGCGCGTCGCTGGGTGCAGCAATCCGAGCGAGTTTGCCGCGTTTGTCGGCCAGCGGCACAGCTTGTTGTTCATAGCTCGGCTCAATGCCTCGCACATTGGGCTCGATCCAAATTTGTAAAAAATGCGTCACATCATTGGGCGCGTGGTTGAACTCGCTGTGCATGACGCCGTTGCCCGCACTCATGCGCTGGACATCACCGGGCGGAATGCCTTTGACATTGCCCATGCTGTCTTTGTGCGCCAGCTCGCCGCTCAAGACGTAGCTGATGATTTCCATGTCGCGGTGGCCGTGAGTGCCAAAACCCGATCCGGGCGCAATGCGGTCTTCGTTGATGACGCGCAAATTGCCCCAGCCCATGAATTCGGGGTCGTAATAACTGGCAAACGAAAAGCTGTGAAACGATTTGAGCCAGCCGTGATCGGCATAGCCTCGGTCTTTGGATTGACGAACAGTCAGCATGATGTGCGCTCCTTGTAAGCCTCTACTTTAGGCCTGAGAAGCGTACTTGAAGTGCATGACATTTGATGGCATCATTCAAATAAATTGAATGATTAAGGGCTTTTCAATGAATTCCCCACGCAATGTGTTAACGCCAGACGCCCTGTCCATGCTGCAAACCGTGCAATTGGAGGGCAGTTTTGCAGCGGCGGCTCGGACTTTGGGCTTGGTACCCAGCGCCCTGACCTACCGCGTGCGCCAAATTGAAGATGCTTTGGATGTGCTGCTGTTTGACCGCAGTTCGCGCCAAGCCAAACTCACTGCGGCGGGCGAGGAGCTGCTGCGCGAAGGCACGCGTTTGTTGGCTGATATGGACAGCATTGCCAACCGCGTCAAGCGCATTGCCACAGGCTGGGAAAGTGAGTTCACGCTTGCGGTTGACGCCATCTTGGACGAGCGCACCGTGATGGAGTTGTGCGAGGCGTTTTTGAACTTGAAAGCACCCACACGTTTGCGCTTGCGCAACGAAACTTTGATGGGCACGCTAGAAGCTTTGACCAGCGGTCAAGCCGACTTAGCCTTGGGCGTGGCCAACATGCCCGCCAGCAATGGCGCAACATTGCGCTTGCAAAGCCAAGCCATTGGCTCCGTGCGTTTTGTATTTGCCATCTCGCCGCATCACCCCTTGGCCAACGCCCCCGAACCCTTGAGCGACGCCATCATCGGGCAACACCGCGCCATTGCCGTAGCCGATTCAACACCCAGTGGCAACGCCATGTCAGTTGGTTTGCTGGCTGGACAAGAAGTGTTTACCGTGCCCACCATGAACGCCAAAATTGACGCGCAAGCGCGTGGCTTAGGCGTTGGCTTTTTGCCTGAATCGAAGATTCAAAGCTTGCTGGGGCAAGGCTTTTTGGTGAGCAAAATCGTCAGCCGACCCACGCGACTCGCTCAGCTGAGCTATGTCTGGCGTGCGCCCGCTCGACAGCAAGAACCTTTGGGCCGCGCCCTGCAATGGTGGTTGAAACAACTGGAAAGCCAAACCACTCGCAGCGCTTTGATGGCTCACTGAACTCTAAATTTTCTGAATAAGCAGAGTTCTTGGCGTAGTAATTTCTCGGTGACTTACATGTTCTAAGAACGTGTAAAGTCAGGCCATGAAACACAACATCGCCATCATCGGTGCCGGCATGGCTGGCATCACCGCCGCACGGACTTTGCTCAAAGCGGGGCACCGTGTCGAAGTGTTCGAAAAAAGCCACGGCGCAGGTGGACGAATGTCCACCCGTGACACGGTTTTTGGCAGCTTTGACCACGGCGCGCAGTACTTCACCGTGCGTGACCCGCGTTTCTCTCTGGCATTGCAAACCGTGCCCGGCACAGACAAAGTCTGTCGTCCTTGGAGTGCCAACGCTGTGCGCGTGCTCGATCCACTCGGTCACGTGTTTGAAGCGGCTCGACCCTCACGCGAAGCGCATTTTGTGGCGACTCCAGGCATGAACGGCTTGGTGCGCCACTGGGCTGCGCCTTTGGGCGAGCATCTGAACACAAACATTCAAGTGCAGCGCTTGGAGCGCAACGCCAAAGGTTTGTGGACGCTGCACGGCATCGACACCCACGATCACCAAGACAGCGCTTGGGCGCATTCTGGCTTTGACCGCGTGATTCTGGCCGTGCCGTCGGTGCAAGCGCAGCAGTTGTTGCGCAACTCAGCCAAGGCGCTGGGCAAATCGGCTGTGTTCAAAGATATCGAATCGGTTGAGGTCGCTCCTTGCTGGACTCTGATGTTGGCCTTTCCCCAAGCCAGCCAGCCCGGCTTGCCGCATTTAGGCCCGCAATGGAATGCAGCCCGCAGCACGCACCACCGCGTGGCGTGGTTGGCACGTGAATCCTCCAAACCGGGCCGTGGGCGCATTGAACGCTGGACAGTGCAAGCCAGCGCCATTTGGTCGCAAGAACATTTGGAAGACAGCGCCGAACGCGTGCAAGCCAAATTGCTGCGCGCTTTTTCAGAACTCACAGGCATTCGCGCCGAACCTAGCCATGCCGATGTGCATTTGTGGCGTTATGCGCAAACCATGCAGCCTTTGGAACAGCATTATTTGTTCGACAAAAAATTGGGTTTAGGCACCTGCGGTGACTGGCACATTGGGCATCGCGTAGAGGATGCTTTTGTCTCTGGCTTGGAATTGGCTCTGGCCATCGCCTGAGGCTTTGGCGCACGCGTGGGCAGCATGAGCTACGTCGGACGCTTCGCGCCCTCGCCCACTGGCTTGTTGCACGCAGGCTCTTTGGTGGCTACGCTGGCAAGCTTTTTAGATGCCCGCGCCCATGCAGGCCAATGGCTGGTGCGCATCGAAGACGTGGACACGCCGCGCTGCGTGACGGGCGCTGACCTGCAAATTTTGGCGCAACTCCAAGCCTGCGGCATGGTCAGCGATGCGCCTGTGCTGTGGCAATCACAACGCCTTGCGGCTTATGAAAACGCTTTGCAAAGCTTGATACACCAAGGCTTTGCCTACCCCTGCGCCTGCTCACGCAAAGACATTGAAGCTGCCCAAGCCTTTGCTGGACGCAGCCGTCCACGCCACAGCGCGGCCATCTACCCCGGCACTTGCCGCCAAGGTTTGCAAGGCAAACCCGCCCGCGCTTGGCGCTTGAATGTGCAAGCCGTGATTGAGCACTTCAAGCTGCCCACACCTCTCGTTTGGCACGACCGACGGCTTGGCCTGCAAAGCCAAGACGTGGCCGCCGAAGTGGGCGACTTTGTGCTGCGCCGCGCCGATGGACTCTGGGCTTACCAACTCGCTGTGGTGGTAGACGACACCGCGCAAGCCGTGAGCGACGTGGTGCGCGGACAAGACTTGGCCGACAACACCGCCCGTCAAATCGTGCTGCAACAGGCGCTGGGTTTGCCCACACCGCGCTACTTGCACACGCCCTTGGTGCTGGGCGACAACGGCGAAAAGCTCTCCAAGCAAAACGGCGCTCGGGCTGTGGATGTGCGCGATCCGCTGCTGGCTTTGAATGCAGCGGCTTCATGCTTGGGCTTGCCTGCATTCAAAGCCATACGAGAACTTGAAACACAAAGCTACTTGGCGCATTGGCTGGCGTTGCAGCCGAATTGACAGCGCCGATAATGTGGGTTTGTTTGACCACTGCCTCGCCATGACCACCGCCGACACGTCCGCCACGCCCCACGCAACGCCAGAAACCACGCCCTTCATGCGCGTGATCAAAACCTATGTGCTGCGTGCGGGTCGCATGGGACCCGGACAAACGCGCGCCTTTGAGCAATATGGGGCACAGTTTTTAATTCCCTACCAAGCGCAGCGTCTGGACGTGCAAGCCGCTTTTGGTCGCCATGCGCCCTTGATTTTGGAAATCGGTTTTGGCATGGGCGATGCCACGGCCAAAATCGCGCATACCCGCGCCGGCGACAATTTTTTGTGCTGCGAAGTCCATGCGCCCGGCGTGGGCGCTTTGCTCAAACGCTGCGGCGAAGAGCTGATTGACAACATCCGCATCGTGCAGCACGACGCGGTGGAAGTCATGGACCACATGCTGGGCGAACACAGCTTGGACGGCGTGCATATTTTCTTTCCTGACCCGTGGCACAAAAGCCGCCACCACAAACGCCGCTTGATCCAAAGCCCGTTTGTGCAGCGATTGGTGCAGCACATCAAACCCGGTGGTTATCTGCATTTGGCCACCGACTGGCAACCCTATGCCGAGCAAATGCTGGCGGTACTCAACGCCGAAGCGCAGTTGCAAAACACCGCCACCGACCCCAGCGGCTTCGCCCCCAAACCCGACTACCGCCCGCTCACCAAGTTTGAAAACCGTGGCTTGAAACTGGGCCACGGCGTGTGGGACTTGGTGTTCAGCAAGCGCTAACACCACGAGCCGCGCCATGACGCGATTGCACCGACCCGCGCACTTGCCTATGCGCAATGGCGTTAGCCCCAGTTGCGTGGCCTTGCCATCGGGCGCGTGGGCCACGGTGCTGGATTTTTTGGCCGAACGCTTGTCGGCGGTGAGCCGTGACCAATGGCAACACCGCATGGCACAAGCGCAAGTGCTCAACGCCAACGGCCAAGCCATCCCGCCCGAACAGGCTTACACACCCCACAGCCGCGTGTTTTATTACCGCGATGTGGGCGACGAGCCCGAGCTGCCGTTCAAAGCGCAGGTGCTGTTTCAAGATGCGCATGTGGTGGTCGCTGACAAGCCGCATTTCATGCCTGTCACGCCCAGTGGACGTTATGTGCAGCAAAGCCTGTTGGTGCAGCTCAAGCGTGAACTGGGCTTGAGCGAGTTGACGCCCATCCACCGCATTGACCGAGAAACAGCGGGTTTGGTTTTGTTGAGTGTTCGCCCACAAGACCGAGGTGCCTACCATGCCTTGTTTCGCGAGCGCTCGGTGCACAAGGTCTACGAAGCGGTTGCAGCGAGAACCGATTTGAGTTTTCCACACACGCGACGCAGTCGCATCGTGCCGTCGCAAGATTTTTTTCGTTCGCAAGAAGTTGAAGCGGCCAACGAGGCTGAGGTCAACGCCGAGTCGCGCATTTCTGTGCTGCGTGAGGTGGGCGACGCGGCCTTGTACCGCTTAGAGCCCATCACAGGCCGACGCCACCAACTGCGCATCCACATGAACGCCTTGGGTGCGCCGATTGAAGGCGATCAGTTTTATCCGCACATCAAACGCCGCGCCGATGAGCCTGAAGACTTGTCGCGCCCCTTGCAATTGTTGGCACGCAGCATTGATTTTGAAGACCCTGTGACAGGCGTCTCGCGGCACTTTGAAAGCCGCTTAACACTGCGTTTAAAGGCGGCTGAAGCTTGACTTGCGCCACTTGACGCAGTCAAAGCTGGCTTACAAACGCTCAGTCACCCAAGCCTGCACGCTGGCCAAGGCTTTGGGCAAACCTGACGCATCCGTGCCACCGGCCATCGCCATGTCGGGCTTGCCGCCCCCTTTGCCACCGACTTGCTGCGCCACAAAGTTGACCAACTCGCCGGCCTTGACTTTGCTCACACTGTCGGCGGTCACACCTGCGGCAATTTGCACCTTGTCGCCCTCCGCAGCGGCCAAGACGATGACCGCAGTTTTGAGTTTGTCTTTGAGCTTGTCCAAGGTCTCGCGCAAGGTTTTGGCGTCTGCGCCTTCGAGCTTGGCGGCGAGCAGTTTGACGCCTTTGATCTCAACGGCTTGGGTCATCAACTCATCGCCTTGGGCGGAGGCGACTTTGCCTTTCAAGGACGACACTTCTTTTTCCAAGGTCTTGACTTGGTCGAGCACTTGCGCAATGCGTTGGTTCAACTCTGCGGGCGTGGCTTTCAGGGCACCAGCGGCGTGGTTGACGGTGTCTTCCAAGCTTTGCAAATAGGCCAGCGCATTGGCACCTGTGACTGCTTCAATGCGGCGCACGCCTGCAGCCACACCGCCCTCGGCCACCACTTTGAAGACGCCAATGTCGCCCGTGGCTTTGACGTGTGTGCCACCGCACAACTCGCGGCTGGAGCCAATGTCGAGCACGCGCACGCTGTCGCCGTATTTTTCGCCGAACAACATCATCGCGCCTGTTTTTTGGGCGGATTCAATGTCCATCACCCGCGCTTGGGCTTGGGCATTGCTCAAAATTTCCGCATTCACCAAGGTTTCGATCTGGCGAATTTGCGCGTCCGTGACAGGCGCGTTGTGGGCAAAGTCAAAGCGGGTGCGCTCTGGCGTGACCAAGCTGCCTTTTTGCTGCACATGTTCGCCCAGCACTTCGCGCAAGGCCTTGTGCATCAAATGCGTGGCGGAGTGGTTGCGCACCGTGGCGGCGCGCAGTTGCGTGTTGACTTGCGCGTCCACCGTGTCGCCCACGGCCAGCGTGCCTTGGGTCAAAGTGCCGTGGTGACCAAACACATCGGCCTTGATTTTTTGCGTGTCTTGCACCTCAAAACTGGCCGAGCCGCTCACGAGCGTGCCTTGGTCGCCCACTTGGCCGCCGCTCTCGGCGTAAAACGGGGTGCTGTCGAGCACAACCACGCCGCTTTGACCATGCTTGAGTTCGGCCACCGAGTTGCCATCCAAATAAACCGCCAGCACTTTGGCCGATTGGCTCAGATGCTCGTAGCCCACAAATGCGTTGCCAGCGCCGCTGTACTCCAAGGCTTTGTCCATCTTGAACTTGCCAGCGGCGCGGGCTTGGGATTTTTGTTTTTCCATCGCGGCGGCAAAGCCAGCTTCATCCACGCTCAAGTTGCGTTCGCGGCACACATCGGCTGACAAGTCGAGCGGGAAACCATAGGTGTCATGCAGCTTGAAGGCCACGTCGCCGGGCAAAACTTTCACACCGCCTTCGAGCGCAGCATCCAAAATTTGCATGCCCACTTCAAGCGTTTCAAAAAAGCGTTCTTCTTCTGTCTTCAACACCGACGCAATGCGCTCGGCCTGCGACGCCATATTGGGGTAAGCCGCGCCCATGAGTTGAACCAAATCGGGCACCAGCTTGTGGAAAAACGGCGTTTTTTGTCCCAGCAAATACCCGTGGCGAATAGCGCGGCGGATGATGCGACGCTGCACATAGCCGCGTCCTTCGTTGCTGGGCACGACACCGTCGCTCACCAAAAACGCGGTGGCGCGAATGTGGTCGGCAATCACGCGCAGGCTTTTGTGGCTCAAGTCGGTGCAACCGGTTTCGCGTGACGCGGCTTTGATGAGGGCGTCAAACAAGTCGATTTCGTAGTTGCTGTGCACATGCTGCAAGATCGCGGCCAAGCGCTCCAAGCCCATGCCGGTGTCCACGCAGGGCGCGGGCAAGCGGGTGACGCTGCCGTCTTCGGCCATGTTGAATTGCATGAACACGTTGTTCCAAATTTCGATGAAACGGTCGCCGTCTTCGTCTGGGCTGCCGGGCGGGCCGCCGGGAATGTGATCGCCGTGGTCATAGAAGATTTCTGAGCAGGGGCCGCAAGGGCCGGTGTCGGCCATCATCCAGAAGTTGTCGCTCTTGTAGCGCCCGCCTTTGTTGTCGCCAATGCGAATCACGCGCTCGGGTGGCAGGCCAATTTCTTGGGTCCAAATGTCGTAGGCTTCGTCGTCTTCTTGGTAGACGGTGGCGAGCAAGCGCTCTTTGGGCAGTTTGTAGACCTCAGTCAGCAATTCCCACGCCCACTTCAGGCTCTCGCGTTTGAAGTAATCGCCAAAACTCCAGTTGCCCAACATTTCAAAAAACGTGTGGTGACGTGCGGTGTAGCCCACGTTTTCCAAGTCGTTGTGTTTGCCACCCGCCCGCAAACAGGCTTGCACCGAGGCCGCGCGGACATACGAGCGTTTGTCCGAACCCAAAAACACATCTTTGAACTGCACCATGCCCGAGTTGGTGAACATCAAGGTCGGGTCGTTGCCCGGCACCAAGGGGCTGGAAGCCACCACGGTGTGCCCTTTGGAGGCAAAAAAGTCCAAAAAGGTTTTACGAATGTCGGCGACAGAGAGTTTTTGCGGGGTAGTCATCCTGAAATTATAGTTTTCGTGTCGCCCCTGAGTCTTGCAGGTCAATACGTGCGCGGTATGCTCTTGGGATTACTTCTACGGAGACCACGCATGGACATGAAAACCGCCCCCCTCTCTTTGTTGAACGACCCCAGCTTGCTCAAGACCGATGCGCTGATCAACGGTCAATGGCTCAAAGGCAGCAGCCGTTTCGATGTGCATGATCCGTCTACTGGCAAGAAACTCACCGACGTGGCCAATTTAGGCACAGCAGACGCCAGCGCCGCCATTGACGCCGCCAACGCGGCATGGCCCGCTTGGCGCAACAAAACAGCCAAAGAACGCTGCACCATTTTGCGCAAGTGGTTCGACTTGCTTATGGCCAACCAAGAAGATTTGGCGCGGATTTTGACCGCCGAGCAAGGCAAGCCCTTTGCCGAAGCCAAGGGCGAAATTGCCTACGGCGCAAGCTTTGTCGAATGGTTTGCCGAAGAAGCCAAGCGCGTCAACGGCGAAACCCTGCCCCAGTTCGACAACAACCGCCGCCTGATGGTTTTGAAACAACCCATTGGCGTGTGCGCAGCCATCACCCCGTGGAATTTCCCACTCGCCATGATCACCCGCAAAGTGGCACCCGCTTTGGCTGCGGGCTGCCCCGTGGTCATCAAACCCGCTGAACTCACGCCGCTGACCGCCTTGGCTGCGGCCGAGCTGGCTGTGCGTGCCGGCATCCCCGCTGGTGTCTTGAACGTGTTGACCGCTGACAGCAGCAACAGCATTGCCGTGGGCAAAGTGTTTTGCGCCAGCGATGTGGTGCGTCACATCAGCTTTACGGGCTCCACCGAAGTGGGTCGCATTTTGATGGCGCAGTCTGCACCCAGCGTGAAAAAACTCTCGCTGGAGTTGGGCGGCAACGCACCTTTCATCGTGTTTGACGACGCCGATGTGGACAGCGCCGTCGAAGGCGCGATGGCCAGCAAATACCGCAATGCAGGCCAAACCTGCGTCTGCGCCAACCGCATTTATGTGCAAGACGGCGTCTACGACGAGTTCGTAAAAAAGTTCTCCGCCAAAGTCAAAACCCTCAAAGTTGGCAACGGCTTTGAGGAAGGCGTGAGCCAAGGTCCGCTGATCGAAGATGCTGCAGTGGACAAAGTCGAGCGCCACGTCAAAGACGCGCTGGCCAAAGGCGGCAAGTTGCAAGTCGGCGGGAACAAGCTGAGTGGCCAGTTTTTTGAGCCGACTGTCATTTCAGAAGCCAGCGCTGACATGTTGTGCGCCAAGGAAGAAACCTTTGGCCCCTTCGCGCCGGTGTTCCGCTTTCACCACGAGCAAGAGGCGGTAGACGCAGCCAACAACACCGAATTTGGTCTCGCCAGCTACTTCTACAGCCGTGACATTGGCCGCATCTACCGCGTGAGCGAAGCGCTGGAATACGGCATGGTGGGGATCAACGTGGGCATCATCGCGACCGAGCATGTGCCGTTTGGTGGCGTTAAGCATTCTGGCTTAGGTCGAGAAGGTTCTCAGCACGGCATGGAAGAATATCTAGAAATGAAATATTTATGCATTGGTGACATTTAAACCAAAAGTAATATATAGGTGATTTTGAGAAAAGTGTATAAAATAGTTAGCGTTACTCAAAAATTTCCAAACATTGCTATGTCTACCAAACAAATTTACATGCGGTTTTTGAACCTGCTCCAAGCGCTGGAAGTTGAGCAAACCCAGAGCATTGATCTCGATGCAAAAAAGTTGCTCGAAGTCATCGCCGTGCGCTTTGAGCAAGAAAAACCTCTGACTGTGACCGAGGCAATGAGCTTAGAGAGCATTGCCTCGCCTGCAACCATTCATCGCAAGTTGGATCAGTTGCGGGAACTCGGCTTCATCGACACCGTGTTCGAAGGCAAAAACCGCCGCACCAAATACATCGTGCCCACGCAAAATGCGCACGATTATTTTGAGTCGGTGGGACGCGTCATGCAGGCGGCACTACAAACGGCTTGAGGTTTGCTAACGCCTGCGTGTGTTAGTGCATACTATCCATGCAGTGCTTGCGCATCTTGACGTCTTTGATTTCATTGCAGAAATTCTTGTTGTTATCGGCTTTGCCAAGACACAGGTTTTGCTTGTCATTTGAAATGATTTTTTTGCAATACTTGCGCTCGCCTTTTTCAATGCTTTTGCAGTAATTGAGATCGTCTGGATTGTTGCGTATCAGTCTGCAATTTTGCGCATTGGCCCATATTGGCAACAGCACCAGCGCCAAAGCCCAGCATCGTTTGTAGCGAAACATTCGTCACTCCTCGGGTGATTGAGCCACGAACAAAACTTTTTGAGTGTTAAATTAGTCGCAGCAATACATTATTAGAACCTTAATTGATTCAAACCCAAGAGTTAACTGCACAAAAAAATATTAACAATTGCTAACAACTAGTTCTGCCGCGATGAACCCGCTCCCAAAAGCGCCACGCCAATATGTGCCTCGCCAAGACCTACAAAACCGCTTTGTCCTAACGCCAAACCTCGGGGCGCGCACTCTTTGCATTTAGGCTCAGGATTCACGGGGCGGGTAAATTTGCTCACGTTATTGAAAAAATCTGCGGGCGTGAGATCTGGTTTTTGGGACAACCACAGCGCGATAAAACCAGACACCAAAGGCGCTGCGTAACTGGTACCCACACCTCGATTTGAAGCAATTGGAAAATCATTGCCTTTGAGGTCTGTTTGATAGCTTGCAACTCTGAGCTTGTTCACTCGCCAAGCATCAACACCCAGCAAGCGTGTTCCGCCCCCTGGGGCATAAATGACCGTGCGCGGGTCTAAGCTCGAATAGTCTTCGATGTTGTTTTCGGCGTCTAGGGCGCCCACAGAAATCACGCCGGAACAATTGGCTGGCTCGTTGAGCAGCTTTTGAAAACTATTTCCACCCGCAGCCACCACAAATATTTTTTTCTTGGCAATGCGATCCAACAAGGCTTGCAAATTTGGATCGCACACTGAACGCCCGCCGGAGAAGCTCAAATTGATAACTTTGGCAGGGTTGGGGTTCAAAGGAACACCCTCGACTTCAAAACCAGCCGCCCATGCCAAGGCATCCATTAAGTCGGAGCGCGACATGCCGCAGCCTGAGAAGAGTTTGATGGGCAAGATTTTCGCGTTGGGATCGACTCCGAGCACGCCATCTTGTCCGTTGCCTGCAATCAAACTGGCAATTTCAGTTCCGTGGGTGCGCGTTGCTGCAGCATTGGGACGTGCGGCGCATCGCCCAGTCAAACTGTCGGGTGAAAAGTTGGTGGATCGCGCACCCCGATCATTCAAGTTGTCCGAAGACATGTCGTATCCCGCGAGCAAACGCCCTTGCAAACTGGGATGTGATGGGAAAATACCGCCATCGATGACTGCGACCACCACCTCATTGGGGCCAGGTTTGACAAGACCCGTGTTGATAGCGGCGGGTGCAGCGCCCTTTGCGTCGATACTGCCCAAGTGCCAAGGCAACTCCTGCGCCCAAACTTGAGACGCACAGACCCATGCACACAAGAAGATTGCGCTGCGGCTCCTCAAGCTGAGGGTCTTGTTGGACATGGTATTGAACTCGACGAAAAAACAACAAAATTAATAAACTTCCACATTGGCAAGAAGAAAAAAATAACCATTAATACAAAAGCTATTAGACCTACTGCATATGAAACCCATTGAAGATCGACCCATCGATTCGCGGCTCGACCAATCTGATTGACACCAGTGCCCGTTGTATTTTCAGGACCAAGAGTTCCAAGCAACTTTGATTTGGCAACCTCAAACTCAATTTGAGTAAGCACTCCACTGTCCTTTAACTGCTTAAGTTTTTCAAGTTCTGTTGCAATCGGCATGTTTATTCCTTTTTGCGCTTTTGAAGCATTTCTTTTGTTGGTTCAAAACCGTGTTGAACAGCAAGAGCAAACATTTTCTTAGCTCGTACTGCATCTGCCTCAACACCGTTGCCTTGGAGCAGGGCCACGCCAACCTCGAACTCGGACAATGCATGATTTTGCTTAGCGGCTTCTAAGAAATTCTCAAAAGCTAGCTTATGGTCTATGTCAAAACCAAATCCCAGTTGGTAGAACTTTCCAAGGATGAAATAACCCAAAGGTCTCTTGTCTTTAACTGCTGCCTGCACAACTCCAATACCAAATGCATTTGAACCGAGTTCTTGCATGTACTTTAAAGCGAGGGCTTCGTCCTGTGCAATTCCGTTATTACCCATAAGTAAGGAATCGATTATGTAAAACTTGCCTCTAATAAAATCTAATTCAGCAGATTTTGCATAAAGTTGAAAAGCTCGATTCACATTCTTTTCAACACCCTCACCGTATTCATAAGCAATACCCAAATTAAACGCCGCTGATCCATCTCCTCTTTGCATACCAACACCATTCCAATAAATGGATTTGGTAGGGTTCTTGGCAGCGCCTTCACCCTTGCCGTACATATACCCCAAAAATCCTGGTGCTAATTTATCGCCTAAATCTGAGGCTGTATGAAAACTCTTGAGTGCGCCATCAAATTCTTTTTTGCTGTATTGAGATCTACCTAGGGCTAGATAATACGACTCCCTTGGTTTTTCCAATTTTTCTTGAAAGTCTTTGTTTTGAGCAATCAAAAAATACCACGCTGTAAAAATAATAAGACAAGATAAGGCAATCCTTGAAAGGAAATCTAAATCAATAACATGAGAGCGCTCAGCAGTTAATGGCCTAGAGAAGATAAATCCAAAAATAACTCCACT
>CAILCI010000093.1 GCA_903832625.1 uncultured Burkholderiales bacterium | reverse complement strand
TGATGTACATTATCATGAAGTGTTTGTATTCGCTCTCAGAAATAACTTTCAGCGAGCAAACCGCATACTAATTGAGAAAAAGGCAGTTTCCAAGCGAAAACACACTTTTTCTCCTCTGAAATGTTGTTTTTTCAGAGGGAGATGCAGATTTCTTCAGCACTCGCGCCTGAGGTGCTATCGAGAGCCGCGATAAAAAAGCCGTTTCGAAATTGAAAATCAATTTCATAATACGGGAGGTAGCGATGCTGCACCGCAATATTATTTCTTGATATGAGAAATTGATTTTCGCATTGAGAAATATGTTGTGTAAGTTATTGATTTGTATAGTTTAAAAAATATTCTTATATAAGACACAAGATGTGTTTCAGGTCTTATAGAAGACTTATAGTAGAGCCCATCTTGCAACCCGATTTCAACCTCTAGGAGTGAACCATGCCGCAATCCATCACTGAGCAACTCAGCCGTCAACAACAAATCGAAGCCCTCGAAAAAGATTGGGCGACCAATCCACGTTGGAAAGGCGTCAAACGTGGTTACTCCGCAGCCGACGTGGTGCGTTTGCGCGGCTCCATGCCCATCGAGCACACCTTGGCCAAACGCGGTGCAGAAAAGCTGTGGGAAAAAGTCAATGGCGGCGCTAAAAAAGGCTATGTCAATGCCTTCGGCGCGATCAGCGCAGGCCAAGCCATGCAACAAGCCAAAGCAGGTTTGGAAGCCGTGTATTTGTCAGGCTGGCAAGTTGCTGCGGATGGCAACACCTCGGAGACCATGTACCCCGATCAATCGTTGTACGCCTATGACTCCGTGCCAACCATGGTGCGTCGCATCAACAACACCTTCAAACGTGCCGACGAAATTCAATGGGGTCGCGGCATTGAACCTGGCAGCAAAGAATTCATCGACTACTTCTTGCCCATCGTGGCCGACGCTGAAGCCGGTTTTGGTGGTGTGTTGAACGCCTTTGAATTGATGAAAAACATGATCAGCGCTGGCGCGGCTGGCGTTCACTTTGAAGACCAATTGGCGGCTGTCAAAAAATGCGGCCACATGGGCGGCAAAGTGTTGGTGCCCACCCAAGAAGCTTGCGAAAAATTGATCGCTGCGCGTTTTGCGGCTGACGTTATGGGCGTGTCCACCATTGTGCTGGCGCGTACCGATGCAGAAGCGGCCAACCTCATCACCTCCGACCACGACGCCAACGACAAACCTTTCTTGACCGGCGAGCGCACGCAAGAAGGTTTCTACCGCGTCAAAAACGGTTTGGAGCAAGCCATCAGCCGTGGCGTGGCTTACGCACCGTATGCCGATTTGGTGTGGTGCGAAACAGGCGTGCCAGACATTGGCTTTGCCCGCGAATTCGCGCAAGCCGTGCACGCTGCATGTCCTGGCAAATTGTTGTCTTACAACTGCTCGCCTTCTTTCAACTGGAAGAAAAACTTGGACGACAAACAAATCGCTTCTTTCCAAGAAGACTTGTCGGCACTGGGCTACAAATACCAGTTCATCACCTTGGCGGGCATTCACATCAACTGGTACAACACCTTCCAGTTTGCCAACGCCTACGCCAACGGCGAGGGCATGAAGCACTACGTCAACATGGTGCAAGAGCCTGAATTCGCAGCCCGCGACAAAGGCTACACCTTTGTGTCGCACCAACAAGAAGTGGGCGCAGGCTACTTCGACGACGTGACCACGGTGATTCAAGGCGGCTCGTCTTCGGTCAAAGCCCTCACAGGCTCAACAGAAGAAGAGCAGTTCCACTGAGATCCAACGGGCGCTTGTCAGCGTCCCTGTGTGTAGCGCGCACCCAGCGTAAAATGCTGGGTTAGCGTTTCGACACCCTTTCCAAGCGCGGCTCTTTCGCCGCGCTTTTTACTTTTTGGCACGATTCCCCATCATGGTTCAAATCACTCTTCCTGACGGCTCTCAACGTGAATATCCTGCGGCTGTGACCGTGGCCGAGGTGGCTGCGTCCATTGGCGCGGGTTTGGCCAAAGCAGCTTTGGGCGGCAAAGTCGATGGTCAGTTGGTGGACACCAGCTACACCATTGCTGCCAATGCCAAGCTCTCCATCGTCACCGCCAAAGACGCCGACGGTTTGGAGCTGATTCGCCATTCCACCGCGCATTTGTTGGCTTACGCCGTCAAAGAATTGTTTCCCGAGGCGCAAGTCACGATTGGCCCGGTCATCGACAACGGCTTTTATTACGACTTCTCTTACAGCCGCCCGTTCACGCCCGAAGACTTGGTCGCCATCGAAAAACGCATGACCGAGTTGGCCAACAAAGACGAGCCAGTCGTGCGCCGCGTCTTGCCGCGTGACGAAGCCGTGGCATTCTTCAAAAGTTTGGGCGAGCACTACAAGGCCGAAATCATTGCCAGCATTCCGGCTGACCAAGAGGTGAGCCTCTACCGCGAAGGCAATTTTGAAGACCTGTGTCGCGGCCCACACGTCCCCAGCACAGGCAAGCTCAAACACTTCAAGCTCATGAAGGTGGCAGGCGCGTATTGGCGCGGCGACAGCAACAACGAAATGCTCCAGCGTGTGTACGGCACGGCTTGGGCCAGCAAAGACGATTTACAAAGCTACCTCACCCGCTTGGAAGAAGCTGAAAAACGCGATCACCGCAAACTTGGGCGCGAATTGGATTTGTTCCACATCGACGAGCATTCGCCCGGCACCGTGTTTTGGCATCCCAAAGGCTGGACGGTATGGCAAGAGGTGGAGCAATACATGCGCCGCGTCTACCGCGACAACGGCTACTTAGAAGTCAAAGGCCCGCAAATCTTGGACCAAGGCTTGTGGGAAAAAACTGGGCACTGGGACAAGTACCGCGACAACATGTTTGTCACCGAGTCCGAAAAGCGCGACTACGCCCTAAAGCCCATGAACTGCCCGGGCCACATCATCATCTTCAAGCAAGGCATCAAGAGCTACCGCGATTTGCCGCTGCGCTTTGGTGAATTTGGTCAATGTCACCGCAACGAGCCTTCGGGCGGTTTGCACGGCATCATGCGGGTGCGTGCGTTCACGCAAGACGACGGCCACATTTTTTGCACTGAAGACCAAATTCAAGCCGAAGTCGTGGCCTTCACCACGCTGCTGCAAAAGGTCTATCAAGATTTTGGGTTCACCGACATCATCTACAAACTTTCCACCCGTCCTGAGCAACGCATTGGCACAGAAGAAAGCTGGGACAAGGCCGAAAACGCGCTGGCGCAAGGTCTGCGGGCTTCGGGCTGCGAGTTTTCGTATTTGCCGGGCGAGGGCGCGTTTTATGGCCCCAAAATCGAATACACCTTGAAAGACGCGATTGGCCGCGAATGGCAATGCGGCACGATTCAGGTCGATCCCAACTTGCCCGAGCGCTTGGATGCAGAGTTTGTCGGCGAAGACGGCGCACGCCATCGCCCCATCATGCTGCACCGCGCGATTGTGGGCAGTTTGGAGCGTTTCATCGGAATTTTGATCGAACAGCACGCGGGCGCATTGCCCACTTGGCTGGCTCCGGTGCAGGTTTCGGTGCTCAATATCACCGATTCGCAAGCCGAATATGCCCAAAATGTCGCCAAAATGCTGAAAAACCAAGGGGTGAGGGTTGATTTAGACCTGCGCAACGAGAAAATCACGTATAAAATACGGGAGCATTCAATGCAAAAGCTGCCTTACATCTTGGTCGTTGGCGACAAAGAAATGGCAGCCGGTACCGTCGCGGTACGCGCCCGAGGCAACCAAGACCTCGGAGTCATGTCACTCGAAGCCTTCTGTCAAAAGATCGCCTCTGACATCGCCCTCAAAAGCTGATTTCCCAACAGAAATTGCCTAGGGTTGTGCGTTTTAACGCGCGACGGTTGTTTTTATTTTTTCAAGGATAGTTGCCATCGTTACTGAATTTCGCGATCGCCGCCAGCGCGAGGAACGCAAACACCGTCTGAACCGGGAAATCAACGCCCCGGAAGTCCGTCTTTCTGGTCCCGACAACGAACCTCTAGGCATTGTGGGCTTGGCTGAAGCCTTGCGCATGGCTGGAGAGTTGGATGTGGACTTGGTTGAAATCGCAGCCACGGCGTCTCCGCCTGTGTGCCGCTTGATGGACTACGGCAAGTTTAAGTACCAAGAGCAAAAGAAGGCGGCTGAGGCCAAATCGAAACAAAAAGTCATCGAGGTCAAGGAAATCAAATTCCGCCCCGGCACCGATGACGGCGACTACAACATCAAGGTGCGCAACATCAAGCGCTTCTTGGACGAAGGGGATAAATGCAAGATCACGCTGCGCTTTAGGGGCCGCGAGATCACGCACCAAGAAATTGGGATGGCGCTGTTGCAGCGCATCCGCGAGGACTTGGCCGATCTGATCGTTGTCGAGCAATTTCCAAAATTGGAAGGCCGTCAAATGATCATGATGATCGCGCCAGGCAAGAAAAAACCGGGTGGCGCCGCCAAACCCGTCGCAGAAGCCGCTCCAGCAGCAACTGCGTGAATTCAAAAGGCGCGGTGAAAACCGCGCTGGTTGGTGGCAATTAGTGTCTCGGGGCTAACAAGACTGCACAAGGCGTGCGGGCGCCTCACGAGCACAAATAAAGGAGCATCAAAATGCCCAAAATGAAGACCAAGAGCAGCGCTAAAAAGCGCTTCCGCGTCCGTCCAGGTGGTACCGTTAAACGCGGCCAAGCCTTCAAACGTCACATCTTGACCAAGAAGACCACCAAAAACAAACGCCATTTGCGCGGTGCAGTGAATGTGCATGAGACCAATATGGGTCACATGGCGCAAATGTTGCCCAAAGCTGGCCTGTAATTAACGGACGAACAAGGAGAAAAACATGCCTCGCGTTAAACGTGGTGTAACGGCCCGTGCCCGTCACAAAAAAGTTCTGGCTTTAGCCAAAGGTTTCCGCGGTCGCCGCGGTAATGTCTTCCGCGTCGCTAAACAAGCGGTGATGAAGGCCGGTCAATATGCTTACCGTGACCGCCGCACCAAAAAACGTGTGTTCCGCCAATTGTGGATCGCTCGTATCAATGCAGCGTCGCGTCAATGCGGTCTGACTTACAGCCAATTTGCCAACGGCCTGAAAAAGGCTGCGATCGAAATCGACCGCAAAATGTTGGCCGACTTGGCCGTTCACGACATGGCTGCTTTCAGCCACATCGTGGAACAAGTCAAAGCCAAATTGGCGGCCTGATGTGCGCTGCTGAAAAGCAGCACACGCAGTGAGCCCGGGGATCGATGCCTTTTAGCTTCGATCCCTTTTTCATTTTTGATTGCACTTCAACGCTATGAACGACTTGGACGCTTTGGTGGCCTCTGCCAACGATTTGTTTGCGCAAAGCCACACCCCCGCCGATCTTGAAAACGCCAAAGCCCAGTTCTTGGGCAAGTCAGGCCGCATCACCGAAATGATGAAGGGCATGGCCGCGCTCAGCGTGGAGGAAAAAAAGTCCAAGGGCGCAGCCATCAATCTGGCCAAACAAGCCATTGAAGCGGCTTTGAATGCCCGCCGTCAAGCCTTGGCCGATGCGGAGTTGCAGGTGCAACTCAAGGCCGAAGCGCTGGACGTGACATTGCCTGGCCGCGCCCGTGCGCGTGGCGGTATGCACCCTGTGTCTTTGACCTTGGAGCGCATTGAGGCAATTTTTGGCTCCATGGGTTTTGAAGTGGCGCAGGGGCCTGAGATTGAATCGGATTGGTTCAACTTCACCGCGCTCAACACGCCGCAAGACCATCCGGCGCGCTCCATGCACGACACGTTTTATGTCGAAGGCGGCAGCGCCGACGCGCCCAATTTGCTGCGCACCCACACCAGCCCCATGCAAATTCGCCATGCGGTGCAACACGTCAAACGCTACCAAGCCTTGCTCGACGCGGGGCAGACCATGCCTGAGATTCGCGTCATTGCGCCGGGTCGTACTTACCGCGTGGACAGCGACGCCACGCATTCGCCCATGTTTCACCAATGCGAAGGCTTGTGGGTGGGCGAGAACGTGAGTTTCAAAGATTTGAAAGTCGTCGTCACCGATTTTTGTCGTACTTTTTTTGAGAGCGACGACTTGGTGCTGCGCTTTCGCCCGAGTTTTTTCCCGTTCACCGAACCCAGCGCAGAAATTGACATTCAGTTTCAAACCGGCAGCTTGGCCGGACGTTGGCTCGAAGTCGGCGGCAGCGGACAAGTGCATCCCAACGTGGTGCGCAACATGGGGCTCGACCCCGAGCGCCACATTGGCTTTGCCTTTGGCATGGGCACCGACCGCTTGACCATGCTGCGTTACGGCGTGAACGACTTGCGTTTGTTCTTCGATGGCGACATTCGCTTTTTGAGCCAATTCCAATAACGCACGCACACAACGAGATTCACCATGCAATTCCCCGAATCCTGGTTGCGCGAATTTTGCAACCCCGACATTTCCACCCAAGCGCTGGCCGACACACTGACCATGGCGGGCTTGGAAGTTGAAGAACTCCAGCCTGTGGCGCCGCCGTTCACCGGCATTGTGGTGGGCGAAATCAAAGAAGCCGTGCAACACCCCGATGCCGATCGCTTGCGCGTGTGCCAAGTCGATGTGGGGCAGGGCAGTTTGCTCAACATCGTGTGCGGTGCACCCAATGCGCGCGTGGGCATCAAAATTCCGTGCGCCACGGTGGGCGCAGAATTGCCCCCGGGCGAAGACGGCAAGCCTTTCAAAATTAAGGTTGGCAAGCTGCGCGGCGTGGAGAGCCAAGGCATGTTGTGCTCGGCCAAAGAACTCAAAATTGCCGACGATCACGGTGGTTTGTTGGAGTTGCCCGCCGATGCACCCTTGGGACAAAACATCCGCGAGTATCTGAACTTGGACGACACCTTGTTCACCCTCAAGCTCACGCCCAATTTGGCGCATTGTTTGAGCGTGTACGGCGTGGCGCGTGAAGTGGCAGCGCTGACAGGCGCGCCGCTCAAAACGCCCGTGTTCGCGTCGGTTGCGCCTACCCTCACAGAACGTGTGGCGGTGACGATTGAAGCGCCCGATTTGTGTGGCCGCTTTTCTGGCCGAGTGGTGCGCGGTGTCAACACCCAAGCCCAAACGCCTGCGTGGATGGTGGACCGCTTGGCACGTTGCGGCCAACGCAGCGTCAGCCCCTTGGTGGATATTTCCAACTACGTGATGTTTGAGTTGGGTCGCCCCACGCATATTTTTGACCTCGACAAAATTCACGGTGGTTTGACCGTGCGTTGGGGCAAAGCGGGCGAGCAGCTCAAGCTCTTGAATGGCAACACCGTCACGCTGGACGACAAAGTGGGCGTGATTGCCGACGAGCGCGAGATTGAATCGTTGGCGGGCATCATGGGCGGCGACGCCACGGCGGTGAGTGACGCCACACACAATATTTACATCGAAGCCGCGTTTTGGTGGCCTGCGGCCATTGCAGGTCGCTCGCGTCGTTTTAACTTCAGCACCGATGCCGGACATCGTTTTGAACGTGGCGTTGACGCGGCGCTGACGGTGGAACACATCGAGCGCATCACCGCCTTGGTGGTGCAAATTTGCGGCACAGAGCACACCCGCGTGGGTGCGATTGACGACACACAAAGCCATATGCCCGTCGCCAAACCCGTGCGCTTGCGCGTGGCGCGTGCGGCCAAAGTCATTGGCATGCCGCTCACGCTGCACCAAGTTGCCAGCGCTTTGCGTCGCTTGAGTTTGGATGTGACCGAACATGCCGACGACAGCGTTACGGTCCAGCCACCGTCGTATCGCTTCGATTTGCAAATTGAAGAAGACCTGATTGAAGAAGTGGCTCGCATGGTGGGCTACAACAATTTGCCCACCACGCCACCGCTCGCGCCCATTACGCCCAAACTCTTGAGCGAATCGCAGCGCACAGCACACACTGTGCGCCGTCAAGTGGCGGGCTTGGGTTATCAAGAAACCATCAACTTCAGCTTTGTCGAAGAAAAATGGGAAACCGAATTGGCGGGCAACCACGCGCCCATCAAGTTGCTCAACCCCATCGCCAGCCAAATGAGCGTGATGCGTTCGTCATTGATTGGCTCTTTGCTCAACGTGGTCAAGTTCAACGTGGACCGCAAAGCCTCGGCAGTGCGTGTGTTTGAAATTGGCCGCGTGTTCCACAAAGACGACGCCGTGCCCGACTCTGACACCAGCGTCAAAGGCTTTTTTCAGCCCATGCACATTGCGGCTATGTCTTACGGCCACGACGCACCCGTGCAGTGGGGCAGCAAAGAAAAAGCAGCCGATTTTTATGACGCCAAAGCCGATGTTGAGGCTTTGCTCGCCCCGCGCAAAGCCGAGTTTTCTGCTGCCGAACATCCTGCCATGCACCCGGGGCGCTGCGCTCAAGTGGTGTTGGATGGCAAAGTGATTGGTCATGTGGGTGAATTGCATCCACGTTGGCGTCAGGGCTGGGAATTGGCGCATGCGCCAGTGATGTTTGAACTCGCTTTGGATGCGGTTTTGACGCGCAAAGTGCCCACAGGTCGCGCCGTGCCGCGTTTTGCCAATGTGGAGCGCGACATTGCCGTGATCGTCAAAGAAAACGTGACCCATGCCGCTTTGATGGCCGCCATTCATGCGGCGCCCACGCAAGGCCTGTTGCGCGATGCCGTGTTGTTTGACGTCTACCGCCCCAAGGCCGACAACACCAGCATGGCGCAAGACGAAAAAAGCTTGGCCGTGCGTCTGAGCTTGAACAGCGATGAAGCCACCTTGCAAGAAGCCCAAATTGATGCTGTGGTGCAAGCCATCGTGGCGCAGTTGACACACAACGTGGGTGCGCGCTTGCGTGCTTGATGTTCAATCTATAAAGTCAAACCTCATGGAACTGTCCTTCGAGAGCCTAGAGACCCCCGCGCTGACCAAAGCCCATTTGGCCGATTTGCTGTTTGAGCAAATTGGGCTGAACAAGCGTGAGTCCAAAGACATGATTGATGCTTTTTTTGACCTCATCGCGCAAAGCTTGGTGCAAGGCACGGACGTCAAAATTTCGAGTTTCGGCAATTTTCAAATTCGCACCAAAGCGCCACGCCCGGGGCGCAATCCGCGCACCGGAGAATCGATTCCGATTGAGGCGCGTCGGGCTGTGACTTTTCACGCCAGCCACAAGCTCAAAGAGCAAATTCAGGCCACAGTGTCTCCCAAAGCCGACAGTTAACTCCACCATGTGAGAGTCAGACGCTTTTTTTATCTCCATTGACGCAAATGGGGATTACAACGGGCGATTCTTCGTGTAACCTCTTCGCTCCCGTTCACAAGTGACTGATTTTCATGGAGAAATCCCTCCTTCCGCCAATTCCAGCCAAACGCTACTTCACCATTGGTGAGGTGGGCGATTTGTGTGGCGTCAAGCCGCATGTGCTGCGCTATTGGGAGCAGGAGTTCACGCAGTTGCGTCCAATGAAGCGACGCGGCAATCGGCGCTATTACCAACATCACGAAGTGTTGATGATTCGCCGCATTCGCGATTTGCTCTATGACCAAGGTTTCACCATCAGCGGTGCGCGCAACAAGCTGCAAGAGTTTGTGCAAACCGAGCGAGATCGTCGTCGTTTGGGCGACGAGTTGCCACAAGACGCTGAACTGTTGGATGACGATGGCCTAGACATCGACACGCCAGAAGATGCGGCTGACCAGCCAGAACACAAGCACACGGGCGTGATGTTTGCAGCAGGCGAAGCGAGCTTGCAGAGCTTGCGCAAAGAGTTGCTGCAAATTCGTGAGTTGTTGGCTTGAGCCACGTTTCACAGGTTATAATTTCGGTCTTCGGCGTGTAGCGCAGCCTGGTAGCGCACTTGCATGGGGTGCAAGGGGTCGCGAGTTCGAATCCCGCCACGCCGACCAAAAATGACAAGGGTCAGTAGATTTTTTCTACTGACCCTTTTGTCTTTTTGGGGGGGGGGGTTAATTGGGTGTAATTGGGTGTAGAAATGGGTGCCTAAGCAGCGCACCCTCACGTCTTGGAATGCGAAATATTGAACTGATCCACCCCCGCAAAGTTTCTCAACTCTTCGGCCAAGGTTGAAATGGGGACGGACTGACCTTTGTTTTCTGCAATGGCGATGTAGCGCCACTCTTGTTGGTCGGCTTCGTATTTGATGGTCAAGGTGTTGGGCAAGATTTCATAGCCACGGTCTTTGGCGATGCGCTTCAAGGTGCTTTCTTGCGGCGAAAAACCTTTGCGAAAACGAATGCACAACATCACGGCTTGCCGCGCGGGCAACCAGTGTTCGAGCTTCATGATCCAAACCATCAAAAACGTGGACAACAGCGTCACCAAAATAGCGGTCGCATAAAACCCAATGCCCACCAAAATGCCAATGGCTGAGGACGCCCAAATCGAGGCGGCGGTGGTCAAGCCGCTGATGCTGAATCCATCTTTCATGATCACACCTGCGCCCAAAAAGCCCACGCCTGTCACCACGCCTTGAATGATGCGCGTGGGGTCTGCCACCAAAGGCGTGATGACCGCGCCATGCATCACACCGCCATACCACTGCGAAGGCGAGCCCGCCAACACAATCAGCGCACACGAGGCCATGCACACCAAACCATAGGTGCGCATGCCAGCGGCGCGGCCATTGAAAGAGCGCTCGTAGCCAACAAACAAGCCCAGCACCATCGCGCCTGCAATATTGGCAAAGGCCAGTAAATTGATGGTGACTTGTTGGTCAGACCAATAACGGGCAATTAACTCCGAATAAGAAAAATTCATGGCTATCCAGAGGCAATTTGTAGGAAGTATTTTTAGCATAACCAAGGGAAAACGCTCTGATTGAGACTATTGCAATTTTGTAGTTCTATTTGAATAATGAATCGTTAGCGCCCAAACGCATACAAACACAACGCGAAAAGTTTGCCCAACGCTTCAATGCCTGTTTTTCAACTTCATCATGACTGACGCCCAACTCTCCAAGCCAGCCTTGGTGCGTGTTGAGCACTTGAACAAATCGTTTCCCGGTGTGCGTGCCTTGCATGACTGCCAGTTTGAGTTGTTGGCGGGCGAGGTGCATGCACTGATGGGTGAGAACGGCGCTGGTAAATCCACTTTGATGAAAATCTTGGCGGGCATTTACACCCCAGATTTGGGCCAAGTTTGCATTCACGGCCAAGTGGTGACGGTGCAAAGCCCGCGTCAAGCGCAAGATTTGGGCATTGGCATTGTTCACCAAGAACTCAATTTGATGCGCCATTTGAGCGCCGCACAAAACATGTTCATTGGCCGCGAGCCCACGCGCTTGGGCGGCTTGTTGCTCGATGAGGCGCGGCTCAACGCCGATGCGCAAGCGGTGTTTGATCGGCTCAACTTAAAACTCGATCCGCGCACTTTGGTCAGCGAGTTGACCGTGGCCATGCAGCAAATGGTGGAAATTGCCAAGGCGTTGTCGGCGCAGTCGCGTATTTTGATTTTGGATGAACCCACGGCGGCGCTGACACATTCGGAAATTGTGGAGTTGTTTCGCATCATTGCGCAACTCACTGCGCAAGGCGTGGGCGTGATTTACATCTCGCACAAGATGGATGAAATTGCGCAAATTGCCGACCGCGTGACGGTGTTGCGCGATGGCCAATACATTGACACCGTGCCTGCCAGCACGCCCATGGACAGCATCATCCGCATGATGGTGGGGCGCACGATTGATGCTTCGCGTCAAAAATCGGCGGAGTTGAATCAGTCAGAGGTGATGCTCGATGTGAAACAACTCACACGCGGCAAAGCATTTCAAAACGTGAGTTTTACGTTGCGCAGAGGCGAGATTTTGGGCTTTGCAGGCTTGATGGGCGCAGGCCGCACCGAGGTGGCGCGTGCGGTGTTTGGCGCAGATCGCTACGACAGCGGCCACATTGCTGTCAAAGGCCGCAGCCTCAAAATCACCAGTCCTGCGCAAGCCGTGCAAGCGGGCATTGGTTATTTGTCGGAAGACAGAAAACAGTTTGGCTTGGTCTTGCCCATGCAGGTGCAGGCCAATGTGGCGCTGGCGCACATGGCGCAGTTTTTGTCGCTGGGCTTTTGGCTCAAAGGCGAGCGCATGGCGCAAGTGGCACACAACATGGTGGAGCGGCTGCGCATCAAAACCCCCAGCATTGCGCAGACCACCCAGTTTTTGTCGGGCGGCAATCAGCAAAAAGTGGTGATTGCAAAATGGTTGGTGCGCGATTGCGATATTTTGTTTTTTGACGAACCCACACGCGGCATTGATGTGGGTGCAAAAAGCGAAATTTACAAACTGCTCAACGACTTGGCCGCGCAGGGGCGGGCGATTGTGGTGATCTCATCTGAGTTGCCCGAAATTTTGCAGCTCGCCCACCGTGTGTTGGTGATGTGCGAGGGCCGCGTGACGGGCGAGTTGTCGGGTGCAGAGGCCACGCAAGAAAACATCATGCATTTGGCGACCCAGCGCGCGTCGCGCCAACCATTCAAATCTCTGGAGTCTTTCGGTGTCTGACACAAGCATAGAAACCCACACACAAGCGCACAAGCCCGCGCAGCGTGCCAGCCAAGCACGGCAAAAAATGTTGGCCTTTGCCAGCTTGGTGGCTTTGGTGGTGATTTTCAGCCTGCTCAAGCCCGAGGCGTTTTTGAACCAAGACAACTTCATGGGCATTTTGCAGTCCACGGCGGTCAATGGTGTGCTGGCGATTGCTTGCACCTTTGTCATCATCACTGCGGGCATTGATTTGTCGGTGGGCGTGTTGATGACCTTTTGCGCTGTCATTGCCGGTGTGTTGATGGTCAAGCTGGGGCTGCCCCTGTGGCTGGGTATTGTGGGTTGCATCAGTGCGGGTGCCGTGTCGGGTTGGGTGTCGGGCATGGTGATTACCAAACTGCGCGTGCCGCCGTTCATTGCCACCCTGGGGCTGATGATGTTGCTCAAGGGCGCGTCGCTCATCATCACCGAAGCTCATCCGATTTATTTCAACGATGTGGAAGGTTTTGAGACGATTTCGCTCGACTCCCTCATTGGCAGCCTGATACCTGTGTTGCCCATTCCCAATGGCGTGCTGATTTTGTTTGTGGTGGCCGTGCTCAGCGCGGTGGTGCTCAACAAAACCGTGCTGGGGCGCTACGCATTTGCGCTGGGCAGCAACGAAGAGGCGGTGCGATTTTCGGGCGTGAATGTGGACCGCTGGAAGATTGCCATTTACATGCTCAGTGGCGGCATTTGCGGTATTGCGGGTTTGTTGATTGCATCGCGTTTGAATTCGGCACAGCCTGCGCTGGGGCAAGGCTATGAACTCGACGCGATTGCAGCAGTCGTGATTGGTGGCACATCGCTCAGCGGTGGTGTGGGCACGATTGTGGGAACTTTGATTGGCGCATTCATCATGAGCGTGCTCATCAATGGCTTGCGCATCATGTCGGTGGCGCAAGAGTGGCAGATGGTGCTCACGGGCATCATCATTATTTTGGCGGTGTACACCGACAACTTGCGTCGCAAAGACGCTTGAGCCAAGACGTGTTCGAAGGTGTTTTCATTTTTTTCAACAGGAGACTTTCCATGAGTTCAAAAAGACAGTTATTGGCATTTGCAGCAGCACTGGCTTTGGCCAGCGCAAGTCAGTTTGCGCAAGCCCAAGAGGTCTACATCCCCTTGGTGTCCAAAGGTTTTCAGCACCAGTTTTGGCAAGCTGTGAAATCTGGCGCAGAACAAGCGGGCAAAGACTACAAAGTCAAAGTCACCTTTGAAGGCCCTGAAACCGAGCAACAAGTGGACAAGCAAATCGACATGCTGTCTGCGGCCCTGGCTAAAAAACCATCGGCCATTGGTTTTGCAGCGCTGGACAGCAAAGCAGCCATTCCCTTGCTGAAAAAAGCACAAGCCGCACACATTCCCGTCATTGCGTTTGACTCGGGCGTGGACAGCGACATTGTGTTGACCACCGCACAAACCAACAGCAAAGCAGCAGCAGCGTTGGCGGCAGACAAAATGGCAGAAATGATCAAAGGCGCAGGCGAAGTGGCCGTGATTGGTCATGACCAAACCAGCACCACCGGCGTGGACCGTCGCGATGGCTTTGTCAACCAAATCAAGGCCAAATACCCCAACATCAAACTGGTCGATGTGCAGTACGGCGGTGGCGACCATTTGAAATCGGCTGAAATTGCCAAAACCCTGTTGCAAGCACATCCGCAACTCAAAGGCATTTTTGCCACCAACGAAGGTTCGGCCATTGGCGCGGGCAAGGGCGTGAAAGAAGCCAAAAAGAGCGTGATCATCATTGGCTTTGACTCGGGCAAAGCACAAAAAGACATGATCAAAGACGGCACCATTTCTGGCGCGATCACCCAAAACCCTGTGGGCATTGGCTACAAAACTGTCGAAGCTGCGGTCAAAGCACTCAAGGGCGAGAAATTGCCCAAGATCATTGACACTGGCTTTTACTACTACGACAAAGGCAATATGAGCGACCCCAAAATTGCTGCTGTGTTGTATGACTGATTTTCATGTTTCATGAAAATTGACACGCACCAACATTTTTGGTCGTATCAGCTGCAAGACTTTGCATGGATCGATGCGTCCATGCCTGTTTTGCAGCAAGACCGCAGTCCCGCTCATGTTCGCGCTTGCATGCAAACCGCAGGTGTGGATGCCTGCATGGCCGTGCAAGCGCGTTGCGTGAGTGAGGAAACTGACTATTTACTCTCTCTGGCCAGCCAAAACCCAGGGTTGATTGGCGTGGTGGGTTGGATGGATTTCAACCACCCGCAAGTGCGCGAGCAAGTGGCCGCTTGGGCGCAACACCCCAAGCTGTGCGGTTTTCGGCATATTTTGCAAGACGAGCCCTCGGTGAGCGCGTGGGTCAACCAAGCCGCTGTGGCGCAAGGCCTGCGCCTGTTGCAGCAACAACAACTGAGCTACGACGTGCTGGTGTTTGCACACCAATTGAGCGAAGTGCAAGACTTTTGCCAACAACACGACCAACACTGGTTGGTGCTCGACCATGTGGCCAAACCTAATTTAAAAACACCCGACGCCGCGCAAGATGCCGCATGGTTTGCCCAACTCAAGCACATGGCTCGTTTGCCCCATGTCATGTGCAAACTCTCAGGTTTGGTGACAGAAGCCAACTGGCAACGTGGCCTGCACGATGCAGATGTGAGCGCCATTCATCAACGCTTTGACCAAGCCTTGTCTGTGTTTGGTGCGCAACGCCTCATGTATGGCTCAGATTGGCCGGTGTGCGAATTGGCCGCAAGCTATGCGCGTGTGCATGG
>CAILCI010000092.1 GCA_903832625.1 uncultured Burkholderiales bacterium | reverse complement strand
GGCCACGGCCATGCTGGCCATGATTCCGCCGGCCTTGGTGGTCATGCTGATGCAAAAGTGGTTCGTCAAAGGCTTGGTCGACAGCGACAAATAATTTCACAAGACACAACACATGGCATCCATAGAACTTCAACACGTCATCAAACGCTACGGCAAAGGCAAGGGCAGCGTGCAAGTGCTGCACGGCATTGATGCGCACATTCACGACGGCGAGTTTGTCGTCATCGTCGGGCCATCGGGCTGCGGCAAATCCACGCTTTTACGCATGGTTGCGGGTTTGGAGGAGGTGAGCGAAGGCCGCATTTGCATTGGCGAGCGCATGGTCAACGACCTCGAACCCGCAGAGCGCGACATTGCCATGGTGTTTCAAAACTATGCGCTCTATCCGCACATGAGCGTGTTTGACAACATGGCCTACGGCTTGAAGATTGCCAAAGTGTCTCCCGCTGACATCCAAACCCGTGTGGCCAAAGCTGCTGGCATTTTGGAGCTGGGGCATTTGCTGCATCGCACACCGCGTGAACTCTCGGGCGGACAGCGCCAGCGCGTGGCCATGGGGCGCGCCATCGTGCGCCAACCACAGGTGTTTTTGTTTGACGAGCCGCTCTCCAACCTGGACGCCAAGCTGCGCGCACAAACCCGTTTGGAAATTCAAAAACTGCACCGCGAGTTGGGCATCACATCGCTGTTCGTGACGCATGACCAAGTCGAAGCCATGACCTTGGCGCAGCGCATGATGGTGATGAACGGCGGCGTGATGGAGCAGTTTGGCACGCCCGAAGAGGTCTACAACCGACCCGCCACCACCTTTGTCGCCAGCTTCATGGGCTCGCCGCCGATGAACTTGCTGCGCCGAGTGCACGGCGTGCGCGAAGGCTGCATCTTGGGCATTCGGCCTGAACATGTGGTGTTGACGCAGCCAACCGCTGATTTACCGCCACAGTCCGATGCCCTGCGCTGGAGCGCCCAAGTCGAAGCCTTGGAAATGCTGGGCGCCGAGCGCTTGGTCTACGCCCGCATCGGCCAAGAACAAATCATTGTGCGCACCGACGAAGCCTCGCCTGCTCCCCGCATTGGCTCAACGGTGAACATCACACCGCGCATGGAGCGATTGCATTGGTTTGATGCCACGTCGCAAAAGCGCTTGAACTCGGTTTAAAGCTTTTTCACCCGCCTTTCATTTGCTTTCACGGCACGAGACCTATGACCCAAGCTTGGCCTTACCCCACATGGATTGCCCACCGAGGCGCAGGCAAACAAGCGCCTGAGAACACACTCGCCGCCTTTGCCTTGGGCGCTCAACACGGTTTTCGCATGTTCGAATGCGACGCCAAACTCAGCGCCGACGAACACGTGTTTTTGCTGCACGACGCCACGCTCGAGCGCACCACCAACGGCCACGGCACAGCGGGCGATTTGCCTTGGCAGGCCTTGCGCCAACTCGACGCAGGCGCTTGGCATTCCAGCGCCTATGCGGGCGAGCGCCTGCCCTTGCTGAGTGAATTGGCGGCGTTTTGCATCCAGCACGGCCATGCGCTCAACATCGAAATCAAGCCCACCCCGGGACTTGAGCGTCGCACGGGCGAATGCGTGGCCGCGTTGGCCGCCACGCTTTGGCAAGACCAAACCGTGCCGCCTTTGCTCACCTCGTTTCAAATTGAATCGCTCCAGGCCGCACAAGCCACCGCGCCCCAATTGCCACGCGGTTTGCTGATCGACGCCTGGCGTGACGATGTGTTTGGCATCACCCAAACTTTGGGCTGCGTGGCGCTGGTGTGCAACTTCAAGCTATGGACGGCGGAGCGCGTACAACTCGCCCATCAACACGGCCTCAAAGCCTTGAGCTACACCGTCAACCAGCCGCAAGACATGGCACACATGCTGGCCTTGGCGACCGACGGCATCATTACCGATGAAATAAAAAAGCCTATTTTTTAGTCAATTAATATATAAATACTATCAGTTAATATATAGAAAGTATTAAAATTAGGGTTTTCCCTTGGAGCCCTGATGACTTTCTTGCACAACCTCTGCGCTGCACGCCGCGCGCGAGCTGTCGCCCTATGTTGCAGCCTGCTCTTGATCGCTTGTGGTGGCGGTCATGAAATGGATGCACCGGCAACCAGCCAATCCATCGAAGCAACGCCCAAAGCACCCAGCATTGTCTCAACCGTGATCCGAGGCTTTGGGCCAACGTCGGCGCGCTTTGTGATTGACAAAAACGGCACATTTTTTATTGCCGATGCGAATGAACAGCGAATTTGGAACACCTCGCTGGCAGACCCTTCCCTCAAGTTATTGGCGTTTGAAAATGGCCTGGTCAACCCACGCGCCGTCGCCGTTGATTCGCAAGGCACGGCCTATGTCGCAAACTACGGTGCCAACAATATTTTGAAAATCAGCCCAAGCGGCGCCGTATCGTACTTTGCTGGCTCACCCGAAGGCGCTGCTGGGTTTGCCGACGGCGAGGCCTCCAGCGCCAAGTTCAACGAACCATTTGGCATTGCGGTGGACGCACAAGGCTTTGTCTACGTGGCCGACACCAGCAATCATGCGATACGAAAAATCAGCCCCGACGGCTACGTCAGCACACTCGCAGGCGGTCCAAACCCTGGCAACAGCGACGGCGCTGGCGGCTTACATGGTCCCGCCCGATTTGCACTGCCCATCGACCTTGCCGTTCACTCCGATGGCTCCGTGTTCGTGGCCGACACCTTCAACCAACGCATTCGCAAAATCGCGCCCGACGGGCAAGTCTCGACTTATGCGGGCTCTAGCCGAGGTTATGAAAACGGCCAAGCTTTGAGCGCCAAATTCAACACACCTATTTCGCTGGCAATTGACGAAGCTTCCAACCTGTACGTGGCCGACACGTTTAACCATGTGGTGCGTCAAATTTCTGCCGACGGTGTGGTGACCACGCTAGCAGGCACAGGTGAAGTCGGACATGAAGACGGTGAAGACCTGCAAGCATCGTTTCATGCGCCAAGCGGCATTGCCGTTGACGCCAGCGGCGATGTCTATGTGATCGATCCTCCTAGGCAAAGCATTCGAAAAATCAGCAAGCCCAGCTCTTAAGCCTTGGTGTTACAACACCTGCGGCCCCACTTTGTCGCGGTAAACCGCGTAGCTGGCTTGGGTTTTAAAACCCGCTTCGCTGCCCGCGGGCGTGGCGGTGGTTTTGAAGTCGCAGCGCAGCATCTCCGGCGTGACGGTGATGAGGCTGTAGCCGCGTTCGTCAGCACGGGCATGCAGCAAATCAGGGTTGCTGCAGCGAATCAAGCTCATGGCTTTTTCGCCCATGCCGCGTGAAGAAATGGACGTGCCCACAAACTCACTCGCCACCACGGGTGAGTCGGGGTTGTTGGGTTCTTGGCGCAAATTGGCCGCAATGTTCATGTGAACGTCGCCACCCAAAGTCACCACATTTTTCAAACCCGCGTCGATGACGGTTTGCAACAAGCGTTTGCGCGCTTGCGGATAGCCGTCCCAAGCGTCGTTCCAATAGGCGCGCCCCGTCGGCGCTGGCACACTGGTGGAGCTGATTTGTGTGGCTTGCGCGAGCAGCTTCCAACTGGCTTGGCTCACACTCAGAGAATCGTGCAACCAACGTTCTTGCTCAAAGCCGAGCATGGTGCGCTGGGCGTCGTCCAATTCGCTGCATTGCGTGATCATGCGGCCACCGCCACGCAGCGGGTCGCGGCAGGCTTGGGCGCTGCGGTATTGACGGCAATCGAGCGTCCACACATCGGCCAATTGTCCCCAGCGAAAGTTGTCGTACAAACGCATGTCGTACGGGCGCTTGGGGTCGGGCGCGATGAGCACGGGTTGGTGTTCGAAATACGCTTGGTAAGCAGCGGCGCGGCGTTGCAAAAACACCTGCGGATCGGTGTAGTTGCGGTCTTGGTCGTTGGCGTAATCGTTGACCACTTCGTGGTCGTCCCACATCAACACCCATGTGTGCGCGGCGTGGCTGGCTTGCAGCATCGGATCGGCCTTGTACTGCTCATAGCGCGTGCGGTATTGCGCCAAGGTTTTGGGCTCTTCGTTGTTGTGCTTGCGCGGCAGGGTTTGCGGGTTGTTGCTTTCGTAAATGTAGTCACCCATGAACAACACAAAATCGAGTGATTCTTTGGCGATTTCTTGATGCGCCACATACAAGCCATGCTCAAAGTTTTGGCAAGACGTGAGCGCCAAACGCAACTGCTGCACATCGGCATTGAGCGCAGGCGCAGTGCGGGCGTGGCCGACAGCGCTGAACGCATCGCCACAACGAAAGCGGTACCAATAATCGGTGGCGGGCTTCAAATTTTTCAGATGCGCATGAACACTGTGGCCGCGCACGGCATTGGTGGTGATGGTGTGCACCTGCACGCGCTGCTTGAGCGCTGCGTCGGCAAACACTTCGAGCTCGACGGGCAAGGCTTTGTTGGCCAAGTGTGCATCGTCGGCACGCAGCAACAAGCGCGTCCACAACACCAAAGAGTCGCTGCGCGGTCGGCCACTGGCAACGCCCAAAGCAAACGGCTGCGTGCGCCAAGAGATGCGTTGCGCCACAGGTTCGGCCATGGCCTGCGTCCAAGGCGTGAGGGCAAGCGCTAAGGCGCTGCGTTGCAGCAAGAGATTGAAATCGCGGCGTTGCATATCAGAATTGAAACTCGGAGTCTGGGATGCGGCGATGCTAACTGCAAGGCGTGACGTTTGTCACCGCCCGTGCTTTATCTTCAACGACACCTCAATTCGCAAACGCCGCAATCCCCGTCTGCGCCCGGCCCAAAATCAAGGCATGAATGTCGTGCGTGCCTTCGTAGGTGTTGACCACTTCCAGGTTGACCAAATGCCGCGCCACGCCAAACTCGTCGCTGATGCCGTTGCCGCCCATCATGTCGCGCGCCATGCGAGCGATGTCCAAGGCTTTGCCGCAACTGTTGCGCTTCAAGATGGAGGTGATTTCCACGCTGTCAGTGCCCTCGTCTTTCATGCGGCCCAAGCGCAAGCAGCCTTGTAGCCCCAGCGATATTTCGGTTTGCATGTCGGCCAATTTCTTTTGAATCAACTGGTTGGCGGCCAAGGGGCGACCAAATTGTTGACGGTCCAAGGTGTATTGGCGCGCACGCAGCCAGCAGTCTTCGGCGGCGCCCAACGCGCCCCATGCAATGCCGTAGCGGGCGCTGTTCAAACAGGTGAAGGGGCCTTTCAAACCCTGAACTTCGGGGAAAGCGTTTTCTTCGGGCACAAACACGCCGTCCATCACAATCTCGCCGGTGATAGATGCGCGCAAGCCCACTTTGCCGTGAATAGCGGGTGCGCTCAAGCCCTTCATGCCCTTTTCCAGCACAAAGCCACGAATGGGGCCAACTTGGCCGCCCACGCTCACCTCTTTCGCCCAGATCACAAAGACGTCGGCAATCGGGCTGTTGGAAATCCACATTTTGTTGCCCTTGAGCAAGTAGCCGCCGTCCACTTTTTGGGCGCGCGTGGCCATGCTGGCGGGGTCTGAACCGTGGTCAGGCTCGGTCAGGCCAAAGCAGCCAATCCATTGGCCACTGGCGAGTTTGGGCAGGTATTTTTGTTTTTGCGCTTCGGTGCCAAATTCGTTGATGGGCACCATGACCAGCGACGACTGCACGCTCATCATGGAGCGGTAGCCCGAATCGACGCGCTCAACTTCGCGGGCAATCAGGCCATAAGCAACGTAGTTCAAGCCGGGGCCGCCGTATTCGGGCGCAATGGTGGGACCGAGCAAGCCCAACTCACCCATTTCGCGAAAGATGGCGGCGTCGGTTTGTTCGTTGCGAAACGCGTTCAACACACGCGGTGCCAACTTGTCTTGGCAATAGGCAGCAGCAGCTTCGCGCACCATGCGCTCGTCTTCGGTGAGTTGCAAGTCCAACAAGAAAGGGTCTTGCCAATTGAATTTCGCGTGGGCCATGCGCTGTGCTCCTGATGGGAATGAACGAACAATCCATCATCTTAATCTGGCCGACTGGTTTAGGTCGCGTGGGCAAGCCCCTAGGCCGTCACCTTGGCTACAGATTTTCTTTCTTGCGCAGTCAACGCTCACGCAAGGCTTGCCTGACTTGCAATAGCGGGCGAATTAAATATTCCAGCACGGTTTTTTCACCGGTGCGTATTTCGACCGTGGCGGTCATGCCGGCGGAGGGTTGAATTTTGCTGCCGTGGTGCGTCAGGCTTTGGTCTTTGATGCGCACCAAAATTCTGTAATACCCCTCTTGCAAATCAACGGGCGTGCTGCCAAAGCGGCGCTGACGGTCGTCGGTCAAGGTGTCGGGGCTGACGTGTTCCAGCACACCGTCCAAACCGCCGTATTTGCTGAAATCGTAAGCCGAGAGCTTGACCAAGGCCGCTTGCCCAACATGCAAAAACGCCACATCCGCAGGTTTGACGTAGGCCTCGACCACCAATTCGTCGTCCACGGGCACGATTTCCAAAATGGCTTGCCCAGCCTGAATCACACCACCCACGGTGTTGATTTGCACGTTTTTCACCACGCCGTTGACGGGCGATTTGATGACGGTGTTGGTGAAGGCGCTTTCTCGGCCCGCGCGAGATTCTTGGGTTTGCGCAAGCTCAGAATTGACTCGCGCCAACTCGTTGTTCGCTTCTGTGAGGTATTTGTTTTTTCGGTCTGCGCGTTGACCTGTGATGTCGGCTTGTTGGCGACGCAAGCGCAGCAACTCCACCTCAGACATGAGGCCTTGCGCCACCATGGGCGAGGTCAAGTCAATCTCTCGTGTGATGGCGCGCCAAGACGCGGCCAAGGCTTGCAGCGCCTCATTCAAAGCACGTTGACGCACTTGGTAGGCCTTGGTTTCTTGGTCTTTGAGCTCAGGCTCGTCGTCGAGCTCTGGTGGAAAAACCAAGCCAACACCATAAGCCTCGGCTTTGAGGCGGCTGGCTTGCGCCAACAAGGCTAAGTATTTTTCTTGCGCCTCTCTGAACACTGCGCCGCTGCGCACGTCATCCATGCGCAGCAAGACTTGGTCTTTTTCTACTAAGTCGCCCTCACGCACCAGCATTTCGCGCAACACGCCGCTGTCCAAGCTTTGAATGACTTGCTCTCGGCTCGACGGAATCACTTTGCCCTGCCCGCGTGTGATTTCATCGAGCTTAAAAATTCCAGCCCACAACAGCATCATCACCAAACTCAAAAACGTCCAACGAATGAGCCATCTGGCGCTTTGGCTTTCATCGGCTAAGTCAATCAAGACATGTTGATTTGTCATGCTTGTTTGCGCACGGCCATGCCTTGCGAAAGTTGGTTGAGCACCTCGTCTTTGGGTCCCACAGCCACGCATTTGCCAGCATCTAACAAAGCCACGTGTTGCGCCAAAACCAGCAATTGGGTTCGATGAGTCGACATAACCACGGTTCGCCCTGCCAACCAAGTGCTCAAAGCGCGAATCACCAGCGACTCGGTTTGCGCATCCATATGCGCGGTGGGTTCGTCCATGAACACCAGCTTGGGGTCGCGCAACATCATGCGCGCCAAACACACTTGTTGACGCTGCCCGCCCGACATACCACCGCCCAAATCGGTAATGGGCATGTTCAAGCCCAACGGATGCTGCGCCACCCATTCGTACAACCCAACTTGCGACAGTACTTGCACAATCTGGTCATCACGAATGGCGGCGTCTGCCAACACCAAGTTGTCGCGCAAACTTCCCAAAAAAACATGGGGTTCTTGCCCGACGTAGCCCATGTGTTCGCGCACCCATTGCGGCTGGATTTGTTGCATCTCCAAGCCGTCCAAGCGCACACTGCCTCCGGCAGGTGTGTACAAGCCCGCCAATAAGCGCAGCAATGTGCTTTTGCCAGCCCCCACACGACCGAGTAGCGCCATGCGTTGACCTGCGGCAATGTGCAAAGTCAAGCCGCGAATCGCCGCTTGGTCATTGGTTTGCGGATAGGTAAATGAAAGTTCGTGCGCTTTCAATTCGCCTTGTAGGGTTTGTGGCACCAAGCCCATGCTCGCACTTTGCGTATCTTTGGGTCTCTGCATCAAAGCATCCAAAGTTTGCAACGCAGAATGTGCTTGTTGGTAGCGGCTGATCAAGGTGGCAATGCTGCCCATGGGCGACATGGCGCGACCCGCCAAAATCACACAGGCAATCAATCCGCCCAGGCTGAGCTGATTGGCGTGAATCATGTATACGCCCGCCACAATCATGCACACCGTCACCCATTGCTGCAAAGAACTGGTAACGCCCAGCAGCAAATTGCTGCTTGAGCGCACCCGCTGATACGCCTGAGCCGCGGCGTGATTTGATTTTTCCCAGCGCTCCTGCAAGTAAGCCTGTGCTTGATGGGCTTTGATAATTTCCAAGTGCGCAATGGTTTCAATCAACACACTTTGCTTGTCACCCGCCTCTTTCATGCCTTGGCGTGTGGCCTCCATCCATTGACGCTGCACCACGCACCCAACGCCCACGACCACAGGAATAGCCAAAAGCGGCGCCCACACCAACGGACCTCCCACCAAGCCAATCAGCACCAAAAACAATAATCCAAACGGCACATCGGCCAATGCCACCATTGAGGCGGAGGAGAAAAAATCGCGCAAGGCATCAAACTCACGCATGGCACTTGCAAAAATGCCCGCCGACTGTGGCCGCGACTCTAAACGAATCGCCATCACTTCTTTGAGCAAGGCCGCGTTGATCGCCAAGTCTGCCCGCTTACCCCCAATGTCTATCAAGCGCGATTTGAGCAAGCGCATGACAAACTCCAGCGCAATCGCCAATGCCGTTCCAATTGCGAGTGTCCACAGCGTGACATAGGCTTGCGTGGGCACCACGCGGTCATACACATTCATGCTGAAAAACACGCTGGCCAAGGTCAGCACATTGGCCACGATGGTTGCTAAAAATGACTCCACATAAAACGACTTGAAGCGCCATAGAGCGCTCCAAAACCAATCAAATGCCCGCCCCTGTATGGGCGTTAAGCTTTGTCCATGATCGCTCACCGTGCTCACAACTTGAACCGCTGTGTTAAGTGCCCAAGGCTAGCAAGCAGCCGGGCACGCAAGACATATTCGTCAAATCGCGTGCGTGTGGCCTGGGTTTGATAGTTGAAGACTTCGTTCTGCGCATTCAGCAAATCTAAAAGTTGACGTCGCCCCAGTCGAAACTGCTGTCGATAGCCTTCAAGCAACTTGTGTCCCGCTGTGACCTGTGTTTGAGCGCGCTGCGAGCGATCTTGCAAAGACTTAAGCTCTTGCCAGGTCAGCACTGCCTTTTCTTTGGCGCTCACCCGCGCCTCTTCCAG
>CAILCI010000091.1 GCA_903832625.1 uncultured Burkholderiales bacterium | reverse complement strand
CGCTGCCAGACCACGATCAGAGCCGTGGCCATGAGGGCATCGCACAGGGTATGCGCCAAGCGCAGGCGCGGGCTGCGGTGATCGCGCTGCAGCGAAGATGGCTCGGATGTATTGCCCTCAGCTTGCGAAAAAATGGGCTCAGTTGAGAGGCCTGAGCCACCGCGCCATACCAACCACAGCCAACTTGCACCCACGGCATATCCCAATAGAGCCGATGCCAGCAAGCTGCTACCCGTTGCTTCCCAACATGCAGCGAAGGCGGCAGCGATCAAGGCGACAAAGGGCGGCAGGACGCGCACAGCCCATTGCTGCTGCGCCATACGTGTGCGTAAGACGATGCTTTGAGCCAATCCCCATGCCATTTGGCACAGCGCCAAAGCACCGGCCACCAATAACAACGGCCAAATCGCCAAGCCGCTCAAGCCCAGAGCCACAGCGGCGACGGGCAGCAAATACAAAGCACGCCGACAGCTCTCACGCCAGGCTTGGTGCAAAGCCGAGTGAGCCTCAATGTGTGCGTTGGCAAGCAGGCTCAAAGGTGTTTGCGCCAAGCTCAAGGTCATCCAGAAAAAAGCGATTTGGCTGACGACTGAAAACTCTCCCACCGCTTGCGGCGAGAAGGCCTTGAGCATGAGCAGCGCAAATAGCACCTGAGCGCCAAACGCCAACGCACTTGCCAGCGCCACACTGCGGCTGGCACTTGGGAGTTTGAGTAGAGCTTTGTCAGCCATCTGCGTTATCGAATGCCTAGAAAAGACCAAACACGAAGCTGACCCAGCAGTTGAGGCCAAGACAGTGCAGACACATCAGGCACGACGTAAGGAAAGGCATCGAGGGCCTCGCCAAAGCTCAGCGGCCACGATGCGGGGTCATCCCCCAGCAAGTGAAAATTTCCCTGATGCTGCGCGCTAAAGTGCTTCACCCAAGCGTAGTTGTTGCTCACCACGGGCAAGCCTACTGCGCAATATTCCAGCAACTTGGTGGACGTTTGTTGGTTGTAAGGCCGTGTGTTGCCCACCAAGTTCAGGCCAAAACGCGCACGTTTTAAATGGCGCGGCACCTCGTGATGCGCCACGCGACCGCTGATGTGCACCGAATCTGGCAGTTGGCTGCGAAGATCATCGGGCACCTCACCCACCAGCAGCAAACGCCTGTTGGCAGTGTGAATCGCTTGCAGCACAGGCAAAAAGGGCGCCAAACGCGTCATCTCGCCCAGGTACACCAAGTCAAATTCTGGCGCAGGCCAAGTGGCTTGCCGAGCGGCCAAAAAAGACTCGGCCACACCCATGTCACGCAGGTCATAAGGCACGTTGTAAAAGCTCAACTGATCTCGCACCCACGTGTTTTGGTAGAGGGCAAAGTCAGGCTGAGGATGGGCGAAGCGTTTGAGCGCATCTTTGAGGTGGGCATGAGGTGGAACCGATGCGGAAGCGTATTCATGCACATGCAAAGCGCGCCGCAAACGCCGTGTTTCACGCCAAGAAACTCGCCCACACATCCACCACAAAACGCAAGCGTCGTCGGGTACGGTCAGGGACGACGCATGACATTGCGCAGCATGGCCCAAGTTGGATAAAAACGCTTGGTAAGCATCAATCTCGGGCAAATAAGCAGGGCCGTTGCGGATGAAGTGAATCAACATGTGCGCAACACCTCTTGCCAAGCCCGGGTGAAATCTTCCAAGTTGTGCCGCGCTACGATCCGAGCCATGTCTTGCTGCACCTGTTGGTCGGGCAAGCTGAAAACTGCCATCACAGCCTCGGCCAATGCAATGGGCGTGTCGCCTCGGGCAAGCAAGTAGGGCGCATCCAAAGCGTAGAGTTCGCGCATGGCCGGGATGGGCAGTGCCACGCAAGGCACGCCACAAGCCAATGACTCTAAAGCCGCCATGCCAAAACCTTCGTAGCGTGAGGCCAACAAGGTCATTTGCCAAGGTTTGTACAAACTTGCGCCGCTGGGGTGTTTCCCTAGGAAATGCAGTCGACCTTGTTGCAGCAAGTCCATGCCCTGGTGCACCAGTGTGTGTCGCAGCGGGCCTTCGCCAATCAGGCCAAGCTGCGCATGCTCAGGCAGTTCGCGCAAGGTTTCGAGTAAAAAGCCCGGACGCTTTTCTGGCGAAAAACGTCCCACAAAGCCCAGCAGAAGCGGCGGCAATGTGTTGTCAGCGCTGTGCGGTATGTGAACGTGCAGCGCCTGACCTTCGGGCATGGGAGCCACGGCGTTGAGAATGACCGTGGTGCGCTGCTGCGCGGGGTGACCCAAGAATTCAAGCAAGCTGTTTTGCGTGGTGCGCGACACGCACACAAAGCGCGTGACTTGTCCGTAAAACCAACGCAGTTGTAAGCGCTTGAGCCACGAGGCGCGAGCCTGATGCAGCACCTCCATCAAGGGGCCATGAACCCAAGAAATCACGGGTTTGTGCGTGAGCCACTTGAGCACAATGGCTGCATAGGTTGCGCCAAAATTGTGGCTTGCGACCAGCACATCGGCGCTGCGGGCAAAGGCAAGCAACTCGCGCCAAGAGGTGTCGCGCCAATTCACAGCAACGACCTGCCAATCATCGTTTGCCAGGGCATCAACCAAGGTTTTGCAAAGCGTATGGACGCCGCCCCACGGTGCATCTTCAAGCAACAAAATGCGGCGAGCGGAGTTCATGGCTTAACGCGCACCAAATCCTGTGAAAACAATTTTCAAGGTCTTGGCAGCAATCAACATATCGAGCGCCAGCGAGTAGTGTTCTACGTAATACAAGTCGTAGCTGAGTTTGATACGGGTGGCATCGGCGCTGTCGGCATAGCCTTGTTGTACCTGTGCCCATCCAGTCAGGCCAGGTCGGACCAAATGGCGATACGGATAACTCGCGATGGTGGTGGCAAATTCGCGTACAAACGGCACTTGTTCTGGCCGCGGACCAATCAAGCTCATGTGACCTATCAACACATTGATGAGTTGCGGCAGTTCGTCTAGGCGGCTGCGTCGAATGAAGCGACCGACTCGGGTAATGCGCGGATCGTCTGCACGGGCAAAGTCAACGCCCGGAGCTTGCAAGCCATGCACCATGCTGCGGAATTTAAACAAATTGAAGCTACGACCATTGCGCCCCACGCGAGTTTGGATGAACAACACGGGGCCTGGAGAATCAAACTTCACGACCCATGCAACCAGAGCGCAAAGTGGCAACCAAATGGGTGACAAAGCCACGACGCAAGTCACATCGAGCAAGCGTTTGATGCGGTCATAGCCGGGGTCGTTGTCGATCTCCCACAAGCTGTGGTGCGTAGAGGGCAGCATTTTTCGGCCACTCAAAAATTCGGCCACCGACTCCACGCTGTACAAGCGCAGATGCTGCATTTTGAGTTGACTCAACAAGCGCGTGCGTTCGTCACTGTTAGGCGCCAATGGGTCGATGATCATGCCATCGCAAGCCGGCAATGTCTGGCGGGTGTGAGGTTGCCAAGATTGCAACTCGAGGGGCATATCGGCCAATCTTTGTGGCTCGAACAGTTGCGCCAATTGTGTGGGCACTTGGGCATCAAAATAGGCCAGCTTGAGCGATCGAGATGCCACCTCGCGGCGATAACCCCACCACAACCACAGCGTAGTGATTGCATAAGCCCACAGTACAGCGGCGCGGGAATACGGTTGCTGCAAAAGGGCAAAACCCAACGGTGTCAGTGCAAAGGGGGCGAGGGTGGAAACCCATAACACGCTGGCGCGCTCGGCCTTGGGTAGGTGAGAGGCGCGCATGAGCAGCTGGCAAGCCACGATGTAAGGTGCAATGCACCACCACACAGTTTGACCAAATTGATAGGTCATCAGGCCGCTGTCTTGCAACAGTTGCGCCAGCATCAAGCTAGGAATCAGCAACCATGCACCCCACAAGGTCCAGCTTTGCAGCGCGTCGCGCCTTTGCATGGCCGCGGAAACAAGGCTGGTGCCCAAACCGCTTGTGTTTGG
>CAILCI010000090.1 GCA_903832625.1 uncultured Burkholderiales bacterium | reverse complement strand
TTTACCGCCTCCGCTGCTCTGTGTTTTTCAACATTGTGATCAGCGAAGCCCGCTAGTATAGCACTAGTTTTTGGGTCGATGCAAACCCTTCTGAAAATTTTTGTAAATAGTTGCTATCTGTTGCTGGCGATGCTTCTATATGTGGATGTTGTTCGGTTCTAACGGATCGCCACATGGAGTTCTTGTTGCTTCGGGGCGCGTACTGAACACATCTGTTTTTCGAGCGCTTACGCCCAGCACTTGATAATGCGCGCATGTCTTTAATTACTCTTCAACAAGCTCAATTGGCATTTGGGCATGTGGCGCTACTCGATCATGCCGAATTTTCACTGGAAACGCTGGAGCGCGTGGGGTTGATTGGCCGCAATGGTGCGGGCAAGTCTTCTTTGTTGCGCATCTTGGCGGGCATGGAAAAACCTGACGACGGAGATTTGCGTGTTCAGCAAGGCTTGCGTGTGACGTATGTGGCGCAAGAGCCGCAGCTCGATGGTGACGCGACGATTTTTGAATCGGTCAGTGCAGGACTGGCCCGGGTGCGCGAATTGATTGATCGCTACAGCTTGGGCGAAGGTGATTTGAACGCGCTGCAAAACGAGATTGAAATTTACGACGGCTGGAATTGGGAGCAACGGGTGACGGAGACGTTGCACCGCTTGCATCTTGACCCTGAGGCGCGCATCTCTTCCTTATCTGGCGGTACAGCCAAGCGCGTGGCACTGGCTCAGGCATTGGTGACGCAGCCCGATGTGCTGCTGCTGGATGAGCCGACCAACCATTTGGATTTAGACAGCATTGAGTGGCTGGAGCAATTGCTGCTGGACTTCAAGGGCAGCATTGTGACGATCACGCATGACCGCTCCTTCCTTGACCGGGTGGCCACGCGAATTGTGGAGTTGGATCGGGGGCATTTGATGTCTTACCCCGGGAACTTTGCGCAGTATCAAACGCAAAAAGAAGAGCAACTGGCACAAGAGGCGGTGATCAACGCCAAGGCCGATAAATTGCTGGCCGCCGAAGAAGTGTGGGTAAGAAAAGGCGTGGAAGCGCGGCGCACCCGCAGCCAAAGCCGCATTGCGCGACTCGAAGCGCTGCGCAACCGGCGCCAAAGCCGCCGCGATGCGGTGGGTCAAGTGCGCTTGGATGTGGACAGCGGCGCGCGCTCGGGCAAGCTGGTGGCGGAGTTGACTGAGGTGAGCAAACGCTATGGCAACAAGGTGATTGCGAACAATTTCTCGGCCACGTTTTTGCGCGGTGACAAGATTGGCTTGATTGGCCCCAATGGCGTGGGCAAAACCACGCTGCTGAAAATGATTTTGGGCGAGTTGGAAAGCGACAGCGGCAAGATCAGGCAAGGCGCAAATTTGCAAGTGGCCTACTTTGACCAGTTGCGCGATGCGCTGGACATGAATGCCACGCTGGAAGACTTCATCAGCCCAGGCAGCGAGTGGATTGAGATTGGCACACAGCGCAAGCATGTGAAGAGCTATTTGGACGATTTTCTGTTCTCGCCTGCGCGCGCGACGTCTCCGGTGCGTTCGCTCTCGGGAGGCGAGCGCAATCGCTTGCTGTTGGCGCGTTTGTTTGCGCGGCCTGCCAATGTCTTGGTTTTGGACGAGCCGACCAACGACTTGGACATTGACACCTTGGAGTTGCTCGAGGAATTGCTGCAAACCTATGACGGCACGGTGTTCATCGTCAGCCATGACCGAACCTTTTTGGACAATGTGGTGACCAGCACTTTGGTGTTTGAAGGCACGCCCGAGCAACCCGGTTTTTGGCGCGAATACGAAGGTGGCGTGAACGACTGGATGACGCAAGCCAAGCGGGCGCGGGGTTTGTTGAGTGCGCAAGCGTCGTCAGCGTCTACACCTGCGAAGAACAGCAACGCCACGCCAAGCATGGACAACGCTGCGCCCAAAGCCGCGGTCGCAAATGCCGCCAAACCACGCAAACTCAGCTACAAAGAGCAACGCGAATTGGAAACGCTGCCCGAATTGATCGCTTCATTGGAAGCCGAGCAAGTGGAGCTGCGCGCCTCCATGCTGGACGCATCGGTGTACGCCGATCCTGCGCGTGCTGCCCAGCTGCATGCCCGCGATGGCGAGATTGAAGAAGCCTTGATGCAAGCCTTGGAGCGCTGGGAAGTGCTGTCTGCGCCAGCTTAAGCACCGTCTCACGGGCGACTGAATCGCCCGCCTTTGCGCCGCACAATCCAAGCATGGGACAACTTTACTTAGTACGACACGGGCAAGCGTCTTTGGGCGCTGCCGATTACGACCAACTCAGCCCACTGGGCGCACAGCAAGCCCAGCGCTTGGGTGAGCACTGGCGCGGTTTGGGCTTGCGTTTTGATGCGGTCATCACCGGCACGCTCAAACGCCACATCCAAACCCTACAAGGGATTGAGCAGGGTTTGGGCATCGAACTGCCGGCGCTGCGCTGGCCGGGTCTGAATGAATACGACAGCGAGGCGGTGATTGAAACCGTCCATCCGGGCAGCTTGGTCAAGCCCACCACGCCCGAGGGCTACCGCGCTCATTTTCGTATGTTGCGCGATGGCTTGTCGCAATGGATGGACGGCCATACCCAGCCGCGCGGCATGCCGACCTATCCTGAGTTTTTACACGGCGTGACGTCTGCACTGGCGCATGTTCGCAGCGCGTGGGAGGGCAATGTGTTGTTGGTGTCGAGTGGTGGACCGATTTCGACCGCTGTGGGCCATGTATTGGGGCTGCCTGCGCAGGCCACGATTGAGCTGAATTTGCGGATTCGCAATTGTTCGGTGAGCGAATTCACCTTCAACCCCAAGCGCCATACGCTGGTGTCTTATAACAGCGTGGCACACCTAGAAACGCCTGAGCACCAAGGCTGGATCACGTTTGCTTGATCAAAGCCGGATGGTGGAGAGTGGCAGATCCATCAATTCGCGCAGCAACACGGCCAACTGCTCGCCCGCGCTCTTGACCAAAGCCTGACCTTTGGCGGCAGTGGCCGCGCCCGCGTTGCCCACTGCGCCGCTGGGGTTGTAGTCTTGGATGTGCCAGCCGAGTTTGGCGCTTTTGCCGTTGCCCAACACAGGGTAACGCTGGGCGCGCTCTTGCGAACTCGACGTAAAGTTTTGCGCTTGCGACATGTCCACCAAGTCAGGCGCCAAAGCGAGCATCATGGAGGTTTCAATCTCGCCGCCGTGGATGCCAAAACGGTGCTCGTGCGCTGAGAACTGCGCCAGCGCTCCCTCGTCCAAGGGCAAGTTGTACCAACTGCTGCTGTAGACCAACAAGCCGTGTTGAGCGCGCAGCTCCCGCGCCACAACATCCATCAAACCGACGTTGCCGCCGTGGGCGTTGAACATCAGCATTTTTTTAAAGCCCGCGCGCGCCACCGATGCGCCAATCTCGCACCACAGGGCAATCACGGTTTCTGGGGACAAGGTGAGCGTGCCTTCAAACGCTTGATGTTCCGTGCTCAACCCCAAGGCCTGCGTGGGCAAGACCCAGACCGGGTCTTGCGCCGACAAGTGCGGCAAGGCGGCGTTGACCACGCCTTCGACCAAGACCGTGTCCACCGACAAGGGCAAGTGCGGGCCGTGCTGTTCGGTCGCACCCAAGGGCAACACCGCCACGGCGCGACTGGCGTCCACGGTTTTGAATTGCGGCGAGCGCAGACCGTCCCAGCGGTGCGTTCTGTCGGGGGCGGAGGTGGGGGTTTGAGCGGGCATCCCTACATCTTACGGCCTGAGCCGATACCATTGCGGGATGACTGCACTTTTACGTATTTGGATTCGCGCTGCGTTGGCGCTGGCGATGATTGGTTTTTTGAGCTGGGGTTCTCACGCTGGGGCGCAAACCAACACAGTGAGCACACCGCAAGTTCGCGCCGAATTGGTGGCGCACGCACCCAACGGTGTGCAGGCAGGCCAGCCGCTGTGGGTGGGCTTGATGCTCGATCACGCGCCCGAGTGGCACACCTATTGGATCAACCCCGGCGACTCGGGCCTGCCCACGCAACTGGAATGGAATTTACCCGCTGGCGTGAGCGCTGGCGAAGTGCAGTGGCCGCTGCCCAAGCAACTGCGCGCTGGCTCGCTGACAAATTACGGCTTCGAAGGCCGCGCCTTGTTGGCTGTGCCTTTGCAAGTGTCATCGGCCTTCAAGCCCGATGGCCACAACAGCCTGACGATTCAACTTCATGCCAACTGGCTGATTTGCCGTTTGGAGTGCATTCCGCAAGAAGGCGACTTCAGCCTGAATCTGCCTGTCAACAGCAGCACGTCCACCCAAGCGGCGGCTTTTGAGGCGGTGTTTGCGCAACAACCCAAATTGCTGGCTGAGGTGCAAGCCACAGCCAGTGCGGGTGGCGAAGGCAATGCGCAGTTTTTAAAGCTGGACATGCGCGGTTTGCCCACGATGCTGCAAGGGCGGCGTTTGAATGTATTTGCCTTTGAGCCCGAGCTGCTAGACCCTGCTTCTCAACGCCATGCCGCCGCGACCCAAGCTTGGGCGGGCGATGTGTGGCAAGCGCAGTTGCCTTTGAACCATGCGCGTACCGCGTCGCCCAGCGCTTTGTCTGTGCTGCTCATGGACGACCAAGATGCGCAGCACGGCTGGCGGGTGAAGGTCACAGTGCAAGGCGCGTGGCCTGCACCTTCGGATGAGCCAGTGACTGCCACAGCCTTAGACATTGAAGCTGCCCCATCCAGCGTGGACAGCATCAGCTTTGTGTTGGCGCTGCTTGGTGCTTTGCTGGGTGGGCTGATTCTGAATTTGATGCCTTGCGTATTGCCTGTTTTGGCGATCAAGTTTTTGGGCTTTTCGCGCCAACATGTGCATGTGCGCGAACAACGCTTATCGGGATTGGCTTACACAGCAGGCGTGGTGATGAGCTTTTTGGCGCTGGGCGCGGCACTGCTGGCCTTGCGGGCGGCGGGTGAGCAATTGGGCTGGGGCTTTCAGTTGCAATCACCTGCGGTGGTGGCTGCTTTGGCGGTGTTGTTCACCTTGATTGCACTCAATTTGTTTGGTCTGTTTGAGTTGGGGCAAGTGCTGCCCTCGGCGTGGTTGTCTTACGAGGCTCAACATCCTGTGACCCATGCGTTTTTGTCGGGCGTGTTAGCGGTGGTGGTGGCCTCGCCTTGCACAGCGCCGTTCATGGGCGCGTCCTTGGGGCTGGCGATGACTTTGCCCGCGCTTCAAGCCTTGAGCATTTTTGCCTGCATGGGACTGGGCTTGGCCTTGCCTTATGTACTGGCGAGTTTTGTGCCGTCGGTGGCGCGCTTCATGCCCAAACCCGGCGCTTGGATGGTGACACTGCGCCAATGCTTGGGTTTCCCCATGTTGGCCACCGTGGTGTGGTTGCTGTGGGTGCTGGGCTTGCAAACCCATGCAAATGTCAGCGCGCTCGCATTGATGGGTTTGGTGGTGTTGGCCTGTTGGGTATGGGCTTTGCGTTACAAAAGCCCAGTGGCGCGGGCGTTTCAGGCGATTTTGTTGGCGGGATGGTTGTCATTGCTGGTGATGATGAGCCAAGGCTTTGATGACTCAGCGTCGGCGTCAAGTTCAAGCGCCGATTCGGCATCTGCCGTGGCATCCCATGCGGCGTTGAGTGCAACCCCAGGCGGGTTGTGGGCAAGCTGGTCTGAAGATGCCGTGCAACGCAGCTTGGCGCAAGGTCAACCCGTGTTTGTGGACTTCACCGCCGCATGGTGCGTGACCTGCCAGATCAACAAACAAACCACGCTCTCGCAAGCTTCGGTGCTGCAAAGTTTTGCCGAGCACAAGGTGCAACTCATGCGGGCCGATTGGACGCGGCGCGATCCAGCCATTACGCGGGCTCTGACGGCTCTGGGGCGCAGTGGCGTGCCTGTGTATGTGCTGTATGCGCCAGGACGCACGCCTGTGGTGCTGTCTGAATTACTCAGCGTGGACAAGGTGCAACAAGTGTTGCGTCAACTGCCATGAACGAGCGCGACACCATAGACGCTTGCTTGGCGCATTGCCGCACAATTGCGGTGGTCGGCCTGTCGCCCAAAACCCACCGCGACAGCTTTCGGGTGTCGCAATACATGCAGGCGCGGGGCTATCGCATCGTGCCGATCAACCCAAATGCTTCAGAAATTTTGGGCGAGCGCGTTTACGCCACTTTGAGCGAAGCCGCGCAGCACGAGCGCATTGACATGGTCAATTGTTTTCGCAACGCCAACGACATTGCGCCCATTGCCCAAGAAGCCGTGGCCATTGGCGCGAAGGCCTTGTGGATGCAGCTCGGCATTGCCCATGAAGCCGCTGCGCAGCAGGCACGAAATGCGGGGCTGTGGGTGGTGCAAGACCGCTGCTTGAAAGTCGAGCACGCTTTGCATCCGCCTCGTGCTGTTGCGGGCTAGTTCTAAGCCAGATTTGGCACTGAGCCCTGTGCCAGACAAGGTTTTGAAAAGCGACTCCTGTCATGTGGCGTTTGGTAGGTTTGGCTCGGCGACAATGGCGGCATGTTTGCTCCACTCCAAAACGATACTTTTTTGCGGGCTTGCTTGCGCCAAGCCACGCCTCACACCCCCATTTGGTTGATGCGCCAAGCAGGCCGTTATTTGCCTGAGTACCGAGACACCCGCGCCAAAGCGGGCAGTTTCATGGGCTTGGCGACCAACGTCGATTACGCCACCGAAGTCACACTGCAACCACTGGAACGCTACCCGCTGGACGCAGCCATTTTGTTCAGCGACATCTTGACCGTGCCCGACGCGATGGGACTGGGCTTGAGCTTTGCTTTGGGGGAAGGCCCCAAGTTCGCCAAAAACGTGCGTGACGAAGCCGCCGTGGCCGAGCTGGCCGTGCCCGACATGAACAAGCTGCGCTATGTGTTTGACGCCGTCACCTCCATCCGCAAAGCGCTCAATGGGCGCGTGCCTTTGATTGGCTTTTCGGGCAGTCCGTGGACGCTGGCCTGCTACATGGTTGAGGGCGCGGGTTCAGACGATTACCGCCATGTCAAAACCCTGATGTACAGCCGACCCGACTTGATGCACCGCATCTTGGAGATCAATGCCGATGCGGTGGCGCTCTACCTCAACACCCAAATCGAAGCCGGCGCCCAAGCGGTGATGATTTTTGACAGCTGGGGCGGTGTGCTCGCCGACGGCATGTTCCAGCAATTCAGCTTGGCCTATACGCGCCGTGTGCTGTCGCAGCTCAAGCGCAACCAAGACGGTGCGGTCGTGCCGCGCATTGTGTTCACCAAAGGCGGCGGATTGTGGCTCTCGGAAATGTCAGCACTCGACTGCGACGTGCTGGGCGTGGATTGGACCGTCAATTTGGCGCATGCCCGCACCTTGGTGGGCGGCGAAGTGGGCGGCATGGGCAAAGCCCTTCAAGGCAACCTCGATCCCAACAGCTTGTTTGCTCCGCCAGAAGCGTTGTGCGCCGAAGCGCGCCGTGTGCTGGACAGCTTTGGCACACCGCACACCGACGCCAGCACCAGCGGCCCCACCCATATCTTTAACCTTGGGCATGGCATCAGTCAATTCACACCGCCAGAACATGTGTCAGCCTTGGTAGACACGGTCCATCAACACTCAAAATTATTGAGAAAATCAGCAAGCTAAGCACAAATTCATTAAGTGACATCCAAAATGATCACTTTTATGTTTGTGGTTATGCACAAATTTTGGAAGTTGATCATCACAATCTAGGCTTACAGCGAAGATAAATAAAATAAACTTCTCTTACTGTAAGTCATTGATTCATAAGGATTTTGTGTTTTGCTTTTTTTTGAGGCAATTTGGTGAAAGCCTTGATTTGCTTACCTTCGGCCTTGGTTCAACAGGAATATCAACAAAGTTATCCACAGAAAAACTGGGTTTCATACAAAGTCTATTCAAATCAATGACTTAGGGCTTTAATTGATAAATAACCTCAGGAAAAGCTCTCAACCCTGCCCTTGACATGTCGCAACTCCTATCGATCATGCTTCACACTCCCGCTCACAGCGGAATTGGGGAGGCACTCACTTACACCAGCGATACCGCCATTGCTGCGGGCAGCTTGGTGCGTGTGCCGTTTGGCAAGCGGGAGGTCTTGGGCATCACTTGGCCGAGCCAGCAACAACTCCACAGCGACGATCTGAAACTGCGCCCCATCACGTCTGTGCTGGATGGCATTGGCTGTTTATCGACCCATTGGATGCAAATGGTTGAGTTTGCCGCGCGTTACTACCAACGCAGCGTGGGCGAGGTGGCGCTGGCGGCATTGCCCAACCAATTGCGCGAACTCAGCCGCGAGCAATGGGAGCGCAAACTCAAGCGCCAAGCCAAAGTTCTGCCACACGAACCCTCAGCAGTTGATTTGCCTGAGCTCACACATGAGCAAGCGCATACTTTGCAGCAAATACAAGCCGAACGTGGTCCTTTCATGCTGTTTGGCAACACAGGCAGCGGCAAAACCGAGGTGTATTTGCGTGCCGCGCAAGCCGCCCTAGCACATGACCCGAAAGCGCAAATTTTGGTGATGGTGCCCGAGATCAACCTCACACCTCAGCTAGAAGCGCGTTTTAGAGAGCGCTTTGCGCCTCTATGGGGCGCGTCGTGTTTGGTGACAATGCACAGCGGACTCACACCTGCGCAGCGCATGAACCATTGGCTGGCAGCACACACGGGTGTGGCGCGCATTGTCTTGGGCACACGCATGGCGGTGTTTGCTTCCATGCCGCATTTGCAGTTGATCGTGGTGGACGAAGAACACGACCCCAGCTACAAGCAACAAGAAGGCGCACGCTATTCGGCACGCGATTTGGCCATTTACCGAGGTCACCTTGAGCAAGCCAAAGTCATCCTAGGCTCGGCCACGCCTTCGCTGGAGAGCTGGCACCACAGCCGCCCAGCCAGCGACGCCGAGGGCGCAGGCCGCTACATGCGTCTGCACATGCCATCGCGCATTGGCGACGGTGTTTTGCCCACGGTGCGCCGTGTGGACATGAACCACCAGCCGCGCAACACTGTGTTTTCAGAGCCTTTGGTGCAAGCCATGCGGGAACGTGTGCAGCGCGGCGAACAGGTATTGATTTTGCTCAATCGCCGAGGCTATTCGCCTGTGCTGCATTGCAGAGACTGCGGCTGGAAAAGCGAATGCCCACACTGCAGCGCATACCGCGTGTTTCACAAAATTGATCGAAGCCTGCGCTGCCACCATTGCGGCTTTGCGCAAGCTGTGCCTCGGGCTTGTCCGGGCTGTGGCAATTTAGATATTTCACCCTTGGGGAGCGGTACAGAACAGCTAGAAGAGCACTTGGCCGAGTTGTTGGGTTCGCTGCGTCGCCCCGATGGTCAAGGTGTGCGCATTGCCCGCATCGACGCTGACAGCACACGCCTCAAAGGCGAGCTTGATCGCCAATTGGCCGAGGTTCATGCGGGTGAGGTGGACATCTTGGTTGGCACACAAATGATTGCCAAAGGTCATGACTTTCGGCGTGTGAGCTTGGTTGCGGCGCTCAACCCAGACGGGGCTTTGTTCTCCAGCGACTTTCGTGCGCCAGAGCGCTTGTTTAGTCTGCTCATGCAAGCAGCAGGTCGCGCTGGGCGCGATGCCAGCATGAGCCTCAACGCAGCCTGCGAAATGTGGGTGCAAACCTTTCACCCGCAACATGCTTTGTTTGAAGCGCTCAAGCAACACGACTACCCGCACTTTGCCGCGCAACAATTGCAAGAGCGGCGCGAGGCCAACTTGCCGCCCTTTAGCTTTCAGGCCTTGGTGCGCGCTGACGCCAAAACCCAAGAAGCGGCACAAGACTTTTTGAACGCCGCCCGCGCAGCATCAGATGCTTTGGCCGTGCAATTACAAGTCGATGTCTATCCCGCCGTTCCCTTGACGATTCAACGCGTGGCCAATGTCGAGCGCGCACAGATGCTGGTGGAATGCTTGTCGCGCAAGGCCTTGCAACAGTTTTTGAGCGCGTGGCACGCGCCGCTGCACCAACTGCGCAGCCAACACAAAGGCGTGATTCGTTGGGCGGTCGATGTCGATCCGCTGGCGATTTAAAGCCTAGCCGTGTAGAAGCGCCACAGCCCCAGAAAACGTAAAAAATGCGGCCGCGGTGGTCGCCAAAATAATCAGCGCAATGCGCCCCGTGTCTGCGCCGAAGCGCTCGGACAACAAAGCCACATTGCTGGCGCTGGGCAAAGCTGCAACCAACACCACCACCAAAATGCTGAAGCGATCCATCGCAAAGCCCAATTGCACAGCAGTGGTCAGCACCAACAGCACCAACACAGGATGCAGCACCAGCTTGATGACGGCCACAGGCAAGTAGTCGCGCCACGCAATGGGCGGATGCCCACTTTCTTTGACACGAATTTGCGAACGCGCCAGCACCGCACCAATGGTGAACAAGGCCACGGGCGACGCCGCATCGGCCAGCAAGCCCACGGTTTTGGCCAGCGGTCCGCTCAAGGCAAAGCCTGTCGCTGAAGACAACGCGCCCAAGCTGATGGCCCACGGCATGGGATTGGTCAAGACGCCTTTCAAAGCGTTTTTTGCAGCACGGCTTGCGCCATGTCCGTCTGCACCATCCAGGCGTGACAAAGCAATGCACAGCGACGTGGTGATGACCATGTCCACCACAATCGTCACAATCGCGGGCCCCGCCGCCGCGCTGCCCAACAAGGCCACCAACAACGGTACCCCCATAAAGCCGGTGTTGGGAAAAGCACCCACTAAAGCGCCAAATGAAGCATCGTTCCAGCGAATGCGTTTGTTCAAACTGATAGCCACCAAAAAGCCAACCATCAGCAATGCGCACAGCAAATAGGAAAAAAACAAGCTCGCATCCAGCAACTGCACGATGGGCGTGCTCGCACCAAAGCGGTACAACATGCACGGCAGCGCGAAAAACAAAACAAAGCCATTGAGCCCAGGAATGGCGTCCAGCGACAACATGCGTCGATGCGCAGCGACAAAACCCGCCAAAACCAAGGCAAAAAACGGAAAAGTGACTAAAAGTATGTTGAGCACAGGTGTATTTTGCCTTCATCCGCAACCGCTATCATTGTCGGCTTTGCCTACGGTGTCGCACGCATGTCTGCTGGTTTAAACCTTGCCCAACAAGAGGCCGTCAATTTCTTGCACGCGCCGTGCTTGGTGTTGGCGGGCGCAGGCTCGGGCAAAACTCGCGTCATCACCCACAAAATTGGTCGCCTGATTCAATCGGGCTTAGAGGCCAAACGCATTGCGGCCATCACCTTCACCAACAAAGCTGCCACCGAAATGCGCGAACGCGCCAAGGGGCTCATTGGCAAAGCGGCGGGCGATGTGCTGATTTGCACCTTTCACGCGCTGGGTGTGCGCATGTTGCGCCAAGATGGACAAGTCCTGGGACTCAAACCACAGTTCAGCATTTTGGACAGCTCCGACGTCACCAGCATTTTGAAAGACGCCGGCGGCACAACCGACGCCGCGCAAGCGCGGCAATGGCAATGGACCATCAGCCTATGGAAAAACATGGGGCTGACCGCTGCCCAAGCCGAAGCACAAGCCAAAGACGACAGCGAACGCACGCTGGCGCGCATCATGGCGCGTTATGAAGAGCGTTTGACGGCTTACCAAAGCGTGGATTTTGACGACCTCATCAGCCTACCCCTGAAACTCTTGCAAAACCACGAAGACGTGCGCAGCAAATGGCAGCAACAAATTGGCCATGTGCTGGTGGACGAATACCAAGACACCAACGCCACGCAGTATGAATTGCTCAAGCTGCTGATGGGAGAACGCGGTCGCTTTACCGCAGTGGGTGACGACGACCAATCGATTTACGGCTGGCGTGGCGCAACGCTGGACAACTTAAAACGCCTGCCGCACGACTACCCCACGCTCAAAGTCATCAAACTGGAGCAAAACTACCGCTCCACCAGCGCCATTTTGCGAGCTGCCAACAACGTGATTGGCCCCAACCCCAAGTTGTTTCCCAAAACCTTGTTCAGCGAACTGGGCGAAGGCGAACCCGTGCGTGTGGTGGACGCCGACACCGAAGACCACGAAGCCGAACGCATGGTGGCGAGGATTCAATCGCTTCGCGCTGGCACCGAGGCCGCAGCCCTCACCCAACACCGCGAATTCAAAGACTTTGCTGTGCTCTACCGCGCCAATCATCAAGCCCGAGTGTTGGAGCAAGCGCTGCGCCGGGCGCAAATTCCCTACAAAGTCTCTGGCGGACAAAGCTTTTTTGACCGCGCTGAGATTCGTGATTTGTGCGCTTGGTTTCGACTCTGGATCAACAACAACGACGACCCCGCTTTTTTACGCGCTGTCACCACGCCTAAGCGCGGCATTGGCCACCAAAGCTTGCAAAGCTTGGGCGTATTTGCCAGCCAATACAAACTCAGCTTGTTTGAAGCACTCTTTAGCAGCAGCTTGCCTTCGGCCTTGAACGCGCGAGCCCTAGGCAGCTTGCATGAGTTTGGCCGCTACATCAACGACTTGGAATACCGCGCCCGCCACACCCTAGGCGCAGAAGATGCTCGCAGCTTTTTGACCGATTGGCTCAAAGAAATTGGCTACGAGAAACACCTCTACGACAGCGAAGACAACGAAAAAGTAGCCGCAGCGCGCTGGACTAATGTGATGGAGTTTTGCGACTGGATGACCCAGCGCTGCGGCGGTCAATTGGACGATGCAGCGGGTGTCTCGACCCTGCGCGAAAAATCCAGCCTGCTGGAAGTGGCGCAAACCATTGCCTTGCTCTCGACCTTGACCGAGCGTGAAAAAGATCAAAACGTGGTGACCCTCTCCACCCTGCACGCTGCCAAAGGTTTGGAGTGGCCGCACGTCATGCTCATAGGCGTAACCGAAGGCCTGCTGCCCTTCAAAATAGACACCGAGCCCGGCAGCGAGCACACCAACGAAAGCCTAGAAGTTCGTCTGCAAGAAGAGCGCCGCCTCATGTATGTGGGCATTACCCGCGCCCAACGCACCTTGGCCGTGAGCTGGACACGCAAACGCAAAAAAGGCCGCGAACTGATTGCCGCTCAACCCAGCCGATTTATTGCAGAGATGGCGCTGAACCAAAACACTGTGAAAGAAGACCCACGTGAAAAACTGAGGGCACTGCGGGCAGAGTTTGCGCAAAAGGCTTTGGATGCGCAGGGACAGGCGGGGAATTGATGCCATTGCGCGACCTCTAAAATCACCGCTTAAATTTTATTCATTTGAAAAGTATGAATTTACAACCCAAAATTTTGCTTATACGTCAAATGGCCATGGGGGATGTGCTATTGGCCACGCCCGTCGTTGAGCAAATTCATAAAGATTATTTGGGCAATTGCAACATCGATGTGCTCACGCTCAAGCCTGAGGTCTTTACCAACAATCCATTTGTTAATAAAGTTTTTACGCCAGAAACCTTCAAAGATCTCAGCTATAGCTATGACAAAACAATTAATCTGGATTTGGCCTACGAAAAGCAACCACTGCTTCATATTACAGACGCCTATGCTTTGTATGCATTTGGCAGCCCAGACAAGCTCAAGAACAAACGAATTCAGCTTTACAGCACTGCGCAAGACAAAGAAAAAATAAGCTTACTCCAACAGTCTGCGATTAAATCGGACTACGCAGTAATCCATATGCGCCAAGACACTTGGCCGAGTCGTAATTTATCTGCTCAAACATGGCGAAATATTGTTGACCTTTTATTGCAAGAAACGCAACTCAAAATTATTCAGATCGGTTCACCACAAGAGTTTGCATTCGACCATGACCCAAGGTTGATCAATATGCTGGGCAAATTCAGTATTCATGAGCTCAAAGAGTTAATCGCATCCTCTAAGCTATTTGTCGGCATTGATTCCGGCACATTGCATATTGCCGCTACAACGGAATGTCCTATTGTTTGCCTGTTTACCAGTGCACACCACACTCTGCGAATGCCCTTGGGTAGAGATGCGACAACTGCCTTTGTTCCAGTTGCTCCAAGAATTGAATGCTATGGTTGTCAAGCCCATTTCAAACCGCCCATTACTGGCGTGATTTGTTATAAAGGCGACCCATTTTCTCCCCCCTGCAAAGATTTGTTTGATATGGGGGATATTCGTTCGGCTATTCAAAATAGCTTGGCCAAGCGTTAATTATTAGATGTTTCAGTGCTAGGCCGAGCAAGTTGGCGAAGCTAGAAGTCATCACAAATCAAGCACCAAACTAGCCGTCCTACTCCGAGAACAACAAGGCGTAAATTGGTCATTCGCTGCTTGTTCCTAGGGCGTTAAATACATATCTCGGTGATCGGGCACACCGCTGAGCACACGGGTCAAGCAAGTGCCGCACACACCTTGCGACTGCCTTTGGGGCGCGGTGCGCATGCGCAATTCACAGCCATCGCACCCAAGATCGATTGCGATGGCTGCCAAGCGCACTTCAAACCACCCATCATCGGTGTGATTTGTTACAAAGACGATCCGTTTTCACCACCTTGCAAAGACTTGTTCGACTTAGAAGATCTGCGCGGCGCGATCCGCCAGGCGCGTCTGAGCGCTTGACGCTGTCCATAAAGTCGACATCTGTTCCCCCCTAGGCTTGACGCCGATGCATCGCAAAAAAGAACTATGGTTCTGTGAGTTTGTTTTTCATCTACTTCTTTTCAGCTACATGAGAAGTGAATGATTGGCACAAATCGTGCTCATTTTCGTGTTGATGCAACCACTTTGAATGTTCAATGAGCACGCCTGCCCGCCAAGATGCCAATCCGCCTGAATCTGCCATGTCCTTGGCGGAGTTGATTCAGCTTGCAGAGGTGCTGCAAACCAATGGACGCGAACAAGAAGCCGTTCAGGTGTATCGCCATTGGCTCGATCAAAGCCAAGATGAACAGCGTTTTTTGGCGTGGTTCAATTTCGGCGCATTGCTGCAAAAGCTCAATCTCATCGATGACGCGCAACAAGCCTACCGCACGTGTTTGGAGCTTCGGCCACACATGGCGCAAGCCAGCATCAACTTAGGTCTGTTGCAAGAGCGTCAAGGTCACAACGACGTTGCCCTTTCTCATTGGTCAAACGTAGTGGCGCAAGCCCTGCTGCAAACTAATCCTGACAAAGGTTTGCAGACCATGGCGCTCAACCACATGGGACGCTTGTATGAAAAGCTCAAGCAATACGATTTGGCCGAGCAGGCGTTGGCTCAGAGTTTGGCGTTTGATCCGCATCAAGCAGGTGCTATTCAGCATTGGGTTCACATTCGACAAAAGGCCTGCAAATGGCCGGTTTATAAAAAACTACCGCAGGTGTCGATGAACGACATGTTGATGTACACCTCGCCCTTGGCCATGTTGTCGTTGAGCGAAGATCCGGTGATGCAGCTGTTGTGCGCCCACTCTTTTGTCACACGCACATACGGGCAGCTCAAAGAAGAGCGACTTTGCCAAGTCAAGCAATACGGGCATCAAAAAATTCGCATCGGCTATGTCTCTGGCGACTTGTGCACCCATGCAGTGGGGTTGTTGATGGCTGACTTCATCGAAGCACACGACCGCGAGCGCTTTGAAATCTATGGCTATGACTTCAGTCCTGAAGATGGCTCAGCTTATCGCGAGCGGTTGAAGAAATCTTTCGACCACATTCGTTTTGTGCACCCACTCAGCGAAGCACAAATTGCGCAAGTGGTTATGCATGACGAAATTGATGTGTTGATCGATTTGCACGGCTTGAGTTCGGGCGCACGTCCCGGAATTTTTGCGTTACATCCCGCACCGCTTCAAGGCACATACTTGGGTTACATCGGCACAACGGCAATGCCTTGGTTTGATTTTGTGGTGTGTGACCGATGGGTTTTGCCAGAAGAATTGACGCCTTACTTCAAAGAGCAAACATTGTATTTAGAGGGCAGTTTCATCCCCATGAACAAGGATGACTCCATGCTGCGTACCGCACAGCGGTCGGAATTTTCCATTGCGCAAGATGCCTTGGTCATGGCAGCTTTTGGCAATGTTTACAAAATCAACGACGCCATGTTCAACGTTTGGTGCAACATCTTGCAGCGGGTTGAAAAATCAGTTTTGTGGTTGATCGATGACAACCCAGCCACCACACGGGAGCTCAAACAACAAGCCAAATTGCGTGGCATCGGCGAGCACCAAATCATCTTCACGCCACGTGCTACGCACAGCGAATATCGTGCTCGCATCCAATTGGCCGATGTCTTTTTGGATAATTTTCCATACAACTGCGGCTCCACCACAGCAGATGTGATCAGCTGCGGCGTTCCCATCGTGACGCTGTACGGCAAGACCATGGTCTCGCGTATGGGAAAAAGTATCTTGAGCAGTCTTGGACTGCATGAACTCATCACAGCCACACCACAAGCTTACGAAGACTTGGTGGTATCACTGTTGAGTTCACCTGAAAAACGCGAAAAAGTACGAGCACATTTGGCAAGCCAGTGGGCGAATGTGCATCAACAAACACAACGCAACGTCGCTTCTTTTGAGGCGGGTTTGATGCAACGCTTACAAGCGCTTGCTTAAGGATGCAACATGGACATGAAACCGAAAATCTTGGTGATCCGTCAACTGGCTTTGGGCGATGTCATTTTGGTCACACCGATCATTGAACAACTCCATCGCGATTACAACGGGAATTGCCAAATCGATGTATTGACCCTCAAGCCAGCGGTTTTCGCCAACAATCCCTACGTTCACAAGGTCTACACGCCGCAAACCTACCAAGAAACCAATTGCGTTTATGACCGAACGGTTCATCTGGATTTGGCGTATGAAAAACAACCGCGCTTGCACATCACCGATGCCTATGCGTTGTATACCTTTGGTTCTCCAGAGAAATTGGAACAAAAACGTGCTCAGCTCTACAGCACTTTAGAAGACAAAGCCAAAATTGCGAACATTCACAACACGCAAATAAGGGGTGACTATGCGGTCATCCACATGCGGCACGACTCTTGGCCAAGCCGCAATTTGTCAGAGCAAACATGGAAAAATATTGTTCAAGTTTTGCTGGATGAAACAGATTTAAAAATTGTGCAAGTTGGATCTGCGCAAGAGTTTGCTTTTGACCATGACGCGCGTCTCATCAACATGTTGGACGGTTTCAGCATTCAAGAGCTCAAAGAACTGATCGCAACCTCCAAGCTTTACGTGGGCATTGATTCGGGCACATTGCATATTGCTGCGACCACCAACACGCCCATTGTTTCGCTATTCACAAGCGCTCACCACACCTTGCGCATGCCATTAGGACGCCCAGCATCAACGCCATTTGTTCCTGTCGCACCCCGAGTCGATTGCTACGGATGCCAAGCCAATATACAGCCGCCCATCACCGGGGTGGTTTGCCACCGTGGCGATCCGTACTCACCGCCTTGCAAAGACGCTTTTGCAATGCAAGACATACAACGCGCCATTCGTAAAGCAAGTGAAACAAATTACTGCCTTAAGAAGTAAAGGGTAAATTGTTAATTTTCATGGCGGGCTTTCTTCGTTTTTATCAATAGCTCGTGATGGCGTTGATCATGTCTGTTGTAAACACAGCAAACTGATCGGAGGTCAACGCATTGAGTTGGTCACTGCTCAGCGTTGCCACTTGCTGTGTACTCAAGACTTGAACCGCATCGGTGGTCAATGCTTGAATTTGATCGGTGCCAAGCGCGTTGATTTCGGCAGTGGTCAAGCCTTTGATTTGCGTTGTGGACAAATCTGCGATGTTGCTTGTCGACAAGGCCGTAATGTCTGCACCCAAACCGGCAATTTGTGCCGAGCTCAGGGCTTGCACAAAATCGCTGCTCAAGGCGCCGACTTGCGTTGAAGTCAATGCATTCAACTGAGCCGACGTGATCGCACCAATTTGGTCTGTGTTCAGCACATTGATCTGATCGCTGCCCAACTGCGCAATTTGCGCGGTGGTCAATTTGGCCACGTCTGCACTTGTGATGGCACTGACTTGACCGGTACTCATCACGCCCACGTTGGCGGCGGTGATGGCCACAATCTGTGTCGCGCTGAGTGCAGCCACATTGTCTGTGCTGATCGATACCACTTGGTCTGAGGTCAAGGCAGCCAATTGGGCGCTGGAGATGCCCTTGATTTGTGTACTCGACAGGCTCGCAATGTCGCCAGTGCTCAATTGTGCAAAGTCAACAGTTTCAAGCGCTGCCAGCTGCGTCGAACTCAAGGCATCCACCATCGATGTGCTCAAGCTGGCGGCTTGTGTCGAAGTCAAAGCAACCAACTGAGCCGATGTCATGGCCCGCACTTGGTCGGTGGTCAATGCGTTCAGCAAATCGCTTGTCAACGATGCCACTTGCGTGGTCGTTAATTTCGCAACATTTGCTGTACTGAGCGCGCGGATTTGGTCGCTGTTCAAAGCCACCAAATCGGTTGTGTTAATGGCCACAACCTGTGTCGTACTAAACGCATTGATGCTGGAAGTTGACAGAGAAGCCGCTTGATCGGATGTCAGCACATTGATTTGTGCTGTGCTCAAACCACTAATTTGCGCGGTCGCCAAGCCGCCAATGGCGTTGCTTGTGAGCAGCACCAAGTCGTCTGTGGTCAACGAAGACACTTGCGAGGACTGCAAGCCTTGCAACATGGACGAACTCAATCCAGATGCTTGGTCTGTGGTCAGTGCTTTCAATTCGGCTACTGTCAAAGCGGACACTTGCGATGAGCTCATGGCGTTGAGCTGATCGGTGGTCAAAGCAACCAACTGATCGGTGGTCAACTTGGCCACTTCTGCCGTGCCCAAAGCTTTGATTTGCGCTGTGCCCATCAACGCCAAGTTGCCTGTGCTGATGGCATCGACCTGTGCGGTGTTCAACACGGCCACGTCGGCAGTGGAAATTGCACCGATTTGATCGGAAGTCAGGGTATTGATCTGAGCGGTCGTCAGTCCTTTGATTTGTGACGAACCCAAACCTGCAATTGCTGCGGTGCTCAGTTGCGTCACATCCAAGGTGGTGAGCGCTGCCATCTGAGCTGAAGTCAAACTGTTGAGCATGCTGGTGCTCAAGCCCGCTGCTTGGGTCGACGTCAGTGCTTGCAACTGATCGGTCGTCAAGGCCAAGACTTGCGCCGAATTCATCACATTGAGCTGATCGGTGGTCAACGACACCACTTGTGTGGTGCTCAGTTTGGAGACGTCGTTGGTCGAGATAGCGCGAATTTGATCCGATCCCAAAGCAACCAAATCGGCTGTGCTGAGGGCAAGGGCTTGCGTGGTGCTCAACGCCGCAATGTCTGCCGTGCTCAACGAGGTGGCTTGGTCGCTCGTCAACGCATTGACCTGCGCGGTTGTCAATCCTTTGACTTGCGCTGTTGTCAAGGCATTGACCACGGTTGTGGACAACTGCGTGACATCGGTCGTTGACAGCGAAGCAATTTGTGCTGAACTCAAGCCGTGCACCATGCTTGACGCCAAACCTGCAGCCTGTCCAGAGGTCAACGCATTCAATTGCGCAGTGGTTAAGGCAGCCACTTGTGCGCCCGTCAAGCTGTTGAGTTGGTCGCTGCTGAGCTGCGTCATATCGATCGTGCTCAAGGAGGTGATTTGCTTGCTGCTGAGCGCTTGCAAATTGGTGGTACTCAAGCCTGCCGCTTGCGAAGTGGTCAAGGCACCCAATTGCGTTGAGGTCAGCGCACTCATTTGCGCAGTGGTCAAGGCGTTGAGTTCGTCGGTCGTCAACGCTGCAACTTGTGTCGTTGTCAACTTGGCTATGTCGGTTGTCGAGATCGACTGAATTTGACCTGTACCCAACACCACCAAGTCGGTCGTGCTGATCGCAGCAATTTGTGCCGTGTTCAATACTGCCAAATCTGCCGTTGTCAAAGCAATTGCCTGATCGGTGGTCAACGCATTGACTTGCGCACTGGTGAATCCTTTGACTTGGGCTGTGGTCAACGCATTGATCACGGAGGTGGTCAATTGCGCGACATCCACCGTACTGAACGCAGAAATTTGCGCCGAACTCAAACCCTGCACCATGCTGGTTGACAAGTTGGCTGCTTGCGTCGTGGTCAAGGCATTCAATTGGGCCGAGGTCAACGCGCCCACCAAGGTTGTGCCCAACGTATTGAGCTGATCGCTGCTCAATTGGCTCATGTCTGTGGTGTTGATCGCTGTGATCTGTTTGGTACTCAAAGCCTGCAAGGTACTTGAAGTCAATCCAACCGCTTGAGCAGTCGTCAAGGCATTCAATTGCGCCGAACCCAAAGCACCTACTTGGGCAGTGGTCAACGCATTGAGCTCATCGGTGGTCAAGGCTGTGACTTGCGTTGTCAAGAGTTTGGCCACGTCACTGGTCGTGATGGATCGAATTTGATCTGAGCTCATTGCCACCAAATCATTGGTGTTGATGGCACCAATTTGCAAGGTGCTCAAGGCGGCAATGTCCGTCGTGCTCAACGCCACGGCTTGGTCTGTGGTCAGTGCGTTGATCTGACCTGTGGTCAATCCTTTGACCTGCGCAGTGCTCAGTGAATTGATCACGGTGGTGCTCAACTGAGCCACATCGGTGGTCGTCAATGCGGCGATTTGAGATGAACTCAAACCTTTCACCATGTCCGAAGCCAAGCCCGTGGCTTGAACCGATGTCAACGCCACCAATTGCGCTGTTGTCATAGCGCCGACTTGCGTTGTGCTCAAGGCATTCAGTTGATCTGACGTCAGCACGACCACTTGCGCAGTGGTCAAACCTTTGATTTGCGCGCTGCCCCAACCCGCTAACGCGGTAGTAGTCAGTTGCGTGATGTCGGTGGTGGTCAATGAGGCCACTTGTTTAGAAGTCAAGGCTTGCAAACTCGCAGAGCTCAAGCCGCCCGCTTGTGTCGACGTCAAGGCCTGCAATTGAGAAGATGTCAACGCACCCACCTCAGTGCTGGTCAATGCGTTGAGTTTGTCAGAGGTCAGCACTGACACATCCAAGGTGCTCAAGGTAGTAATTTGTTTGGTTGTCAACGCCCGCAAAGTGTCCGAGCTCAAACCCATCACCTGATCCGTGGTCAAGGCTCCCAATTGCGCGGTGGTCAAAACAGCCACTTGATCACTTGTCAACGCATTGAGTTGGTCACTGCTCAATTGCGACACATCCAAGGTGCTCAAGGCAACCACTTGCTTGGTGCTTAGCGCTTGCAACGTGGATGAAGACAAGCCTGCGGCTTGACTGGAAGTCAACGCACTGACTTGCGACGAAATTAAGGCACCCACTTGCGCGCTGAGCATCGCATTGAGTTGATCGCTGGTGAGCGAGACCACTTGCGTGGTCGTCAATTTCGCAATGTCAGTGGTCGTGATCGCGCGGATTTGATCCGTGCTCATGGCCACCACATCGCTGGTGCTGATTGCACTGATTTGTGTCGCACTTAACGCCGCCACATCCACGGTATTCAAAGCCACGGCCTGATCAGAAGTCAACGCATTGACTTGGCCTGTGGACAAGCCTTTGATTTGCGCTGTTGTCAACGAGTTGATCACCGTTGTGCTCAACTGTGCAACGTCGGTGGTTGACAACGACGCAATCTGCGTCGAACTCATCCCTTTGATCATGTCAGAGGTCAACCCGGCGGCTTGCGTCGACGTCAAAGCCATCACCTGAAGCGACGTCATCGCGCTGACTTGTGAAGTGCTCAAGGCATTGAGTTGATCCGTGGTCAACACCGCCACTTGCGCGGTGGTGAGCCCCTTGATTTGTGCCGAACCTAAGCCCGCCAAAGCACCGGTTGTCAGCTGCGTGATGTCCGTGGTTGTCAACGAGCTGACTTGTTTGGAGCTCAAGGCTTGCAAGCTTGCAGAAGTCAAACCAGCCGCTTGCGCAGATGTGATCGCATTGAGCTGCGCCGAAGTCAACGCACCCAATTCAACGCTGGTCAAGCCATTGAGTTGGTCTGTGCTGAGCAACGAAACATCGGTGGTGCTCAATGACGAGACCTGCTTGGTGGTCAAAGCACGCAAAGCGTCTGAGCCCATACCAATGACTTGATCGGTGGTCAACGCACCCAGTTGCGCTGTCCCCATGGCAGACAATTGCGCGCTGCTCATCGCGTTCAAATCAGCAGTCGTCAAGGCTGAAACTTGCCATGTCGTTAACTTGCTAATGGCAGTGCTTGAAATGGCATGGATTTGATCCGAGCCCATTGCCGCAAAATCCGCAGAAGCCAAGGCTGCCAACTGAACACCCGTCATCACCGCCAAATCAGCGGTTGACAAAGCTGCCGCTTGATCCGAACTCAACGCACTCATTTGCAATGAGCTCACGCCCTTGATCTGTGAGGTTGTCAACACAGACACGTCCACTGTGGAGAGCGCTTGTATTTGTGCAGTCGACCACGAGCTCAATTGGCTGGTGGTCATGGAGGTGATTTGGTTGCTCCCAATGGCCGCAATTTGCGAAGTAATCAAGGCAAATGCTTGGTCAACCGTCAGCTTGGCCAAGTTAGCGCCTGAAATACTGGTAATCTGGTCTGAGCCAATCGCCTGAATTTGATTGGTCTTAAAAGCTTGAAGTTGTGTCGACGACAAACTCGATACTTCAGCAGTGCTTAACGACGCCACCTCGGACGTAGTTAGGTTTTTTAGCAGGCTACTGCTGTATAAATTAAGCGCTAAGTTTGCAATCTTCATGGTGACACCTCGTTGGTGTTTCCATATCGACAGCAACCCCTGCGGCTTTAGAGATTATTTGATAAAAATAATAAATTCGTTAGATTTCTATCAATTTTAATGTGAGACCCATTCAATAGTTCAAATTCCGAGCGTCAGCACCGCCGACTTGCTGCGCGAGCAACACGGCGTAAATTGGTCATTCGCTGCTTGTTCCTCGGGCGTTAAATACATATCTCGGTGATCGGGCACACCGCTGAGCACACGGGTCAAGCAAGTGCCGCACACACCTTGCTCACAAGCAATCGGCACATCAATGCCTGCGGCGTGTAGCACTTGAATCACGGTTTTATCGGCGGGCACTTCCAAGGTTTGTCCGGTACTTTGCAGCACCACGCTGAAGCTTTGGTCACCCTCAAGCTGCACCACTTGCGCACCAAACAATTCGTAGTGCACATTTTCTTTTGCCCAGCCGAGCTGTTCTGCTTGGCGCAACGTGGCATCAATCAAACCTTGTGGGCCACACACATAAAGATGCTTGCCCGCTTGCGGCTGCGCCAGCACGGTACCCAAGTTGAGTTGCTGCTCAGGTGCGCCATCGTCAAAATGGTGATGCACTTGCGCCGCAAAACCACTGTTTGCAAGCAGGTCTAAAAAAGCCGCCGTGCTTTTCGAGCGTGCCGCATAGTGCAGCGCAAACACTTGCCCTTGGTGCGTGAGTTGCTGCGCCATGCTCAAAATAGGCGTGATGCCAATGCCGCCTGCCAGCAGCAGATGCTCTGTGGCTTGGACCAATGGAAACAAGTTTTTCGGCGCGCTGATGCTCACCACATCGCCCACTTGCAAAGCGTGCATGGCTTGCGAGCCGCCTCTGGATTGGCTCTCCAACAACACACCAAAGCCATAGCGCTGCTTGTCCTTGGCATCGGTGTAGATGGAATACGAGCGCACCAAGCCACCGGCCAAATGAAAATCGACATGCGCCCCCGCCTCAAACGCTGGCAAGTCTGCGCCGTCTAGGGACACAAATTCAAAGCTGGCAATGTTTACGGTCTCTTGGGTTTTCTTGGCCAAACGCACAGACAAGGTACTCACGCGCCGACTCCAGCTTCTTGCGCCAACAAGCGCTCAATCACGCGGCGCGATTGCACGCCACCTGCGTCGATGTTGAGCTTGAGCAATTCACGTGTGGGATGCGCCGACAAGTTTTTTTGTTGACGCTCCAGCATGTCTAAGTCTTCCGAAAAAATCTTGCCTTGGCCCTCTCGAATGCTGTCGGTCAAGGCCGCGTCTTGCGGTTTGAACTTGCGTGCCATGCCCCAAAAATACCACATGCTGGTTTCGGTTTCGGGGGTGATGAAGTCCACCACCACGCTGTACACCTTGTCCTGGTCGGGTGCATCAAAACCGCCGCGTCCTGCCAAGGCAACGCCGACATCAATCATGACGTGGCTGGGCGGCGAGAAGCGGCAAATTTGCCAGCGGTCCACATCGGCGTCATCGGGCAAGCCGTTGGCGCGCATGGCCATTTTCCAAAACGGAGGCGCTTTGATGTTGTGCATGAAGCGCGAGGTGACCACGCGGTCACCCTCTGCAGTGGTTTTACAGGGCACTTCGTCAATCTCTGGCTGACCAATGCTGTTGGCGTGCACATAGGTCTCGTGCGTCAAGTCCATCAGGTTGTCGATCATCAATTGGTAATTGGCCTTGACATGGTAGAGGCCACCGCCATAGCTCCACGCTGGATTATCAAAAAATTCGAGTTGCGGAATGCTGTCTTCATGCGCTTTTTCTGCGTCGCCCGGCCAGACCCAGACAAAGCCATAACGCTCGGCTACAGGATATGAACGAATGGCTGGAAAGCCACGCACACGTTGACCCGGCATGGCCACGGTTTTGCCATCGCAGCCCATTTCTAGGCCGTGGTAGCCGCACACCAGTTTGCCGTCTTTGACAAAACCCAAAGACAGCGGCGCGCCACGGTGCGGGCAAAAGTCTTCCAGCGCGGCAACTTTGCCGCTGCCATCGCGGTAAAACACCATGGGCTCGTCGCAAATGCGTCGACCCAAGGGCTTGTCGGCAATGTCCTCGCTTTTAGCTGCGACGTACCACGTATTTTTTAAAAACATCGTCATTTCCTCACACGTTTAGTGGATCGCAGCGCGAGCCACACCCAACAATTCATCCAACAATTCCGGCTTGCCCAGCAACTCTTGCGCGTCGCCACGGTGCACCACCGTGCCGTGATCGAGCACCACCGCGTGGTGGCTGATTTTCAAAATAGCTTGCGGGTGTTGCTCCACGATGATGGCGCTCAAGCCCTCATCGCGGGTTATGCGTGCAATCGCTTTGAGCAATTCCTCAACCAAGATGGGCGCGAGGCCTTCAAGTGGTTCATCCAAAAGCAGCAATTTAGGATTGAGCACCAAGGCTCGACCCAGCGCCAGCATTTGTTGCTCGCCACCAGAGAGCTGTGTGCCCAAGTTGGTTTTACGTTCGGCCAAGCGAGGGAACAGCTCGTACACGCGCTCAGGTGTCCAAGCCCTTTTGTCTGGGCGTGCGGGGCGAGCCACTGCGGTTAAGTTTTCGTGCACAGTGAGTGACTTGAAAATGTTGCGCTCTTGCGGCACCCAGCCCACGCCCATTGCCGCTCTGAGGTGAGGGCTTGTGTGCTGAATGTCTTGTCCCGCAAACGCAATGCGGCCGCCGTGCCAAGTGGTCGCACCAATGATGCTGTCCATCAGCGTGGTTTTGCCTGTGCCGTTGCGCCCCAAGAGTGCCAAGGTTTGGCCTTCTTGCAAACGCAAGGACACGTCTTGCAACACCACGGCTTCGCCGTAGCCTGCTTGCAGGTTTTCGATACACAACAACTCAGACATGCGCCTGCCCCAAATAAACGTCTTTGACGCGCTGGTCATGCGCAATTTCCTGCGGCGTGCCCTCGGTGAGCACCGCGCCGTTGACCAACACCGTGATGCGATCGGCAAAGCCAAACACCAAGTCCATGTCGTGCTCAATCAAGACCACCGACACATCGGCGGGAAGTTGCGCCACGATGGCCAGCAACTCGTCGCGCTCACCTGCTGGTACGCCTGCCACGGGCTCATCAAGCAACAAGACTCGTGGTTCGCAGGCCAGTGCAATCGCCATTTCTAGCAAGCGTCGCTTGCCGTAGGCCAAATGTTCGGTGCGTTGGTGCATGACTTCCATCAAATGAAATTGCGTCAACAACGCTGTGGCGCGATCCACCACATCGCCGCGCTGCCCCAGCGGCTGCCACCACCGTTTGCCCAGCCCCAGGTGTTGGCTGATCACCATCACCAGAGTTTGCAGCGGCGTCATGGAGGCAAACAATTGGTTGATCTGAAACGTCCGCACCATGCCACGCGCCACGCGCTGTTCGGGTGACAAGTGACTGATGTCTTGGCCTTGCAACACAATGCGGCCTTCGCTCACAGGCAGCACGCCCGTCATCAGGTTGATGAGCGTTGTTTTACCTGCGCCGTTGGGGCCAATGAGGGCGTGCCGCGCGCCTTGTTTGATGCGCAGGTTCACATGGTCGGTCGCCACAATGCCGCCAAAGCGTTTGACCAAGCCCGTGGTCTCTAGCGCAAACTCACTCATGCTTGCTCCTTACGGCTGGCACCAAACCAAGTCCAAGGGCGCACCAAGCGTTCGCGCCCAACGCGCATGAGCACCACCAAGAACAAGCCAATCCAAAATGTCCAGTACTGCGGTGTGATGTTCGCAATCACGTCATACATAAGTTTAAACAACACCGCACCCACCACGCCGCCATACAACCAACCCACGCCGCCCATGACCAGCATGAGCATGACGTCGGCCGATCGATCCATCGCAAACACATCGAGCGACGCAAAACCTGTGGTCTGCGCCAACAAAGCGCCTGCAGCGCCTGCCACGCCAGCAGCAAGGGTGTAGATCAAGCTCAATCGGCCATTGACATGAATGCCAATCGCGCGAGCGCGCAAGGCGTTGTCGCGCACCGCCATCAAGCTCGCACCCAAAGGCGAATGCACCAAGCGACGCATCAGCACAAACAACACAAACAACACGCCAATCGAATACCACGCGGCCACTTGTCCCATCAAATCAAACTCGAAACGCCCGAAAAGAGGCGCCATCACCACACCTTGCAAGCCGTCGGAGCCGCCGGTGATGTCGCCAAATTTATTGGCCAACTCCAACAAAATAAGCGCCGTGCCAAGGGTGACCATGAGCCGCGTCAAGTCGCTGCCGCGCATGATGGAAAAAGAACACAAGTAACCCAACACCAAAGACGCGCCCACACCTACACACAAACCCAGCAGCGGGTCTGGAAGAATGAACTTGGCAAACAAGGCTGCGCTGTAAGCCCCCAGCCCCAAAAACGCCGCATGCCCCAAAGACACAATGCCGCTGTAGCCCAAAATCAAATCCAGCGACACCGCAAACAAAGCGACGATGGCCATTTCATTGAGCATCAAAGCGTGCGAGGGCAAGAGCGCAGGCGCAGCAAACGCCAAACACCAAAATACCCACTCCGCAGCTTTGAAACGCCGAGCGTGCAGCAAAGAAGAACGAGCATCCATCACTTGCCTCCTTGGCGGGTAAACAGGCCGTGCGGACGCCAAATCAATATCGCAATCATCAGGCTGTACACAATAAAAGCACCCAGCTTGGGAACAAAGTATTTGCCCGCCACATCAGCTACGCCCAGCAATAGCGCCGCCAGCAACGGTCCGGTGATCGACGAAGTGCCACCCACAGCCACCACAATCAAAAAATACACCATGAACTTGAACGGAAAGGTCGGGTCAAGCCCCAGCACCTCAGCGCCCAAAGCGCCGCCCAAGCCCGCCAATCCTGACCCCACAGCAAAGGTCACCGCAAACACCAAATTGACGCGAATGCCCAGGCCCGCAGCCACCCGCGCATCGTCTACGCTGGCGCGCAACTGGCTGCCAAATCGGGTGGCAGACAAGACATATTGCAAGGCCAAGGTCAACAAACCGCACACCGCAATGATGAACAAGCGGTAATGTCCCATGCCCAAGCGCCACGGCGTGTCTTCAAACAACTCTGTGCGACCGCGCAGCCAATCGGGCAGTTGCATGATTTGCTGTTGCGAACCCATCCAATAATCGGTCACCGCCACGGCCATGAAGGCCAAGCCTATGGTGAACAACACTTGGTCCAGATGCGCCTTGCCGTACATGGGGCGATACAGCGTGCGTTCACACACCGCGCCCACCAAGGCCGTGACCAAAAAAGACACGGGCAAGCACAGCAAAAACGGCACACCGTAACGCTGAGACAACACCACCGTCAAGTAGCCGCCCAACATTGCAAATGCGCCGTGTGCGAGGTTGATGAAATTCATCAACCCCATCGTCACGCTCAAGCCCACGGCCAAGATAAACAGCAGCATGCCATAGGCAACGCCGTCAAACAGAATCGTCAACATTATTTGGATTTGCCTGGGTCTTTGACGTCTTTGATCACATCAAATTCTTGGTTGAACAGCTCGCCGTTGACCTTCTCCACTTTGCGGATGTAGATGTTGTGCACTACGTCGCGGGTTTGCGCGTCAATGAACATGGGGCCGCGTGGGCTTTCAAACAACTGGCCTTTCATGGCTTCGAGCAATGCCTCGCCCGAGCCACCTTTGGTTTTCTTGGCAGCTTCGTAAATCACGCGCATGCCGTCGTAGCCGCCCACGGCCATGAAGTTGGGGCGCATGCCGGCATTGGCTTTTTCAAAGGCAGCGACAAACTTTTTGTTCACCGCTGAGTTGTGTGAGGCCGAATAATGCTGCGTGGTCACCACGCCCAAAGCCACGTCGCCCATGCCATTCAAAATATCGTCGTCGGTGATGTCACCCGTGCCAATCAGCTTGATGCCTGCTTTGTCCAAGCCGCGTTCAGCGAACTGCTTCATCAAGGCCGCGCCAATGCCTGAGGGCAAGAACACATACAGCGCATCAGGTTTGATGTCGCGCACTTTTTGCAAGAAGGGTGCAAAGTCGGGGTTGCGCATTGGCACACGCAAGCTCTCGGGCACTTCGCCGCCGTTCAACACAAAGCGCTCTTTGAAATATTTTTCTGCATCAATGCCAGGACCATAGTCAGACACCAAGGTCACAACTTTTTTGATGCCGTTTTTAGGTGCCCAGTCGCCCAAGGTCACTGCCGCTTGCGGCAAGGTGAAGCTAGTACGAATGACATAGGGCGAAGCCTGTGTGATGCTGGACGTCGCTGCAGCCATCACCACCATGGGGGTTTTAGATTGGGTAGCAATGGGTGCCGTGGCCAACGCCAGCGGAGTCAAACCAAAGCCTGCCAAGACATTGACTTTGTCGTTGACCACCAACTCTTGCGCAATGCGCTTGGTCACGTCAGGGGCGCTGGTGTCGTCTTTGACAATCAACTCGACTTTTTGGCCCGCCACGGTGTCGCCGTTTTGCGCGATGTACAAACGCGCCGCCGCTTCAATTTGCTTGCCTGTGGAGGCAAAAGGCCCCGTCATGGGCAAGATCAAACCAATCTTGAAGGTGTTGCTTTGCGCCAGCGCAGCGCCACTGGTGGCGAGCACGGCAGCGGCCATCAAGCCACTCAGGAAAAAACGTTTTTTCATCTCTATCTCCTTTTAGTTTCTGATCAAGCCCACACCGGGCAAATTGCTGTGCGCTTGCAATGACTCGCGCAAATTACGTTGTGCTACCCGCGAGTGTTCGAGCATGAGACTTTGCGCCCTCGAACCCTCTCGCGCAGCTATGGCTTCTAACACCAACCAATGTTGGCTTTGCGCGAGCACAAACATGTCGCGCGCTTGTTTTGAATTGGCTTGTTGCAACACAAAGCCGGAAGGCGATGCAAAGGGCAAATTGCTGACCCGCTCCAGTTCGCGCTGCAGCACCGAGGAGTCACACAAAGCGCCCACTTGTTCATGAAATTGTTGGTTCAAGCGCACATAGTCTGAAAACGCTTCGTCATGCAGTTCTTGCGTGGCAAGCAGTGCATCTATGGCACGCAAAGTGTGGCGCACTGGGTCCAACCGTTTGGCTTCCACGCCCCGCTCTGCGGCCAAACGCACCGCCAGCCCCTCCACAGTGCCGCGCAACTCAATGGCATCGGACACATCGGCATGAGAGAAAGTGCGCACCACATAGCCCCCCGAAGGCAACAAGGCCAGCAAACCTTCTTGCTCTAAGCGAATCAAAGCGGCGCGAATGGGCGTGCGCGAAACGCCCAAGCGCTCAACAATGGCCAACTCGGTAATGCGCGAGCCTGCGGCGAGCTCGCCCGCCAAAATCATTTCTCGCAGACGCAACTGCACCTTGACCGCGTGAGACGAACTCTCGTCGGCGCTGGCAGGTGTTGTATTGAGGTGCTTCAAAACTGCGGACATACCCTGAAATTGTATACATCAAACCACCAAAAACACCAGATAACAGGGTTTAACCTAGCATAATTGAGGTTTTTGTATCCAAAGCCAGTTTTGTGCTTTTGTCCAAGGAACTCACCATGCACCTGCCCGCACCTCAACTTGTTCATGTGTGTGATTTATCGGTAGAAATTGCCGCCCCAGTAGAGGTGGGCGTCACGGCGCTGGGCATGCGGCGCATGATTCCCATCACCGGTGGCACGGTCAGCGGACCTTTGATGCAAGGCCGCATCTTGGCGGGCGGCGCAGATTTCCAGCTCATCGTGGCCGATGGCACGCAAGCGCATTTGGATGCGCGCTATGTGTTGGAGTTGAGTGACGGCGCACGCGTGTTTGTGCAAAACATGGCCTTGCGTGTGGCATCGGCAGAAGACTCGGCGCGTATTCGCCAAGGCCAGCCGGTAGATCCGTCTCGGGTTTACTTCAAAAGCCAGCCCAAGTTTGAAGCCACCACGCCCGCTTGGCAGTGGCTGTCAGAGCACCAGTTCATCGGCGTCGGCATGCGCTTGCCCGACGCTGTGCATCTGAGTTTTTACAAAGTGGTGTAAGCCCCGCCTCACAAGCGATTGGGCAACCACAGCGCGATGATGGGGAAGGCAATCAAAATCATCAAGCGCAAAATATCGGTGATGACAAAGGGAATCACGCCTTTGAAGATGGTCAAGAAACTCACCTCTTTGACCACACTCTTGATGACAAACACATTCATGCCCACAGGCGGATGAATCAGCCCCAGCTCGACGGTCATCACAATGATGATGCCAAACCAAATCGGATCAAAACCCAGCTGAATGATGACGGGATAGATGATGGGCACGGTCAAGATGATCATGGCCATCGCGTCCATCAAGCAGCCCAACAGCAAATACATGAGCATGATCAGACCCAACACGCCGTAGCGGCCAATGCCTAAGCCCGTCAAAATTTCGGTCAGCTTTTGCGGGGTTTGGGTGATGGTCAAAAAGTAGCCAAACAGCAAAGCGCCAATCAGCACCGTGAACACTGCCGCCGAGGTGCGCGTAGCCGAGAGCAAGGCTTCTCGAATGCCCGCTTTGTCGAGCTTGCCGCGCAACACGCCGAGCAGAAATGCACCGCTTGCGCCCACACCACCCGCTTCGGTTGGCGTGAAAAAGCCACCGTACAAACCGCCAATCACGAACAAGAACAACACCAAGGGCGCCCACACGTCCTTCAAACCATTGAGGCGTTGCGAGAGGTTTTGCTTCTCCCCAGCCGGCAACCAATCAGGCCTGAAAAACACAATCAACATGATGGTGATGACATACATGCCCATGGCCAACAAGCCCGGCACAATGCCCGCCATGAACAGCTTGCCAATGTCTTGCTGCGTCAAGATGGCATAGACCGCCAACACGGTCGAAGGCGGCAACATCGCGCCCAGCGTACCGCCCGCAGCAATCACACCCGCCGAGAACGACTGCGGATAACCAAAGCGACGCATCTCAGGATAGGCCACGGTCGAGAAGGTCGCCGCGGTCGCCACCGACGAACCGCAAATCGCCGCAAATCCGCCGCAGGCCAACACCGTGGCCACGCCCAAGCCACCGCGCAAATGCCCAATGAATGCGTTGGCCGCTCGAAACAATTCGCGGCTCACGCCCGAGACCGACACAAACGCGCCCATCAACATGAACATCGGAATCACGCCAAAGGTGTAGTCGGTCACGGTGCGCATCGAGGTTTGGCCCACCAACTTCAAGGCCGGCCCCGTGCCTGCGATGTAGCTATACCCCACCACGCCCACCAAGCCCATTGCCATGCCCACAGGCACGCGCAACAGCATCAAGACAAACAAAACCACAAAGCCAAGAATGGCGACGGCATCGGTACTCAAATCCATGTTGTTTTATTCGTTGTTTTTGGTTTCAGGATGGTCTTCTAGGCTTTGCGGCTGAGTGATCAAGCGCCAGGTGCGAATGCCAATCAGCAAGACCGCGCACACATCGCCCATCCACGCCACAGCGAAGAAAGGCCAAGTGGGCAAATTCAGGTCGTAGGTCAAGACATGGTCGCGAAATGTCAGCGCCACTTTGTCAAACAACATGATGGTTTGCACCGTCACCACAAACATCAGCACCGAGGTGGCAAACACATCGATGTAGCGTTTGAAGCGCGGGCTGGCACTCGTCCACAGCAAGTCCACGGTGATGTGGTTGCCGCGATAACTGGTGGCGGCAATGCCCCAAAAAATCAGAATACCCAGCAGCAAACGACCAAAGTCGTAGCTGTCGGGAATGGAGGTGTCAAAGAATTTGCGCAGCGCAACGGCAATGAAAATATTGGCCGCCACGATGCCCACAAACAACGCAGCCATCCATTCGATGGCATCGATGATGCGATCGAATGGATTTTTAGACTTGGCAGAAACAGCGCTCATTCAAACGCTCACAGACCTGACTTGTACTTGGTCAGGCTTTTCTTAAAAGCACCCATCACCGCCGCTGGGTCTTGGCCGACGTTTTTCACATCGGTTGCCCATTGGTCTTGCATAGGTGCGACGGCTTGCTGCCAAGCTTTGAGTTGGTCGGGCGTGAGTTTGTAGACCTCGCGGCCAGAGTCAGCAGCCAATTTGACGTGACCGGCAATTTCAAAGTCGGCCCAAGCGCTGCCGACTTTTTCAGCCCACTCGCTGGTGCAATGCGCGTCCACGGCTTTCTTTTGGTTGGCCGACATGGCGTCGTACTTGTCTTTGTTCATCACCCACACAAAAGGCGTGACGTACAGCGGCACATCCATGTGGAACTTGACCACTTTGTCAATGCCAAACAAGCTCAACGAACCCCAAGGGAAGGTGATGGCGTCAGCCACGCCGCGCTCCAACATGTCGCGCGACTCAGGTGCCGAGGCTTGCACGTTGGTGCCACCCAAGAGCGTCACCATTTGACCAATCGTGGCGGTCGCGGGGCGCACTTTCATGCCTTTGAGGTCAGTTGGCAAGACCACTTTTTTGCGTGAATGCAAAGCACCGGGATCGTGGGCGAAGGCGAAGCAAAAATGCACATCCTTCATTTCTTTGGCGGCATAGGCGCGGTACCAAGCGTCAATCGCAGCAGAGCCGGCTTTGGCGTTGTTGACCATGAAGGGCAAGGACGATGCGGCAAAAATCGGGAAACGTCCGGGCTGGTAGCCGGGGTTGACATAGGAGAAATCGGCAATGCCGTCACGCGCCATGTCGTAATGGTCAAAGGCCTTGCCCAGTTGCTCAGAAGGGAACAAGGTCGAGGTGAGCGTGCCACCTGAAGCGGCCTTTAAGCTGTCAGCCCAAGCTTGCAGCGCAGGATTCAACGCATGTTGCGCAGGCACCCAGCTGGAGAGTTTGAGCATGACGGGTTTGTCTTGGGCTTGAGCAGCCCCCAAACTCAGAGCAGTCAAAGCGCTGGCGATCAAAAGACGAATGCGTGTTTGTTTCATGGAATCCTCGCGAAAAAGTGACAAAAAAATCGAGTTGCTGGTTTATAAACGCTTCTACACGGCTCTCAGCCCTGTGTTTTCCCTGTATTTGTATGATGTTTAGTGTGTTTGTTTGGTGACACGCGGCATCCAACGGATGGGCTGGGCTTTGATTTCTCTGGCGGGCGCACCATGTTGGCGCAAGGTCGCATCCAAGGCTGTGCCAGCCTCGTCGCGCAAGGCGGCGTCCAGCGCTTGTTGAATGGCCAATTCGCGCGCGTGCAGCGTGTCAAATCTGCCGCCCTGCCCCAAATGGCGCAAGATGTGCAGCAGGTTGTCGCGACCTCGGTCATGCGTGCCGCCGTAGCCTTTGATCAGGCGGCCACATTGCGCCAGCGCCAGCCCCAAGGCCGTGCTTTGTTTTGCGCCATGCCGAACGGTTATGAGCCATTCTTCCATCAAGGCTTGTTCGTCCGCATAGCGCTGCCCGAACTTGCGCAAGCCTTTGAGGCTGGCCAACACGCGCAAGGCCAGCATACCCAGCACGGTGTGCGTGCCTACTTTGATCGGCCAGGCCAAGGGCGCTTTGCCGTGGGCCGAGCGTTTGGCATCCCAGCGCATCAAGGGCTGCGCCAAGAAGCGCGGGAGCAAACCCGCCACTTCGGGCACACCGGGTTTGAAGTGTTCGTAAATTTTGAGCACATCGCCTGCACGGGCTTTGACTTCGCCGCGCAAACGCTCAAGCCGCGAGGCACGGCTTTTGAGTTCGGCCACCCGCACAATGTCGTCAAACGCCATCCACAGCGCCAGCCAACGCGCGGCTTCGTGACTGACGTCTGTCGATGCGGCATTGGCCGATTGCTCGGCATGCAAAACAGACTTCATGCGCGACAGGTACAAATCGGCATAGGCTTTGTTTTGGTACTCCAGCAAACGCGCATAACCCATCGACAGCATGGTGTGCAGCGCACTTGGAAACTCTGCCGCCACTGTGGCTGGCGTTGTCAGTTGTTTGTCCTGCGACAAGGCTGACACGGGCGCGAGCACAGCATCCAAATAACGCGACTGGGTGAGTTGTTGTTGCATCGCGTCCCACGCCAAGCTAAAGCCGCGCAAGCTGGCGTCTTGGCTGGCACTGCCCGTGCCGATGGCGGCTTCAAAGTCTTCCCGCTTAAACGGCAGCACGCCGGATGAGGCAATACAACCCAGCATGACCGCGCTGATGATGGTGCCTGCAGTTTTTGCCAACGCCGCCATGTCCAACACATGGCAAGCGCGGGTGTGTTGCTGCAAGACTTGAATGAGCGAGGCATCGTCCAAACGCCCATCGCCCATTTGCATTTTTTCTTGCGTGGTCAAGGCGCGGTTGCCTGCGGTGATGAGCAAGGTGCGATCAGCGGCGCTTTGGCCAAGGCTGACTTGACGGGTCGTTTCAAGCAACTCGGACGACACCAACACATCCAGACGGCCAGGCAAAGGATTCAATCCAAACACGGGCTTGCGACCGCCCAGCTCGGCCGCTTTTTGCGGGAACACTTCCAAGTAATACGTGGTCGCGCCCGTGCGCTGCGCCACACCCGGAATGGACGTGGCTTGCGCCGGATAGCCCGCATGAAGCGCGGCTTCGACCAACCAATCGGCCAGCACACCGCCGCCCTCGCCGCCCAAGGCACACAACAAAATAGAAATGGGTTGACTCATACAGCAGCGCTTTCAACAGGTTGCAAGGCACGCACAAACACGGCGCGCCAGCTCGCAACAGCACGCTCCCACAGGCTCGGGTTTTGCACCACTTCGGCGCGGTAGAACGACGGGCAGAGCGTGGCCGCATGGGCGTTTTCGCCGCAAAGCCCGCAGCCCACACAACCGTCGATGACGGTGGCCACCGGATCGACTTTGAGCGGATCGGGGTTGTCTTTGAGCGTCAAAGTTGGGCAGCCGGAGAGGCGAATGCAGGCGTGGTCGCCGTTGCAGACGTCTTCGTCGACGCCGTATTTCACGCGCTGCACGCGTTCGCCTTTTTTCAGCAAATTGGCGATCCACGGCTTGATGCGGCGTTGGCGCTCCAGTTGGCATTCGCCTTCGGCGACGATGACTTTGAGCCCCGTGAAATCGCTGGTGAAGGCCTCGACCAAGGTCTCGCGCACATGAGCCACTTCGTAAGTGTGCACCGTGCGCATCCACTTCACGCCCAAGCCTTGCAGCGTGCGCTCAATGGTTTGGTTGGTATGCGCCAGGCTTTGCCATTTGTCGGCGGCGGCCAGTTTGGCCGCATCGTCTGGCGTTGAAATAATGTCTTGCGTGCCTGTGGCCGAGGTGTAGCCGTTTTTAAAAATCAGCAGCACGGCATCGTCGCCATTGAAGAGCGCACTTTGCACGCCGGTGAGCAAGCCGTTGTGCCAAAAACCACCATCGCCCATGATGGACAACACACGCCGTTGCATGGCGGGCGACACCCCCGCACGGCTGGCCAAACTCATGCCGTAGCCCAAAATGGTGTGCCCCGTCGAGAACGGCTCAAACGTACCCAGCGCGTGACAACCAATGTCCGCCGACACGTGCACTGGACCAATGTCTTGCTGCGCCAACTTGATGGCCGAGAACACAGGTCGCTCCGGGCAGCCCACACAAAAACCGGGCGGACGCGCGGGCAAGCTTTGTCCCAAGGTTTGCAAGGTGTTGGCCACGTCTTTGCGCCGTTGCGCGTTGCCTTGCAACCAAGTTTGCGTCTGTGCAGCGGGCGCATGGCTGGGCAAATAGCGCTGCACAAACGACAACAAACCTTGCGCCATCACCTCGGCAGAATACTCGCCACCTTGGGGCAAAAAGTCTTTGCCATGCAGCGGCGTTTGCAGGTCGCGACGACGCAGCAAGGTGGCAATTTCTTGCTCCAAGTATTCGGGTTGGCCTTCTTCGAGCAAGAGCACGCCGCGTTTGTCGGCACAAAAATCGGTGATTTGTTCTGGCACCAAGGGGCAAGTCACGTTGAGCACCAGCATGGGAATTTTGCTGTTGCCAAATGCATCGGCCAAATCAAACTGTTGCAGGGCGCGAATCAAGGTGTTGTAGAGACCGCCTTGCACGATGAGGCCTAAGTCCTGATGCTCGCCGGCAAACAACTCATTGAGGCCGTGTTCTTGAATATAGGCTCTCGCCGCCGGAATGCGCTCTTGGTGCTTGAGTTTTTCTTGGGCAAAGGTGACGGGCGGATGCGCCAAGCGGCTGTAGTCAAACTTGGCGGGCTCGCTCATCAAGTGATGCGCCGAGATGGTGGGCGCTTGGTTGTCTTTGGTCACAAAGCTGCCGCGCACATGGCAAGCGCGAATGCGCAACTCCATGAGCACCGGCATATTGGACGCCTCGGACAAACAAAACCCGTGCTCCACCATGTCCACCATGCGCGACAAATCAGGTCGTGGATCGAGCAAGACCATGCACGACTTGAGCGCATAAGCATGGGTGCGTTCTTGAATGACGGAAGCGCCCTCGCCGTAGTCTTCGCCCACCACAATCAGCACGCCGCCTTTGACGCCAGGCGAGGCCAAGTTGCTCAAGGCGTCGGCCGCCACATTGGTGCCGACAATAGATTTCCAAGTCACCGCGCCGCGCAGCGGGTAATGAATGGACGCGCCCAACATGGCCGCAGCAGACGCCTCGTTGGCGCAGGCCTCCACATTCACACCCAGCTCTTGCATGTAATCTTTGGCTTGCACCATCACATCGAGCAAATGCGACACCGGCGCGCCTTGGTAGCCGCCCACATACGCCACGCCCGATTGCAGCAAGGCCTTGGTGATCGCCAAAATGCCCTCGCCATGAAACACCTCGCCCGCGCCCATGCGCAGCTGCTCAACTTCTTTGCTGAATGACACTTCCACGGCGTTGTCTCCTGTTTGGCTGGAAGTGTGCTGCGGCTTGATTCATTCGCCAATACAATAATTTATCTATGTATTATTAGATTTATGCATATCAATGACATGGATCTCAACCTGCTTCGCCTGTTTGACGCGGTTTATCGTAGCCGCAATGTCAGCCGCGCTGCCCATTTATTAGGCATGACCCAACCCGCCGCCAGCCAAGGTTTGACGCGGCTGCGCTTGCTCCTCAAAGACCCCTTGTTTATTCGCACGTCGGGCGGCGTTGCGCCGACCGCCACAGCCGATCAGCTGGCCAAGGCGGTCGCACAAGCGCTGGGCTTGATTGAAACCGCACTCAATGCCTCAGCCGCATTTGAGCCGCGCACAGCTGCACGGGTTTTTAATATTCATTTGAGCGACATTGGTGAAGCCAGGTTTTTACCTGCCTTGATGCACGCCATTCGAGAGCTGGCGCCCAATATTCACATCAACTCCGCCCCTGTGGTGCATGCTGACATTGCCAATGCCTTAGACAGCGGACAGCTGGACATTGCCATTGGTTTTTTGCCCAGCGTGACGCAAACACGCCAACACGCCTTGCTGCATGACCGCTACAGCGTACTGCTGCGTAAAGGCCATCCGCTGCTGGCTGCGGACGGCCGACTCAGCCCAGAGGCACTGCAGCAACTCGACTTTGCCGCCGTGCGGTCTCACGCCGAAACCCTGCACATCTTGCAACTGCTGCAACTTGATCAACGCTTGCGCCTCAAAGCCGCCCACTTTTTGGCGCTACCCGACATCGTGCGACAAACCGATTTGGCCGTTTTGATGCCGCGCCACATCGCGCAAGGCTTTGCGCAAAGCGGCGACTACGTGCTGATTGACTCACCCCTCCCCTTGAGCGAATTCACAGTGTCTTTGCACTGGAGTTCGCGCTTTGACAACGAGGCTGGAAATGCTTGGTTGAGGGGGGTGGTGGTGAGTTTATTTGCTCAAAATGAAAAATAATTTGATAAATCTGATTAATTTGATAAAATAAACATGTCTTAGACAAACCAACTTCAAGAGGATATCAAATGAAATTATCTGCATTCATAGGCGTTAGTGCCCTTGTGTTGTGCCAAGCATCACATGCGCAAGTCTCTAAATTCGAGGGCCTCACAGCCACAGCTGGGCTGGGATACCAATCCACCACAACGAAAATCAGCAACCTCATCGGCGGATCTGATGGCTTACAACACACTGCCTCGGCAGACGCTTCAACTAGTTTGATAGGGAATGTGGGCGTGGAATACGGTTGGGCATTGAGCGAGAAATCAGTCATTAGCATTGGCTTGGACTACAACTTGGGCAAAGGCAAGGATGTCACCCCCACTTTTGACGGATCAGCTAACACAAATAGTGCTCTCAACGCTCAACAAAATTACCGCATGAGCGTATCCTCCGGCTGGCTCGTCAATCAAGATCAACTGGCCTATGTGAAATTGGGCTTGGTGAATGTCAAGTCGGAATTCAAGGCGCTTGACACTGGTGTAACAGACAGCGTTAACACCAACTCTTATTCTGTTGGCGTAGGTACGAAAATTTACGACAAATCAGGAAGCTTCTTTTATTTCGGTGAGTTGAACTATCTGATGGGTCGTAGCAAAACAGCAACTTTGCACGATGGCTCAGTGCTCAGTTACAAATCTGATGGCTATCAATTCATGGTTGGCGTTGGCAAACATTTTTAAAAAGACGCGACCAAAATCGGGTTGCGCAAAAACGCGCAACCCGTTGAATTTATTACATATTTTGTCTGCTTCGCTGACGATCAGCAACGCTTTATCGACTTACTTTTTAAGGCCCAAAAGAAGTACTGGGCACTGAATGGGGGTGGCCTAGGGCGGAATCGAACCACTGACACACGGATTTTCAACGCTCTTCTACAAACTGAAGTTATCATTTAATCAAAGTATTTATATCGTTTTACGAAGTTGGTGTGCATTTTTTAAACATGAGCGAACGATACTTCCAAACACCAAAGTTAGCAACCGCCCAACAAAAGTACCCGTTTGAATTGGTTGGGTTCGATTTTCAAATCGGGAGTCGAACTTTGTAACTGTGATCATTTGACTCCGTCGCAGAGAGTCGAACTCATCTCCCACAATAAATGAGTCGACTCAATCAAGAAAGTCGCTCAAATCCAGTTTTGACAAGTTTCAGGGGTATGCTATTTGCAGAGCAGACCGTCTTATATTGCAACGGTTAGAAATTCATATGATTTAATTTGCACATCGGTTTTCGAAAAAGGATCCTTATGACTTCAAAGTTATTTCTTGCTGGGGCGATAGCGACGTTTTCACTCATTGCGTTAGCCGACACATGCAATCCTGCGCCCCCAGATGTGGCAACGCTTGTAGAAATTGCCCCAAGCATGTTCAATGTCAAGGGCAAATTAGCAGAGTTTGATCCTTGCCATCGTTCAGTTGACTTTGATGTACCAAGAACTGATGCAAAGCCTCCATTGATGATCATCTCTCACGGAGGTGCAGGCCTTGGACAAGCTGAACGAAATATTGCTCGTGCATTTAGAAGTCAAGGTTTTGCCACATTGATCTATGACACCTATCAAATGAATGGGTTCAATAAAGATTGGCGCTTCTGGGCTGCAAATGCAACCAATGAAGCACGACAGCGCATGAACTACAAAGTAACGCTTGGCGCTTATCAATGGGCACTTAAAAATGACAAGATTGATACGAACCGAATTTACTTTAACGGCGTATCAAATGGTGCAGCAACTGTTGTGAACATCGCAGCAGTGGCAGACCCTAAACACGTAAAAGGTGTGTTTGCAGAGGGGTTACCTACAACAGGTTTAGGTGTGCCAGACCAATTGAAAGTTCCTGTTCGCTTGATAAACGGGAAGTTAGATAACTACGCTGGCAGAAAAGAAGATGACTGGCGGTGGCTTCTTAAAGAAAGATGCGCATACAACGGCAGAGTTGAAGATTTCATACAAGCGCAGGGAAGTGCTCTACGCTGCAATTGGGACAAAAATGAAAATGACCTATCAGAATCAGCAATGGAATGGTACGAAGCCCAAAAGAAAAAAAATGCTGATATTGAAAACTGGTGGTACGACAACGCTGCTCACTCAATGTTCTTGGGGCCATTGTCTAGAGATATGAGGACATGGGGTAGAAACGACACACGTTATGCGTGGACTGGCGGTGATCAAAGTGCTCGTGACAAGTTCATAGACGACATTAAGACATTTGTTCAATCAAAGTAAGTAGTCCACAAAAAGTCAATCTTTCCTAATGGAATCAACCAATAAGGAAACCGTCTTGTTTTGCGACGGTTGATGGTCAATTATTTGGGAGCAACTCATGCATCATGCCGATGAAGACAACTATCACTCACTCACGATTGGATACATACCCTCAGACAATCAGAGTGAGGTCATTGCCACTGGAGATCCCAGCGGCAGTGATACCCGAGAGATTTACGTTCGCATCTATAAAGACACGGCAGAAGCGACAGGCAAAAAGAACGATTTTTCGCTGAAGCGCCTGAATATCTTCAGTGAGGGATCTAAATTTTGGTCAGAACTAGCATTGCATGCATCAAAACAACTGACCAAAGGTAAGCACAAACTAACTCCTAAAGATTTAGCTCATTGCTTCTTGAGACCACAGGGAAAAGCATTTGGCAATGACGATATTTGGCATGTTGCATCACCTGATGATTGTGGGGAATTTCACAACGAAGACGGTGATCACAGCGGGAAGTATTACGTCAGATACGAGTTTGTAAATGATGATGAGTACTTAGACGAAAACGTCTATGTGATCCAGTAGCAACTGGTAGTCAGGATGTCCGTTCAAAGGACATCTCTGTGATTTTGATATCAGGTTGACCTCTCTACCCTTTCAACAACATTCTTTTTACCCGACAAAAAGTCAGCAACAGAATTCATCTCAACGGTGTCTCGCTCAATGTGATTTCGCTTTAGTACTTCACGAACTAGCCAACCGTGATACTCCTTATGAAGCCATTGCTGCCATTCTGATTTCTCTGCGTCATCTTCCTTTGTTGCTTTGATGTATTGAGGATGTAATGCTCGACCGAAGGGTTGAATACGATCACTTATCTCAATGTCAGTTGCGTTTGGGAAGCTACCACGCTCAACGTGCAAGATTCGTCGTTTCGCTTTGTATAGATGACGACCTGCAATTGAGTTCAGTCTGTTGTACGCAGCCTCTTTTGCACCTAAGAATCTGTCATCTCTAACTTTGTTGTTGGGAGAAAGCTGGAGTCGGTCAGCAATTAACCACAACTGAGCATCTGGGTAAAGTGTCTTATAGACATATACGAGTCGCTCTATTTCTAGAACATGCCTTCTAAACCGCAGTGTGTGCAGCTTGTATCTTGCTGTATGAGCAGACTCAATAACATCAAGCTCACGACCAGGATGGTATTTACCTAAGAAGTTGATGATCTGAGGAATCAGATACACACGCGGAATATTAAGCGGTATCGCCAAAATCAAATGGTCATCTACTGACAGTGAATCAGGCGGATTGTCAGGGTCATAGCGAGTTACTAAATCGAAATTCTTAGTCTCCGCAAAAAGTGAACGTGCAAATTTCATTGCCCAAACGACAAAGACCCCCAATTCGATTGCACCAACAAAGTCTCTACAAACCTGTGCAAGCGATTTATCTCTAGGAGTCACATTTCTTGTATGAGCAAACCATATGACCTTGCTCATCCGAATAGTTTGATACC
>CAILCI010000089.1 GCA_903832625.1 uncultured Burkholderiales bacterium | reverse complement strand
GCTCAAAAACCACAATATGGGATGCAGCCTCAGGGTATTGATTTGCTCCACAGATCACCCACATGTTGTCCCTGTTGTTGTTCACTGAAATTGTTGATAAGTTGTGGATATTTTCTTGTTGCAGGCTTGCAACGGCTGGTTTTGGCGTTTGCATAGGCTGTACCTTTCGGGCTTTTTGCCTACAATGAAGTCCCAACTATCGCAGTTGCCATTGCTTGTTGGTTCTGGGCGCGTCAACATTTGACGCGCCCTTTTTTCATGGCGCGTTCCCTTTGAATTCAATCACTTAAGTGTTCCCGTTGATGAAACACATCAGAAATTTTTCGATCATCGCCCACATCGATCACGGCAAATCTACGCTGGCAGATCGATTGATTCAGCGCTGCGGCGGCTTAGAAGAGCGCGACATGCAGGCGCAAGTTCTTGATTCGATGGACATCGAAAAAGAGCGTGGGATAACCATCAAAGCGCAGACGGCTGCACTGCAATACAAAGCCAAAGATGGACAGATTTACAACCTCAATTTGATCGACACGCCGGGGCATGTGGACTTCTCTTATGAGGTGTCGCGTTCACTCTCTGCGTGCGAAGGCGGCTTGTTGGTGGTCGATGCGAGTCAAGGCGTGGAAGCGCAAACCGTCGCCAACTGTTACACCGCGCTCGACTTGGGCGTTGAAGTGCTGCCTGTGCTCAACAAAATGGATTTGCCCAACGCCGATCCCGACAACGCCAAAGCAGAAATCGAAGATGTGATTGGCATCGATGCCACCGATGCCATTCCATGCTCTGCCAAAACCGGCATGGGCGTGGACGACATTTTGGAGGCCATCGTCGCCAAAATTCCGCACCCCAAAGGCAACCCCGATGCGCCCTTGCGCGCCATGATCATTGACAGCTGGTTTGACAGCTATGTGGGTGTGGTCATGTTGGTGCGTGTGGTCGATGGCCGCTTGGGCAAAGGTGAGCGCTTCAAAATGATGGCCACCAACACCGTCTACAACGCCGACAACTTGGGCGTGTTCACGCCGGCCAACCAGCCGCGCAATTCGCTCGAAGCGGGCGAGGTGGGCTACATCATTGCCGGCATCAAAGAATTGCAAGCGGCCAAGGTGGGCGACACCATCACGCTGGAGAAAAAGCTACCCAACAACTTAGGCCCCGCCACGCAGGCCTTGCCTGGCTTCAAAGAAATTCAACCGCAAGTGTTTGCGGGCTTGTATCCCACCGAGGCCAATCAATACGATGGTTTGCGCGACGCGCTGGAAAAACTCAAGCTCAACGATGCCTCGCTGCACTACGAACCCGAGGTGTCACAAGCGCTGGGTTTTGGTTTTCGCTGCGGCTTTTTAGGTCTGCTGCACATGGAAATTGTGCAAGAGCGCTTGGAGCGCGAGTTTGACCAAGACCTCATCACCACCGCGCCCAGCGTGGTCTACCAAGTTTTGAAGGCCGATGGCGAGTTGATCATGGTGGAAAACCCCTCCAAGATGCCCGACCAAGGCAAGATGGAGGAAATTCGCGAGCCCATCGTGACCGTGCATTTGTACATGCCGCAAGACTATGTGGGGCCTGTCATGACACTGGCCAACCAAAAGCGCGGCGTGCAGCTCAATATGGCGTATCACGGTCGTCAAGTCATGCTGACCTATGAGTTGCCGCTGGGCGAAATCGTGTTGGACTTCTTTGACAAGCTCAAATCGGTGAGCCGTGGTTACGCGTCGATGGACTATGAGTTCAAAGAATTCCGCACCTCCGATGTGGTCAAGGTCGATATCTTGCTCAACGGCGAGAAGGTCGATGCGCTGTCCATCATCGTGCACCGCAGCCAATCGCAGTACCGTGGCCGTGCGGTGGTGGCGAAAATGCGCGAGATCATCAGCCGCCAAATGTTCGATGTGGCGATTCAAGCGGCCATTGGTGCCAACATCATTGCGCGTGAAACCATCAAAGCGCTGCGCAAAAACGTGCTGGCAAAATGCTATGGTGGCGACATCAGCCGCAAGCGCAAGCTCTTAGAGAAACAAAAAGCAGGTAAAAAACGCATGAAACAAATCGGCTCCGTCGAAGTTCCCCAAGAAGCCTTCTTGGCCATTTTGCAGGTGGAAGACTAATGCCTACGCTCACCGCTTTTGTGCTCGCGGCCTTTGCGGGCTATGCTGGGCTTTGGTACTTCGGCTCGTTCGAGGGCAACTTCGCGCTGCTGATGTTCATGGCCACGTTGGTGACGGGCATTTATTGGTTGGCCGAGCGCTTTTACTTTTTTCCCAAGCGTTTGGCCGCTGCCCAAGCTTTGGAGCTCGAAGCCGACAAACGCCGCGCCGACTTGCAAAAACTCGGCATTGCCCAAACCGACATCAATGTGAACGAAGCCAAAGAACGCCTCATCATGCAGCCGTGGTGGCTGGACTGGACGGCGGGATTGTTTCCCGTCATCTTGGTGGTGTTCATCTTGCGTTCGTTTTTGTTTGAGCCGTTCAAAATTCCATCCGGCTCCATGATTCCGACCTTGTTGGTGGGCGACTTGATTTTGGTGAACAAATTTCACTACGGCGTGCGCTTGCCCGTGCTCAACATCAAAGTCACCGAAGGCCATCCGGTCGAGCGCGGTGACGTGATGGTGTTTCGCTACCCGCCCAAGCCCAGCTTGGACTACATCAAGCGCGTGATTGGTGTGCCGGGCGACGAGATTGCTTACCTGAACAAGCAACTCACCGTCAACGGCCAGCCTGTGTCTAAAACCGCTTTGCCTGACTTCTTTGAAGAAGACAGCATGCGCTACATCAAGCAGTACCAAGAACAATTGCCTGTGGGCAGTTCGCCCAAAGACAGCCAAGGCCTGCGCACCCACAACATTTTGAACGACGCCGATCGTCCCGCTTTTGTGCCGGGCGCGAGCGAGTTTGCCTTCAAAGAAAACTGCAACTACACCGTCGAAGGCGTGACCTGCAAAGTGCCGCCGGGCTATTACTTCATGATGGGTGACAACCGCGACAACTCGCTGGACTCACGCTATTGGGGTTTTGTGCCTGACGCCAACATTGTGGGCAAAGCCTTTTTGGTGTGGATGAACTTTGGCAACTTCAAGCGTATCGGCACGTTTGAATGAACGCATGAGCAAATCAGAGCCCACACCACAACAAACCTTGGACGAGCTGCAACAGCGCTTGCAGCACAACTTTGCGCAACCTGCTCTGTTGCAACGCGCTTTGACGCACCGCAGCTTCAGCGCCGACCACAACGAGCGCTTGGAGTTTTTGGGCGACTCGGTGCTCAATTTGGGTGTGGCGCATTTGCTGTTCGAACAATTGGGCGGCCTGCCAGAAGGTGACCTCTCGCGCATTCGCGCCAACTTGGTCAAACAAGACACGCTGCACGGCTTGGCGCTGGAGTTGGGCTTGTCCGGCATCATGCGCTTGGGTGAGGGCGAAATGCGCTCGGGCGGCCACAAGCGCCCCTCCATCTTGGCCGATGCGCTTGAAGCCGTGCTGGGCGCGGTGTATTTGGATGCTGGCTACGACGCTGCAAACGCCTTGGTCAAACGCTTGTTTGCCAAGGTCGAGATCAAACCCGAAATGCAGGCGCTGGGCAAAGACCCCAAAACCGAATTGCAAGAATGGCTGCAAGCGCGCAAGTTCAAGCTGCCCATCTACCGCGTGGTCGGCACCTTGGGTGCCGCGCACAAACAAACCTTTGACGTGGAATGCGAAGTACCCGAGTTGCGCCGCTGCGAACGCGGCATTGGCAATTCACGTCGCTCGGGCGAACAAGCCGCAGCCGCAGCCATGCTGCAATTCATCAAAGAAAACCCATGACCACTCCCGACGCCAAAGCGCAAACCCTGCAAGACATCGACGCCATGTTGGCCGCCAGCAAGGGCAAGCGCATGGAGGCCGAGGTGCACGCCTCCGCGCCCGTTGCAGCCCCCGTCAATGAAGCCGACAAACGTTGCGGTTTGATTGCCATCGTGGGCAAGCCCAACGTGGGCAAGTCCACGTTGCTCAACGCATTGGTGGGACAAAAAATCAGCATCACCTCGCGCAAAGCGCAGACCACGCGCCACCGCATCACCGGCATGCACACGCAGGGTGCGACGCAGTTTGTGTTTGTCGATACGCCCGGTTTTCAAACCATTCACGGCAATGCCCTCAACAAATCGCTCAACAAAACCGTGCAAGGCGCGGTGGGCGATGTGGACTTGGTGCTGTTGGTGGTCGAGGCGGGCAGCTTCACCCCAGCAGACGCCCGCGTGTTGGCGCTGCTGGCGCCGGGCATTCCCACGCTGCTCGTGGCCAACAAACTCGACTCGGTGAAAAACCGTGCCGACGTTGCGCCGTGGCTACAAGACATGCAAACCCGCCACGCCTTTGCCGAGTTCGTGCCAATGTCGGCCAAGAACGACAAAGACGTGCAGCGCTTGCTTGGCATTTGCGAAAAATACCTGCCCCAGCAAGCCTGGTTTTATGCAGCGGACGAGCTGACCGACCGCAGCGAAAAATTCATGGCCGCCGAAATGGTGCGTGAAAAACTCTTTCGCCTGACGGGCGATGAGTTGCCCTACACCTCCACCGTCATCATTGACAAGTTCGAAGAAGAAGCGGGCAAGACCAAAGGCGTCAAACGCATGGTGCGCATTGCCGCCACCATCGTGGTCGAGCGCGATGGCCACAAAGCCATGGTGATTGGCGACAAGGGCGAACGCTTGAAACGCATGGGAACCGAGGCACGTACCGAGCTGGAAAAACTCTACGATGCCAAAGTGTTTTTGGAGTTGTGGGTCAAAGTCCGCTCTGGCTGGGCCGACGACGAAGCGCGGGTGCGCAGCTTTGGCTACGAGTAAGACCCGCATCAGCGACGAACCCGCTTATGTGCTCCATCGCTACGACTGGAGCGAATCGAGCTTGATTCTGGAAGTCTTCACCCGTCACCATGGCCGCATTGCTTTGGTGGCCAAAGGTGCCAAGCGACCCAGCTCCAACTTTCGGCCTGTGTTGCTGCCTTTGCAGCGACTGCATGTGAGCTATGGCGGTGACGCAGAAATTCGCACCTTGAAGGGCGCCGAGTGGCAGGGCGCGCACATCATGCCCCAAGGCGAGGCGCTGCTGTCGGGTTATTACGCCAATGAGTTGTTGTTGCGCTTGCTGGCACGCGACGATGCCCATGTGCGCGTGTTCGATCTGTATGCCCAATTGGTACAAGTCTTGGCCTCGGGCCATGACGGCACCATAGGTCCCGCGCTGCGTGCCTTTGAGTTGCTGCTGTTGCGCGACATTGGTCTGCTGCCCGAACTCAACCAACAAACCCTGACCTTCTCGCCCTTGCAGCCCGACGCTGTGTACAGCTTGGTGGCCGAAGGCGGACTGCGCGCCCATGCGCCGCAAGACCGCACCGGCTTGGCAGGCACAGTGTGGCAGCAACTGCAACACAGCTTAGACGGTGAATCGCCGTTTACCGATTGCCTGCGCTTGTGCGCCGAGTTGCCACTGGAGCAGCGCAATGCCCTGCAAAGCCAGTTGCGCGCGCTGCTGCACTACCATTGCGGGGTACAGACCTTGCGTACACGCCAGGTCATGATGGACCTCCAAAATTTAGAACTGCGATGAGTTCGACACACCTTCACACCCAGCTCTCGGTCAACCTCAACAAAGTGGCCTTGGTGCGCAACACCCGCCATTTGGGCATTCCCAGCGTGCTGCGGGCCGCGACGCTGTGCTTGCAAGCGGGGGCGGGCGGCATTACCGTGCACCCACGGCCTGATGCGCGGCACATTCGCGGCGACGATGTGTTGGCGTTGGCCGCCTTGCTCAAAGAATGGCCGCAGCGCGAGTTCAACATTGAAGGCAATCCGTTTCACAACCTGATGGACTTTGTGCGCCAAGTGCGTCCGCACCAAGTCACCTTTGTGCCCGACAGCGAAGGCCAGTTCACCAGCGACCACGGTTGGTCGTTTCCACACGACGCAGCGCGCTTGCAGCCCTTGGTGGCCGAGGCCAAAGCCTTGGGCGTGCGGGTGAGTTTGTTCATGGATCCGCTGGCCGATGCCGCTACCGCGCTGGACGTGATGACGCAAGTCAAAGCCACCGGTGCAGACCGTGTGGAGCTCTACACCGAGAGCTATGCCCGCGCATATGGCACGGCGCAACAAGACGGCGTGTTGCACAGCTTTGTGGTCACGGCGCAAGCGGCTTTGCAGGCGGGTTTGCAAATCAACGCCGGGCATGATTTGAACCGCGACAACCTTGGCCTGTTTGTGCAGCAGGTGCCAGGTGTGCAAGAGGTGTCCATCGGTCATGCCTTGATTGGCGACGCGCTGGAGTTGGGCTATGGCGCAACCGTGCAGGCGTATTTGGCTTGCTTGGGGCGGCCATGACGCAGCGCGCCATCTACGGCATAGGCACCGACATTTGTGACATTCGCCGCATTCGTGCGTCGCTGGAGAAATACGGCCAACGCTTTGCCGAGCGGATTTTGAGCGAGAACGAACTCATCACCTATCGCCAACGCAGCGCGCGTTGGCCGGAGCGCGGCGTGCGCTTTGTGGCCACCCGTTTTTCGGCCAAAGAAGCCTTTAGCAAAGCCATTGGCATGGGCATGCGCATGCCAATGACTTGGCGTTTGTGTGAAGTCGCCAAACTGCCCAGCGGCCAACCCACCATCGTGTTGCACGGCGTGCTCAAAGACTGGTGCGAGGCACGCGGCTTGCACGCCCAAGTGAGCGTGAGCGACGAGAGCGACTATGCCAGCAGCTTTGTGATTGTTGAAAGGGTTGAGCCATGAGCCATCATGCGCCTGTTGTTTTGGACATTGCCGGTACGCAACTCAGCCCAGTGGATCGCCAACGGTTGCGCCATCCGCTCGTGGGCGGCGTGATTTTGTTTGGCCGCAATTGGGCCAGCCGTGCGCAACTCACGCAGCTGTGCGCCGACATCAAGGCCGAACGCGACGACGTGTTGATTTGCGTCGACCATGAAGGCGGACGGGTGCAGCGTTTTCGCACCGACGGTTTCACCCACTTGCCGCCCATGCGCGCCTTGGGCGAAATGTGGCTCAAAGAAAGCAAGGCCGTGAGCGGCGAATTTCACAGCGGCAGCGGTGCCATGGCCGCCACCGCAGCAGCCACTGCCTGCGGTTATGTGCTGGCCAGCGAGCTGCGCGCTTGTGGCGTGGACTTTAGCTTTGCGCCCGTGCTCGATTTAGACCACGGGGAAAGCGGCGTGATTGGCGACCGCGCCTTTGCCCGCGACCCGCGCGTGGTCAGCCTGCTGGCCAAGAGCGTGATGCACGGCATGTTGCAAGCGGGCATGGCGAGTTGCGGCAAACACTTTCCCGGCCACGGCTTTGTCAAAGCCGACTCGCATGTGGACATTCCGGTGGACAAACGCAGCTTGAAAGCCGTGTTGAACGACTGTGCTTTGCCATACCAATGGCTGGGCAACGCATTGAGCAGTGTCATGCCAGCGCATGTGATTTATCCCAAGGTCGATGCGCTGCCTGCGGGCTTTTCAGCGCGTTGGTTGCAAGACATTTTGCGCGGGCAGCTCAAATTTGACGGCGCCATTTTCAGCGACGATTTGTCCATGCAAGGCGCGCGTCGCGTTCAAGGGCGCGACCTCAGTTTTGCCCAAGCCGCTGTGGCCGCTTTGCAAGCTGGCTGCGATTTGGTCTTGCTTTGCAACCAAAGTTTGGACGATGGCAAAGCCCTCGACAATATGCTCAATGAATTGACCGAAGCTTTGCTCAAACACCACTGGCACGCCAGCGACGCCAGCGAGCAGCGCCGACGTGCTTTGTTCACCACCCATTTGCCGCTAGCCTGGGACGCGCTCATGACACACCCCGCCTATGTGCGGGCTTTGGATTTACTGCCTTAAAAGGACACCCTCATGGCCACCCCGAATTACAACTACGAAAAACGTCAACGCGAGCTGGCCAAGAAAAAGAAGAAAGAAGAAAAACTCAAAGACCGCGAGGCGCGCAAGCTCTCGCCCGAGTTGTATGACGAAAACGGTGAACTGCGTGCGGCCACCTCAGAAGCGCCGCACAACCCCGAGTGATTTTTTGAACTGAAAAAGGAGAATGTGATGAATGCCTTGCGTCGCCATGTTGTTGCCACCCTGACTGTGTTGGCCTGTGCCTTGAGCGCGACCAGCGCTTGGGCCGATGCCAAACCAATTCGCCTGTTGGTGGGTTTTCCGCCCGGCGGCGGCACAGACGCGATTGCCCGCACCTTGGCCGAAAAACTCAAAGACGAGTTGGGCGTGCCCGTGGTGGTGGACAACAAACCCGGTGCAGGCGGTCAAATTGCTGCGCAAGCCCTCAAGGCAGCGCCCGCAGACGGCACGGTGCTGTTTTTGTCGCATGACCACACCATCTCCATCTTGCCCTTGGTCGTGAAAAACCCAGGCTACGAGCCGGCCACCGACTTTGTGCCCGTGGCTGGTTTTGCCACCTTTGTGAACGCTTTCGCAGTCTCGGGTGGCACGCCCGCCAAAACCTTCAACGAGTATGTGGCCTGGGTCAAAACCCAGGGCAACAAAAGCGCAGTGGGCATTCCTGCGCCTGCATCAACGCCAGAATTTTTGGTCAAACTCATTGGCGACAAATACAAACTCGATTTGGTGTCCGCGCCGTATCGTGGCAGCGCGCCTTTGATGGGCGACATGCTGGGCAACCAAATTGCGGCGGGCGTGGCCAGCGTGCCTGACTTCATTGAAAACCACAAAGCCGGAAAAATGCGCGTTGTCGCCGTGCTGGGTAAAAACCGTCAAGCAGCGCTGCCTGACGTGCCAACCTTCAGCGAACTGGGCTTGGGCGGTCTGGAAGACCTGCCTTACTACGGCATTTTTGCTCCCGCTGGCACGCCCAAAGCCACGCTGGACGCCTTTGGCCAAGCGCTCAACAAAGTGCTGGCCGAGCGCGATGTGCATGAAAAACTCACCAACATGGGGCTGACCGTGGGCTTCATGAGCGCCGCCCAACTGGCGCAGCGGGAGCAGGCTTACACCAAAGTTTGGGTCAAACTCATCAAAGATAGTGGGTTTACACCCCAGTAATATTTAAATTCAAATTAACTAATTTATGAAACATCCTGTCAATTGTTGAATCATTGGATTGGAGAAGCTGAGCTCGGCTAGGTTAGAAACGATAACCAACTTCTTGGCTGACTTGTACTAATGGGAAACGATGAATACAGAATGTTTCATAGCTCAGCCCGCCTTATTGGATTTAAATTCGACTGTGGCCGCTTTGTTTTTCACCTCGGCCACCGCTTGGAGCAACATTTCACCAAATTCTTTGACAAACTTGCTGTGGTTGAACAACTGGCTACTATTGCGCGCCACCTGCATGCGCTCTTTCTCAGCCACGATGCGCTTGGGGTACAAACCAAAATCAATCGCTAGCTTTTCGTAGGCTTTCCAGTCTTTGACAATGAAGTTCTCCATTCCCAGTTTGCTCATCATGTGCGCGGTCAGGCGCGACATCATGGTTCTGCCTGGTTTAGTCAGCATCGGTAAGTTGGCCAATAAGGCGTCATGCGCCGTCGCACCATTGCCATAGGGCGAGGTGTCTAAGAACAAATCGGCCAACTGCAAACGCGCTTTGTATTCCTGTGGCATCACGCGGGTGGCAAACACCAAGCGCTCTGAGCCAATGCCGAGTTTTTTGGCCTCTTCAATCAGGTTCTTTTTGGAGGTGGGGTTTTCTTCTAACAACCAAAGCACGCTACCTGGCACTTTGCTCAAAATCTTCATCCAGCGCTCAAACATCTCAGGGCGCAGCTTGAAGGGGTTGAGCAAGGCGCAGTAAATAAACCCCTGCTCCGGCAAGCCGCACGAAGCTCGCGTGGGTGTGGGGTGGGTGTTGCTTATATTGTCCATGGACAAATAGGTGTCGGGCAAGTAGAGCGGTTTTTCGCTGTAGGCGCCCTCTTCTTCTCTAGGAAATAAGTCTTTTGTGGTCACGATGTAGTCCACCGCGTCCATGCCGCAACTGCCCAAAAAACCAATGTACGAAATTTGCAGCGGCGCAGGCCTGTGTGCCACCACCCCCGGGCGAGCGCCTGCAGTCAAGCCCGCCATGTCTACCAACACATCAATCTCGCAGTTGCGGATGGTTTGTGCAGCCGTCACGTCGTCCAGCTTGGTGAGAGGTACATGGTGATCTATGCCTTGTAAGATGCGGTTGCGCATCTCCAAAAACGCGTTTTGTGCCACCGTTATATCTAGCGAATACACCTCAAACTTCTCGCGGTCGAGTTTTTCTAGGACCGACACAAAGAAAATACTCGTGGCGTGTAGCCTAAAGTCAGCTGACAAAAAGCCAATACGCAGCTTTTTATGGTCTTTGTAAAACTCTCCGCGCTTGGCAAATGGCTCGCCCACGGCGTCAAAACCTTTTTGCTTCAAGAAGTTGCGCGAGGCTTTGAACACTTGCGCAGGGTCGTCAAACTCGGACAAGGCCGTGAGTGGCCCCAAGCACTCTTGCTGCACTTCTACGCTCACTCCCAACTCAGGCGTGATCACTGGCCAGCGGCACATGCGCGCACGTAAATGCACCAAGGTGGAAATAACTTCAGGCTGGTTGGGCTTGGAGCGCAGGCTTTTGATGAGTACTTCTTCGGCAGGTTCAAACTGAAACGCCGCATCAAGAACTCGGCCCACGTTGTTGAGCAATGCCACACGCGTGTCGTCAGACTGGACGCTGGCTCCCCACACCTCCAAAGCCTCTTGTGTTTTACCTTGCGCCTCCAGTGCTGTACCTAAGGCCAAGCTAGCTTCGTGCAAGCCCGGACGCTGCTCTAGCACTACCTTAAAAGCGTGCACAGCCCGCTCGTGCAAGCCCGACATTTGCAACACCCGACCCAACTCATACCATGCCATAAAGCTTTGCGGCGTGTTGGGGTTTTTTACCAACCAAGTTTGAAGCAGCTCCAAGGCGGCATGTCCATTGCCTGCGGCTAATAACGAATTGGACAGATGGAGAATTTGAACTACTTCCAAAAGTGATACTTGATCCATAACACCTTAACCCAAGAAATTGAAGTCTTAAACTATAAAACGAACTGTCTTGTAAAGCCACAGAGATTCGATCCGTCAAAACACATATTCACTGCGTGCTTTGGTGGCCAAACCGATCGACCGCGACAACGCGAAATGAGTGAAAGAGGAGACACCATGCATTTGACAAAGTACGCACTCACAGGCCTTCTGTTTTTAGCCGGCTGCTCCATGATGGGGCCTAACTTCTCCCAAGCCGCCTATACGCAGCAAGACATTGATCGCATCAGCGAGATCACGATGTCCATGAACAAAGACAAGGTCGAAGAAGTTATGGGAAAACTCGTGCGGTTGGAGTTTTCATCCAACACGGAAGCTTGGCACTATTGCTGCACCGATCTTTCGGTCAATGAACATGCCGTGGTAATCTTCAAAGTCGGCAAATCGACGCAGGCCAAAACTTACGCCATCAACGTGCCCGCTGATTTCGCCAAGTATGAAGACTGCTCGAAATACATTCGCTCCGTCTTCTGTTGACCTCAAGCTTCCCGGCGCAACGCTGGGAAGAGAATCACGTCGCGAATGCTGGGGCTGTCGGTCAAGAGCATCATCAAACGGTCAATGCCAATGCCGCAGCCTCCTGTGGGCGGCATACCATATTCCAGTGCGCGCACAAAGTCGTGGTCGTAGAACATGGCCTCGTCGTCGCCGCTGTCTTTGGCGGCCACTTGCGATTGAAAACGCGCCGCTTGATCTTCAGCATCGTTCAGTTCGCTGAATCCATTGCCAAACTCGCGGCCTGTGATGTAGAGCTCAAAGCGCTCTGTCACATCGGGGTTGGTGTCGCTGGCACGCGCCAAGGGCGAAATCTCCACCGGATGCTCGCAAATGAAGGTCGGCTGCCAGAGTTTTTCTTCCACGGTTTCTTCAAAATAAAACACCTGCAAGCTGGCCAAGCTGCGGCTTGAGAGCTTGTCTTTGGCTTCGCTGAAGCCGAGTTTTTTCAAGGCCTCGATGAGCCAAGCCGCGTTGTCCACGTTGTCGCCCGCATCGGTGTGTTTGACGATGGCTTCGCGGATGGTCAGGCGCTCAAAGGGCTGCGTCAAATCGACGGGCTTGCCGCCGTAGGTCAACAGCAAAGTGCCAGCAGCTTTGAGTGCTGCGTCGCGCACCAAGTCTTCGGTGAAGCGCATCAGGTCTTGGTAATTCCAGTACGCCGCATAGAACTCCATCATGGTGAATTCGGGGTTGTGGCGCACCGAAATGCCTTCGTTGCGGAAGTTGCGGTTGATCTCAAACACGCGCTCAAAGCCGCCCACAATCAGGCGCTTCAAATACAACTCGGGCGCAATGCGCAAATACATTTCTTGGTCGAGTGCATTGTGGTGCGTGATGAAGGGCTTGGCGTTTGCGCCGCCAGGAATGGGGTGGAGCATGGGCGTTTCGACTTCCAAAAAGCCGTGCTGCACCATGAAGGCGCGAATGCCGCTGACGGCTTGGCTGCGCGCCACAAAACGCTTGCGCGAGGTCTCGTCGGTCATCAAGTCGATGTAGCGCTGGCGGTATTTGATTTCTTGGTCGTGAATGCCGTGGAACTTATCGGGCATGGGACGCAAGCTCTTGGTGAGCAAGCGAATGCTGCTGGCGTGGATGGACAACTCGCCCGTGCGGGTTTTGAACAGCTTGCCCTCGCAGGCCACGATGTCGCCCAAATCCCAGTGTTTGAAATCGACGTAAATGCCTTCGCTCACATCGTCGCGGGTGACGTAAATTTGAAGGCGTCCGCTGCTGTCTTGCAGCGTGGCAAAGCTGGCCTTGCCCATGACGCGCTTGAGCATCATGCGGCCTGCGACTTTGACGAAATGGCCTTCTTCCACCAACACTTCAGGTGTTTTGTCGCCATGCAATTCGTGCAAAGCATGGGCATGGTGCGCGGGTTTGTAGTCGTTGGGAAAGGCCACGCCCAAGCCCTGAGTTTGACGCTCACGCAACACCTTGAGCTTGTCACGACGCTCGGCGATGAGTTGGTTTTCGTCAACAGGAGCGGTTTCAGGCACGGCGGGGGTATGGTTGTGAGACATCGAATGAGCCAATAGAAAAAAGCTGCAAATTGCAGCGAATCCGCTATTTTAAAGGGCTTCGATGTTGCAGGGCTGTAGCGAGACTGTGTGCGCCTGTTTGGTGTCGCAGGTTTGTCGATGGAGGTTTGAATTTGCTTTTAAACTGCTTTGCAAACCAAACACAACATCTATCAGGAGACAGACATGAGCGCCCCATCCCCTTTGTCCGCCGCCGCCGCCCAAGCCACGCTGGAACGCTGGTTGGCTGAAGAAGCCGCTATTCTTGCGCAACGCAGCCAAGGCGCTGGCGCTGGGGTGGCCAGCCCCGAGCAGCTCAGGGGAAAAACAGGCTTAGAGGCCATGCAAGCCATGATGCGCGGCGATGCGCCTTTTGCGCCCATCGGCAAAACCATGAACTTCATGCCCGTGCATGTGGAAGATGGCGCAGTCATTTTTCAAGGCGAACCCACATTGGATCACTTCAATCCGCTGGGCTCGGTACACGGCGGCTGGTTTGCCACCTTGCTCGATTCCGCGCTGGGCTGCTCAGTGCACACCAAACTGCCTGCCGGGCGCAGCTACACCACAGCAGAGTTGAGCGTGAACATTGTGCGTGCTCTGAACCTCAAAGTCCCGCGTGTGCGCGCCATAGGCCGCGTGTTGCATTGTGGCCGCCAACTTGCCACCGCCGAAGCCCAGTTGGTCGGGCCCGACGGCACTTTGTATGCCCACGGCACCACGACTTGTTTGGTGTTTGAAATGAAGTGATGAGGCCTTAGGCCACCGCATCCGCCGGCAAACGCAGCAACATCGCCAGCGTGCTGGCCACGGTGTCGCGCAATTGGCGGCGGTCGCAAATCAGGTCAACCGCGCCTTTTTCTTGCAAGAACTCAGCGCGCTGAAAGCCTTCGGGCAAGGTCACGCGCACGGTGCTTTCGATCACGCGTGGACCGGCAAAACCAATCAGGGCTTTGGGTTCGGCAATCACCACGTCGCCTACAAAGGCAAAGCCTGCGGACACGCCGCCCATGGTGGGATCGGTCAACACGCTGATGTAGGGCAGGCCTTTTTTGGCCAAGCGGGTGAGTGAGGCATTGGTTTTGGCCATTTGCATGAGCGAGAGCAAGCCTTCTTGCATCCGTGCGCCGCCGGTGGCGGTAAAGCAAACAAACGGCACTTTTTGTTCGATGGCGGTGTGGACGCCGCGCACAAAGCGCTCGCCCACGACCGAGCCCATGGAGCCGCCCATGAAGTCAAATTCAAAGCAAGCGGCCACCAGGTTGATGCTCTTGACTGAGCCTCCCATGACCACCAGCGCATCGGTTTCGCCGGTGTTGCTCATGGCTTCTTTGAGGCGTTCGGGGTATTTGCGGCTGTCCACAAATTTGAGCGCATCGACGGGCACCACTTCTTGGCCAATTTCATAGCGGCCTTCGGCGTCGAGGAAAGAATCCAAGCGGGCGCGCGCGCCAATGCGGTGATGGTGGCTGCAGCTGGGGCAGACGTTTTGGTTTTGCTCCAAATCGCTTTTGTAGAGCACGGTTTCGCAACTCGGGCATTTGACCCACACGCCTTCGGGCACACTGCGTCGCTCGGCAGGATCGGTGTGTTGAATTTTGGGTGGAAGCAGTTTTTCGAGCCAGCTCATGTGCGGTACTCCAGACAGACGGAAACAAACATTTTAAGAGGCATCCAACGCTTGTCGAATTTCTAACAGAAAGTCGTGCGCAGCTTGGGCTTCTTGGCCTATAGGGGCGGCTTCAAGCAGTTGGATGATGCGCGAACCAATCACCACCGCGTCGGCCACTTTGCCAACCGCACAAGCCGTGGCCGCATCGCGAATGCCAAAGCCCACGCCCACAGGAATATGAACATGTTGGCGAATGCGCGGCAACATGGCCTCCACCGCGTCGGTGTCCAAGTGGCCTGCGCCCGTCACACCTTTGAGCGAGACGTAATACACATAGCCGCTGGCCACCTTCGCCACTTGCGCCATGCGGGCGTCGGTGCTGGTGGGTGCGAGCAAGAAGATCAAATCCATCTGGTGCGCACGCAAGGTGGCGGCAAAGGCCTCGCATTCTTCGGGCGGATAGTCCACGATCAAGACGCCGTCTACACCCGCAGCCGCAGCATGTTCGACAAAGGCATCTGCGCCGTGTGCGAGGTTGTAGCACTCCACTGGGTTGGCGTAGCCCATGAGCACCACCGGCGTGGCGCTGTCGGTTTGGCGGAATTTTTTGACCATCTCCAGCACTTGGCTCATGCCAATGCCCAGACGCAGCGCAGCTTCGCCAGCTTTTTGAATGACGGGGCCGTCAGCCATTGGGTCGCTGAACGGCACGCCCAACTCAATGATGTCCGCGCCCGCGTCCACCATGCGGTGCATCACTTCGGGCGTGGAATTGGCATGCGGAAAACCCGCCATCACATAAGGAATCAGCGCTTTGCGGCCTTGGGTGTTGAGCTGCTTTAGCGTTTGTTCAATGCGGCTCATGCTGTTTTCCCTTGAAATTGAATGGTTTGCTCGCCGCCTTTGACCGATTGGCCTTGGCAGCTGGGACGGCAGTAAAAATCGGCATGGCTCAAATCGGCCACCGTGCCAATGTCTTTGTCGCCGCGTCCTGAGAGATTGACCAAAATCGATTGGTCGGCACGCATGGTTTTGGCCAGCTTCATGGCGTAGGCCACGGCGTGGCTCGATTCGAGCGCGGGAATAATGCCTTCGGTGCGGCACAGGTAATGAAAGGCATCCAGCGCTTCTTGGTCGGTGATGCCCACGTATTCTGCGCGGCCTATGTCTTTCAAAAACGCATGTTCAGGACCCACGCCGGGATAGTCCAAACCCGCGCTGATGCTGTGTGTTTCCGTGATCTGCCCATTCGCATCTTGCAAGATGTAGGTGCGGTTGCCGTGCAGCACGCCAGGCGCGCCTTTTTGCAACGAGGCTGAATGGCGCTCGGTGTCCAAACCTTCACCAGCGGCTTCGACGCCAATCAAACGGGTGTTTTCAAAGGGAATGTAGGGATAGAAAATACCCATCGCATTGCTGCCACCGCCCACGCAAGCCACCACCGCGTCGGGTTGCTGGCCTTGGTGCATGGAGGGCATTTGGGTGATGCATTCTTCGCCAATCACACTTTGGAAATCGCGCACCATCATCGGATAAGGATGCGGTCCTGCCACCGTGCCGATGATGTAGAAGGTGTTTTCCACATTCGTCACCCAGTCGCGCAGGGCTTCGTTGAGTGCGTCTTTGAGGGTGCGGCTGCCGCTCTCCACGGGCACCACCGTCGCGCCCAACAGCTTCATGCGGTAAACATTGGGGCTTTGGCGTTTGACGTCTTCTGCACCCATGTAGACCACGCATTCCAAACCGTAGCGGGCGCAAATCGTGGCGGTTGCCACACCGTGCTGGCCTGCGCCGGTTTCAGCAATCACACGCGGCTTGCCCATGCGCTTGGCGAGCATGGCTTGACCAATGGTGTTGTTGATTTTGTGCGCCCCCGTGTGGTTGAGGTCTTCGCGCTTCAAGTAGATTTGCGCGCCACCCATTTCGCGGCTCATGCGCGCTGCGTGGTAGATGGGCGAGGGGCGACCGACAAAATGCGCCAACTCGCTTTGAAACTCAGCCATGAAGGCCGGGTCGTGTTGGTATTTGGCGTAGGCGGCTTTGAGTTCTTCAATGGCGTGGGTGAGGGTTTCGCTCACAAAGCTGCCGCCATAAATGCCAAAGTGGCCGCTGGCATCGGGTTGTTGGTAGGTGGACATAAAAGTAGGGGTGTTTCTGCAATCAAAGTGGGTTCGAAATGGCTGGACGCAGGGGGTGCGGTGAAAACTAGCAAATTTGCCGCCCTCACCGCAAGGTGAGTGTTCAAACCCTCACAAAGGATGGAGGGCGTCGGCAGCGCGAACGGCACGCACAAAATCGCGGATTTTGTTGGCATCTTTGATGCCCTTGGCGCTTTCGACGCCAGAGCTGACGTCAACCGCCAGCGACAAGCCGCAGGTGCGCAACGCGGCCATGCCCTCGGTCACGTTGGCAGCGTTGAGTCCACCAGACAAGACGAGGTGAGCGTTGACGTTTTGTGGCAGGAGTGACCAATTGAAAGTTTTGCCGCCACCGCCATACCCCTCAACATGAGCGTCGAGCAGCACCGCTTGGGCGTCTTGGTAATCAAAAGCGTATTTTACGAGGTCAAACGGGGCTTGCCCCAGTGGGGTTTCTGCGGGAATTCGCGCCGCCCGCATCCAGCGCCTGCCCAGCGTGCGGGCAATTTTGCGGCATTGGTCGGGACTTTCTTCGCCATGAAACTGTAGCCACGCACCCGGCACTTTTTGGCAGGCTAGGGCAATGTTTTCGGGGCTTTCGTTCACAAAAAGCAGCACCGGCGTGACAAAAGCAGGTAAAAGCCGCGCCAGCTCGCCAGCACGCGCAGCCGTGACAGCGCGAGGGCTGGGCGCATACAGCACAAAGCCAATGGCGTCTACGCCAGCGTCCACAGCGGCTTGCACGTCTTGCTCGCGGGTGAGGCCACAAATTTTGATGCGGGTGCGGTTCATGGCAGTCCATCATACGCAGGTGCGCTGGCGGGCAATCCCCAGTGCGCTTCGTACTGCGGGCCTAAGAAATACAAGCCGTCTGGGCTGAAAGTGGGCGCGGCCACGTCGCGGTCTTTGGCGGCCAAGACCTGCGCCATCCACTCGGGCGGCTCCAGCCCTTGTCCGACGCGCAACAAGCAGCCCATGATGTTGCGAATCATGTGGTGCAAAAACGCATTGGCTTCAAATTCAAAGCGCCAATAGGCCGAGTTGCTTTGGGTGCTGCGCCGAGAAATATCGATCTTCAACATGCGTTTGACGGGCGTCAGTGCCTGACAACTGGAAGCGCGAAAAGAAGTGAAATCGTGTTCGCCCAGCAAATAGCTGGCGGCTTGCTCCATGGCGGCTGGGTCGAGTTTGCGAAATACCCAGCCCACACGGCCTAACTCCAAACTCGGGCGAATTGGCGACTCCAACACTACATAGGCATAGCGGCGTGAGATTGCGCTACCTCTGCAATGAAAATTGGCGGGGACTTCTTTGGCCCATTGCACTGCAATGTCGGGCGGCAAAAACGAGTTGGTGCCGCGTGTCCAAGAATACGGTGTGCGTTGCAAATCGGTGTCAAAGTGAATCACTTGCATGACGCCGTGCACGCCCGCATCGGTGCGGCCAGCGCAGAGCGTGGAAATGCGTTGCGTGGTGAATTGCTCTAAGGCGTCTTCTAAGCGGTCTTGCACCGTGCTGACGTCTTTTTGACTTTGCCAACCTGCGTAAGCTTGGCCGTTGTAGCTCAAGCCCATCGCCACCCGCACGCGGTCAACCACGCTCAGCAAGCCATTTCTGAGCCAAAGCCTTGACGTCGCCCGTGGCCTCGTGCAGCACCTCTTCCATCAAGGCGCGGCTGGTGTGCAGTTGGCCGAGTTGCCACAACTCGTTGGCCAAGTCCATGCGAACTTTGAACGGATTGTTGGCAAGCACGGGTTCTTCCAAGTCGAGAGAAATATTGGGCATAGCCACAGCCGGCGCGTCGCGTTGCACTTGGTCGGGTTCGTGCGATTCATCTTCGCTCATGTGGCTCATGCTTGAATGATCGTGCGCTTGGTAATGCTGGGGCTGTTGTGTTGAATCAAAGTCGGTGGTACTGCCGTAAGCGGTCATCTCGGGCAAGGGAGCGCCGTCGGTGGGTAGGTCTAAATTGAATTTGACATTGAGCGGAGCCAGCCCTTGGATTTCTTCGTCTTCATGACGGTTTTTGCGCAACCACAGGCCAATCAAGCCGAGCACAGCAATCAGGCCGCCGGCCAAAGTCACGCTCAAAGGATCTTGCGAGAGGCGATCAATCAAATCAAGGTCGTTGTCATTGCTGTCGCTGGCATCGGCCACGGGCGGTGGCAAAACGGCAACAGCGGCGCTGGTGGCGGGGCTGCTGGCTGTGGCAGCGGCGATTTTGCCCAGTTCGGCAATGTTGCGGCTGATTTCAGCGGCGCGGCTGGCCACTTCTTGAGCCTCCAGCTGTTTGACAACCTTGGTCTCGACTTCGGCCTTGTCGTTGGGTTTGGTGAGCTTGAGGGTGTCTTCGTTGGCTGGCGCTTTTTTGCTTTGAACCTGCGCTTGCAACTTGCCCGCCGCATCGCGGGAGGCTTTGGGAATCGTGCCGCCAGGCGCACGGGCAGCCAATTCGGCTCGGTAAGCCAAGAAATCAGCAGTTTGCGTGACGATTTGTGCATGCGCCTCACTGCGCTTGATGGCCGAGGCTTGCTCTTGCGTGGGCAAATTCAAGACTGCGCCCGCTTTGAGTCGATTGACGTTATCGTCCATGAACGCATCTGGGTTGTTGCGCAGCATGGCAATCAGCATTTGATCCAAAGAAATGCCATCGGGCACGCTCTGGGCTGCAATAGCACTGGCGGTATCGCCTTTTTCAACCGTGATTTGTTGGGCGTTGCCCTCGCGCTGCTGGGGCGCAGTGGGCGTTTGTACGGGTGCGATTGCTTTGTTGGCCGGTTTGGCTGGCGCGTGTTGCTCATCCAAAGATAAATTCAAATCGCGCAAGGAGCGGCCAGTCGACCAACGCAAATCGAGCATCACATCGACAAAATTACCGCTCACCGGCTGTTGGCTGGTGATTTTTAAATACGGCTTACCGTTGTCTCTGCGCAACAAACGAACCTGAACCTCCAAGGGCGCGGATCCGCTGGTGGGCGCTTGAATGCCTGCAGCCCGGTAAATTTCGGGGCTGGCGAGCACGCCTTTGAAGTCAGATTGTTCTTGCTCAGAAATGTCTAAAACATCGACCTCAACATTGAGCGGCTCTCCCTGTTTGGACTGAATATGTGGGCTACTCAAAGTGAGCGCCTGCGCACTGCCGATGGCCGACAGTGACAGGGCTGCACATAAGGCGGAACGATGGAAGAGCCGTTGAATTCTGGTCATAGCCCAGATATTAACGGCTTTTATCAGTTTTCCAAGAGGATGCGCAACATGCGGCGCAAAGGTTCAGCCGCGCCCCACAGCAATTGGTCGCCCACCGTGAAGGCGCCAAGGTAGTCGTTGCCCATCGCCATTTTGTGCAAACGGCCCACGGGAACGGTCAAAGTGCCGGTCACGGCAGCGGGTGTCAAATCGCGCTCGGTGATCTCGCGCACATTGGGCACGACCTTCACCCAGTCGTTGGCGCTGGCGATGATGCCCTCGATCTCATCCAGTGGCACGTCTTTTTTGAGCTTGATGGTGAGGCCTTGCGAGTGGCAGCGCATCGCGCCAATGCGCACGCACAAGCCGTCAATTGGGATGCTGCCCGCGCTGCGAAACGCGGGATTGCCCAAAATCTTGTTGCATTCTGCGCCGCCTTTCCATTCTTCTTTGCTTTGGCCGTGCTCCACAGGCACGTCAATCCAAGGAATCAAGCTGCCTGCAAGCGCTGTGTTGCGGAAGTTTTTGGTCGGAAAAGCCGCGTCGCGCATGGTGGCCGCGACTTTGCGGTCGATGTCCAAAATGGCCGAAGCGGGGTCGGCCAGCTCGGTTTTGACCGCGTCATGCAATGCACCCATTTGGCTTAGCAATTCGCGCATGTTTTGTGCGCCTGCGCCCGAAGCCGCTTGGTAAGTCATGGCGCTGACCCATTCGATCAGGCCGTGTTGGAACAAACCGCCCAAACCCATGAGCATCAGGCTCACAGTGCAGTTGCCGCCAATCCAGTTTTTGCCGCCTTTGGCCAAAGCCGCATCAATCACGTTGCGGTTTACGGGGTCCAAGATGATCACAGCGTCGTCGGCCATGCGCAGCGAAGACGCTGCGTCAATCCAGTGCCCTTGCCAACCCGCAGCGCGCAGCTTGGGGAAAACTTCTTTGGTGTAGTCGCCGCCTTGGCAGGTGATGATGATGTCGCACTTTTTGAGCGCATCAATGTTGTTGGCGTCTTGCAGCGTGGTTTCGTTTTTCGCCATGGCGGGGGCTTTGCCGCCTGTGTTGGAGGTGGAGAAGAACACGGGTTCGATCAAATCGAAGTCCTTCTCTTGCATCATGCGGTCCATCAAGACAGAACCGACCATGCCGCGCCAACCGACCAAACCGACTAACTTGCTCATTTCAACGCCCTTTCAAAGTTTAAAAACAGTGCCACATCAGACTGTTTGCCCGGCTCGTCTGGCCGGGGAGGGCGCACGACGAACCGAGCTGTTCAGCCCTTAATCGTTGTGGTTTTGATGGTGAATACACGCGCAAAAGCAGTCGCCGCAACGGGCGATGCAAAGTTCAAGCTGAACAGATGGGCGTGATACATAATCGCTATTGTAATAGACGGGCTTGGCTGAGGCTTACAACTGCCCAGTTCGATGCACGCTTCTTTAACGGAACAATGACGTTTTGTGATTCATCCTCGCCGTAGAAAAAAGCTCAAATCCAGCTAAAACGCGAAGTGTCCATGCGCATGGACACTTCGTGTTTTAGCATCTCAACAAAATTGATGGGATATGCTGGAAATGCGCTGTAAATGTCGACTGTGCAAAGGCCTTGGAATATGTTGACATTCTGCAAAATTGTGGGTTTGATCGACTCTTTGAAGAATGGAAGGAAACCTAAATGCTCCTACTCCGCCCCAACTGCGAATGCTGTAGCCGCGATTTGCCTGCTGAATCCACCGAAGCGCGGATTTGCTCTTTTGAATGCACTTTTTGTAGTGCCTGCGCACAAGACGTATTGAAAGGCGCTTGCCCCAATTGCGGTGGTGAATTGGTGACGAGGCCGCGCCGCCCTGCGGCTAAATTGTTCAAATTTCCAGCGTCCACAGAACGTGTTGTCAAAACGGCGGGTTGCACACCAGTGGCATGATGGC
>CAILCI010000088.1 GCA_903832625.1 uncultured Burkholderiales bacterium | reverse complement strand
TGATCAACAACGATGTCACACCGAAGTATAAAGGCACGTTGTATTTCAAAATCAAAAATTCAGTAAAAAGACACACGAAGGTGATGTAAACATCACCGGACAATGTCAATCGAACCAGAATTTTGTCAATGTACTTTGCTGTGTGATCGCCTGGACGAATGCCCGGAACGAACGCACCGCTCTTTTTCAAGTTATCTGCTGTTTCACGGCTGTTGAACACCAACGCTGTGTAGAAAAAGCAGAAGAAAACAATAGCTGTTGCGTACAACAAGACATACACCGGTTGGCCTGGAGCCAAGGCGGAAGAAATGTCTTTCAACCACAACATGCTGTCATTTTTGCTGAACCAACTCACGATGGTTGCAGGCAACAAAATAATCGACGAAGCGAAGATGGGAGGAATCACGCCCGCCATGTTGATCTTCAAAGGCAGGTGCGACGATTGCCCACCATACACTTTGTTACCGACTTGACGACGCGCATAGTTGACCAAGATTTTACGTTGTCCGCGTTCCACGAACACCACAAAGTAAGTCACCAAGCCAATCACCACCACCACCACCAAAGCAACAAAAATACTCATCGCTCCAGTACGAACCAACTCCAACAAACCACCCAACGAATTAGGCAAGCCTGCTGCAATTCCTGAAAAAATCAGGATAGAAATTCCGTTACCCAAACCACGTTCCGTGATTTGTTCGCCCAGCCACATCAAGAACATGGTGCCTGCAGTCAAGCTGATCATGGCGGTCATGCGAAACGCAAAACCGGGTGTGTTGACCAAACCTGCCGAAGCTTCCAGTGCCAAGGCAATGCCTAAGGACTGAAACAAGGCCAAGCCCAATGTGCCGTAGCGGGTGTATTGGGTGATCTTGCGACGACCCGATTCACCTTCTTTTTTCAACTGTTCCAGCGCGGGCAACACATAGGTCATCAATTGCATGATGATCGAAGCCGAGATGTACGGCATGATGCCCAACGCAAACACAGTAAAACGCGACAACGCACCACCCGAGAACATATTGAACAAGTTCAAGATGCCGCCTTGCTGACCTTTGAACAACTGTTGCAGTTGATTGGGGTCAATGCCTGGCACAGGAATGTGCGCACCCACGCGGTAGACCACCAAAGCGAGCAACAAAAACACGAGTCGACGACGCAAGTCGCCGAACTTATCGTTGTTGCCTGATGTTGAGGGTTTGGTTGCCACGGAGCGCGTTCCTAAATAACTGACGTTTATTCGACTGAACCACCAGCTGCTTCAATGGCAGCTTTCGCGCCAGCAGTTGCGCCAATGCCATTGAGCTTGACGGCTTTGGTGAGTTCACCCGTTTTGACCACTTTGACCACGCGAGCAATGTTGCCCACCAAGCCAGCAGTTTTCAAAGTGAGGATGTTCACTTCGGCAGCGCCGAGTTGGTCCAAAGCTGTCAATGTCACTTCAGCGTTGTACTTCAGTGTTTGTGATTTGAAACCGCGCTTGGGCAAGCGACGTTGCAAAGGCATTTGACCGCCTTCAAAACCCACTTTGTGGTAGCCGCCTGAGCGTGATTTTTGACCTTTGTGGCCGCGACCTGCGGTTTTACCGAGGCCCGAACCGATACCACGGCCCACGCGACGCTTGGCGTGCTTGGAACCTGGTGCATGTGTGATGGTATTGAGTTTCATCTTCAACCTTTACAGCACTTTGACCAGGTAGCTGATCTTGTCGATCATGCCACGCACGGCAGGAGTGTCTTGCAATTCGCTCACAGAATTGAGCTTGCGCAGACCCAAGCCGCGCACAGTGGCGCGGTGCGATTCTTTGGTGCCAATTGGGCTACGCACCAATTGGATTTTGACGGTTTGAGTAGTAGTGCTCATCGAATACTCCGTGATCAAGCGAAGATGTCTTCGATGTTCTTGCCGCGTTTGGCCGCCACTTCAGAAGCTGTTGTGCAGTTCTTCAGAGCGTCCAACGTGGCGCGAACCATGTTGTAAGGATTGGATGTACCGTGGCTTTTTGCCACGATATCGGTGATGCCCATCACTTCGAAGACGGCGCGCATGGGGCCGCCCGCGATGATGCCAGTACCTTTAGGGGCTGGGATCATCATCACATTGGCGGCGCCGTGGCTGCCGTGGACTTTGTGATGGATGGTGCCGTTTTTCAACGACACTTTGATCATGTTGCGACGCGCTTCTTCCATCGCTTTTTGCACAGCAGCTGGCACTTCTTTCGATTTGCCTTTGCCCATGCCCACGCGACCGTCGTCGTCACCGACCACAGTGAGTGCTGCGAAACCGAGAATACGACCGCCCTTGACGACTTTGGTGACGCGGTTCACCGCGATCATCTTCTCTTTCAGACCGTCTTCTGGGCCGTCAGTCTTGGTATTAGCTTGTAATTTAGCCATTTTAAATATCCAATTCGGTTAGAACTGCAAGCCAGCTTCGCGAGCCGCATCAGCCAGTGCTTTCACACGGCCGTGGTAGGCGAAACCTGCGCGGTCAAATGCCACTTTTTCAATGCCAGCGGCTTTTGCTTTTTCAGCAATCAGCTTGCCAATGACTTGCGCTGCATTGACGTTGCCGCCTTTGCCTGTGGTGCCCAAAGATTTGCGCACGTCGGCTTCGGCAGTCGAAGCAGTGGCCAGCACTTTGGTTCCGCAACCCGAAATCACGGTGGCGTAAATGTGCAGATTGGTACGATTGACAGTCAAGCGCGCCACGCCTTGATTCGCAATGCGAATACGGGTTTGACGTGAACGACGAAGACGCTGCTCTTTTTTGGTCAACATGGTGCAGCTCCTTATTTCTTCTTAGTCTCTTTGATCGTGATCTTCTCATCCGAATAACGGATGCCCTTGCCTTTGTAAGGCTCTGGGGGGCGAATTGCACGAATCTCAGCGGCTACTTGACCCACGCGTTGACGGTCAGCACCTTTGATGATGATTTCCGTTGGAGCGGGTGTTTCAACTTTGATGCCAGCAGGCATGTCTTTGTTCACGGGGTGAGAAAACCCCACCGCCAAGTTCAATTTGGCACCTGACGCTGCGGCTTTGTAGCCCACGCCAACCAAAATCAACTTCTTCTCAAAGCCTTTGGTGACACCGATAACCATGTTGTTAACCAACTGGCGCAAGGTGCCGCTCATGGCGTTTGCTTCGCGTGAATCATCTGCGGGGGTGAATGTCACTTTACCCGCGTCATTAACCACGTTGACCAATGCGTTGGCAGCGACGGACAAAGTGCCGCCAGCGCCTTTCACACTGATCTGTGTACTGTTGATAGACACGTCCACACCTTGGGGGACGGTCACAGGCGATTTACCTACTCGGGACATTTGAGTCTTTCCTTTGCCTGCGGTTATGCGACGTAGCAGAGCACTTCGCCGCCGACACCGGCTGCGCGCGCTTTGCGGTCTGTCATCACGCCTTTGGGAGTTGTCACAATGGCAACGCCCAAGCCGTTCATGACTTGAGGAATGTCTTCGCAGCCTTTGTAGACGCGCAAGCCAGGACGGCTCACACGCTCAATGCGCTCGATCACGGGACGGCCAGCGTAGTACTTGAGAGAGATCTCAAGTTCTGATTTGCCAGCTTCGGTTTTGATTTGGAAACCGTCGATATAGCCTTCGTCTTTCAGCACTTGCGCAATGGCGATCTTCACTTTGGAAGAAGGCACCATCACAGTGGGTTTAGCCACCATTTGCGCATTGCGGATACGAGTCAGCAAGTCGGCGATTGGATCACTCATGCTCATGTTGAATTCCTCTGCCTTATTACCAGCTTGCCTTGGTGACGCCGGGAATGTTGCCTTGGAAGGCTAATTCACGGATCTTGGCGCGACCCAATCCGAATTGACGGAATGTGCCACGGGGGCGACCGGTCAGTTCGCAACGGTTACGTTGACGGGTGGGGTTTGCGTTGCGGGGAAGTTTTTGCAGAGCCATGCGGGCTGCTGCACGTTCTTCATCGCTGCGTTTGGCGTCTTTGGCAATGCCTTTGTACTCAGCATATTTTGCTGCGTACTTGGCCGCCAGTTTTTCACGTTTGAGCTCGCGCTCGATCAAAGCTACTTTAGCCACGTGCCACCTCAGTTCTTGAACGGGAAACGGAAGCCAGCGAGCAGTGCTTTGCACTCATCATCTGTCTTAGCCGTTGTGGTGATGCTGATGTTGAGGCCGCGCAGTGCGTCGACTTTGTCGTACTCAATCTCAGGGAAAATGATCTGTTCTTTGACGCCGATGTTGTAGTTACCGCGACCGTCGAAAGCACGACCCGAAATACCACGGAAGTCACGCACACGGGGCAAAGCCACGGTAACGAAACGGTCCAGGAATTCATACATTTGCACGCCACGCAGAGTGACCATGCAGCCAATGGCTTGGCCTTCGCGGATTTTGAAACCAGCGATAGCTTTCTTAGCCTTGGTCACCACAGGTTTTTGACCTGCGATTTTTGTCAAGTCGCTGACAGCGTGTTCCATGACTTTTTTATCAGCCACGGCTTCGCTCACGCCCATGTTCAAAGTGATCTTGGTCAGGCGCGGAACCTCCATGGGAGATTTGTAGCCAAACTTAGCGGTCAGCTCAGGAGCCACTTTTTCGCGATAGTGTTGTTGCAGTCGTGCCATGGTTATGCCGCCTTGATTTCTTCGCCGCTGGACTTGAACACGCGAACTTTGCCGCCGTCAGCCAGAATTTTGATGCCCACGCGATCAGCCTTGCCAGTAGCGGCATTGAAGATGGCCACATTGGACTGATGGATAGGCATTGATTTTTCAACGATGCCGCCTTGCGTGCCAGCCATTGGATTGGGTTTGGTGTGTTTTTTCACCACATTCAAACCTTCAATCACCAAGTGACTGTCGTCTTTGCGCAATGACACAACGCCGCGCTTGCCCTTGTCACGCCCAGCGAGAACGATGACTTGGTCGCCTTTATGAATCTTGTTCATGGCCAGGTCCTTACAGAACTTCAGGTGCCAAGGACACGATCTTCATGAACTTCTCAGTGCGCAACTCGCGCGTCACTGGGCCGAAGATACGGGTGCCGATTGGCTCCAACTTTGCATTGAGCAACACTGCTGCGTTGCCATCGAATTTAACGAGCGAGCCGTCACCGCGACGAATGCCTTTGGCAGTACGCACCACCACAGCACTGTAGACCTCGCCTTTTTTGACGCGACCACGCGGAGCAGCTTCTTTAATGCTCACTTTGATGATGTCGCCAACACTTGCGTAGCGACGCTTAGAGCCGCCAAGCACTTTGATGCACAGAACGGACTTCGCACCAGTGTTGTCGGCCACATCTAACCGAGATTCAGTTTGGATCATTTCAATATTCCCAACTTGCACCGGACCCTTGCATTTGCTGCGACATAAATGCCTGCAACACAAAGAACCGATCAGTCTTGGGCCCGTCATCCACACCACGAACCACTCGCAGTGCTTTTGTTTGGGCAGATAAACCCCGCTTTTTTGAAGCGGAGCCGCAGATTATGCCATGGTTTTTTAGCCCGTGTCAAACTTTTTGTGTTTTCTTTCAAGAAATCAGCCAAATCGACCACAATCATGGGCTATGACACATACAAACAACACTTTGAATCAGTGCAAATTGGTTTTTGTCGGTGGCGGCAACATGGCCAGCGCCATCTTGGGCGGGTTAATTCGCCAAGGCATGAGCGCCCAACGCATATGGGTGATCGAACCCTTTGAGCAAAGCCGACAACGCCTAGAGGCGCTGGGTGTGCACACCCTCAGCGCGCCCAGCGCCGACTTGCAGGATGCGGATGTGATGATTTGGGCCGTCAAACCTCAGTCTTTTCATGAGGCAGCTCAGCAAAACCGGGCTTTTTGTCAGCAAGCTCTGCATTTGAGTGTGGCGGCGGGTATTCGCAGCGACAGCATTGCGCATTGGCTGGGCTCTGAGCGGATTGTGCGCGCCATGCCCAACACGCCAGCCTTGGTCGGGCTCGGTCAAACGGGTTTGTTTGCCCGCACTGGCGTGACGCCTGCCGACAAGCAACTCATCGCACAAGTTTTGGAACCTACCGGCCAATTGCTGTGGGTTGCCCACGAGCCTTTGCTTGACGCGGTCACAGCCATTTCAGGCTCCGGCCCCGCCTATGTGTTTTACTTTTTAGAAGCCATGATTCAAGCGGGCGTCGACATGGGTTTGAGCGCTTCACAGGCTCATCAATTGGCAGTTGGCACGTTTGAGGGCGCGTCTGCGCTGGCCAAAGCCTCTGACGAAAGCCCGCACGTGTTGCGTGAACGCGTCACCTCCAAGGGCGGCACAACGTATGCTGCCACTTGCGCGCTGGATGAAGCGGGAGTTCAGTCTCTTTTCAAGCATGCCCTAGAGGCGGCTCGCCTCAGAGCGCAAGAATTGGGCGACGAATTCGGCAAATAAGCGGCCAAGTTGGTTAATGCGACAATTCAGGCGTTTTTGATTTGAAAGATTTTAAAAAATGAGCAAACTGTTACTCTCTTTGTTGACAGCCGCCGCCTTGGTTCTGCCCGTGGCTGCCCAGACACAGGCTCCTGCAGCCGACACCACCACGGCCAGTTCGACAAGCGACAGCAAATCAGCCCCTGCCAAGGCTGAGAAAAAGCACAAGAAAAAGAAACACAAGAAAAAGAAGGCCAAAAAAGCCAAAGCTCAGTAATTTGCTGCAGCCCACAAAAAAGCGCTTGAACTCCAAGCGCTTTTTTTATGCCGTTTGAACCACGCGCTGGCGACGACCCAGACACACTTACCGCGTCAAATAACCCAAAGCCACACCAGCAAACACCGTGGCGCCAAGCCAATGATTGAGGCGAAACGCCTTGAAACAACCGTCACGCGTGCGGTCTTTGATGAGTTTGTGATGCCATAAGGCTTGCCAGGTGGCCAAGACCAAGGCAACAGACCAAAGCCAGCCCAAATGCGCACTCCCCAGTGCAAACGCCCAGCCCAACAAATAGGTAAAGTAAAACACCATGATGGCCGACACATCAAATCGCCCGAGCGTGATGGCTGAGGTTTTCATGCCAATGCGCAAGTCGTCATCGCGATCAACCATGGCGTATTCGGTGTCGTAGGCGAGCACCCAAAACAGGTTGAATCCCAGCAAGACCCACGCTTGAACAGGCACAGCGGCAGTCAGTGTGTCTAAGCCAATTTGGCTCCATGACACGCCCTCGCCGCGCACCGCCGCAAAAGCCATAGGAATGCCAAAGCTAAACGCTATACCCAGCACCGCTTGCGGCATAGACACATAGCGCTTGGCGTAGGGATAGAGCAGCGTCACCACCAAGCCCAACACCGACCACACCACCACAACGGGGTTGAGCGTGAGCACCAAACAAAAAGCCGCCAACGCCAACACCGCGCCCACCCACAAGGCCTCACGCACTGGCAATGCGCCACTGGTGACAGGACGTTGCGCCGTGCGCTTGACATGGCGATCAAATTCGCGATCTGCCACATCGTTGATGCAACAGCCCGCGCTGCGCATGAGCACCGTGCCCAGCACAAATACACAAACCAGATACCAACCCGGCCAGCCATCAGCCGCCACCCACAAGGCCGACAGCGAAGGCCACAGCAACAGCAACCAGCCTGCGGGGCGGTTGAAGCGGATCAAGTCCAAATACAAAGCCAAACGTGCGCGCACTGCCGCCTCCTTCAAAACAGTCAAGACAAACGGGTCACGCCGGGCAAATCGCAGGCATAAATGGCGTTGCGCAAGCAGGCAATGGCCTCGTAGCGGGTAAAGCTACGTCGCCAAGCCAAGACCACGCGGCGTGTCGGCGGAGGGCTGCCGTCTTTTTCGACAATCGGCACATAGCGCACATAGGTTTCTTCGCTGACTTTGTGTTTGCCCGTCAAAGCCTCTTTGGGCACGCTCAGGCGCGGCACCAAGGTCACGCCCATGCCCGCGGCCACCATGTGTTTGATGGTTTCCAAAGAGGAACCTTCAAAGCTTTTTCGAATGCCTTCTGCATCACTGGAAAAACGTGCAAACTCGGGGCAGACCTCCAGCACGTGGTCGCGGAAACAATGACCGTTGCCCAGCAACAACATGGTTTCGCTTTTGAGTTCTTCACCCGTGATTTCTTTGCGCTTGGCAAACGCATGGTTGCTGGGCACAGCGGCCATGAAAGGCTCGTCGTACAAATTGGCAGTGGCCAAGCCTGTATCTGGAAAAGGCTCGGCCATGATGGCGCAATCAATCTCGCCCGTGCGCAGCATCTCCAGCAGCTTCACAGTGAAGTTTTCTTGCAACATGAGCGGCATTTGCGGCGTGGTGGCGATGGCTTGGCGCACCAAGCTGGGCAACAAATACGGCCCAATCGTGTAAATCACGCCCAACTTGAGTGGCCCGGCCAGCGGGTCTTTGCCGCGTTTGGCTATTTCTTTGATGTTGGCGGCTTGCTCCAGCACGCTTTGCGCTTGGCGCACGATTTCATCACCGAAGCTGGTGACGGCAACTTCGTTGGCGCTGCGCTCAAACAGCTTGACATCGAGTTCTTCTTCGAGTTTTTTGATGGCGACCGACAAGGTGGGTTGCGAGACAAAACAAGCGTCTGCGGCGCGTCCAAAGTGTTTTTCACGCGCCAAGGCAACGATGTATTTGAGTTCGGTCAGGGTCATGGATTCAGGCTTTCAAGAAGTCTGATTTTCCACCCAACCAGCGCTCGATGTGGCGCTTGGCCATTTCGGGATATTTGTCCAACATGACAGGGGCGAGTTGACGCGCCCAATCGAGCAAGTCAGCGTCTTGTGCGAGATCGGCAAACCGCAGCAATGGCGCGCCCGATTGGCGTGCGCCCAAAAACTCGCCGGGGCCACGTATTTCCAGGTCGCGCCGCGCAATTTCAAAACCGTCCGAAGTCTCGACCATCGCGCGAAGGCGCTCGCGGGCGGTTTCGCTCAGGCGGCCACTCTCGCCTGTGGCGTACATCAGCACGCAGGCCGAAGCTGCCGCGCCGCGCCCCACGCGGCCACGCAATTGGTGCAGTTGGCTCAGACCAAAACGCTCGGCGTGTTCGATCACCATGAGCGAAGCGTTGGGCACATCCACGCCCACCTCAATGACGGTGGTGCTCACCAACACACCCATTGCGCCGCTCACAAACTGCGCCATTTCGGCCTTTTTATCGGCGGGGCTCATGCGCGAATGCAGCAAACCAACTTTGACGGATGCGGCACCGCAAGAGTTCAAAGCCTCACTCAGCCGCGCATGGGTTTCGGTGGCGTTGGTCAAATCGAGCGCTTCGCTCTCTTCGATCAAAGGACAAACCCAGTACACCTGTCGGCCTTCGCCCAGTTGGTGGCGAATGCGCTCTATCAACTCATCGCGCCGCGCATCGGACACCAACCGGGTCACAACCGGCGTGCGCCCAGGCGGCAGCTCGTCCAAGGTGGAGACGTCAAGATCGGCGTAATAGCTCATGGCCAAAGTGCGGGGAATGGGCGTGGCACTCATCATCAGCATGTGCGGCTCGCCATCGTGCATTTTGGCTCGCAAGGCCAAGCGCTGCGCCACACCAAAGCGGTGTTGTTCGTCAATGATGGCGAGCGCCAAATTGTGAAACACCACCAGCTCTTGAATGACCGCATGTGTGCCCACCACCAACGCAGCCTCGCCGCTGGCAATGAGACCAAGCATTTCCGTGCGTTCTTTTTTCTTTTGACTACCCGTCAGCCAAGCCACGCGCTTGCCCAAGGGCGAGAGCAACGGTTCCAGCCAATCAATGAGTTTGCGGAAATGTTGTTCGGCCAAGATTTCGGTAGGCGCCATGAGGGCACACTGAAAACCGCCATCCATCGCCACCGCTGCGGCCAAGGCGGCCACCACTGTTTTTCCTGATCCCACGTCGCCTTGAAGCAAACGGTGCATGGGCACGGGGCGCATGAGGTCTTGCGCAATTTCTTCGCCCACGCGTCGCTGTGCGTTGGTCAAGCCAAAGGGCAATACCGCCAACAGCTGCTCCTGCAAACCGCCTTGACGCAGCGCCAATGGCGGCGCTTTGAGCAAGTCACGTTCACGCTTGGCTTGTAGTTGCGAGACTTGTTGCGCCAGCAACTCCTCTGCTTTGAGACGCTGCCACGCAGGATGGGTGCGGTCTTCCAACTGCGCCAGCGAGACATCGGGTGTGGGATGGTGCAAAAAATACAGCGACTGCTCCAAGCTCCAAACCTGCGGCTTGCCCGCTTGCGCGCTGTGCACCGAAGGCGGCAACACGCCCTGGGGAATTGTTTCGCTAAAAGCACCGCTGCGCGAAGCCTGCACCAATCCGCCCTGCACCGCTTTGCGAATGTAGGCTTGTGGCAAACCCGCCGAGGTGGCGTAGACCGGCGTCAGCGCATTGGGCAACTCGCCACCCGCAATGGAAAAACTCGGGTGCACCATGGTGCGCCCCATGAAACCACCGCGCACTTCGCCACGCAGGCGCACGCGGCTGCCCACAGCCAAGGCCTTTTGTTGATTGTGATAGAAGTTAAAAAACCGCAGCGTGCAAGTGTCTGAGCCGTCATCCACCACGACCAACAATTGCCGGCGCGGTTTGTAGCTGATTTCGCACGACACCACCGTGGCTTCAATTTGCAGCATCTCGCCATCGCGAGCATTGCGCAAAAGCCCCAGCTGGGTTTCGTCTTCGTAACGAAACGGCAAATGCAACGCCAAGTCAATCGAACGGTCAAGCCCAAGCTTGCGCAACGCCTTTTGAGGCGCTGAAAGCGGCTTGACTTCGGGCTTTGACGGGGTGGCGGCTGGCATGGGGGGGATTGTGCCTTTAGCTATCAGCGATCAATGGCGGCTTTGTTTTATCTGGCAAGGCGATGGTGCCTTTGAGGTGGAAATTGTGGACTACCACTGAGAGGAGCTTAATGAAAAAAATTCTACCCATATCACCCGGCGAAATGCTGGAAGAAGAGTTTCTCAAACCTTTGGGGTTGAGCAAATACCGCTTGGCCAAAGAATTAGGTGTTCCAGCTCAACGCATCGGTGACATTGTGGCTGGCAAACGAGCCATCACAGCTGACACCGATTTGCGCTTGTGCCGCTACTTTAGTCTCAGCGATGGTTGGTGGCTGCGCGGACAATCCAATTACGATATGGCTATTGCGCGCGAAAAAATGGAAGACGTCTTAGCTGCAATTCGCCCCTGCACATTGCTTGCCCATTGAACGCGACAGAGGTCAAATTAAATCAAACCTATGAAAACAAAAAGGACTTCACCATGCACAGAAGTTTTGTGTTTATAAAATTTTTGATTGGGGTTAGCCTTGTGTGTTTTAGCGCTTCATCCGTTTGGGCGCAAAGCGAGGACATTGACGCCAGCTTCAAAACCGTAACACCGCAAGAACGGGTGCAGCTGCAGGCCATCTTAGATGAGCCGCTCGATAAAACTGCGCTCAAGATTAAATTGGAGCAGCAGGTTTATGCAAAGACCGTTGCTGCGAGACGACTTGGCGTTCCTGATGCAGAAGAACAAATATTGACTGAAGCTTTGACTGTTTTAGACCTTCCGAATTTTAAAAATAATCTAGCCAATATTTACCGCAACAAAGGCCAATACGCCAAAGCACTTGCGCTGCACAAAGAGTTGGCGGATAACGATAAAGGGTTTGCCAAGCCCTTTCAAATGTGTCAAATTGCAAATGATTATTTAACCTGGGGTAAGTACGCTGAAGCGCGAACAACGCTAGAAAACATAAAAGTTCAGATCGACACCTTAACCCCTTCGCAAAAATCGCGAGGCGCTGAACGCAATCTTTTACGGGCCTCGCTTTACTACGGTTTTCATCTTTCCAGACTTGAGCAAGCCACAGGACACATTGAAAAAGCCATTGAAGCGGCCAATTTTGCGGAAATAGCGGCTCGAAAAGCTTATCCCATCAGCTTGCCAGGCGACGCTTCCAATGCTCGACTCAATTTATCTCAAGACTTAGCCAATACCTTGGCTCGTAAGACCCAAGCTTTGCTTGCAGCAGGGCGCTTCGCCGATGCTGAAGATGCCTTGAGAAGTTATGTGCGGTTTTCTTCTGAAGCAGAATTACCCATCGCATTCAAATCGGGAATTTATTCCGTCGCTACTAACCTACGCTTTGCCCAACGCGAATTTGCGCAATCCGAAAAACTCGCGCTGAAGTCAGATCAAATATTGGAAGAACTCGGACAGCCCAGCAGCAACTTAGAACGAATCAAACGCCGTCGCGACATATTCGTCGCCATGATGGGCGAAAAAAAATGGCCTGAGGCTTTGGCTGAAGTTCAACGTCTTGACGCCATCGCAGGCGATGATCCCGCGCTCAAAAGACGGGTTCAATTCAACTTTGACCGAGGCTACGTTTACCTTGGCAACCAAATGAACGAGCCAGCCGCTGAGTTGTTTGAACGCGCAGCCGCAGGCAACGCCAAAATTTATGACGAAGACCATTTCTACGTCGCCCAATCCAAAGGTCTGCAAGGCGTGGCCTTGTGGCGCAGCGCAGATGCAGCCAAGAAGCAAGCCGCGCTGCCTTTGCTGGAGCAAGCCTCGCTCAACTTGATCAGCCCGCGCAACGCCGACTACCTGAACCAATTTGGCATTCGTCCCGAAACTCGCAAGCTCATCATTGGCACTTACATCGAAGCCTTGGCGCAAACCAACCCTGAGCGCGTCACCCAAACCCTGGGGTTGGCCGACTGGCTTCACGCAGGTGCTGTGCAAGAGGCTTTGTCTGACGCAGCGGTGCGCTCCGCAGCCAACACGCAAGGGCTGTCCGAATTGGTTCGCCAAGAACAAGATGCCAAAAACGAGGTGCAAGGCCTGCGCGCCTATTTGGCAGGCGAGGCGGGCAGCGCCCAATCTCCCCTGCCCGAAGTGGCCACCCAAATGCGCGAACGCATTGCGCTCCTCGAAAAACAGCGCACAGGTTTGCAGGCCAAAATCAAACAAGGTTTTCCCGACTATGAGCGCTTGGTTCATCCCCTGCCGCCCACCTTGGACGACATTGGTGCCAAACTCACCTCGGACGAAGCCTTGCTGGTCTTGATGCCTGACGCAACAGGCGTCAACGTCTGGGCGGTCAAGCAAGACGCAGGCAAAGTCATCGCCAAATTCCACCGCGCCAGCATGACGCAAGCGCAGCTTGAAAAATCTGTGGCCACGCTGCGTGTGTCGCTGGAGAGTTTGGGCACCACGGGACGCTTAAAGCCTTTTGACGATGCGCTCGCTTTTCAAACCTACCAAGCCCTGATTGCCCCGTTATCCGCAGAACTGGCTGACCGCAAACAATGGATTTTGGCCACTTCCGGCGCATTGGCACGCCTGCCCTTCGCTGTGCTGCAAACCCAAGCGCGACAAGGCAAACAAGCCCCTTCGTGGCTGATCCAACAAGTGAGTCTGAGCCAAGTGCCCAGCGTCAGCTCTTGGCTGAGCCTGCGCTCTTTGAAGCGACAACAATTGCCTCAACAAGCCTTGTTGGCTTGGGGCGATCCGGTGTTTGACCCTTCTGCCGCCGTCGCCTCTGTCGCGCCAGCGGGCGTGCGCAACGTCAACTTCACACGCTCGCTGAGTCAAGACATAGAGTTGGAAGCCGAGCCCGGCGACAAGATTTATCACAGCATTCCCACCCTGCCCGACACGCGCGACGAGTTGAACGCATTGGCCACAGCGCTCAACGCAAACCTGTCGCAAGACTTGTTGCTGGGCAGCAATGCCACCCGCGCCAGCGTGCTCAGTGTGAGCAAAAGCGGCTTGTTGGCGCAAAAGAAAGTCATCGTCTTTGCCACCCACGGGCTGATGGCGGGCGACTTGCCTCACCTCACTCAACCCGCGCTGGCGCTGGCGGCGGATGGCTCCGAATCGAAAAATGCGCTCGCGCCTTTGCTCACCTTGGAGGACGTGTTGGGCTTAAAACTCAACGCCGATTGGGTGGTGCTGAGCGCTTGCAACACTGCCGCCGCCGATGGTCGCGCCGAAGAAGCGCTGAGTGGCTTGGCGCGGGGCTTCTTTTATGCCGGCAGCCGCAGCATGTTGGTGACGCACTGGGCGGTCGAGTCTGAAAGCGCCAAAGAACTCACCACCCGCACCTTTGGCCACTTCACCCACAACCCGCAAGCCCCCAAGGCCGAAAGCCTGCGCCAAGCCATTTTGCAAGTCATGGCTGATCCGCGTTACGGCCATCCGGCGTTTTGGGCACCCTATGTGCTGGTGGGCGACTCGCAGCGCTGAGTTGCGATAATTCGCCTCTTTCTCAACTTGGAACGGGCTTGTCCAGCCCTCAAGACCATGCGCACCTATTCTCTGAGCGACTTTGATTTTCATCTGCCCGAGTCGCTCATCGCCCAACACCCCGCCGCAGAACGCAGCGCCTCTCGTTTGCTAGACGGGCGCGGCACGCAGCCGATCGACCGCATTTTCAAAGACTTGCCCAGCTTGCTAGAGCCAGGCGACTTGTTGGTGTTCAACGACACCCAAGTCGTCAAAGCCCGTTTGTTTGGCGAAAAGCCCACCGGCGGCAAATTGGAGTTGTTGGTCGAGCGCGTGCTCACCGATCACGAGGTTGTGGCGCACATGAAGGTCAGCAAAAAGCCGCCCGTTGGCACGGTGCTGCAGATGGTGGGCGGCTTCAGCGCCACACTGCTTGGGCGCTGGCCCAACGATGACGGCCAGCTCTTTCAATTCAAATTCAGCGACGAGCCACATCACTTGATGCAGCAGCACGGCCACATGCCATTGCCGCCCTACATTGAGCGCCACCAAAACACGGCCGACGCCCAGCACGAAAGCCCAGAAGACGAACGCCGCTACCAAACGGTGTTTGCCAAACACCCCGGAGCCGCCGCTGCACCCACCGCCGCCTTGCATTTTGACGACGGTGTTTTGGCCGCTTTAAAAGCTCGTGGTGTTGAAACCGCCAGCGTCACCCTGCATGTGGGCGCTGGCACCTTCCAGCCCGTCAAAACCGAAAACTTGGCCGAGCACCGCATGCACAGCGAGTGGTACAACATTCCCAGCGAAACGGTGCAAGCCATTGCCGATTGCCGCGCACGCGGTGGCCGCGTGGTGGCGGTCGGCACAACCAGTGTGCGCACGCTGGAGTCGTGGGCGAAGTCGGGCGCGACCAGCGGTGACACGCAAATTTTCATCACACCGGGCTTTGTGTTTGAAGTGGTCGATGTGCTCATCACCAACTTTCACCTACCCAAAAGCACCTTGCTCATGCTGGTGAGCGCCTTTGCTGGCTTTGAACACATGCACGCGCTATACCGCCATGCAATTGAGCAGCGTTATCGGTTTTTTAGCTACGGCGATGCGATGCTTTTAGCAAAGTAGCGCACGCTGGGCAAGCCTTGGTAGTCTGCGTCCTGCGTCCAAAACGTGGCTTTGAATTCAAGCGCAATGCTGTACATGGCTGCATCGGCCAAGGCCAAGTGGTGTTGCTTAGAAATGCGAGACGCGGCAAAGGCTCTAGCATCGGTGAAATCAACCACTTTGCCTCGCCGCATGACATCCAAACAAGGTGTGACCAAGCTGTCTTTGAGGTGGCGGCTTAACACGCGATGCACTTCGAAAATGCTGATGGTGGGGACGATGAGCTGGGTCTCGTCTGCAATCACAGGCCTGAATATTGGGCCATTGCCACCCGCTTGAAAAAACTCAATCCACCCCGACGAATCCACGACATTCATTCAAACTCTCGATCTGCTTCTTTCGGCGGCTCAATATCGCCCAAGTCATAGCCCTTGAGGATGCCGTAAAACGCACTGATAGGCAACTCAGGAATAATGACCAACTCCTTGCCCCGCACCTCAAACCGTATGCGTGATCCAGCATCAATGCCGAGCTTGGCTCGCATGGCAGAAGGCAGGGTAACTTGTCCTTTGCTGGACACAATGGCTTGTGCTTGCATGGCAAAACTCCTTTACGTCCTAAAAATGTAAAGCAAATTAAAAAGTAAAGCAAGTCTTCGAAAACAAGCGCCGCCTACAATCTCGACAACTCCCATTCCCTCACCATGCTGAAATTCGACCTGCTCGCCACCGACCCCACCAGCCATGCCCGACGCGGCACGCTGACGCTCAATCACGGGGTGGTGCAAACGCCGATTTTTATGCCGGTGGGCACTTATGGCACGGTCAAAGGCGTGATGCCGCGCAGCTTGGAAGACATGGGCGCGCAAATCATTTTGGGCAATACCTTTCACTTGTGGATGCGTCCGGGTCTGGACGTGATGCAAAGCTTTGGCGGCTTGCACGGCTTTGAGCGTTGGAACAAACCCATCTTGACCGACAGCGGCGGCTTCCAAGTCTGGTCGCTTGGTGCGATGCGCAAAATTACTGAAGAAGGTGTGACCTTTGCCTCGCCCGTGAACGGCGACAAGCTGTTCATGTCGCCCGAGGTGAGCATGCAAATTCAGACCACACTCAACAGTGACATCGTCATGCAACTCGACGAATGCACGCCCTACGAAACCAAAGGTCATCTGACCACCGAAGCCGAAGCCCGCAAGTCCATGGAAATGAGCTTGCGCTGGGCGCGGCGCAGCCAAGACGAGTTTGCCCGTTTAGAAAATCCCAATGCGCTGTTTGGCATTGTGCAAGGCGGCATGTTCCCCAGCCTGCGCCAAGAATCGCTGGACGCGCTGGTGGCCATGAATTTTCCCGGTTACGCCATTGGTGGCGTGAGCGTGGGCGAACCCAAGGCGCTGATGCTAGAGATCATGGCGCACACACCACACCGTCTGCCCGCCAACAAACCGCGCTACCTGATGGGCGTGGGCACGCCGGAAGATTTGGTGCAAGGCGTGGCAGATGGCGTGGACATGTTCGATTGCGTCATGCCCACGCGCAACGCACGCAATGGCACCATCTTCACCCGCTATGGCGATTTGAAGTTGCGCAACGCCCGCCACAAAGCCGACCACGGCCCGCTGGACGACACCTGTTCGTGCTACGCCTGTGCCGGTCACACCCGCGCCGATGGCACCAGCAGCGGTGGCTTTAGCCGTGCGTATTTGCACCACCTTGATCGCTGCGGTGAGATGCTCGGGCCTATGCTCACCACCATTCACAACCTGCATTACTACTTGAACCTGATGCGCGAGGTGCGCGAAGCATTGGACGCAGGCCAATTCGCCGCGTTTCGCGCAAAGTTCAAAGCCGACCGCGCACGCGGCGTCTGAAACAAAAACGGGTTTTCATACGGCTTGGCGTTGTGGTTTACCACATACTTATTTACGAAAAACCAAGGTAAATTCAATTGGTTATTCATAAATTAATCAACCATGTCTGATTCAACCCTTAAAAAACCGCTCTACAAATCGCTTTACGTGCAAGTTTTGTTTGCCGTGGTCGTCGGTGTCTTGCTGGGTAACTTCTACCCAGCCGTTGGCACTGACATGAAGCCTTTGGGCGACGCCTTCATCAAGCTCATCAAGATGATGATTGCTCCCATCATTTTCTGTACCGTGGTGGTCGGCATCGCGGGCATGGAAGACATGAAGAAAGTCGGCAAAACGGGCGGCTTGGCTTTGTTGTACTTTGAGGTGGTCAGCACCATCGCCTTGATTGTGGGCTTGGTCATTGTGAACTTGGTGCAACCCGGTGATGGCATGCACGTTGACGCCAGCACCATCGACACCAAGAGCATCGCGGCCTACACGGGCCCGGGCAAGATGGAGAGTGCGCTGGACTTCTTCATGCACGTCATTCCCACCACGGTGGTGGATGCGTTTGCCAAAGGCGAAATTTTGCAGGTCTTGTTGTTCGCCGTTTTGTTTGGCTTTGCGCTGCACAAGTTTGGTGGTCGCGGCACGTTGGTGTTTGACTTCATCGAAAAAACCTCACACGTCCTGTTTGACATTGTGGGCATCATCATGAAAGTCGCGCCCATTGGTGCATTTGGCGCGATGGCCTTCACCATTGGCAAATACGGCATTGGCTCCTTGTTCTCGCTGGGCAAGCTGATGGGTACGTTTTATTTGACCTGCTTGATCTTCGTCTTTGTGGTGCTGGGCATCATCAGCAAGTTGCACGGCTTTAGCGTGTGGAAGTTTGTCAAATACATCAAAGAAGAATTGCTCATCGTCTTGGGCACCTCCTCCTCTGAGTCGGTCTTGCCCCGCATGATGGAGAAAATGGAAAAAGCTGGCGCACGCAAATCGGTCGTGGGCTTGGTGATTCCCACTGGTTATTCGTTCAACCTAGATGGCACGTCCATTTACCTCACCATGGCGGCCATCTTCATTGCCCAAGCCACCGACACCCCGCTGGACTGGTCGCATCAGCTCACCTTGTTGGCGGTGTTGCTGCTGACCTCCAAAGGCGCGGCTGGCGTGACGGGCAGCGGATTCATTGTGTTGGCGGCCACACTCTCTGCAGTGGGTCATGTGCCAGTGGAAGGCTTGGCTTTGATTTTGGGCATTGACCGCTTCATGTCGGAAGCCCGCGCCTTGACCAACTTGGTCGGCAACGGCGTGGCGACCTTGGTGGTGGCCAAGTGGACGGGCGACTTGGATATGAAGCAGCTCGACAACGCCCTCAACAACAAACAGGAAGCTTGAGGCTTTTTAAGACGCCACCGACGCCTCGTCGGTGGTGAACACGGTCAGCACGCCGGTGTAGCCGTAGAGGTTTTGGTGGGCAATTTCACCGCCCGCAAAAAAACCAACCAGTGGCACATCGCCCAAAGCGCGGCGCACAATTTGCATCTCCGCGCTGGGATGCCCAAAATGCGGCCCGCCCCGCCCCGCACAACTCACATAAATGGCCCCCGCCATGCGTCTAGCAGGGTGGGGGTTGTTGTGCGTGGTGGTGTTGACCGAATTGGCGATATCCGCCGTCATTTCTTCTGGCTCTAAGGCTTCGCGAATTTCTGCGCCTATGCGCAACAAATCGGCTTTGGCGGCGGCGGCATTGCGCTGACAAAACGTCAGGTGCATACCCACTTCGACAGGGTGAGCCACAGCCACGGCTTGGCGCGCGGGATCTAAGCCAATGATGTGGCGCACCAACACGGCGTCGTCAAATTCCCCGGTGCGGCGCACGGTGGTGTCGTTGGCTTGGGTCAGGCCAACCAAAGTGGCACGCACTTTGGCCAAGGCGGGTTGTGGGTTGTCGAGTGAAATATTCAAATCGCGCATCAACACATCCAATGCGGGCTCGCCATCCAGGGCGGTCACCACATGGCCTTCGGCGGCGGTGATGGTGTGTTCTTTGGCAATCGGTGTGCAGCCCTGTGTGACGCGCGAGACCAAAGCCACTTGGGCGTCAAACGCCACGCCGCTCAATCCACCCACAAACACGCCAGAGGCCTTGCCTTGTCCCGCCATATTGCCGTCTGAGGACACGGCAAATTGCACCAACTCATCGCGGCTGGAGACCAAGCCGCCAAACACATAGCCGCTGGTGGTGCGTTGCGCCAACTCGGCAATCAATTCGGCCACGTCTGGCGTGCCTGCATCGACATGCAGCAAAGCCGTGTGCGGCACAAAGCTGCGGCCGTTGGACAGAGGCGCTACGCCACTGAAAACGCGGTAATGCTCAGGCGAAACATCGCACAACATGACACTCAAGCCCGGCTCGTCAAAATATTCCACGTTGTTGGCTGCAATGCCCACGCCCACACTGCCCGACCAATCGGTGACTTGGGGCAGGTCTTGGCTGATGGCATCCAAAATTTCTTGCGCATACGGCGCATACACGTCGGTGATGTAAATCAAGCCCAAGCGCGGGGTTTGGGCATATTGCGGCAAAGCCAAGTGCGCCCGCAGTTGCGCCAGCACCAAACCCACGGCCATGCGCCATTGCGGATGCGTGGCGTGGCCGTAGGGAAAGAGTTTCATTTTTTGGATTTTGCCGCTGTTTTGGCGCCGCTGCCAGCCGATGCGCGACGGGTTGTGGTTTTTCGGACAGTTTTGGCTGTGCGTGAAGTTGCTGCTTTGGCAGAAGCCGATTGGGTCGCTGCTGGTTTGTGGGCTTGCGACGCTTGAGCATGGGCCGCAGCGCTTTGCGCCAAATCGGTCATGGTTTGGGTCGCGATGTGTTGAAACTGGTTCGTCAACGCGCCCCACCATTGCGAAGGGTCAACCGCGCCTGAAGGGCTTGGCGCAGATTTTTCGGCAGTTTCTTCTTGTGCCTTGGGCTGTTCTGGTTCGGCAGTGGGTTGGCTCGGCTTGACTTTGAGCGATTCAGCCATTTCGGTAAAGCTCAGGTTCATGCCTTTCAAGGTTTGCAGCGTCATGCGCTGAACGTCCAAGGCTTGAATGGTCGCGCCCACCGCTTTGGTGTTTTGGTCGAGCCAAAAATGCACGGTTTTGAGTTCTTGGATGCGCTTTTCCAACTCCTCGGGGTCGAGCGTGGGTGCCACCCAGCCATTGGCGGCGCTGGAGGTGGTGTTGGCCCCCGGCGTGAGGTTTTTGAGGAAATCGAAACCGGGGACAAACTTGGTGAAATCAAAAGCGTTGCTCATCAAAAGCTCCTTGTAGAGATGGGCAGATTACACCAAAGCCCACCCCACAATTTGCTGACAAGCCCAATCAGTGCATGTGCTCGTGCGCCGCGTCGCTTGCCATGGGCGCTTGCGTGCCCACTTTGGCCTGCACAGTTTGTGTGAAGTTCTTGCCTTTGGCATCTTGAAAGGTCAGGGTCAAGTCAACTTGGCTGTCTTTGCTCAAGGGCGCTTTGAGGTCCATCAACATGACATGGAAACCGCCCGGCTTGAGCGCCACGGCTTGCCCGGCGGGCAGATCGAGTGCGTTGACCGGTGCCATTTTCATGATGTTACCGTCCATCTTCATTTCATGAATTTGCGCCACGCCCGCTACAGCGGCGCTCACGCCAATCAATTTGACGGGCTGGTCGGAGGTCAAGGTCATGAACGCTCCCGAAGCTTTTTGACCTTGCACGGTTGAGCGCGCCCATGCGTCGCTGACTTTGACGTTTTGTGCAAACGTAGTGCTGGCCAGCAATGCGCAAGCAGCGATGAAAAATTTGCTCTTCATGATGATTCCTTAAAAATTCAGATGTGCGCCCAGCGAGAAAATATAACGCGGTGTGAGTTGAATGCCGTTGACATTTTGATACACGGGAATTTGTAGATTGCTATAGACCGCGAGCTTGTCGGTAATCGGCGCAATCAAGCCCGGCGTCACATAGACCAAAGTGCCGCCAGTGGCATAAGTGTCGGCAGCGCTGCCTGAGTCGCGTTGCACCACACGGGCATTGACTTGCAAGGTAGGTTTGAGCGATTCATAACCCTCAAAACGTACGCCAGCATTCAGGTTGAGGCTATTACCCGGGCGGAAATCTCCAGCCGCCATCGTGGACGAATTCAAGGCACGCTGATACAGGGCTTGCGTGAAATAACCCCAGTCTTGGTTCAAGTTGTCATGTGCGTAAACACCTAGCACCATGTCTGTTGTGCCTGTTCCGAGTTGCAGGCCTGGGTCAACTGCAGTTGCGCCATCTGAGGACATTTGGTTGGTGCGACCTGTGGGCAATTTGAGGCCAAACTGCACGCCCACATTTTTTTGTTCCGTAAAGCCAAAATAGCGCCCCAAAACCCTCACATCGCCCACGCCAGTGGTGCGCGAGGCATAGCCATTGGCAGCATCGACCACACCTAGATCCGACGCGCCAAAGGTCTCGTGCGAACGCTGAATCACAGGCAGCACCACGCTCACGCCCCAACTTTCACCACTGGAATAATCAAGCGTTGCGTTGAGAGTGTGCGACTGTGTGAAGTTCTCCACTTCGGCATTGGACTGGGTTTGCGTGTTCGTCGTTTGAGCCGCAGCGGCAGACGAAATTTTTCCCTTCCCCGACCAAAGCTGGTTTTGATTCAACGTGTCAAAACGCACATCCAAGCTAAAGCCCTCTTGGTTGGACACACCTTGCGTGCCCCAATCCGAATTCAAACTGCATCCGCAACTCGCGCACGCCAAAGCTTGTTGTGTCAGTGCGCTCATGGCCAACACAATGGCCGTGTTGATAAAAATCTTAGTCATGTTCTTCTTTGCAAAGGCTTGTTCAGCCCAGCAGCCAATCTCTTCAATGAATGGCTGCAATTGATCCAAGCAACAGCCAAGCCTTGAGCTCAAGCGTTGCGCTTAATGGGTCAAAGAAGAAAAACAGGTGGCCCGCGTGAGGGCAGCGGCGGCGCAGTCAAGCTGGCGATGTGCGCCAGCGACAACGGCTGCAGCGCATGTGCCAATGGAGATGCGGCTTCAAAGTCAAACAACACCACAGGTGGCGGCGCGCCCACGACGGCGCACAAAGGGCAGTCCAACGAGGGGCTGAGTTTTGAGTCGGCGCCGTTGTCTTGCGACACCAGCTTGACACTGCCCACGCTGGTGCAAACAACGCCCACACCTTTGGGCTGCACTAGGGTCGAGGCCACAGCAACGCCCAGCGACAAAGCAAACCACACCAGCACAAAGCGGGTGATGAGGTGAGCGCGGCGCAGAGTTTGCATAGCCTTTAATTATGGCGTATTGGCCCGCCTTATCAGTACTTGGGTGCGCGGCGCTCGCGCAACGAGGCCACGCCTTCGCGCACATCGGGGCCGGCAAAGCCCATGAACTCCAGCGCCAAAGACGTGTCAAAAGTCGGACCGGCTTGGCGCAACCAGTTGTTGAGCGCGTATTTCGTCCAGCGGATGGCGGTTTGGCTGCCGTTGGCCAGGCGCTCAGCCACTTCGTAGGCCTTGGGCAAAAGTTGGTCTTCATCCACGGCCAGCGACACCAAGCCGATGCGCTCGGCCTCTTCGCCGCTGACGGGTTCGCACAGCATGAGGTAGTACTTGGCCTTGGCCATACCGCACAGCAATGGCCAAATGATGGACGCGTGATCGCCCGCAGCCACGCCCAAACGGGTATGACCATCGACGATCTTGGCGCTTTTGCTGGCGATGGAAATGTCGGCCAACAAACCCGCCACCAAGCCCGCACCCACCGCTGGGCCATGCATGGCGCTGACAATGGGTTTGTCGCAGTTGATGACGTTGTAGACCAAGTCACGCGCTTCTTTCCAGACGCGACTGCGCACCTCGAAGTCTTGCGCCATGTCTTGCACCAAGTCCAAATCGCCGCCGCCCGAAAAGCCCATGCCTTCGCCGCGCAATACGGCGCAGCGCACCGTGTCGTCGCGGCCAATGTCGCGCCAAATTTCGCTCAACTCCCAATGCCCGTCATGTCCCGCCGTTGGCAACTTGCCGTTGCCGCTGACTTTCATTTGCAAGTCAATCACGCTGTCGTTGGGGCCTCGGCGACTGATGTTGAGGGTTTGATAGCGGCTGTAGTCCACCGTGTTGTGTTGTGTCATGTCAATCTCCTGCATTTATTGTCTCTGTATTCGCTTGTGTTTGACACAGCACAAGGAAAAACCCAATCAAGTTCTCATAATGGCTGCATGCCCTGTCAAACAGGCTATGAACATACCGCCATTGAAAGGGAAACCATGTCCACTTACCACGCCGTTGTTTGGATCGACCACCAAGAAGCCCATGTGCTCATGTTTGACCGAGAGCACGTCATGGCGCAGCGCATCAAATCGCGCTCGCACCACAAACACCAAGGCAAGTCCAATGACTTGAGTCAATTGTTTGAAGAAACCGCCCAAGCCTTGCTTGGAACGCATGAGGTGTTGCTCACCGGATCAGGTAAAGCACGCGATGAGTTTCGGGATTGGTGCAAAACTCACCACACCGCAGTATTTCAAACCATTGCAGCCAGCATTGCCAGTGACCACCCCACAGACGCGCAAGTCGTCGCGATGGCCAAGCAATATTTCAAAAAATTTGACCAAATGACGGTGGATCCTTCGCACAGTTAGTCAACATCGGCAGAGGATTTGACACAGCCATTTTCAAGCTACGCCCAAGCTTGTTTACATGTGAAGCGGCGCAATCTTCTGATCAATTGCCCCAAACACGCTTTGGCCGTCTTTGCCCTTCATCTCGATGCGGATGGTGTCGCCGAACTTCATGAACTCGGTGCTGGGTTTGCCGTCAAGAATGGTTTCGATGGCGCGTTTTTCGGCAATGCAGCTATAGCCTTTGGGCCAGTCTTTTTTGCCATCCAATTCCACGCCTTGGTTGCTCACCGTGCCGCTGCCCACGATGGAGCCGGCGCGCACATTGCGGGTTTTGCAAATATGGGCAATGAGTTGGCCAAAGTGAAACGTCATCTCCGGCCCGGCTTCGCACATGCCCACTTTGCGACCATTCCAGGTCGATTGCATGGTCAGGTGCACACGCCCGTTGTCCCAGGCATCGCCCAACTCGTCCAGCGTGACGGCCACGGGGCTAAAGGCGGTGGCAGGTTTGCCTTGGAAGAAGCCAAAGCCTTTGGTGAGTTCGTTCGGTATCAGGTTGCGCAGCGACACATCGTTGGCCAGCATGACCAAGCGAATGCCTTGCAGCGCTTCTTCGGGCGTGGTCTGCATGGGTACGTCTGCCGTGACGACGGCCAGCTCGGCTTCAAAGTCGATGCCATAGTCTTCAGTGGGGCAAATCACGTCGTCGGTGGGACCCAGAAAATCGTCGCTGCCCCCTTGGTACATCAGCGGGTCCACATAAAAGCTTGCCGGCACTTCAGAACTGCGCGAGGCGCGTACCAACTCCACATGGTTGATGTAGGCTGAACCGTCCGCCCATTGGTAAGCGCGGGGCAGCGGCGCCATGCACTGCACGGGGTCAAAGGCAAAAGCGTGGCGAGCTTTGCCGTTGTTCAGTGTTTCGTACAAGTCTTGCAGTTGAGGCGCGATGAAGCCCCAATCGTCCAGCACTTGCTGCATTTTGTTGGCGATGCCAGTTGCATAATGGGCGCTGGTCAAGTCGCGCGAGACGACCACCAGTTGTCCGTCGCGTGAACCGTCTTTGTAGGTGGCAAGCTTCATGTGTGTCTCCTTGTTGTGCGAGGCGCAAAATTACGTATCGATAAATCTGTTTACCTAAACGTAATTCTGAAAGCGCAATTCTATAAGATATGCGACCCGACGCTATGAGAGAAAACATGAAAGAACGCGCAGGCATCCAATCTGTTGAAGTGGGTTTTGATCTGCTGCAAGTCCTCGCCAAAGCCGAGGGGCCTTTGATGCTGCGCGATTTGGCAGCACTCGCGGGCATGAGCGCGGCCAAAGCGCATCGCTATTTGGTGAGTTTTCAGCGGCTCGGCTTGGTCAGTCAAGACAGCGCCACCACGCGCTATGACTTGGGTGCTGCCTCGCTGCAATTGGGCTTGGCGGCATTATCTCGGCTCGATCCCGTCAAGTTGGCGCGTGAGCGTGTGCCGGAACTGATGTCGGCCATTGGCCACACCGTGGCCTTGGCGGTGTGGGGCAATCAAGGCCCGACCATCGTGCATTGGCAAGAGTCGCCGCACGCCATGTCGGTGTTGCGTTTGGGCGATGTGATGCCGCTGCTGTCTTCAGCCACAGGACGCTGTTTTGCCGCCTTCATGCCGCGTGACTTGGTCGCGCCCATGATCAAAACCGAACTGGCCAGCGCCCAAAAAATCAAGCGCGCCGACATTCCGCAAAATCAGGCACAAGTCAAAGCCCTGTTGGACGAAGTGCGCCAGCAAGGCATTGCGCGTGTGGTGGATTCATTGCTGCCGGGCGTGGTGGGTTTTTGTGCGCCGGTGTTTGACTCGGACAGCCATTTGGCGCTGGGCATGGTGTCCTTGGGACCGGCATCGAGCTTTGACGCCAATTGGCAAGGCCGCCCCGCCCAATTGCTCCGCCAAGCCGCACAAAACCTCAGTCACGACTTGGGGCACTGATGCTGGGCAAGCCACACACGCGACTGCGGCCTGCGCATGGCTTGGCTTTGCTAGGTTTGGTGCTGCTGGTGCATCTTTTTGTATTGGGCAACGCCCAATTGCACGGGTCGCCCCAAGCTTCGCCACAACGTGAGCCGCTGCGTTTTGAAACGCGACAAGTGTCGATAGAGCTCCTTGCAAATTCAGCCGCCAAACCCAATGCGCGCAACACAAAGCCCGTGGCTCAAGTTGCTAAAAAAACCCACACGCCAACGCAAGAACTGACGACCAGCCCAAGCAACTCAAATAACCGCCCCGCACCAATCGCTGAATCACAAGCGCTCACATCGCCAACGGTTAGCGCGCCCATCGACCTGTCCGATCCTTCACTCACAGCGTCGGTCAGCTTGCCCGCGCGCAGCGCATCTGGTGTTGATTTACCGCCGTTTAACCGTCAACACCCCAGCGAAGCGCAATTGGAAATAACCCACTACGCACCGCCACCCAGCGCTTTGTTGAGCTATGACGTCAAAGGCATTGCCAAGGGCTTCAATTACTCCGCGTGGGCAGAGCTTTTATGGAAAACCAACGCCTCACACTACGAGGCGCGACTCGAGGTTGGCGCTTTTTTATTGGGCTCGCGAATACAAACTAGCCGTGGCACTCTGGGCGATGAAGGCTTGAGCCCCGAGCGTTTTGGCGACAAAACCCGCAGCGAGTTGGCCGCGCATTTCCAGCGTGACAAAGGCATCATCAGCTTCAGCGCCAATTCGCCCGATGCACCACTGCTCAAAGGAGCGCAAGACCGATTGAGCATTGTGTTGCAACTCAGCAGCTTGTTGGCGGGAGATCCGACGCGCTATCCCGCAGGCACGGTGTTGTCGTTTCAAACCGCGTCCCAACGCGAGGCAGAAGTTTGGCAATTTGTGGTGGGGCAGGAAGAAGTTCTGGATTTGCCTTACGGGCAGATCCCGGCCATCAAACTCAACCGCGCACCTCGGCGGGAATTTGACCAACACATCGAGTTGTGGTTTGCGCCACAGCTAGGGTTTTTACCCGTTCGGCTGCGCATCACCAATGCCAACGGCGATGCTGTCGATCAACTTCTCAAGAATGCGGAAAAACCCGCCCCTTGAAAAAGTGTATTTAAAACCGATATGCTAGAGGCGGGCTCATAGGAATGACACATGGACATACTTTACAACTCAGACAGCTTTTCGGTCATGCATCTTCAGATGCCTGATATGGCCTTAGCGCCTGTGCGCGAAGATGTTCCGGGCTTGTCGCGCCACGGCTTTGAAATTGTGGACAAGCGCACGGGCAAAGAAATCTACCTCGAAGGCTCTTGGGCGGAGCAGTTTCAAGTCCATCTTCGCGCTTGGCAAGAAAATTCTCCCACCCAAGAAGAGGTAGAAGAAACCTTGGCGGGCTACACCGAATTGGCGCAAAACCCGCTCGTCGTGCACTAAACGGCGAACCAGCCCCAGCTACAGCTGGGCGTGCCACCGACCTTAGGCGACAAGTTGGCGGACAGCGGGTCATGCACAAAACCTACAATGTGCACATGACTGCATACATTTTGAATTTGTCCTGCCCCGACCGAACGGGCATCGTGCACGCCGTGTCTGGCTTTTTGCTGGAACGCAACGGCAACATCGAAGAAGCGGCGCAATACAACGACCACGCCACGGGCTTGTTTTTCATGCGCGTGCAGTTCGCCTGCGACAGCTTGAGTCAAGACGATTTGCGCAGCCAAATTCAAGGCTTGGCCGATCAGTTCAACATGCGCTGGAGTCTGCACGACACCACCCAGCCCATGCGCACCGTGATCTTTGTCAGCAAAGAAGGGCATTGCCTCAACGACTTGCTGTTTCGCTGGAAAAGCGGTTTGTTGCCGCTGGACATTCGCGCCATTGTCAGCAACCACCGCGAGTTCTACCAACTGGCGGCGAGCTACAACGTGCCGTTTCATCACATCCCTGTCACCGCTGCCACCAAGGCGCAGGGCGAGGCCAAGCAGTACGAAATCATCCAAGCCGAAGGCGCGGAGTTGGTGGTGTTGGCGCGCTACATGCAAATTTTGAGCGACGATTTGTGCAGCAAATTGGCGGGTCGCGCCATCAACATTCACCACAGCTTTTTGCCCAGCTTCAAAGGTGCCAAACCCTATTACCAAGCGCATGACCGTGGCGTCAAGCTCATTGGCGCAACGGCGCACTATGTGACCGCTGACTTGGACGAAGGCCCGATCATCGAGCAAGACGTGGCGCGGGTAGACCACAGCAAAACCGTGGAAGACCTCACCACGCAAGGCCGCGACACCGAGAGCCAAGTGCTGGCGCGGGCTGTCAAATGGCACAGCGAGCATCGGGTGCTCATCAACGGCCACAAAACGGTGATTTTCAAATAACACCGTGGCATGACCAGTCGCATTCCGCCCATCCAGTGTTTGCTCACCTTTGAGGCACTGGCGCGCTTGCGCTCGGTCACCCAAGCCGCCGAGGAGTTATGCGTCACGCCCAGCGCAGTCAGCCACCGCGTCAAGCAGTTGGAGCAGCTTTTGGGGGTCAAGTTGTTTGGCCGCGCCGATTTTTCCCTCACCACCGAAGGCAGTGAATACTTGGCGCATGTGCGCGAAGGCCTGAGCATTTTGGAGCGTTTTCCCGGCAAAGACGGCGCGACCAACGCCAGCAAACGCAAGCTGCGTCTGGCCGTCACGCCGACTTTTGCGCGCTCCATTCTGATGCCACGTTTGCGCCAATTTGCCGAAGCCTATCCCGAAATTGACATCACCTTGCAAGTCAGCATTCCGCTCTTGGACGTGGTGGCCGAAGATGCCGATTTGACCATCCGCTTTGGCACGGGCCGCTATGCCGATGTGGAACATGTCTGCCTCATGAAAGACGACGTGACGCCCTTGGCCTCACCCGCCTACATCCGCGAACACGGACCGTTTGACACACCGCAAGACTTGATCGACGCCACCTTGCTGCGCAGCCCTTTGGAGCCGTGGCGCACCTGGTTTGCGGCGCACGAACTCGATTGGCCTGAACCCGCCGATGGCTCCAGCTTCAACGACATTGGCCTGATGTGCGACGCCGCTGCACAAGGCTTGGGCATTGGCTTGGTGCGCTTAAAGCTCGGCGCGCCATGGCTGGAAAACGGCACCTTGGTTCGCCTCTTTCCACGCCAAGTTCCGAGCCCGCACGGCCACTATTTGTGCTGGCGCACTGGTGCAATGGACCGCTGGGAATGCGCCGCGTTTGCCGAGTGGCTGCAAAAAGCCGTGCCTTGACACCATTGGGTTCAACAGAGCGTGAAAGTTTCTTCACGCCAGTCCGCCTGAATTTGCCTTAAAGTGTCAGGCATGAACGCCCCCCAACCTCTCCCCGCTTTTGAACGTGCCGAGCGCCAAGCGCAAGTGGTGCAGGCGCTGCGCAATGTTTTGCCAGATCACGCGCTGCTCTACACCACGGAAGACACCGTGCCTTACGAATGCGACGGCCTCACCGCCTACCGCGCGCGACCCATGTGCGTGGCCTTGCCCGAAACCTATGCGCAAGTCCAAGGCGTGCTCAAAGCCTGCCACGCCATAGACGTGCCCGTGGTGGCGCGCGGCGCAGGCACAGGTTTGTCGGGCGGCGCCATGCCGCACACCGAAGGCGTCACCTTGTCACTGGCCAAATTCAACCAAATACTGAGCATCGACGCGCACAGCCGCACCGCCGTTGTGCAATGCGGGGTGCGCAATTTGGCCATCAGCGAAGCGGCTGCGCCTTTTGGGCTGTATTACGCACCCGACCCATCCAGCCAAATTGCTTGCACCATTGGCGGCAATGTGGCCGAAAACTCTGGTGGCGTGCATTGCCTCAAATACGGTCTGACGGTGCACAACGTGCTCAAGGTCAAGGGTTTTACCGTTGAAGGTGAACCGATTGAGTTCGGCAGCACCGCCTTGGACACACCGGGTTTGGATTTGTTGCCGCTGGTGGTGGGCAGCGAGGGCATGTTGGCTGTGACCACCGAAGTCACCGTCAAGCTCATTCCCAAGCCCCAATTGGCACGCTGCATCATGGCCAGTTTTGACGACATTCGCAAAGCCGGCGACGCCGTGGCCGAAGTGATTGCCGCCGGCATCATTCCCGCAGGCTTAGAGATGATGGACAAACCCATGACCGTGGCCGTGGAAGACTTTGTACAAGCGGGCTACGACTTGGATGCCGAAGCCATTTTGCTGTGTGAAAGCGACGGCACACCGGAAGAGGTCGAAGAAGAAATTGGCCGTATGAGCGAGGTCTTGCGCCGCTGCGGAGCGACAGCCATCACCGTGAGTCGCGACGAAGCGCAACGCCTGAAGTTTTGGAGCGGCCGCAAAAACGCCTTCCCCGCTTCGGGACGCATCAGCCCGGACTACATGTGCATGGACTCCACCATTCCGCGCAAACGCTTGGCCGACATTTTGCAAGCCATTGCCGAGATGGAGAAGAAATACCAACTGCGCTGCCTCAACGTGTTTCACGCGGGCGACGGCAACTTGCACCCGCTCATTTTGTTCGACGCCAACGACGCCGATCAAATGCACCGCTGCGAGCAGTTTGGTGCCGACATTTTGGAGACCAGCGTGGCCATGGGCGGCACGGTCACGGGCGAGCACGGCGTGGGCATTGAAAAAGTCAACAGCATGTGCGTGCAGTTCAGCGCTGACGAAAACGAACAAATGTTTGGCATCAAACGCGCCTTTGACGCCAAGGGCTTGCTCAACCCCGGCAAAGTCATTCCCACGCTACACCGCTGTGCCGAATACGGCAAGATGCTGGTGCGGGCGGGGCAGATCAAGCACCCGGATTTGCCTCGGTTTTAAACCTTGGTCTTGGTCGCCGCTTGCTGTGCGGCCATGCTTTGCGCATTCATGAGCACCCGCGCCACGGCGGTGGTGCGCTGCCATTCGATTTGTTTGAGAAAGGCTTGGCGCGAAAAGTCTTCCTCCAATTCCTCAATGAAGGCTGTGAGCCAGCCGTAGTCTTCCCAGCCGTCTTGGGTAAGCAGCGCCGCCCCATTGAACTGCGCTTGCACCTTGAGCTTGACTTGGAAGTACTGCACATCTTTGGCGCTGGCCTCGCCCAGGTACAAGCGTGCGAAGTTGTCGGGCAGTTTGACGGTGTAATTGGTGGCCGTAACGGTGAGCACCATGCGAAACGCGGGCGTTTCAATCTCAATCACATTGGGCTTGAGTCGCTGAATTTTGCCGCCAGCAGGAACGACCACATCAAACTGCGTCAAGCGTTTCACCGTCTCGTTGAGCGTGACCTCGCCGCGCTCTTGCCAAGGCTGGGTGAGCATCTCAAGCACTCGGTTTTGCAACAAGGTTTTGGGCAGTTTTTCTCGGGGCAACTGTTTCAAGCCACCATCGAGAAAGTCTTCTGGATTGAAATACTCCCCCAAATGCTGGCCGAGTTTGCGCAACACAAAGAACTCCGCCAATTCGGCCACCACTTGCCCCGACTCGGTGTCGCGCTTTTGAAACGTGCCAGCCTTCTCATCGTGCTTGAATGTGGCCGACAAAGGATCATCATTCCAGACTTTTTTGAGCGGCGTGTTTTCAACCCACAAGCCACGCAGTGTGCGGCTGAGATGTTCTGAAAAGCGGTAATTCGGCACTTCGATCAACTCATTTCGCCCTCGGTGATAGCACACAAAACCTTCTTGGCGACTCACCACTTTGGCCACCGCTGTGAGCTGGCGTGTCACCAGTCCCCAGCTCAACAAAATCAAGCTAAAGCCAATGCTGGCGGGCACAAAGGTATACATTTGCAACACCTGCTCCAGCGATGAAGACAGCAAATGAATCCCAAAGCCAAGCAAGCTGGCGGCCACCACAAAGCCAGTGACTGCGCCTTTGTGCTTAAACACAGAGGCTAAAAACAAGGTTCTTTTCATGACTTTCCCGTCTAAATCGGCGTCGACTCGCCAGTACTATCTATCGACACGAGCGGGATAAATTTTAACCTTTATCGTATAAATAACGGTTTATCAATATAAAAAGGCTAATTCCGCGAGCCAAACAGCGCCGTCCCTATGCGCAACAAGGTGCTGCCTGCTTGCACTGCTGCCTCTAAATCGGCGGTCATGCCCATGGACAGCGTGTCCCACTGAGCAAAGCTGTGCTTGGCTTGGATTTCATCGAACAATGCGCGGGTGCGTTGATGCACAGCCAACTGATCTTCGAAACATGTTTGGGGTTCTGGAATCGTCATCAAACCACGCAGACACAAACGCTCCAGTTGAGAGACCTCCAGCGCCAGCGCAGAGACGTCTTGTGGGCTCAATCCGGATTTGTTAACGCCTGCGTCCACGTTGACTTGTAAACAGACCTGCAATGGCGGCAAGTGTTCGGGGCGTTGGTCGTTGAGGCGCTGTGCGATTTTTAAGCGATCAACGCTGAGCACCCAGTCAAACTTCTCGGCCACCCATTTGGTTTTGTTGCTTTGCACCGGCCCGATGCAGTACCAGCGCAGCGGCTGAATGTGAGCCACGCCTGCGAGGGCATTGATTTTGTCTAGGCCTTCTTGGATGTAGTTTTCTCCAAAATCACGCACGCCCAGCTCAGCCAAGGCTTGCACGGTTTGCGCGGACACGGTCTTGGAAACCGCCAGCAGTTGGATGGACGCGACATCGCGTGCACTGGCAAGGCAGGCGTTTTCTATCCGTTGCTGAACGGTTTGCAAATTGTTTTCCAAGTGACTCATCGCTATGACTTTCTATGACCTTCTCGCCTTTGCCGTTGCCTGTGATGCCTCTGATTTGCATCTGCGTTCAGGACAAGCGCCTTGGGTGCGCGTGAGGGGCAAACTCCAGCGTTTAAAAGATGCTTCGCTCGTCCTAGAGCAGTCTTGGCTTCACGCCAGCTTAACCGCTTGCATGAGTGCAAACGACGTGCAGCGTTGGCAACACCAACTAGCGCTAGATTTTGCCTGCGAAGTGCCTGCTTTAGGACGCTTTCGCGCACATGTCTTTCAACACAGCCTAGGCTGCGGTGCGACGTTTCGTATCTTGCGCAGCCGCTTGCCCACACTGAGTCAGCTGCATGCGCCGCCCGTGTTGACGCAATGGTTGAACCACAAGGGTTTGCTTTTGGTCACAGGTGCCACGGGCAGCGGCAAATCGACCACCTTGGCGGCGTTGGTGCAACACCTCAACACCCACGAGGCCTTGCACATCGTGACCTTGGAAGACCCCATCGAGTTTGTCCACATCAGCCAGCAAAGTTTAATCACACAGCGCGAAATCGGCCTGCACAGCCCCAGCTTTGCAGCGGCTTTGCGCGCCGTTTTACGCGAAGACCCGGATGTGATTTTGGTCGGCGAAATGCGCGATCATGAAACCATTCAACTCGCTTTGACCGCCGCCGAAACAGGTCATTTGGTGCTGGCGAGCCTTCACACGCGCAGCGCCGCATCGAGTGTGGAGCGCATCATCGATGTGTTTGCGGGCGCAGAAAAAAACTGGATTCGCAGCCAACTCAGCGAGGCGCTGATTGGTATTGTTTCGCAAGAACTCCACCCCAGCCCCAACGGGCAAGCGCGTCATGCCGTTTTTGAAACATTGAGCGCCACCCACGCCGTTCGCCATCTGATCAAAGAAGGCAAAACCAGTCAGCTCCAGAGTGCCATGCAAACAGGCGCCGCTTTGGGCATGCAAACCATGTCACAAGCGCTGGAGCTTGCCGGACAACACGGTCTAATAGGTAAAAACCCTAGGATGCTTGAGAAAATTCAAGCGTCTGAACAGACTCTATGATTCGCTGTTTCAATCATCACACAAAACCATGTCAAACATCAACGCAAAAACATACGAACCATCCACTCCCTCGCACGTTGCCTTTTTGGGATTGGGCGTCATGGGCTACCCCATGGCGGGTCATTTGGCACACGCAGGTCATACTGTGAGCGTGTACAACCGCTCCGAATCCAAATCCAAAGCGTGGTGCGCCGAATTTGGCAGCCATCACAGCAGCGGTGCGACTCCCCGCTTGGCCGCTCAAAATGCTGATATCGTGTTTTGCTGCGTCGGCAATGACGATGATTTGCGCTCAGTCGTGTTTGGCGCAGACGGCGCCTTGGCAGGCATGAAGCCTGGCGCGATCTTGGTCGACCACACCACCGCCTCCGCCGATGTGGCGCGTGAAATCTATGCAGCCGCCAAAAATTTGGGCATTCACTTCATTGACGCCCCGGTCTCTGGCGGTCAAGCTGGCGCACAAAACGGCATGTTGACCGTGATGTGCGGCGGCGATGCGCCAGCCTTCGACAAGGTCAAACCTGTTGCGATGGCCTTTTCGCGTGCCTTCACTTTGATGGGCGAATCAGGTGCGGGTCAGCTCACCAAAATGGTCAACCAAATTTGTATTGCAGGCTTGGTGCAAGGCCTGAGCGAAGCCATTGCCTTTGGTCAAAAAGCCAATTTGGACATGAACTTGGTGCTTGATGTGATTGGCAAAGGTGCGGCTCAAAGCTGGCAAATGGACAACCGTGGCAAAACCATGGTGGCCGACAAGTTCGACTTTGGCTTTGCCGTCGATTGGATGCGCAAAGACCTAGGATTGGTGCTGGACGAAGCCAAGCGCAACGGCGCCAAACTGCCCGCCACCGCTTTGATTGACCAGTTCTACGCCGATGTGCAAACCATGGGCGGCAACCGCTGGGATACTTCCAGCTTGATCAAGCGACTGAAATAAGCAGCTTATTTGACGGGTGTCGCCACGGGCTGAACCGTGGTGACAGGGTCACCCGTACCGGACATGACCGGAGTGCGCACAGAGGGAGCATCTTGCACTTTTTTGGGCAAGAGTTCTTTGAGTTCATCTTCGCTGATGTACTCAAACACGCGCACCACACGTTTGACCCCAGAAACGCTACGTGCCACTTCGGTGGCACGTGCGCCTTCACGCTGGGTCACGCGCCCCATCAGGTACACGGTATTGCGCTCAGTCACCACTTTGTAGACATTGGCAAACACGTCTTCGCTGTCCACCATTGCGGCCTTGATGCGCGCGGTGATGAGTACATCGTTGGAGCGGTCGCCGAGGCTTGATGCAGGGCCAATGCCCAGTTCGTTGACCACGGCGCGCACATTTTGAACTTTGCTCACCAGCTGCTCCACCTGAGTTCGTTCTTTGTCGCTGGGCACTTCGCCGGTGATCAACACTTGGCGGTTGTAGCTGGTGATGTTGACATGGACTTTTTCGCCGAAGTTCTCTCTCATTGCGCTAGCGCCACGCAATTCAATGCCTTGATCTTCCAGTTGCGTGCCTGAGGTTCTGCGATCGCTCGCGCTCATAGCGCCGCCCAAAAAACCTCCCACCATGACAGGCGCACAAGCACTCAAGCCCAACGCGGCGGCCAAAACAAAGACAGAAAGATAAGCTTGCTTTTTCATACGATTACTCTTGATTTCCTTGATCACCCAACAACAACGCATCCACCCCATCGCAAATGCAATGGATGGTCAACAGATGCACTTCTTGCACGCGCGCGGTACGGTCATGCGGCACACAAATGTGCACATCGGTTTCGCGCAGCGCTTGGTTCATTTTGCCGCCGCCACGCCCTGTGAGCGCAACCACCGTCATTTCACGTTCATGCGCTGCCTCAATGGCAGCCAGCACGTTGCCCGAATTGCCACTGGTGGTGATCGCCAGCAACACATCTCCCGCTTGGCCTAAGGCGCGCACTTGCTTGGCGAAAATTTGTTCAAAGCTGTAATCGTTGGCCACGGCAGTGATGATCGAACTGTCAGTGGTCAAAGCGATGGCGCCCAACTCTGGGCGTTCGCGCTCAAAACGCCCGACAAACTCCGCCGCAAAATGCTGCGCATCTGCTGCCGAGCCGCCGTTGCCGCAGGCGAGCACTTTGCCCCCGCTGGTGACACACGCCAAAATGGCAGCGATTGCGGAGGCAATGGGTTTGGAGAGGACTTGCGCGGCTTGGTATTTCAAGTCGGCGCTGTCGATAAAGTGTTGTTCAATGCGTTGTTCAAGCATGACGCGAATGATACTCGCCCACCGTTTAGCCTTGCCCAAACGCGCCTTTGTACCAATTTACGCTTTGCCCCTCTACGGCGAGCACGTCAAAACGACACGGCGGCATTTTTGACCAGCGCAACAAATAGTGTTGAGCTGCAAACACAATACGTCGCTGTTTGGTCAACGAGACGCTAGCCAAAGCCCCGCCATACTTGGAATTTTTTCGACTTCGCACTTCAACAAACACCAGCGTGGCGTCTGGTGCGCGCATGATCAAATCGATCTCGCCGCCACCCCTGCCCGGCGTCCGATAATTGCGTACCAACAAACGAAGGCCTTGCTCTTGTAGATACTGCAATGCCAGCTCCTCTGCCGCGTCACCCACGCGCTTGGTCGTTTGCCCCATTCGGTCTGGTTTTGACCGCTCCTCACTCTTTTTTCCGATGAACGCCAATTTTGAACCCGCTCTCTCAGCCGCACACGCCGCAGCCGCATCGCAAAATTATCCGAGCGGAGCTTTGTACATGGTGGCATCGCCCATCGGAAATTTAGCGGACATCAGCTTACGCGCATTGCATGTGATGCAGCTATGCAATGTGTTGGCGTGCGAAGACACGCGGCACACGCAAGGCATGGTGCGTCTGTACGGCATTGATCCTGCGCAAAAACACTGGCTCGCCGCGCACCAGCACAACGAAGCTGAGGCAGCGCAAGACATCATTGCCCGCTTGCAAGCGGGCGAACGCGTGGCTTACCTGAGCGACGCCGGAACGCCCGCTGTGAGCGACCCTGGCGCCCGTTTGGCTTGGCAGGTGGCTCAGGCTGGGCTGCGCGTGATTCCTTTGCCCGGGGCGAGCAGCGTGACGACGCTTTTGAGCGCGTGCGGCTCACCCAGCGCCGATATTTCTGGTTTTGTGTTTGTCGGCTTTTTGCCCAGCAAGGCGCAAGAGCGTGCTGTGGCGGTTGAATTACTCAAGCTAGAAACCCGTACGCAAATTGTGTTGGAAGCACCGCACCGCATTGAAGCGCTGGCCACGGCACTGACTGTGTTGGGGGAACGCCAAATCACGGTGGGGCGCGAGTTGACCAAGCAATTTGAAGAAATCGCCACTTTCACCGCGCAAGCTTTTCCTGCTTGGTTAAGCGTCAATGCACAGCGCCTTAAAGGCGAATTTGCGCTGGTGATTCATGCCTCACAACAACCCGCAACACCTGCTGCTGAGGGCGAACGGGTATTGCGACTGTTGCTGACGGAGCTGCCATTGAAGTCCGCCGTCAAGCTCGCGGCTGAGATTTCAGGTGCGCCACGCAACACTTTGTATGACTTGGCTTTGGAAATCAAAAATCAATCTTGATCTAGTTGCCAACTAACTGGTAAATTAGCGTTTTGCATTAGCTTTGTTGCTTATCTGGACTTATATGGAAAAAATCAACCTTCGTATTCTCGGCTTGTTGACGCTTAGCAGCGTGCTTTTGCTCTGTGCATGTGAAACAACCGGTCCTGTCGTGAGCACTGGGGATCTCAAACCCGTGGTGGCCTTTGTGGATATTGACCAGTTTGACAAAGACTTGTCGCAGTCTTTGAACGGTCAACTGGCGCAGGTTGAGGTGCCTTTTTACGACCACACATCGCCCAACAAAATGCCTGATCGCATGAAAACTTGGCTCAACCATGTCGAGTTGACTGGGGGTCACATCATCGTGGAAGAGCCACCCAGCTCATCGGGCGTGACGGCTAAAAACCCGTTCTTGATTTTTAGCATCATCAATGCAATCAAAACCATGAGCGATGCTTCAAAGAAAGCCTCTCAGGAGAAAAACTATTTCTCCGCCACCAAAGGTCACGATGTCAAAGTTGTGCTCAAGAAAAACAGTGAAAACGAAAGCGTGGTGGAGAAGATAATTTTCGTGAAATCTGCTTCTTAAAGCGTCACAGAACTACATCTTTCTCATGGTGCAGCTACCTCATTCATCTGCACCATTTCTGCACCGTAGGCGTCTGAGCACAGCGGATTGTTTTTGATCTGTGCTGCATTGACGCAGGTTTGTGTGCTTACCCATTTTGAAGCACTCATGAGTGCGCCCAGCTGAGCTCGGCCATTGGCATCGTTGAGTGAGGTCAAAAACGGACCGGTTTTGCGCCCCGCCAAGCTGCTCAAATCGCGCGGCGCATCGCTGACGATCACCAACAGTTGATCCACGCCCACTGGCCCCGAGGCCTTGATGCGCCAATTGGCTTTGGGCAAGTCCAAGGTTTGACCAGCTTCGATTTTGTTGTTTTGATCCAAATCATTGGGAAACAACATGTAGAGCGCTTTGCCGTCAGACCCCGCCAGCGCGACATAGACATAGCCTGCGCGCTCAGACTTGACAGAGAACGCCAGCGCATCCTTGCCAATGACCAGACTCGATTTGCTCAAAGTCACCACCACTTTGCGCTTGGCATTGCGCTGGTCAAACATTTGTCGCAAGGCCTGTTCGCCAGACACAGGTTGTGGCGCAACAGCTTGTTTTTCTTCCTGCACCACGGCCACGGGTGCTGCAGCTACTTGCGCTGATGGTGCGGGTGTTGGTGCAGGCGCTGTGACCGTTGGCGTTGGCGTTGGCGTTGGCGTTGGCGTTGGCGTTGGCGTTGCAGGCATAGTGGCGACTTGTGTCACCTGAGTCGCAGCGGGTGCTGGTGCTGGTGCTGGTGCTGGTGCTGGTGCTTGCGTGACAGCTACCGGCGATGTTGCTGGCGTTATGGCTTGCACCGCCGGTTGGGCGTTGACGGGCGCAACGAAGACGGGCGCGCTAGCGGGCAGGCCTTGGCTGAACCACGCTGGCACAAAATTGGCATTGCCTGAGAGCACCAAGTTGTGCGGCTTGAAATCGCTGTCGTTTTTCATGCGATTGTTGATTTTTTCTTGTGCACATTGACGCATTTCATCAATCGAGATGGCGCCTGAGCCATCCAAATCTTTGGCATCGCGCAACATGCAATCGCGCATGTACTGGGTGGCCAAGCCGCCTTTTTGTTCGTCATCAAAGCTGATTTCGTTGTCTCTGGCCGCAGACAAATGAATGATGTCTTGTGGCATGTCTCCGTTCTTTGTTTGCTCACTGACCAAGCCACGTGTTTTGACGTTGGCAGGAATGCTGCATTCCTCGGAGACACCTGCAAATTTGGGTCGCAAGGCGCCATCGTCATTTCGGTTGGTCAGACCGCGCGTTCTGGCCTCTACGGGCGGGGGCAACATGCCACCCGAATGGCAGGCGTCGTACATGACAAACAATTTGTCAGTTTTGCGCGAGATGGGGCTGAGCAAGCCCGCCATTTCGCGGTTCGTCAACATGCCTTTACTCATGCCGTCAAAGGGCAACAAAGCCTCAACGCAGCCGCCAACCTCGGGGTCTTTGTAACGTGTGCCGTGGCCTGAGTAATGGATGAACACACGGTCGCCGTCTTGCACGCGCTCAGACAAATCGCGTAAGGCTTGTCGGATGTTTTCTCCTGTTGCTTGGTCGTCTTGCAGATATTGAATATTGCTGCCTGGTACTTGCATGGCTTGCGCCATTTGCGTGGCCGAGTTTTTGTCTAACTTGGTGCCTGGCAAGGACGGAACGCTGGGATCTGCATAACGCCCCACATCGATGATGAGCGCATGGCGATTGATGCGCGGAGCGAGCTGCGGAATGCTACGCACACCCAAGGTCAGAGCGGTGTTTCCGCTCGCTTCGCGCCCACTCGAGAGCGCAGTGAGCTGCGATGTGGCGGCCTGCAGATTGAGTGCGCTGGCGCGAATCCAGCCCGAAACCCGAGCTTTTGGGGTGGTGACCTCCACCAATGCCCAGCCGCCCTCCAAGCTTTGCACGCGAACATTGGCGCCTTGATCGAGCGACAACAACACCGCAGAAGATGCCAACTTGTCCGCACGAATTTCAGCGGCGCGGGTGAGCACGGCTGAGCTTTGCGCTGATGCCGCAAAAGATAAAAAACTCAAAGCTACTGCCTGAACGAATTTTTTCATGTCGATTCCATTTTGATGTGTGTGGGTGCTTGGCGCAGCTCAGCCCAAGCCTGCAGCGCGGTTTGCGAAAGAACTTGGCGCAGCTGTGTTGCGTCGCTTGCCCGAGCAACGGGATAAAGCGCTATTGACTTGGCATCTAGTCCCTGCAAGCAGCGCTCAATGGCAGGTTTGGCAAATGTCAACTCAGCGTTGTCCCCCACAATCGCCAATGAACTTGCAAAGGGCTTCCAGACCAGCAAGTTGCTGTCTGCTGGACTAATATCTAACAACATAATGCGTGCCGTTGGCGCATGGCTTTGTAAGCAGCCCATCAGGGCGTTGAGCGCATCGTCAGTCCATGCCTCGGGCAATTCGCAGGCCCAAATGGCCAATGAATTGTCCAAGGGCTGAATCACTTCGCCGCACCAATAGCGTTTGCGCGCAGCAAACCAAGCTTTGAGCAATGCCAAATACAAAATTGCCAAGGCTGCTGACAAATGAAGATCGATGAAAAATTGGCTGCTGTGCAGACTTACAAAACTCACACCCAACAGCACACCCGGCAGCGCCACCATAGCCTGCGAGAGACGCGACACACTGGTGTGATAGCTCCACAGCGAGATGACAGCACATAAAAGCACAGCCACTGTCGCCGCCAACCATTTGGGCAGCTCGTACATCACTCGTCGGTGCAAGGCATTGTCTATGCTGGTCGCCAAAGCATCGACGCCGTTTTGCGCGCTCGACAAAGGTGTTGGATGCACATCGTGAAGGCTGGGTGCGGTTGCGCCAATGATGACGATCTTTCCTGCCATGGAGGGCAGTTGCGCAGTTGTTGGCTCGCCTTCGGCCTTGGCAAAAACATCGGCAAAATTCACCCGCGGATACAGATTGGGTTTTTTTCGCCAATTGATGAGCACATCGGCTGAGCTTGCGTTTTCAGTGTCTACCTTGCCTTTTTCTTGCTCGAAATGTTCCAGCCAGTAGGCATGGGTGGCGGGATCTAAGGACTGGCTCACGCCCATTGCTAGGCTTTGAATCACTCCGCCGTCCTTGAGTTGCTCAAAATTGCGGTAACGCCTGAGCACGCCATCTTTGTCCACATAACCGTTGTTAAAGCCCAGCGGTTTGTGCACGATGGCCGGCAAGGCAGGTGGGATCAGCGCCAAGGTGCTCAAGTCCTCGCTTTTCGCGGGCACAACCCATAAATTCTTCAAATTCTTCTGAGTGATTTGGCTTTTGTCATCGTTGTCAATGGGCAAGCGCACCACGCCAAAGTGGCTGTGCTGGCTGCGGTTGACGGCAGCGTCAAAGGCCGCGTCTCCGCCTGGATTGAGACGATCTAGGTCAGAAAACACAATGTCCCACACCACGGCAGCGGGTTGTTGGCTTTCGACAAAATCCAGCACGCTGGCCAAGGTGTCGCGCGGCCACGGCCAGCGTCCAAACTCTTTAGACATTCGCGCCAAGGCGGCCTCATCAATGTCCACAATCAGCAAACGATCGTCCAGCGCTGGCGCAAACAAACGCGCTCTCACCATAGCGTCATAGGTGGTTTGAGCCAGACCACCCGTCACGCCTAAAAACAAAACATCGATCACCACCCACAAGGAAAACACGCTGACCAGACACACATGAACGGCACGCTCAGGCCAAGCAGCGACCTTGGCCAGCAGCTGGCGCTCCAGTCGATGCCAAAATTTTTGGCGCGTATCAGTCGAGATTGACAATGCGAACTCGGCGGTTTTCGGCAGCCAATGGATCGCTGGAATTGGCCAATTGGGTTGAGCCTTTGCCAACTGCCATCAAGCGGCCTGATGCCACGCCGCGCTGGGCTAAGAATTTCTGCACGGCATCGGCGCGTTGTTGGCTGAGTTTGAGGTTGTAGTCGCTGCCGCCTTTGGCGTCGGTGTGGCCTTCCACCGCAAAATTGGAATTGAGCAATTCAGGGGCTTTGAGCGCTTGCGCCAAATTCATCAACGACTGCTGACTCTCAGGCCTGATTTGCGCTGAATTGAAATCAAACTGAATCAGCAATGACAAAGACGGGCGGAGGGCGGGCGTTTGGGCCGCCGTGGCATTAGAACCGTTGGCTGTTTCTGAGGCGTTATCAGGTGCCGCTTCTACACTTAAATTTCGCAAACCCCGTGTTTTGAATTGAACTGCAGGGGCTGGCGCTTTGAGTTGCTCAATCATTTCAGCTGTGCTGGGAGCCGATGTTTGCGCCATGCTGAGTTGACTCGCCAGCATCAACCCCGTTATCAATAATTGCTTTATATTTTGTTTCACAGCAGACCCCTTTCGAATATCTACTTTACCTCTAATTTGTCGATTATTTATGTTTTTATCAAATTAATATATATTCGCAACTCATATTTGAATGGTGCGGCTGGCGGGGATCGAACCCACGACCCTTGGCTTCGGAGGCCAATACTCTATCCACTGAGCTACAGCCGCTTTCATATTCGAAGCATTGTAGATGCAACGTTATAATTTGATAAATTCTCCAGCTAAACCATAGGATTTCTCCCCATGAGTGACCATCACGACGAAGCGCATACTGGCCCGATCAAAACCCCCAAGCAGTTGTTGCTTGCCGTTTTTTATTCATTTGTTGTGCCTGTGTTCATCATCATTGGCTTGGTTTACGCTGTCACTACCGGCAACAAACCCCAAGCGGGCAGCTCCAATGAGGCTGAGGCTGTTGCAGCTCGTATTCAAAAGGTCGGAGCTGTTGAAATTCGCGATGAAAACCGTGAACCTCGCTCTGGCGAAGAAGTTTTCAAAGGCCAATGCAGCACTTGCCATGCCGCAGGTGCGCTGGGCGCGCCCAAATTCGGCGATGCTGGCGCTTGGGGCTCGCGCATTGGCAAAGGCTTTGATACCTTGTGGGCTTCGGCTCTCAAAGGCAAAGGCAATATGAGTGCGCAAAGTGGCGGCGACTACAGCGACTTTGAAATTGCTCGCGGCGTGGTTTACATGGCCAACGCTGGCGGCGCAAAGTTTGCCGAACCAAAAGCCCCTGCTGCCGCCAAGTAATTGGTGCGTACTTCTTCAAAACCGGCTCAGGCCGGTTTTTTATTGCCTAATAGTTGCCTGACAAAATGGTTGCCTGACAAATTTGTATTGAGTTGGCAGGGCTTCATAGCCAATGGTGTGCACGGTCCAGTTTGATTTCTCTATCAAGAGCGAAGCTTCCAAGACATCTTGCGTATGTACCAAACCCACCCCCAGTGGGGTGACAAAGTACAAATGACCGTGCTCATCTAGCAAGCATTTGTGCACTGTTGTTCTTTGCTCCGTGTGCGATTTGATTGTCCCGTCCGTATTGATGCGCCACACCCATGGTGTGTTTTCTAGAGCCACAAACACACGTTGCGGTCCATTTTGAAAAAACCACTGTCCTGAGGCATCGCAACTGTAATTGCGCGCGATAAATGCGATCAGCTTGTCATGCTGCAAACGCGAGCCTTTGGCTTTGGGGAAGTCTCCCGCCGCCTGAACCCCATCGTCGCGCATATACCAATCGCCCCGAGCATCCAAGCCCAGCCAGCCAAAGCAGTCGGGAACATTGGGCCATTTCAGCATGGCTTGCTTGACCAAGTCATCCATTTTCTATCTCACCATTGTTTGAGCCATGAAACGACCGCTTGTGGCAAAGACAAAACATGCCCCGGCCAAGGTGAATCTGCAAAACCAACATGTCCACCTTGCGCGGTATGCCACAGGCTAACGTGCTGGCTGACATCGTGCGGCTCTGGCAAACTGCTTGCCGGAATGAACGGATCATTCATTGCATTGAGCGCCAAAGCGGGCAATGCAATATTCTTCATGTGAGGCTTGGCAGAGGCTATGCGCCAGTATTCATCCGCATTGGCAAAACCATGCAGGGGCGCTGTAAAGGCTTGGTCAAATTCATATAAATTTTTCGCACGCATCACCGCTTTTAAGTCAAACAAACCCGGATACTGGGCATATTTGTGCTGCGCTCTGGGTTTCATGCTGGCCAGAAACATGCGCGTGTACGACCACCGATTAAAGCCCTGGCCTATGGCGTGTCCGCTGGCCGTCAAATCTAACGGGGCGCAAACCGATGCGACCGCATTTACGATGGCATTTGCACTGCTTTGCTTCATGCCAGCCCATTTCATCAAGGCATTGCCGCCCAAGGACACACCCACGGCATAGAGTTTGCCGCTTGTTTGCTCACTGAATTTTTTCAACATCCAGTCAATTTCTTCGTAATCGCCCGAGTGATAGGCTCTGGGCGCCCAATTTGGCTCGCCGCTGCAGCCTCTGAAATGCGGCACGGCGATGTGCCAACCCGATGCTTGTGCAATGCTGGCAAACGCTCTCGCGTAATGACTGTGTGAAGAACCCTCCAAGCCATGAAACAAGACCAACAGTGGTGCGTTGTTGTTGCTGACGCGCCGCCAATCTACGTCAACAAAGTCTGCATCGGGAGTTGCCCACCGTTGGCGAGTCCAATGCACATGTTGGTCTGTGCTGTTTCGTGCCCACTTGGCCGCATAAATGGTTTGTGCATGCCCACCTGGCAACCACCTTGGTGCTCGGTAGTTCCACATCAGTGCAGCACCTGCCCTGTTGCAGGTGCCGCTTGAGCACTGGACGGCGCCAAAATGCCTGGACTGGCATGGTGCGCCACCATGCGCCAGCCTTGCGCTGTGCGCTGGTAGACATTGGTCACATGCACCAATGCTTCACGTTGACCTTCGTTCGTCATCACGAACACGCGCTCTATCAAATTGTGCATGGCGCTGGTCAATGACTCGACCTTGTGCACTGACTCCAAGCTCAAATTCAACGGTCCATTGGCAAACAATGTTTCAAAAGACTGCCGGATAGCTGAGCTGCCAATCAATCGAATTCCACCAGGATGGATGCACACAATGTCGTCTTCATCCGCCCAACACGCCATCAAGGCGGTGATATCTGCGTGATGCAAGGCTTCATAAAATGCGGTCTCGATGTCGTCAGCAGATCCGCCCACTGTGGCTGCGCGAAGTTTGGCTTTGGTCATAGACGAATTTTCGCTTGTTTTGGCGCCCACAAAAAAAGCCCTTGTTTTTCAACAAGGGCTTGCATGGAGCAGCACAGTCGCTTACTTTTTATGGCGGTATTTGCGCAAAGCAGCCAGCTCAGCAGCAAAAATGGCCAACTCAGATTGAGCACGAGCCAAATCAACATCGCTCTTGGCATTTTTCAATGCTTCTTCAGCAGCTTGTTTGGCTTTGTTGGCTTTTTCTTCGTCTAAATCTTTGCCGCGAACCGCTGTGTCGGACAGAACCGTGACGCAATCGGGTTGCACTTCCAAAATGCCACCAGCCACGAACACGAACTCTTCGCCACCATCGGCCATTTGAATACGCACAGAGCCGGGACGGATGCGCGTGATCAAAGGCGTGTGACGTGGATAGATGCCCAGCTCGCCCGACTCGCCAGGCAAGGCCACGAAAGTGGCTTCGCCTGAGAAGATGGACTCTTCAGCACTGACAACATCAACGTGGATGGTACTCATAGGATCTCTCAGATCTTCTTGGCTTTTTCGATGGCTTCGTCAATCGAACCCACCATGTAGAACGCTTGCTCGGGCAAGTGATCGCACTCGCCGTTGACAATCATCTTGAAACCACGGATGGTTTCGGCCAATGTCACATATTTGCCTGCTGTTCCGGTAAAGACTTCAGCTACGTGGAAAGGCTGCGACAAGAAACGTTGAATCTTACGAGCGCGTGCCACGAGCAACTTGTCTTCAGGTGCCAACTCATCCATACCCAAAATCGCAATGATGTCGCGCAATTCTTTGTAGCGTTGCAGCGTACCTTGCACAGCGCGGGCTGTGTTGTAGTGGTCATCGCCCACAACCAGCGGATCGAGCTGGCGGCTGGTCGAATCCAAGGGATCAACAGCTGGGTAAATACCCAAAGAAGCAATGTCACGGCTCAACACAACGGTCGAATCCAAGTGAGCGAAGGTGGTGGCTGGTGACGGGTCGGTCAAGTCATCCGCAGGCACATAAACGGCTTGGATAGAAGTGATGGAGCCGACTTTGGTCGAGGTGATACGCTCTTGCAAACGACCCATTTCTTCAGCCAAAGTAGGTTGATAACCCACCGCAGAAGGCATACGACCCAGCAAGGCGGACACTTCGGTACCGGCCAAGGTGTAACGGTAGATGTTGTCCACGAAGAACAACACGTCTTTGCCTTCGTCACGGAAAGATTCCGCAATGGTCAAACCGGTCAAAGCCACGCGTAAACGGTTGCCTGGAGGTTCGTTCATCTGACCGTAAACCATGGCCACTTTGGACTCGCCCAAGTTCTCCAAGTTCACCACACCAGATTCAGCCATCTCGTGATAGAAGTCGTTACCCTCACGCGTACGCTCACCCACACCTGCGAACACGGACAAGCCGCTGTGCGCTTTGGCGATGTTGTTGATGAGTTCCATCATGTTCACGGTCTTGCCCACGCCAGCGCCGCCGAACAAACCGACCTTACCGCCTTTGGCGAAAGGGCAGACCAAGTCAATCACTTTGATGCCGGTTTCCAGCAATTCTTGTGATGGGCTGAGTTCGTCGTACACAGGGGCTTTGCGGTGAATCGACGCTGTTTGCGTTTGATCCACAGGACCACGTTCGTCGATGGGTGTACCCAACACGTCCATGATGCGACCCAGTGTGGCCTTGCCCACGGGCACGGTGATCGCAGCGCCAGTGTTGGTGACCATCAAACCACGGCGCAAGCCGTCAGAAGTACCCAGCGCAATAGCGCGAACGATACCGTCGCCCAGTTGCTGCTGCACCTCTAGCGTGAGGGCAGAACCCTCCAGCTTGAGCGCGTCGTAGATCTTGGGCATCTGGTCGCGGGGAAATTCGACGTCCACCACGGCGCCGATACATTGAACAATCTTGCCTTGAGCCATGTTTTGCTCCAAATAATAAAAATCAGACAGCTGCCGCACCCGCGACGATCTCGGAGAGTTCCTTCGTGATCGCTGCTTGGCGCGTCTTGTTGTAAACCAGTTTGAGTTCGTTGATCACGTTGCCAGCATTGTCGGTAGCGGCTTTCATCGCCACCATCCGCGCCGATTGCTCGGACGCCATGCTCTCAGCCACGGCTTGATAGACCAAGGCTTCAACGTAACGCAACAACAACTCATCAATCACGGTATGGGCATCGGGTTCATAGATGTAATCCCAATGACCTTGCGCGTGATGGGTCTTGAGCACCTCTGCCGATAAAGGCAAGAGCTGTTCGACCAAGGGTTCTTGTTTCATGGTGTTGATGAAACGTGTGTAGCAAACATAGACCGCATTGATCTCGCCTGCAACATACGCATCCAACAACGTTTTGACTGGGCCAATCAATTTTTCCAAGTGAGGTGTGTCACCAAGCTGTATGGCTTGCGACAACACTTTCACGCCGGAACGATTCAAAAAGCCCAAACCTTTGTTACCAATTGCGACCGCTTGTGCACCCAAACCCTCTGCTTGCAGTTCACGCATTTTTTGCGTGACTGCACGCAGCACGTTGGTATTGAGTCCACCGCACAGACCTTTGTCGGTAGTCACCACGATATAGCCAGCAGCCTTGGCATCGTTCACTTCCATGAAGGGGTGAACGTACTCAGGGTTGGCTTTACCGAGGTTGGCTGCCACACGACGGATCTTTTCGCTGAACGGACGAGCCGCACGCATACGATCTTGCGCCTTGCGCATTTTTGACGCGGCCACCATTTCCATGGCCTTGGTGATCTTCTTGGTGTTTTCCACCGATTTGATCTTGCCGCGTATTTCCTTACCTGCTGCCATCTGAGGCTCCTTGTATAAGGTAGGGATTAAGCAAAGGTTTTCTTGAACGCAGTGATGGCTGCATTCAATTCGGCCTCGGCGTCTTTGTCCAGTGCTTTGTCGGCTTCTAATTTGGCCAGCAAAGCGGCGTGCTTGTCTTTGAGGTAAGCGTGCATACCGCTTTCAAAGGGCAGAACTTGTTTGACTTCGATGTCATCCAAGAAGCCTTTGTTGACAGCAAACAAAGTCGCGCCCATCAAGCTGATGGACTGAGGGCTGTACTGAGCTTGCTTGAGCAATTCAGTCACGCGCGCGCCGCGATCCAATTGTTTGCGGGTGGCTTCGTCCAAGTCAGAGGCGAACTGCGCAAAAGCAGCCAATTCACGGTACTGCGCCAAGTCGGTACGGATACCGCCGGAGAGGTTTTTGATCAGCTTGGTTTGCGCTGCACCACCCACGCGAGACACTGAAATACCAGCGTTAATCGCAGGACGCACACCGGCGTTAAACAACGAAGTTTCCAAGAAGATTTGACCGTCGGTGATCGAAATCACGTTGGTTGGCACGAATGCGGACACGTCACCGGCTTGGGTTTCAATGATGGGCAGAGCCGTCAATGAACCTGTTTTGCCTTTGACTTCACCTTTGGTGAAGGCTTCCACGTAATCGGCATTGACGCGGGCTGCGCGTTCGAGCAAACGGCTGTGGAGATAGAACACGTCGCCAGGGTAGGCTTCGCGGCCTGGGGGACGACGCAACAGCAAAGAAACTTGGCGGTAAGCCACAGCTTGCTTAGACAAATCGTCATACACGATCAAAGCGTCTTGGCCACGGTCGCGGAAGTATTCGCCCATGGTACAGCCCGAGTAGGCCGACACGTATTGCATCGCTGCAGATTCGGAGGCAGAAGCGGCCACCACAATGGTGTATTCCATCGCGCCAGCTTGCTCCAGCGCACGCACCACGTTTTTGATCGACGAGGCTTTTTGGCCAATCGCGACGTAAACGCAGGTCATGTTCTGACCTTTTTGGTTGATGATGGCGTCAATCGCAACAGCGGTTTTACCAGTTTGGCGGTCACCAATGATCAACTCACGTTGCCCACGGCCCACTGGCACCATCGAGTCGATGGATTTCAAACCGGTTTGCATGGGCTGGCTCACGGATTGACGAGCAATCACGCCAGGCGCGACTTTTTCGATCACGTCAGTCATTTTGGCGTTGATCGGACCTTTGCCGTCAATGGGCTGACCCAAAGCGTTGACCACGCGACCAATGAGTTCAGGACCCACGGGCACTTCCAAAATGCGACCTGTACATTTGACGGTGTCGCCTTCGGAGATGTGTTCGTATTCACCCAAAATCACAGCACCCACGGAATCACGCTCTAAGTTGAGCGCCAAACCGAATGTGTTGTTGGGGAATTCCAACATCTCGCCTTGCATCACGTCAGACAGACCGTGAACGCGCACGATACCGTCAGTCACCGACAACACGGTGCCTTGGTTACGAACGTCGGCACCGCTGGCCAAGCCTTCGATACGGCTCTTAATGAGCTCGGAAATTTCTGCGGGATTGAGTTGCATGACTCTTTCCTTCTTTCTGGTTAGGGCTGACTGACCGTTAGGCCGTCAGCGCAACTTTCATTTGTTCCAAACGGGCTTTGACAGAGGTGTCAAGCACCTCGTCGCCCACCACCACGCGAATGCCACCGATCAAATCGGGTTGCAATTGCACAGACACATTGAGCTTGCGACCAAAGCGCTTTTGAAGCAACTCTGTCACATTGGCCAAGGCCGCAGCGTCAATATCAAATGCACTGTAAACAACCGCATCCGAAGATCCCGCTTGCGCATTCACGCGTTCACGGAATTGGGCTGCCATTTCTGGCAAAGCGCTCAAGCGACCGTTATCAATCACGGCATGCAAAAAGTTTTGCGCCTCATTTGACAACTGCGACTTGGCCACGCCTTTGATCACCTCAAACACTTGCGAAGCAGTAGTTTTGGGGCTTTCGGCAAACTGAAGCAATTGCTGGTTATCAGCAATTGCCGCCAATTCATCGAGCCAGACGGCAGTAGCGGCCAAGTTGGCTTGAGAAGCTTTGAAAAGAGCTTCAGCGTAAGGACGGGCAATGGTGGCGAGTTCAGCCATATTTCCCTCTTACAGCTCAGTCTTCAAGCGAGACAACAAATCGGCATGGACGCTGGCATTGACTTCTTTGTGAAGAATTTGCTCAGCACCTTTGACAGCCAATGCGGCAACTTGCTCACGCAAGACCTCACGGGCTTTGACGACTTCTTGTTCTGCTTCAGCACGGGCAGCCGCAATGATCTTGTTGCCTTCTTCAGTGGCGCGAGCCTTGGCTTCGTCGATCATGTGTTGGGCACGACGCTCAGCGTCAGCCAACAATGCGGTGGACTCGTTGCGCGTCGCGCTCAATTGAAGTTCAACCTCTTTGTGAGCGTTGGACAATTCAATCTTTGCGTGCTCTGCAGCGGCCAGACCGTGGGCGATTTTTTCTGAACGTTCGTCCAAAGCGTTTGCAATGGGGGGCCACACGAATTTCATCGTGAACCACACCAAAATTGCAAAAACGATCGCCTGAACAAACAGGGTTGCGTTAATACTCACGGCAACACCTTTCTTATGGTTGTTGCTGAATTACTTCAAGACGAAGGGGTTTGCAAACGCAAACATCATGGCGATACCCACGCCAATCAAGAAAGCCGCATCGATCAAACCTGCCAACAAGAACATTTTGGTTTGCAGTTCGTTCATCAACTCAGGCTGACGTGCAGCAGCTTCGAGGTATTTGCTACCCATGATGCCGATACCGATACAAGCACCGATCGCGCCCAAACCGATGATGAGGCCAGCTGCCAATGCGACATAACCAAGAACGTGTTCCATTTTGTTGCTCCTATGAATGGATTGAGTGAAAAAAGTTAGAAAAACCGAAATCAGTGCGCGTCGTGCGCTTGACCGATATACACCAGCGTCAACATCATGAAGATGAAGGCTTGCAGAGTAATGATCATGATGTGGAAGATGGCCCAAATAGAACCAGCAATGATGTGACCGATGGGCAACAAAATGCCAGGCAAGCTCATGGCTGCAGCGCTACCCATCAAAGCGATCAACATGAACACCAGCTCGCCAGCGTACATATTGCCAAAAAGTCGCATGCCGTGAGACACGGTCTTGGCCGCAAACTCAATCATTTGCATGACGAAGTTGACAGGCCACAGCAAGGGGTGCGCGCCAAATGGTGCGCAAAACAATTCGTGAATCCAGCCGCCAATGCCTTTGATCTTGATGTTGTAGAACACACAGACCAACAACACCGAAGTCGACAAACCCAAAGTGGTGGACAAGTCAGCCGAAGGCACAACACGCATGAAGGCATGGTGCTCATCGCCGCCGTTGGCTTCAAAAATGGCTTTCCAAATAGCAGGGAACAAGTCCACAGGGAACAAGTCCATCGCGTTGAGCAAGAAAATCCAGACAAACACAGTCAAGGCCAAGGGCGCCACCAGTTTGCGGCTGTTGGCGTTGTGAATAATGCCTTTGGCTTGGCTGTCAACCATTTCCACCAAAATTTCGACCGCTGCTTGAAAGCGTGATGGCACACCGGAAGTGGCCGAACTCGCAGCACGCCACAAGCAAAAGCAAGCGACCACACCCAAAAGCACCGACCAAAAGATGGAGTCAAGGTTGTAGACAGAAAAATCGATCACGCCAGCCATTGGCTTGTTTTGCAAATGCGTCAGGTGGTGAACGATGTATTCACCAGCCGTTGGCCCTTGTTCCGCAACTTGTTCGACAGACATTCGTTCACTCTTCGTTAATTGGGTTTTGGATAAAACACTCGGCGCAGGCCCAGTGCCAACCAATACACCTTCATTGTCACAATCAAGCCTGCCAACATGGCAGGCCAACTCAAATCAGTCAGCAGTCGCGGCGCCGCAAACAGCATGGCAACCGTCAGACCCACCTTCACCATTTCCCACAAGAAGAAACCAAACACAGCAGCACCCGCGTTAGCGGAGGCCAAGGGAGCCATCAAACCCCGAGCGAATAACGCAGCAGGAAATATGACAGCGCCCGCACCATACAGCGCGGACCAGCCCACTGACGGCTTGCCCGACACCCACGAAACTGCCCCAGCCAGCAAGAACCCAACGAGTATTTGGGCTCCAACCACCCGCCAAACCGATAACAACGGCTGGCGTTTGCGTAACTCTTGCACCTGTTCGGCACTCAAGGGCACAACGACGTCTTGTGTATCTTCTTGATCGTATGGAAGTATTCTGGTCATGTTTGTTTACACCCAGGTTACATCCGTGCAATCTTGCAAAGCCTGCTATTGTACGTGATAACCCATAGGTTTTTATACTGACCTACCCCAAGAGCGATAATTGGGCATGACATTGACTCCGAAAACCCCGCCAAATCCGCGCCAGGACTCGCTGATTGAGTACCCTAGCCCTTTCCCGATCAAGGTCATGGGCGACAACGTGGATGGATTTGTTCACGCGGTAACTTTCATCGCCCATCAATTTGACCCTACTTTTGACGCCAGCACGATAGAGCTGCGTGACAGCAAAGGTGGCAAGTATTTGGGCGTGACGATCACCATCACTGCTACCAGCCGCGAGCAATTGGATGAGATTTACCGCACCCTGACCTCGCACCCAATGGTCAAAGTCGTTCTCTAACCATGGAGCTGCACTTATTAGGTCAGGTTGACTATGCGCCGACCTATGAGGCCATGCAGCGCTTCAGCGCCGAACGCGATGCCCATACGCCCGATCAACTCTGGCTGTGTGAGCACCCACCCACGTTCACCCAAGGCCTGGCTGGACTGGACGGCCATGTCTTGGCGGCGGGCGATATTCCGGTCGTCAAAACCAACCGAGGCGGGCAAGTGACTTACCACGGCCCGGGTCAAGTGGTGGCTTATCCGCTCATCAACCTGCAACGTGCCGGCTATTTCGTCAAAGAATACGTCTACCGCCTTGAAGAAGCCGTCATTCGCACACTGGCTGAATTTGGCGTGACGGGCCACCGCGTCTCGGGCGCGCCCGGCATTTATGTGCGCTTGGACGATCCACACAGCCACGCGCTGCTGCCGCAACGCCCACAACATGGCGCAAGCACGGCACCTGACTTCACGGGCTTGGGCAAAATTGCGGCTTTGGGCATCAAAGTCAGCCGCCATTGCACTTACCACGGTGTGGCGTTGAACGTGGCGATGGACCTATCTCCCTTTGAGCGTATCAACCCCTGTGGCTACCAAGGTCTGCGCACGGTCGACCTTTCTACAATCGGGGTATCCGTCAGTTGGCAAGCAGCCGCTGATGTTTTGAGCCACAAGCTCCTCACTTATTTAGCGCCCTGAAACGGGGCTCATCTGCCATGTCCTCAGAATCCAATGTTGTGCGCGAAGCGCAATCTGTCGAGACCTACAACGCGTCGGCCAAACAAAAAGCGGCGGCCAAGCTGTCGCGCATTCCGGTCAAGGTCGAACAAGGCGAAGTGCTCAAAAAACCCGATTGGATTCGCGTCAAAGCAGGCTCGCCCAGCACGCGCTTTTATGAAATCAAAGACGTGTTGCGTGCCAACAAATTGGTGACGGTGTGCGAAGAAGCTTCCTGCCCCAACATTGGCGAATGCTTTGGCAAAGGCACGGCCACCTTCATGATCATGGGCGACAAGTGCACCCGTCGCTGCCCGTTTTGTGACGTCGGCCACGGCCGCCCCGACCCGCTGGATGTGAATGAGCCCGAAAACCTGGCCAAAACCATTGCCGCCTTGAAGCTGAAATATGTGGTCATCACCAGCGTGGACCGCGACGATTTGCGCGATGGCGGCAGTCAGCATTTTGTCGACTGCATCAGCCGCACCCGCGCGCTCTCGCCCAGCACGCAAATTGAAATTTTGGTGCCCGACTTTCGAGGTCGCGACGACCGCGCTTTGGACATCCTCAAAGCCGCGCCACCCGATGTGATGAATCACAACTTAGAGACCGTGCCGCGTCTGTACAAAGAAGCGCGCCCGGGCAGCGATTACCAATTCAGCCTGAACTTGCTCAAGAAGTTCAAGGCCTTGTTCCCCCATGTGCCCACCAAAAGTGGCTTGATGGTGGGCTTGGGCGAAACCGACGAAGAGATTTTGCAAGTCATGCAAGACATGCGCGACCACCACATCGACATGCTCACCATTGGCCAATACTTAGCCCCCAGCAGCTCGCACATTCCAGTGCGCCGCTATGTGCATCCAGACACTTTCAAAATGTTTGAGGCCAAAGCCTATGAAATGGGCTTTAGCCATGCAGCGGTTGGGGCGATGGTGCGCTCTAGCTACCATGCGGATCAGCAGGCGCATGGGGTGGTGGCGGGCTAAATGGCTTCTAGGAAGAGGCTCAGAGTGAGTCCCGCTTCGTGCTAACAACACCACGCCACTATTCACCCAATTTGAGCGTGTCTTTCTAACTGACTTCAACAATCCAGCTCACCCTTTCGCGCCATCCACCACTTCCGCCGCCGCGCGAAAACCTTCCACCGCCGCAGGCACGCCGCAATACACGGCGGCATGTAGCAGCACTTCTTGCAGTTCTTCTGGGCTGGCGCCGTTGTTGAGTGCGCCGCGTACATGGCCTTTGAGTTCGTGCGATTTGCCCAAGGCCGTGAGCATGGCGACGGTGATCAAGCTGCGGGTTTTCAAATCCAGCACGCCGCGCTGCCAGGTATCGCCCCAGGCAGCGCGGGTAATGTGGTGTTGAATGGGCTGTGTGAATTCGGTCATGCCATCAAAAGCCTTATCCACAAAGTCTTGCCCCATGACTTGGGTGCGTGTGGCCAAGCCATTTTGAAAAGCGGGGTCGCTGGGGTGGTTGTGCTGGCGTGTCATGCAAGTGGCTCCTGTTTGAATGGTGACTAAGCATAATCGCGACAAACATCCCTTTTTTGGAGACACACCATGAGCCGCTACCCACACCCCGATCTGCACGATTTACCGCAAGACTTGCGCGACAAAATGCTCGAAGTGCAAGAAAAAGCGGGCTTTGTGCCCAATGTGTTTTTGGCACTGGCACGTCGCCCAGCCGAGTGGCGCGCGTTTTTTGCCTATCACGATGCGTTGATGGTGCCCGAGTCGGTCGGACGCGAAAGCAACTTGACCAAGGGTGAGCGCGAGATGATTGTCACCACCACCAGCGCGGCCAACAACTGCTTGTATTGCGTGGTGGCCCATGGCGCAATTTTGCGCATTTACGAGAAGAAACCGCTGGTCGCCGACCAAGTGGCGGTGAACTACCGCAAGGCCGATATCTCGCCGCGCCAGCGCGCCATCCTCGACTTCGCCATGAAAGTGTGCCTGCACAGCGACGCAATCGAAGACACCGATTTTGCGCCTCTGCACGCCCACGGCCTTAACGAGGAAGACATTTGGGACATTGCCGCCATCACCGCATTTTTTGGTTTGAGCAACCGCATGGCCAGCTTCAGCGGCATGATGCCCAATCCTGAGTTTTATTTGATGGGGCGGGTGGCTAAGCAGAAGTGAGGGAGTGGCTTAGGCCGCCAACCAAGTCTGCCAAAAGTCTAAGCAAGCCCTCACTTTGGGCAAACGATGGCGCTCTTGAAGCATGACGCCATAGATGGGCACAGCGTCTTGAGCGAAATGGTTTTGCAGCACAGCCACCAGAGCGCCGCTTTGCACAAAAGGTCGCGCCACGATGTCGGTGATGCGGCTGATGCCCACGCCGTGAACCGTCATGCTCAGCAAAACAGCAGAGTTGTCTGAACGCGCTTGGCCTTTGACTTCGAGCACATTTTTTTCATCAGCACGTTGCCAACGATTCATGCTGGCTGCACGGCTGTTGGCGATCAAATGGTGGTCTTGCAAATCTCTCGGATGCTGCGGTGTACCGTGTTGTTTCAGGTAACTTGGTGCTGCATACAACGATCGGCTGGCAGTGCCAATTTGCCGCGCCACCAACAAATCGCTTTGCACGCTGCCGGTGCGAATGGCTATGTCTATGCCCTCGCGCGCCATGTCTGACACGCGGTCATCGGCCACGATGTCCAAGTGCAAGGCCGGATACTTTTCGCGCAATGCCACCATGCTGGGCACGATGAGCGACTGCGCGATGGACGGGCTCGCGCCCACGCGCACCCAACCGCTGGGACTGTTGAGTTTGCCCGTGAGTTCAACGCCCAAAGCCTCCGTGTTTTCTAGGGTTTGTCGGCAATAAGTCAAAAACGTATCGCCCTCATCGGTCAGACTCAAGCCGTGTGTGCTGCGGTGCACCAAACGCACAGCGCAAAGCGCCTCTAAGCGTTTGAGCGCTCGCGTGACTTGGCTCACTGGCACATCACGCTCTCTGGCCGCAGCGGACAAGGTGCCAAGTTCGGCCACACGCACAAAAAATCGTAAATCATCGAGTTGCAGGTTCATGCCGAGATATTAGGCTTGTTTTGCATTTTATGAAATACCGATTTGCTTTAAAGGCCATTTCCAGAACTTGCTAACCTCATTAAAGTTCACTCCAACGTTCAATCACTTAGGAGTTTTATGCCCATCCTCAACGTCAAAGTCAGCGGCAAAGCCTCGCCCGAGCGCAGCCAAACCATTGCGCACATGTTGTCTCACCACACGCAAGACATCTTGCACAAAAAGCCCGAGCTCACAGCCATCACCATCAACTACATAGACCCTGAACATTGGTTTGTAGGCGGACAAACGCTGCTGGCGCACAACCAATCCAGCGTTTACATGGACATCAAAGTAACCGATGAAACCAACACCAAAGACGAAAAAGCCGCTTACATCCAAGCCGTTTTCAAAAGTTTTGCAGACATCTTGGGCGACTTGCACCCAGAAAGTTACATCTATGTCGAAGATGTCCGCGCTGCGGCCTACGGTTATGGCGGATTGACGCAAGAGTACAGGTATCAACACGCATGAAGCCCAAGACCTCGCCCCGACGCGCTTTGCTCTTGATCGATGTGCAAAACGAATACGTAACGGGCAAGCTGCCCATTGAGTACCCGTCGCTCAATGTGTCGCTGCCCAACTTGGCCCAAGCCATTGCTGTGGCGCAAGCACACGACATTCCCATCGTCGTTGTGCAACAAATGGCTGCCAAAGACGCGCCGATTTTTGCGCAAGGCAGCCATGGCTGGAAGCTTTTACCCATGGTGGCCAATCTCACGCCTGCTTTGTTGGTGCAAAAAACAAGGCCCTCGGCCTTGGCGGGTACGGGGCTTGGGGCTTGGCTAAAAGACAGTGACATCGACACTTTGGTGGTTGCAGGCTACATGTCGCAAAACTGCAATGAATCCACCATTCGACACGCAGCACATGCGGGCTGGCGCGTCGAGTATTTGCACGATGCCGCTGGCGCGGTGTCCTATCAAAACAGCATGGGTTTGCTTCCAGCCAAAGCCATGCACGAAGCCTCATGCATCGTCTTGCAATCGCGGTTTGCTGCGGTGATGGGAACTGCCGAATGGGCTGAGTTGGTGGAGCGTGGTCATGCGGCAGCTCAGCCTTCGTTGTTGTCGTCTTATCAAGCGGCAATGCTGTACCCTGAACCTCCTTAATGATGTATATACAAAATACTTTACTCTCACTGATCTAACCTCAATACGCCAACCGTTACCCTCGGTTCATGAGCTTCGAGTTTGGACATGAATCATTTGAAAATCAGCGCTAAAGTTCTTGAAAAGATTGGCAAAAAACACCATGTAAGCAAACAAGAAGTAGAGAACTGTTTCATCAACCGAAGCGGAAGACTGCTTCAAGATAAACGCGAACAACATCTCACAGACCCACCTACTTTGTGGTTTTTGTCCTACACGAACGCCTTTAGATTGCTTAAAATTGTGTATATACAAATAGGGAGTGACATCATTCTCAAGTCTGCCTTTGAGCCCAATGCGGCAGAAATCAGCATCTACACAAAGCACGGCAATGCAGACTGACAAGAAAGGAAATCACAACATGACAAAAATCAAAGTCAAAGACGATTCCCAAGTTTGGGACACCCGAGAGCTTGGGGCAAGTCCAGAACACGTCGCCGTTGCCGCGACTCGACACGAGCAAGCCCTTGACAAGTCCTTGGAGCTTCAATCCATCTCAATTCGTCTACCCATCGCGTTGATTGAACAATACAAACTCATTGCCCATTTTCAAGGCGTGGGGTATCAACCGCTCATGCGCGAAGTCTTGACGCAGTTTGTGCCGGGCGCCTTGCAAGAGATCATGCAGGCACAAATGGATAAAGCGCTCAAGGCCAAGACAAAACCTCTGGTTCGAAACAAACATCGCGCCTTGGCCTAACGCATCAACAGCGGGGCGTCATCTGCCCCATCACATCCCAACAAGCCCCCATCGTGTGGTAATCCACTTTGCCCGCTGGCGACTTGGTGGTTTCTAGTTTGCTGCCGTCGGCTGACACGATGCGAAACCACGCGCCGTGTTGGTGATCGACCAAGTGCTGCCAGCTCCAAGACCATAGTTGCTTGTACTGCGCCAAGTACGTAGGGTCTTGGGTGATGCGCCACAAACGCCATGCGCTGGCGAAGGATTCGGCTTGTACCCAGAAATACTTGTCACTGTCGCAAGGTGTCAAGTCTGGTGCAAAACCGTAGATCAAGCCGCCGTGGGTTTTGTCCCAGCCATGCGCAAAGGCCGCGTTGTGCAGTTGCGCAGCGCGCTCGACAAAGCGCACATCGGGCGCGTGACTGTAGGCGATGAGCAGCAATTTTGCCCACTCGGTTTGATGGCCTGTTTGAAACCCCCAAGGCTTGAAGATGTTGCCCGGGTTGTTTTGGTTGTAGTGCCAGTCGGGCGTCCAATCGCGGCTGTAATGCTCCCAAATCAGGCCGTGCTCGGGTTCGGCGAGTTCAAACACAAAACGCTCGATCAGGCTCAAAGCGCGTTGCAAATAACGTGGTTCTCTGGTGAATTCGTAAGCGGCCAAGCATGCTTCGGTCATGTGCATGTTGGCATTTTGGCCTCGGTACGCGATCAACTCGCCTTGGGGGGTGATTTCATCGGCATAGGCGCGGTGGGCGTTTTCATAAAAGGCATCGTCCATGCGGTCAAACGCCTGCGCCACATCTTGCGCCGAGCACACGCCCACGCGATGGGCATGACTTTTGGCCAGCAACACAAAGGCTTGCCCGTAGGCCATCGCGGTTGCGTCCTCGATCTGCCCGTTTTGCAAGGTCCACGCATACAAACCTTGTTGCGCACCAGCGGCCATGCGAAAACGCTCCACATGCGCCAGCGCATGACGTGTCCAAGCAAGATAGGGGTCGCGTCGCGTGTGCACATGCGCCATGCTTGCGTTGAACACCCAACGCGTGGCACTCACCAAATGGCGATGGCTGCGGTTGTAGACCGTGGCGTCATCGCTCAGGTAATGAAAAAATCCGCCCTCTGGGTCGAAGGCAGATTTTTCGTAAAAAGCCAAGGTGTGATCCACATGGTCTTGCAAAAAACGCGCGCTTACAAAGTCGGGAAAATTCACAAGACCACCTGTTCACATGCCAAGATGCAGCATCATAGTGTGGCGTTTGTGGCACCCCTTGTCGCAAAGCCTTGGTTTAAGCAGCTTTGGACTTTGCTTGCAGCATTTGCGTGAATGCCTCAAATGCCTGCGCCATCACGGGTTTTTTGTAGGGAAAAATGTCAACGGGGTCAGTGTCGTGAATCCATCCACGGTTGTCGGCCTCAAACACAAGCAACCGTCCATCAGGGGCGAGTGCGCAATCTAGCACCACATAGTCCAAGTCCAGCGTTTGCGCTATTTCTGCAAAAGCCTTGGCATGTTGGCTTGCAAACTCGATTTGAAAGCTCTGCATAAACAGGGCTTCTTCTGCTCTTTTGTGCTCGCTGAGCTCCATGTGCGCGGCTTGGTAATGCACCATCCAAGTGTCATCGATGGCGTAGTGGCACACATACGGTTGCTTGCCAATCAAAGCAACGCGAATTTTGCGAAATAGCCCATCGCTCAAGCTGTAGTCCACAAATTCTGAGTGGTAGTAGGTCGGCGCTTCATGCTTTGCGAAAAACGCGTCCAATTCGTGTGGCGCATCAATTTTGAAAAATCCCTCCCCCGCATGGGTGTCTAGTGGCCGAATAAGAAAAGGGAAAGCCGCTTGCCTGATCTGCGCTGCATCCAGCTTTTGAGTGCGTGGCACCCACACATGGGCACTGTGCGCAAAGTGCGCATACAAGTGATGCCGAGCACACCGAATAACGCCAGCTGAATGGTTGAAGAAAGGCCGCGGCCATATAAGGCGGTAGCCCTCGATCACTTGCAGGACGGGGTTGTTTTTCTCAGATTCACCCAATGCCAAAATTGCAACGTCGTGCTCAGGGACTTCAATCGTGCCGTGCGTGTTTGCATCGAAGTAAAACACATCGAGTTGGATATTTTGTCCAAACAACACATAGTCCAGCGGTGCGTTGTCTGGCATGGTGCCCGGCCCCATCAAGGCCAGCACGCGCAGCTTCGGATTTTGGGGCGCAAGCAGCCGATAACAGCGCTCAAACTCAAAGGCTTTTTGCTGCACCTCCAGCGCAAAATCATCCATGCTCATGGTCTGAAACACAAAGAACATGCGCATGAATTTGCGTCCCACATCTTCTTCTTGTTCGATGGTGGCTTGCACCGCGCTGAGTTGGTGGGGCAGCAAATCGTCCAACTCTCGGGTGGCCTGAATTGGCTGCAATTGGCGCTCAAGCCATCGAATCTGCATCTTGATCGCGCGAGTCTGGGTTGAGCCTAGGCGCCCATCAACAAGGCGGGCTCATCACTTTGAACCACCTCTTGCGCCCAAATAGCCAGGCGCGAAGCATCTGCTCGCAGCACCTCTTGCTTGACCGCCAAAATTTGGGTTGGGTGCATGGAAAAACTGCGCAACCCCAAGCCCAATAACAAGCGCGTCAAGCTGGGGTCGCCCGCCATCTCGCCGCAAACACACACGCTTTTGTTTTGAGCCTTGGCTTCAGCAATCGTGTCTGCCACCAAGCGCAGCACGGCGGGGTGCAAAGGATCGTACAAATGCGCCACCGATTCGTCTGCTCGGTCAATGGCTAATGTGTATTGAATCAAGTCGTTGGTGCCAATCGACAAAAAATCAAAATAGCGCAAAAACATCTTGGCGCTGATGGCTGCGGCTGGGATTTCAATCATTGCGCCAATTTTGAGCGGCCCAAACGGAACGCCACGTGCATCTAGTTGGACGCGCGCTTGGTTGAGCAAGGCGATGGTTTGCTCAATTTCCGATTTGTGCGCCAGCATGGGGATGAGTAAATTGACTTGTCCATGCGCTGCAGCTCGCAAAATCGCCCGCAACTGGGTCAAGAACATGGCTGGGTCAGCCAAGCTCCAACGAATGGCGCGCAAACCGAGGGCAGGATTTAAATGCGCTTCGTCTTTTGGCGTACGGTCCAGTGGTTTATCCGCACCAATGTCCACGGTTCGAATGGTGACCGGCAAGCCTTTCATGCCCTCTACAGCGCGTCGGTAAGCCGCGAATTGTTCTTCTTCGTCGGGTAGCGCACCTTCGCGTCCCATGAACAAAAATTCACTGCGAAACAAACCCACGCCGACCGCCCCTACATCCAATGCTTGGGGTGCGTCTTCTGGCATTTCAATGTTGGCCAGCAGCTCGACCCGTTGGTTGTCCAAAGTGACCGATGGCGTATGCCGCAAACGTGAAAGCCGCTCCCGCTCCAATTCAGCCTGGCGTTGTTTGAAACTGTATTCAGCCAAGATGATGGGCGATGGATTGACAATCACAACGCCCGCGTCGCCATCGATGATGATCCAATCATCTTGGCGCACCAATTGGCTGGCTGAGCGCGCACCCACCACGGCTGGAATATCTAAGCTGCGCGCCACGATGGCCGTGTGCGAAGTTTTACCGCCCACGTCGGTGATAAAGCCAGTGAACACGCTTTTCTTGAACTGCAACATATCGGCAGGCGATAAGTCGTGCGCTACCAAAACCAGCGGCACATCCATGGCGTCTTCTAATTGCAAATCTTGTTGCTTGGTCGCGCTGATGCGTTTGGGTGTGGTCGAGACAGTTTGCACCTCGCCCTTGATGTAGCGCAGCAAACGCTCCACCACTTGCTCCAAATCACCTTTGCGCTCACGCAAATACGGGTCATCCATTTCGTCGAACTGACGCGCCACGACGTCTAGCTGCGAGGTTAGCGCCCATTCAGCGTTGTACAAACGGTCCGACACCCAGCTGGCCACACCATCGGCGAGCATGGTGTCTTGCACCATCATCAAGTGCACTTCCAAAATCGCCGACAGCTCAGGCGGTGCATCTTTGGGCAAGTTGTCATGCAGGGCTTGCAGCTCTTGTTGTACGGCTTCACGGGCTTTGGTGAGGCGCTCGAGTTCGGCTGGTATTTGTTCGGGGGTGACAAAATAATGCGCAACATCGACACGGCTTGACGCGACCAAGACAGCACGGCCAATTGCTATGCCTCTTGCCACCGCCAATCCGTGAATCGCAAATGTCATGCGTTGAGTCCTTTATTCGCCTTCGCCAAACTTGTCATTGATCAAGGCCACCAAAGCATCCATGGCCGCTTGCTCTTGGTCACCTACGGTCTCTAACTCGACCACGCTGCCAATGCCGGCAGCCAACATCATCACACCCATGATGCTTTTGGCATTCACGCGGCGATCACCTTTGCTAAGCCAAACCTCGCAAGGAAAACTGCCCGCCAATTTGGTGAGCTTGGCCGATGCGCGGGCGTGCAAGCCCAATTTATTGCTGATGGTCAGTGTGTTTTTGATCATTGTGTCGACGTTGTTGATTTTGTGGGGCAGACAAGGCCACTTGCATGACGCCTTGCGTGCCTCCTGCCATGGCTCTAGCAGCCAAAGTGTCTAAGGGTTCGTTTCGATAGCACACGCTACGAAACAACATGGGCAAATTAACACCTGCAATGAGCTTGGCGTTGCTGCCAGAAACCAGTTTTTGCGCCACATTGGCGGGCGTTGCACCAAATATGTCGGTCAGCACCAACAAGCCTTCGGCAGGCATGTTTTGCAACGCTTTTTTTGCGGCATCCAGCGTGTCTTCAGGCTGTGCCTGTGCCTGCACATCCAGAGCGATCACAGACTCAGCACACTCTGGATAAACGTGCATGGCACAGTCTCGCAATGCTTGGGCAAGCGGTGCGTGGGCGATGATAAAAATGCAGTTGCTCATGAAAAAATAAAAAGCGCAAGTTGCTGATTATCAACGCTCTGAGTTGTGTCGCAAAAAGTATGCGTACGAAAAACCACAGCAAGCCGTAAAAACCGCCATCGCGCAGCGAAATGCGTCTACCTCGCTCACGCCTTGGGCTTTGAAGCCGTCAATCAACAGCCCCACACCCCATTGAACGCAAAATACGCCCAAAAACAAGACCAAGTTGTAGCCCGACAAAGCACGCCCCGCCAGCTTGGACTCAAACGCCAAGCCAACCGCAGGTTGCGCCAGGGCCACAAAAGAGCTGGTCACACAAAAAAGAGTCCAGTAGACCGCCCCAGCGTCAGCACCTTGCACCACCAAAGCCAGCATCACCAACAAGCTGGTTGGCACACCCCAAGTCATGAGTTGATTGGCGCTCCAACCGCGCGCAAACAACTTCGGGGTGACAAAGCCCCAGAGCCAATACACCACCAGCATAGTCACATTGATGGCAAACAAGCCCCCCGCAGCTTGCGCAGGGCTGTAGCCCGCGACTTTGACCATCCACGGCCCCGCCCACAGGGTTTGCATGGCGACCAAGCCCCCGTAATTGAAAAAACCCATCGGCACCAGGCTGCGGAAATAGGGATTTCTCCAAATCTGCTCGTAGCTGCGAAGAATGCCCTCTTTGGGGGCGTCGCTTGCGATCTCGGGTGGGCGCTGCCATGCCGGCACCAACAACCACACCAAGCCCAGCGCCAACACCAGCAATGCGGCAATCCCGACAAACATCCAGCGCCAACCCATCACGGGCAGCAACCACTGAACGGGCAAGGTAGAAGCCAACATGCCCAGTGAGCCGGTCATCAACATCCACGAGTTGGCACGCTGCTGTACCTGCACGTTTAACCAGCGTCTATAACCGGTGAGCGGCGCCATCAAACAGGCGCTAACCCCCACGCCAATCAAGACCCGCGCCATCAACAACCCATTGAAGTCGCTCGCCAAAGAAAATGCCACACAACCCAACACCGCAACGCCCAAAAAACTCAACACCACGCGTTTGGGACCATGCCCATCCAACCAGTGTCCCATCGGCATTTGGGTGAGCGAAAAGCCCAAGAAATAACCACCGGCGAGCAAGCCCAAATCGCGTGCTTGCAAGGCAAATTCGGTGCTCAAAATGGGCGACAAGGTAGCGGTAATTGCCCGCAACAGCGTCGATAAAAAATAAGCAAACGCAAATACCAAAAACACAATCACAGCGCCGCGCTTTGGCAAGACGGTTGAACTCATGGCAACTTGACTCCAGAAAAATAAACATGCGCCACCGGGTCCAAAGATTTGTCTTTGGCTGCGCCATACACAGCGAGTTGGTAGATGAAATGTCCCTCACCAAACCACAGCCATTGCGCCGCGTGTTGTGGCGTTTGGACTTGGCTGCGCAACGCAGTCACCGCGGCCTGCGCTGGACCCAGCGACTCGTTTTGCACCGTGGCGTCTTGTACTTGTGCGCCCACCGCGCTGATGCTTGCAACGCGCCACGCTGCCATGACTTGTTTTGCATCCAAGGGCGGCGCAATTGCCATCTGACTCAAGGTGAATTGAAGTTCTGCGGTTTCACAACCTTGCATCGAGAGCTGAGTGGACATCACTTGTCCCTCGTGTGCGAGTGTGATGTCACGTGTGGCTTTGTCGGGCTTGCAGGGTAACAAGACGACCAAGCCGCCATCGTCAAAACGCACTTCACGCCAATTCAAGCTGGGCGTGCACGCGCTGCTCAGCGCCGCCACGGCTAGGGTGCAAAGAACGGTTCTGATTTTGGGCATCGTCGCATTATCCGCTTGTGCCGACTCCCACTGTGTCTCTGATTTGTCGCCCTTGGCTGTTCAATTGGTTGACAATTTAGCCATGAACTCTTTAGATGGCATTCGTGTTTTAGACCTCTCCCGTGTGCTCGCTGGCCCTTGGTGCACCCAAACATTGGCCGATTTGGGCGCTGACGTGATCAAAATTGAACGTCCCGACACAGGGGACGACACACGCGGCTGGGGGCCTCCGTTTCTCAAGGACCGCGACGGTCTTGATACAACTGACGCCGCCTACTATTTAGGCACCAACCGCAACAAGCGCTCGGTGACCTGCGATATTTCCACGCCGCAAGGCCAATCACTCATCAAGCAATTGGTCGCCTCTTGTGATGTCTTCATTGAAAACTTCAAAGTCGGCGACATGGCGCGCTATGGCTTGGACTATGCATCCCTTCAGACCATCAAGCCGAGCTTGGTTTATTGCAGTCTGACGGGCTTCGGACAAACCGGCCCTTACCGCGAGCGCGCGGGCTATGACTATGCTGTGCAAGGCATGGGCGGACTGATGAGCGTCACCGGTGAGCGAGACGACTTGGGAGGTGGCCCTCAAAAAGTAGGGGTTGCCGTGGCCGATTTGTTCACAGGCATGTACGCCAGCGTTGCCATCTTGGCGGCACTGCGCCATGCCGAGCGCACGGGTTTAGGCCAGCATTTGGACATGGCCTTGCTCGACACCCAGGTGGCCATGCTGGCCAACTTGGGCGCGAATTACTTGGTTTCTGGTCGCAAAGAGGGCAAAGTTCCCACCCGCGCTGGCAATGCCCACCAAAACATCGTGCCTTACCAAGTGTTTGAAGTGGCACGCAATGAACGCAATGAAAAAGATTATTTAATCTTGGCCGTTGGCAATGATGGTCAATTTGCCAAGTTTTGCGCCGTCGCTGGCCGGTCCGATCTGGCAATTGACTCCCGTTATGCCAAAAATGCAGACCGCGTTCGTCATCGCGAAACGCTGGTGCCGTTGCTCGAACAAATCATGCTCAGTCGCCCCAAAGCACAATGGCTCAGCGCATTGGAAGAAGCCAAAGTGCCATGCGGTGCGATCAATAATTTGGCCGAGGTCTTTGCCGACCCGCAAGTGCTTGAGCGCGACATGGTGACCTCTTGGCAGCATCCACTGGCAGGCCAAGTAGATTTGGTGTCAAGCCCTATCAAACTGAGCTTGACCCCTGTTCGCCGCGACATGCCGCCGCCACTTTTGGGTCAACACACCGACGAAGTTTTGTCCCAACTGCTGGCACTAGATAACCAGCAATTGGAGCAACTGCGTCAAAACAAGATCATTTGAGTTTTATTTGCTGCGAAAGTCGTCGTGACACGCTTTGCAGGCACCACCCGTGGCGCTGAAGGCTGCCTTGATGGCATCTTCTTTACCCGATTGAGCTGCCAGCACTAATTTGCCGGATTCAGCTTGTAATTTTTCAGCTGCGGCTTTGAATTTGGCACCATCTTTCCAAATTTCCGGCTTGGCTTTGGTGTCTCCGGCATCTGTGCCTTCACCAAATGCAACCCAAGGCAGTTTGCTCATATTGGCCACAATTTCGGCATTTTCGACCGCAGCTTTGGCGTCAAACGGCACTTTACCTTGCACCATGGCACCGATGCGTGAGAAGTGCGTTCCCATCACAGTCAAGGCCGATTTGCGGTATTTGATGGCGTCTTCGGCTTTGGCAAATTGGGCATGCGCTGAAGTCATTGCCCCCGCGGCAAAGAAAGCGCAGAGCATGAGAATCAGTTTTTTCATTGGAACGTCCTTTGGTAGAAAATACCGTCAAAGTTTACGGGCTTTTGTTATTTTTGTCTTTTAACCACGAATCACTATGAATCAAGCACTTAATCGCGTTCGCGTTCGCGTTTGGGATCTCCCCACCCGCTTGTTCCACCTTTTGTTGTTGCTGAGCTTTGCGGGTTTGATCATCAGCGGTCAGATAGGCGGCGACGATGTCATGCAATTACATTTTTATTGCGGCTACCTGATCTTGTCTTTGCTGTTTTTTCGCTTGATTTGGGGGGTGATTGGCGGCTATTGGTCGCGGTTTGCCAACTTTGTTCCCACGCCGCGCAGTTTATGGGGGTATGGGATGGCATTGCGCAACAACCATGACCCGCGTTTTGTCAGCCATAACCCGCTGGGCGCGTTGTCGGTGTTGGCGATGCTCTTGCTGCTGTTGGTGCAAGTCTTGAGTGGCCTGATGGCGGACGACGAGGTCTCGGTGCAAGGCCCTTGGACGGCTTGGGTGCCTAATTCGTGGGTGGAGTGGGCGACTTACTACCACACGGAAATTGGTCAAGTCGCGTTGCTGTGCTTGGTGGGCTTGCATGTCGCCACCGTACTTTACCGCCGCGCATTTAAAAACGATGACTTGATCAGCCCCATGACACATGGCGACAAAACCTTGCCCAGCGCGACACGCGCCACGCAAGACACATGGCGTACACGCCTGCTCGCCCTTGTTGTTTGGGCAGCCTGCGCCTACGCCGTGTTTTACTTGGTTAAGCTGTTGCCAACTTGAGCATGGTGTCAGCGTCGCTGACTTCGAAAGCGCCGGGGCCTTCAACGTTCAATGCCGTCACTTTGCCGTCTTTGACCAGCATGGAATAACGATTGCTGCGCAAGCCCATGCCGCGCGTGGTCAAGTCCAAGGTCAAGCCAGTGGCTTTGGTGAAGTCAGCACTGCCGTCGGCCAACATGCGCACTTTGCCGTTGACTTTTTGATCACGACCCCATGCGCCCATCACGAAAGCGTCGTTCACGCTCACGCACCAAATTTCGTCTACGCCAGCGGCTTTGAGTTTGTCAAAGTTAGCCACATAACCCGGCACATGTTTGGCTGAGCAAGTGGGTGTGTACGCACCGGGCAAGGCGAACAAGGCAATGGTTTTGCCTGCACTGGCTTTGGCGACATCGACGGGGTTAGGCCCCAATGTGCAGCCTTCGGTTTCCACGTCAATGAATTCCATCAAGGTGGCCTGAGGCAAGCTGTCTCCGACTTTGATCATGTGTTGCTCCAATAAAAATACGATTTACAAAAAGAAAAACGACCCACATATTGTGGGTCGTTTTTCATATCGTCGCAGATTCAAGCTTTAAAGGCTTAAACAGCAGCGGCTTTTTCGACCAGACGAGTGGCAATCCAATTCTTGGTTTTAGAAATTGGTTTGCTCTCGGTGATTTCGATCACGTCGCCCAGGTGGTATTCACCTTTTTCGTCGTGTGCGTGGTACTTGCTCGACTTGGCGACAATTTTGCCGTAGAGCGCGTGCTTCACACGACGCTCGACCAGCACGGTCACAGTCTTGCTACGCTTATCGCTCACCACCTTGCCGACCAAGGTGCGAGTGATGGATTTTTTGGTTTCCGTCATATCAGCTCCTTAAGCTTTCGGGGTTGTAGCGGCTTGCTTTTCAGCAAGAATGGTTTTGGCACGTGCAATGCTTCGACGGGTCGAGCGCAATTGCGATGTGTTGTTGAGTTGTTGCGTGCCTTTTTGCATACGCAAGCCAAAGTGGGCTTTTTGCAGCTCTTTGACTTCGGCTTCGACACCAGCAACGTCTTTTTGGCGCAGTTCAGCAGCTTTCATTTCTTATTTCTCCTGAATTATTGGCCAATCAAGCGCGCCACAAACGTGGTGCGCAAGGGCAATTTAGCAGCGGCCAAGCGGAAGGCTTCACGAGCCAACTCTTCGGGCACACCCACGATTTCGTAGAGCACCTTGCCGGGTTGGATTTCAGCCACGTAGTACTCGGGGTTACCTTTACCGTTACCCATACGCACTTCAGCAGGCTTTTGGGAAATCGGTTTGTCAGGGAACACGCGAATCCAGATGCGGCCGCCACGTTTGACGTGACGCGAAATCGCACGACGTGCGGCTTCGATTTGACGCGCGGTCAGGCGACCACGGTCTGTTGATTTGAGACCGAAGTCACCAAACGCCACGGTGTTGCCACGCGTTGCGATACCGGTGTTGCGGCCTTTTTGTTCTTTGCGGTATTTACGGCGTGCCGGTTGCAGCATGCTTATTCTCCTGTTCCGTCCGCAGCCGTGCCAGTGGATGCGGGCGCGGCAACCTTGCGGACGCGCTTGACGGCAGTTGTGGGGGCACCAGCGGCTTCAGCGGGTTTATCGCTGCCATCCGTGGGTGCGGCATTGGATCCTGCGGGACGACGGCCGCCGCGTGCTGGACGGTCGCCAGCAGGACGGGCATCGCGACGAGGACCGCGAGGACGACGCTCTTCTTCAGCGCGTGGTTCCACAGCAGCGGGCAAGTCATTACGACCCAGCGTATCGCCTTTGTAGACCCAGACCTTGACACCAATGATGCCGTAGGTGGTTTTTGCTTCAGAAGTGGCGTAATCGATGTCGGCGCGCAGTGTGTGAAGTGGCACGCGGCCTTCACGGTACCACTCGGTACGCGCAATTTCGATACCGTTCAAACGACCAGCAGACATGATCTTGATGCCTTGAGCACCCAAACGCATGGCGTTTTGCATGGCGCGTTTCATGGCACGGCGGAACATGATGCGTTTTTCCAACTGTTGGGTGATGCTGTCAGCAATCAGTTGTGCATCGATTTCGGGCTTACGCACTTCTTCGATGTTCACTGCCACTGGCACACCCAAACGGATGGCGAGTTCGCGTTTCAATGTTTCGATGTCTTCGCCTTTTTTGCCGATCACCACACCAGGACGAGCCGAGAAAATGGTGATGCGTGCGCTTTTGGCGGGACGCTCGATCAGAACGCGAGACACAGCGGCGTTTTTCAACTTCGCTTTGAGGTACTCGCGCACTTTGATGTCTTCGGCCAGCATACCGGCGAAGTCTTTGTTGCTGGCGTACCAGCGGCTTGCCCAGTTACGGCTAATGGCAAGGCGAAAGCCTGTGGGGTGGATTTTTTGTCCCATATCTTCCCTTAGTTACCAACCGTCACATACACATGGCATGTGGGCTTGCTGATACGGTTGCCACGGCCTTTGGCGCGGGCGGTAAAGCGCTTCAATGTGGTGCCTTGTTCGACGTAGATGGTTTTCACCTTCAATTCGTCGATGTCAGCACCATCGTTGTGTTCAGCGTTGGCAATAGCGGACTCCAAAACCTTTTTGACGATGCCCGCAGCTTTTTTCTGCGTGAAAGTCAAAATGTTCAAAGCTTGATCCACTTTTTTGCCACGAATCATGTCGGCGACCAGTCGGCCTTTGTCGACCGACAGACGGACGCCCCTAAGGACTGCACGTGTTTCCATGGTCTTTCCTTATTTCTTCTGGACTTTTTTGTCCGCGGGGTGACCTTTGAAGGTACGAGTCAAAGCGAATTCGCCCAACTTGTGACCCACCATTTGGTCGGTGATGTAAACAGGCACGTGTTGCTTGCCGTTGTGCACTGCAATGGTCAGGCCGATGAAATCGGGCAAAACCATGGAGCGACGTGACCAAGTTTTCACGGGCTTTTTGTCTTTTGTCGAGATAGCCTTGTCCACTTTGGCCATCAGGTGATGGTCAACAAACGGACCCTTTTTCAGAGAACGACTCATTTGCTACCTCTTATTTTTTACGACGCGACACAATCATGACTTGTGTGCGTTTGTTGTTGCGGGTACGGTAGCCTTTTGTCAGGTTACCCCATGGGTCAACTGCATGGCGACCTTCACCGGTACGGCCTTCACCACCACCGTGAGGGTGATCCACCGGGTTCATCGCCACACCGCGAACGGTCGGACGAATACCCATCCAGCGCTTGACACCGGCTTTGCCCAATTGGCGCAAGCTGTGTTCTTCGTTTGCAACTTCACCAATGGTGGCGCGGCATTCGATGTGAATTTTGCGAACTTCGCCAGAGCGCATACGCACTTGAGCGTAAGTGCCTTCACGAGCCAACAATGTTGCAGAAGCACCCGCAGAGCGGGCGATTTGCGCACCAGCACCGGGCTTCAATTCGATACAGTGAATGGTTGAACCCACGGGAATGTTGCGAATTGGCAAGGTGTTACCTGCACGAATTGGCGCTTCAGAACCGCTGAGCAATGTTGCGCCCACTTCAACGCCGCGAGGGGCGATGATGTAGCGACGCTCACCGTCCGCATAGCACAGCAAAGCAATGTGTGCCGTACGGTTGGGATCGTATTCAACGCGTTCAACTTTGGCGGGAATACCGTCTTTGTTACGAACGAAGTCAACCACGCGGTAATGGTGCTTATGACCACCGCCTTTGTGGCGTGTGGTGATGTGACCATTGTTGTTACGACCCGATTTTTGGTGCTGGGGTTCCAGCAACGGGGCATAACCCTCACCTTTGTACAGGTGATCACGAGTGACTTTCACCACGCCACGACGGCCTGGTGAAGTCGGTTTCATCTTGATGACTGCCATGATTAAGCGGCCTCCCCAGAGATGTTGAGCTCTTGACCGGGTTTGAGCGTCACGTAGGCTTTGCGCACGTTGTCACGGCGACCCACGGATTTGCCAAAACGCTTGGTTTTGCCCTTGGTATTGACCACTGCAACGGCTTGCACGTCCACCTTGAACATCAATTGCACAGCGGCTTTGATTTCGGTTTTCGTAGCGTCTTGCAGCACTTTGAATGTGACAGCATTGCTTTTTTCGGCAACCATTGTGGCTTTTTCAGACACAACGGGCGCGACCAGCACTTGCATCAAGCGACCTTCGTCAAACTTGGTTTGTTTGTGTCCGTTTCTCATGCGAACATCTCCTTGAGTTGGTCGATGGCAGCCTTGGTCACGAGCACTTTCTTGTAGTGCACCAGTGACAAAGGATCTGCATAGCGAGGCTCAACCACCAACACGTTGGGCAGGTTGCGCGATGCCAAATACAGGTTGTCATCCACTTCGTCAGAAATCACCAGCACGGAGTCAAGGTTCATGGCCTTGAACTTGGCGGCCAAGAGTTTGGTTTTGGGCGCGTCCACTTTGAGTGAATCGACCACAGCCAAACGGCCTTCGCGTGCGAGTTGCGACAAGATCGAAGCCATACCAGCGCGGTACATCTTCTTGTTGATCTTTTGCGTGAAGTTTTCTTCTGGGCTGTTCGGGAAAATCCGACCGCCGCCACGCCACAGAGGCGAAGAAGTCATACCTGCACGAGCGCGACCAGTGCCTTTTTGTTTGAAAGGTTTTTTGGTCGAGTGCTTGACTTGTTCACGGTCTTTTTGAGCGCGAGTGCCTTGGCGTGCGTTGGCTTGATAAGCCACGACGATTTGGTGCACCAAGTCTTCGTTATATTCACGGCCGAACACAGTTTCAGGCGCATCCACTTTGGATGAGGCCATGCCTTGTTCGTTCAGGAGTTCGAGCTGCATCAGTTCGCTCCTTTAGCTTTGACGGCGGGACGCACAGTCACGAAGCCACCGGCTGAGCCAGGGATTGCGCCCTTGATCAACAACAGTTGGCGTGCTTCGTCGATGCGGATCACGTCGAGGTTTTGGGTAGTCACGAGGTCAACGCCGAGGTGGCCTGACATGCGCTTGCCGGGGAACACGCGACCTGGGTCTTGTGCCATAGAAATAGAACCCGGCACATTGTGCGAACGGCTATTACCGTGCGACGCGCGTTGTGATTTGAAGTGGTGACGCTTGATGGTGCCGGTGAAGCCCTTACCAATGGTTGTGCCTTGCACGTCCACTTTTTGGCCCACAGCAAACACATCAGTCACTGGCACAGTAGCGCCAGTGGCGTACTTGGCGGCAGTGTCTGCGCTCACTTGGAATTCTTGGATGATTTCACCAGCTTCGACACCTGCTTTAGCAAGGTGGCCAGCCAGTGGCTTGGTCACGCGCGATGCTTTGCGCGAACCGAATGTGACCTGCAAGGCCACATAACCGTCGTTCTCTTGGGTTTTAACTTGGGTCACGCGGTTGTTAGACACATCTACCACTGTGACAGGAATTGCATCCCCATCATCAGTGAACAGACGCATCATGCCCACTTTGCGGCCCAGCAACCCTAAACGGATGCTTTGACTCATTGTTTTCTCCAAAACTCTCACCGAAGCCACTTCAATTGGCAGCTCCGTTTGGATATGAGAGAAGGTTGATAAATTCCCCGCACAAAATGCAGAGTCCGCGATTCTATCGCGAAAACCGCGCACAGTGCAAGCGCCCTGTGCGCGGTTGTCAAAACGGAGGATGAATCCGCTCTGACAGTTGCTTTATTGCAACTTGATTTCGACGTCCACACCCGCTGGCAGGTCGAGTTTCATCAAGGCGTCCACAGTTTTATCTGTAGGGTCCACGATGTCCATCAAACGCTGGTGGGTGCGAATTTCGAGCTGGTCGCGACTGGTTTTGTTGACGTGCGGTGAACGCAAGATGTCAAAACGCTTCATGCGGGTCGGCAAAGGCACGGGGCCTTTGACAATCGCACCGGTGCGTTTGGCGGTGTCAACAATTTCAGCAGCAGATTGGTCGATCAGTTTGTAGTCAAACGCTTTGAGGCGGATGCGGATTTTTTGCTTGGAGGACATTTAAATTCCTCGATTACGCAATGATCTTGGCAACCACACCAGCGCCAACGGTTTTGCCGCCTTCGCGGATGGCGAAGCGCAAGCCTTCTTCCATCGCAATGGGGTGGATCAACTTCACAGTGATCGACACGTTGTCACCCGGCATCACCATCTCTTTGCCTTCTGGCAATTCGATCGCGCCTGTCACGTCCGTCGTACGGAAGTAGAACTGGGGGCGGTAGTTGTTGAAGAAAGGCGTGTGGCGACCACCTTCGTCTTTGCTCAACACATAGATTTCAGCCGTGAAATGCGTGTGGGGCTTGACCGAACCGGGCTTGCACAGCACTTGGCCGCGCTGCACGTCTTCGCGCTTGGTGCCGCGCAACAAAATACCCACGTTGTCGCCCGCTTGACCTTGGTCGAGCAGCTTGCGGAACATTTCCACGCCAGTACATGTTGTTTTTTGGGTATCAGAGATACCGACGATTTCAATTTCTTCGCCAACTTTGACAATGCCGCGCTCCACGCGACCAGTCACCACCGTGCCACGGCCAGAGATAGAGAACACGTCTTCCACAGGCATCAAGAAGTTGCCGTCTACAGCGCGCTCAGGCGTGGGGATGTAGCTGTCGAGTGCGTCCGCCAATTTCAAGATGGCAGCTTCGCCCAAAGGACCTTTGTCGCCTTCCAGCGCCAATTTGGCAGAACCTTGAACGATGGGTGTGTCGTCGCCTGGGAAGTCGTATTTGGAGAGAAGTTCGCGAACTTCCATTTCCACCAATTCGAGCAACTCAGCGTCATCGACCATGTCGCATTTGTTCAAGAACACGATGATGTAAGGCACGCCCACTTGGCGAGCCAACAAGATGTGTTCGCGGGTTTGGGGCATAGGGCCGTCAGCGGCCGAGCACACCAAAATCGCGCCGTCCATTTGAGCCGCGCCAGTGATCATGTTTTTCACATAGTCGGCGTGACCAGGACAGTCCACGTGCGCATAGTGGCGTGTGGCGGTTTCGTATTCAACGTGCGC
>CAILCI010000087.1 GCA_903832625.1 uncultured Burkholderiales bacterium | reverse complement strand
ACGTATTGAAAGGCGCTTGCCCCAATTGCGGTGGTGAATTGGTGACGAGGCCGCGCCGCCCTGCGGCTAAATTGTTCAAATTTCCAGCGTCCACAGAACGTGTTGTCAAAACGGCGGGTTGCACACCAGTGGCATGATGGCAGCTTCATAAAAGCCAACCACCATGATCCAACTCCGCCAAGCCACTTTCGCAGATCTCGACATCCTTGCGCCTTTGTTTGACGCTTACCGCCAGTTCTACCAACAAGCCAGTGATGTGGCAGCAGCCTATGAGTTCCTCAAAGAACGTTTCAGTCACGGCGAATCGGTCATTTTTCTTGCGTTTGAGGGCGATCAAGCACTGGGTTTTACCCAGCTTTATCCTAGCTTTTCGTCGGTCTCGATGGCGCGGGTGTTCATCCTGAACGACTTATTTGTTGCCCATGCGGGTCGCAGAAAAGGCGTAGCAACCCAGTTAATGCAAGCTGCCCTTGACTATGCCAAAGCCTTGGGCGCGGTGCGCGTGTCTTTGACGACGGCTACTGACAATGCCAATGCCCAAGCCACTTACGACGCCATGGGCTGGCAGCGCGACACGCGTTTTATTCACTACGATTTTCAGCTTTGATTTGGCGTTTCAAGCCAAAGCCTTCACCACCGCATCGCCCATCTCGCGCGTGCTGACCTTGGTGGTGCCTGCGCTGTAAATGTCGGCGGTGCGAAGGCCTTGGGCCAGCACTTTTTTCACGGCCACTTCGATGCGTTCTGCTGCTTCGGGCTGGTTGAGCGAGAAGCGCAACATCATGGCCGCGCTCAAAATCGTGGCCAGCGGATTGGCAATGCCTTTGCCCGCAATGTCGGGCGCGCTGCCGTGGCTGGGTTCGTACAAACCTTGGTTTTTGCTGTTGAGCGAGGCCGAAGGCAACATGCCGATGGAGCCGGTCAACATCGAGGCTTCGTCACTCAAAATATCGCCAAACATATTGCCCGTCACCACCACGTCAAAGCGCTTGGGTTCTTTGACCAATTGCATGGCGGCGTTGTCCACATACATGTGGTCCAGCGCAATGTCGGGGTATTGCAGGCCGACTTCGCTCACCACGTCTTTCCAAAACTGGAAGGTTTCCAGCACATTGGCTTTGTCCACACTGGTCACGCGACCTTCGGTGCCTGCGGCTTTGCGCTTGCGGGCGGCTTGAAAGGCCACATGGGCAATCCGCTCAATTTCGGGTCGGCTGTAGCGCATGGTGTCAAAAGCTTCTTCCGCACCGGGAAAGTGACCATCGGGCGAACTGCGGCGGCCACGCGGTTGGCCAAAATAAATGTCGCCTGTGAGTTCGCGGATGATCAAAATGTCCAAACCCGCCACCAGTTCGGGCTTGAGGCTGGAGGCATTGACCAGTTGTTCGTAGCAAATGGCGGGGCGGAAGTTGGCAAACAGACCCAAGTTTTTGCGCAAACCCAAAATCGCTTGTTCGGGGCGCAGCGGACGATCGAGCTTGTCGTATTTCCAGTCGCCTACCGCGCCAAACAAAATGGCGTCGGCTTCTTGGGCAATCTTGAGCGTGCTCTCGGGCAGCGGATGGCCGTGCGATTCATAGGCCGCGCCGCCAACGTTGGCGGTTTCAGACTCGTAGTTCAAGCCCAAAACGTCGAGCACTTTGACCGCTTCGGCCACGATTTCTGTGCCAATGCCGTCGCCGGGGAGGATTGCGATTTTCATGTGTTGTATTTCTAAAAAAAAGTTACATCGTATGTGCCAACCAAGGCTTGGTGGCGAGGCGTTGGGCTTCAAAGTGTTTGATTTTGTCGGCGTGTCGCAGCGTCAAACCAATGTCGTCCAAGCCGTTGATCAAGCAGTATTTGCGAAAGGCTTGCACATCAAAGGCAATTTCTTCGCCTTGGGGGCGCACGATGACTTGGCGCTCCAAATCAATCGTCAACTCGTAGCCGGGGAAAGCCAAGGTTTCGCTGAACAACAAATCCACGGCGGCTTCGGGCAAAACGATGGGCAGCAAGCCGTTTTTGAAACAGTTGTTGAAAAAGATGTCGGCAAAACTGGGCGCAATGACCGCGCGAAAACCGTATTGGTCAATCGCCCAAGGCGCGTGTTCGCGTGAGGAGCCGCAGCCAAAGTTCTTGCGTGCCAACAACACCGAGGCGCCTTTGTAGCGCGCTTGGTTGAGCACAAAGTCGGGGTTGGGTTTGCGGCTGGCTGGGTCTTGGCCGGGCTCGCCCTTGTCCAGGTAGCGCCATTCGTCAAACAAGTTGGGACCAAAGCCCGTTTTTTTGATGGACTTCAAAAATTGCTTGGGAATGATGGCGTCGGTGTCAACGTTTTCGCGGTCCATGGGAGCCACGATGCCTTTGTGGAGAATGAATTTTTGCATGGTGGGTCAGCCTTTAAGCGAATTTGCGCACATCAACAAAGTGGCCGTGAATGGCCGCAGCCGCCGCCATCGCGGGGCTGACCAAGTGGGTGCGCCCGCCGTTACCCTGACGACCTTCAAAATTGCGGTTGCTGGTGGAAGCGCAGCGCTCGCCCGGCTCCAAACGGTCGGCGTTCATGGCCAGACACATGGAGCAGCCCGGTTCGCGCCACTCAAAGCCAGCGGCTTTGAAAATCTCGTGCAAGCCTTCGCGTTCGGCTTGTTCTTTGACCAAACCTGAACCGGGCACAACCATCGCCAGCTTGATGTT
>CAILCI010000086.1 GCA_903832625.1 uncultured Burkholderiales bacterium | reverse complement strand
TACACGGTTTCGGTCGGCAAGCCCAGCAAATCGCCACACTGCAAAATCTTTGCAGCTTGCACGATGGCTTGGGGGTCTTGACCGTTCAAAATCACGGCAGCTCAGAACGGGGCAATGCCCAAAATATGCGCGGCTTGCAGCGCCGTGTTGCGGGCTTGTTCGGGCGTGGCAGCGGTGATGTTCAAGTGACCCATCTTGCGGCCTGCACGGGCTTGGGCTTTGCCGTAGAGGTGCAAATGCGCGCCAGGCAGCGCCAGCACTTGGCTCCACGCGGGCTCGACAGCTTGTACGCCTTGGGTGAACCACAAATCGCCTAACAAATTGAGCATGATGGCTGCGCTGTGCTGGCGCGGCTGCGTCAGCGGCAAATCGGCCATGCAGCGCACTTGCAGCTCAAACTGCGACACATCGCATGCGTCTTGGCTGTAGTGGCCGCTGTTGTGCGGACGTGGCGCAATTTCATTGACCACCAACTCGCCTGTATGCTCATCATTCAGGATGAAAAACTCCACGCACAACACGCCCACATAGTCCAAACCCTCGGCCACCGCCTGAGCCGCTTGCACGGCTTGGCTGGCCAATACGGGGCTGATATTGCCTGCCGACACTTCGGTCACGGCCAAAATGCCATCGCGGTGCAGGTTGCGTTGCACGGGCAAATGCACCATCGCGCCATCGCGGCCTCGCGCCACAATGACAGAACATTCAGCCGCCAACGGCAGCATTTTTTCGAGCACGCAAGGCGTGCGCTGGAGCGCCTCCCACGCATCGGCCAACTCGGCGCGATGGCGCACACGCACTTGGCCTTTGCCGTCGTAGCCCATGCGCGCGGTTTTCAAAATGCCGGGCAATAAATCGTCGCGCACTTGGGCGAGTTGCTCAGGTGTTTCAATTACCGCATGGGGCGCGACGGGTACGCCGCAAGCCACAAAATGCGCTTTTTCGCGGCTGCGGTCTTGTGCCACGGCCACGGCATTGGCGGCTGGCGAGGCTTTGGGGCTCAAGCGCGCCAGCGCGTCTGCGGGGACGTTTTCAAATTCGGTGGTGATCGCCGCACATTGCTCGGCCAATTGCTGCAAAGCGACGGGGTCTAAATAATCTTTTTGAATGTGGTGATGACTGACCCAACCTGCGGGACTGTGCGCGTCGGGGTCGAGCACCACAGTTTCATACCCCATGCGTTGCGCCTCATGCGCCCACATGCGCCCGAGTTGACCGCCTCCCAACACGCCCAACGTTGCGCCTGGCAACACAGGTTTCAAGATTTGGCTCATGACAAACTGGGCAAGGTCATGTTGCGCGCCACCTCGGTTTGAGCAGCGCGAAAAGCCTGCAATTTGTTGCGTAAAGCCGCGTCGTGCGCGGCCAGCATGGCCACAGCGAACAGCGCTGCATTGGCCGCGCCCGCGTTACCAATGGCGAAAGTTGCCACAGGAATGCCTTTGGGCATTTGCACAATGCTGTGCAATGAATCGACGCCTTGCAAGTGTTTGCTGGCAACCGGCACGCCCAGCACAGGCACAATGGTCTTGGCCGCCAACATGCCCGGCAAATGCGCTGCGCCCCCCGCGCCTGCGATGATGGCGACCAGCCCGCGCGCTTGTGCGTTTTCGGCATAGGCGAACATGTCGTCAGGCATTCGGTGCGCTGAAACAACGCGGGTTTCAAAAGAGACGCCAAATTCTTGGAGAATCTGGGCTGCGTGTTGCATGGTGTCCCAATCTGAGTTGGAACCCATGACGACACCAATTTGGCACTTGTTCATGTGTTGGCTAAGTGTGAGCGAAATACGAATTTTAAGACGGGACCCCCATGATTGACGTGACCATGCACAATTTCGAGGCCGATGTGATCGCCGCCTCCCAAACCACCCCTGTGTTGGTGGACTTTTGGGCCGACTGGTGCGGCCCTTGCAAATCGCTCGGCCCCTTGCTGGAAAAACTGGAAGTGGCCTATGAAGGGCGCTTCAAACTCGCCAAAGTCAACGCCGACGTGGAGCAAGAACTCGCCAGTGCGTTTGGCATCAAAAGCCTGCCTACCTGCATTTTGCTCATGGGCGGGCGGCCTGTGGATGGCTTCATGGGTGCAGTGCCTGAGGGCAAAGTGCGCGAATTTTTGGACAAACACCTGCCCTCCGACGAAACCGTTGCGGCTTTGGCCGAAGCCCAAGAAGCCGAACAGCTCTTAGACGCTGGCGACACCGACGCCGCCCTGCAAAAAATGCGCGAGGCCCTCAGCCTCAACCCGCAAGACGACGACACCCGCTACCACCTCGCCAAACTGCTGATCTCAGTCGGCGAATTGGAGGAAGCCCAAGCCGCACTGGCGCCCAAGCTGAGCGAAATTCCACAACAACTGCGCTTTGAAGCCCTGAGCCAATGGCTGCAAACCTTGCAATTTGTCAGCACTGACGCGCGCGGCGGCTGGGGCATCGAGCAATTTGACGCCCTGATTGCTCAAAACAAACGCGACTTTGACACCCGCTTCGCCAAAGCCCGCGTACTGATTTCCGCCGGACTGATGGAAGCGGCGATGGACGAATTGCTGGAAATCATCATGCGCGACAAAACTTGGAACGACCAAGCCGCGCGAAAAACCTATGTCGCCTTGCTCGAACTCATGACACCACCGCCCGTCAAAGCAGACCCCGCCGCACACGGCAAAAGCGCGGGCGGCATTGAACTCACCAGCAACAGCACCGTGCAAACCGACCCGCAGGCTGAGTTGGTATCACGCTATCGGCGTAAGTTGAGTATGGCGTTGAATTAATCCCTCAACCGCTCCCAAGCCTCTTTGTACTTGGCTGCGGTTTGGGCAATCACGTCTTGCGGCAAGTGCGGTGCGGGGGGCGATTTGCTCCACGGTTTGCCTTGGACTTGGGCGGTTTCTAGCCAGTCGCGCAAAAACTGTTTGTCGTAGCTGGGCGGGTTGACGCCTTCTTTGTACTGGTCGGCTGGCCAGTAGCGCGAAGAATCAGGGGTCAGCACTTCGTCCATCAGCACCAAGTTGCCGTTGGGGTCGAGGCCAAACTCAAACTTGGTGTCGGCAATGATGATGCCTTTGGCGGCTGCCACGTCGCGGGCGGTTTCGTAGAGGGCAATGCTCACGGTTTTGATTTTCTCGGCCAAGCTCGCGCCAATCATCTCGACCGTGCGTTCGTAGGTGATGTTTTCGTCGTGCTCGCCCACTGCGGCTTTGGCTGCGGGGGTGAAAATGGGTTCGGGCAATTTGCTGGCGTTTTTCAAACCCTTGGGCAGTTTGACGCCGCACACGGCTTGGTGGTCTTGGTATTCTTGCCAGCCGCTGCCCGCCAAGTAGCCACGCACCACGGCTTCCACGGGAATAGGTTTCAAGCGCTTGACCAACATGGAGCGGCCACGCACTTGTGCCACTTCGTCCGCGCTGACCACGCTCTCGGGCGCGTCACCGGTGAGATGGTTGGGGCAAATGTGGCCGAGTTTGCCAAACCAGAACAAGGCCATTTGGGTGAGCAATTCACCTTTACCGGGAATGGGCTCGCCCATGATGACGTCAAACGCGCTGATGCGGTCTGAGGCCACCATCAAAATACGGTCATCGCCCACGGCGTAGTTGTCGCGCACTTTGCCGCGTGCGAGCAAGGGCAAAGAAGTCAGGGCAGAGGTGTGCAAAGCGGTGGACATAGAGCAATCTCAAAAATCAAAAAGCCCGCTGAACGCTCAACGGGCTGGGGTGTCGCCAAGTTGCAGATTATCGCAAGGCTTTAGTTGACCACTT
>CAILCI010000085.1 GCA_903832625.1 uncultured Burkholderiales bacterium | reverse complement strand
GCGCCAAAGCCTTCGATCAATTCGATGCCCAAGGCGCGCAGTTGGTCGCTCATGGGCGGGTAGACGCCCGCATCGCAACCCGTCACCTTGTGTCCCGCTTCACGCGCCAGTGCAGCCAAGCCTCCCATGAAGGTGCCGCAGATTCCCAAAATATGTATGTGCATGGCGCTAGATTCTAGGTGCGCGACAATGCGGTGCACATGAATCACGTCACCGAAGAAATTGCAGCCACCGCCGCGCGCCTCGTGGTCGAAGAAGGCATGGAGTTTGGTCCCGCCAAACGCCGTGCCGTCAAACAACTGGGTTTGCCCAAAAACGCGCCTTTGCCCGACAACGATGTGCTTGAAGCCTCGGTGCGCGAATACATCGACATTTTTTGCGCCGACACCCAACCGCAAGAACTCCAAGCCCTGCGCGAGGTGGCGCGGCTGTGGATGACGCGCATGGCCGAGTTCCGTCCGCATCTGGGCGGTGCAGTTTGGCGCGGCACGGCCACGGCACACAACGATATTTACCTGCAATTGTTCTGTGATGACCCCAAATCGGCAGAGTTAAGGCTCATCGACCACAATGTGCGCTACGAAGTCGGGTCGGTGCAAGGCTTCACTGGCGAGGTGGTCGATGCGCTGAGCATTCTCTGCCCCAGTCCCGCCTTGCAGCAACAAGTGCTGGTGCATTTGCTGATTTACGACTTTGACGACTTGCGGGGCGCCCTCAAAACCGATGCCCAAGGCAAAACCTCTCGCGGCGACTTGGCTGCACTTGAACGAATTTTGAAAGCAAATCATGACTAAAGCCACCACAAGACGTAATTGGCTCCTGGCCGGCGTTGCCGCCGTCGCGGCTTTGGCAGGGGTGGAGTTCGCCACACGCCGTTTTTCTACCCAAGAGGCCTCGCCCGAAGCCTTGAAGCAGCTTTGGAGCACCGAGTTTGACACCCCCGGCGGCGAGAAGCTGTCATTTCAGAGCCTGCAAGGAAAACCCTTGGTGCTGAATTTTTGGGCCACCTGGTGCCCCCCTTGTGTGGAGGAAATGCCGTTATTGGAGCGCTTTTATCAACAACATGCCGCCAATGGATGGCATGTTGTTGGCGTAGCCATCGATCAACCCAGTCAAGTCAAGCGATTTTTAGGTCAAAATAGCATCAGCTATCCCACCGCCTTGGGCGGATTGGGGGGCACAGATTTGTTGAAATCTTTGGGCAATGCGCAAGCTGCTTTGCCTTTTACCGTCGTTTTGGATGCGCAAGGCACGGTAAAAATGCAAAAGCTTGGCAAATTAACTGAAAAAGAGATCAATAGCTGGCTGTAAACTACAGATTGCATGTTTTAACTGGATAGGATGAAGTATGGATTTAAGAAAACTCAAGACGCTGATCGACCTGGTGTCAGACTCCAACGTCTCGGAATTGGAAATCACCGAGGCCGAAGGCAAGGTTCGTATCGTCAAGAGCGGTCCAGCTCCCGTGGCCATGGTCAGCCAAGTGGCTGCAGCGCCAGTTCCCGCACCGGTGGCTGCGGCTCCCGCTGCGCCTGCCGTCGTGGAAGCGCCAGCCCAGCCCAGCGGCCACACCGTCAAATCGCCCATGGTGGGAACTTTCTATCGTGCCTCCAGTCCCGGTGCCAAATCGTTTGTTGAAATTGGCAGCCAAGTCAAAGAAGGCGAGACGATTTGTATCATCGAAGCCATGAAGATTCTGAACGAGATCGAATCCGACAAAACCGGTACGGTGAAACAAATCTTGATGGAAAACGGCCAGGCCGTGGAGTACGGCGCACCTTTGTTCATCATTGAATAAAGGGCGGCGACTCACATGTTTAAAAAAATCCTGATTGCCAACCGGGGCGAAATCGCCCTGCGTGTGCAACGCGCCTGCCGCGAGCTGGGCGTTCAAGCGGTGATGGTCTATTCTGAGGCCGACCGCGATGCCAAATACGTGAAGTTAGCCGACGAAGCCGTTTGTATCGGTCCTGCGGCTTCGTCACTGAGCTATCTCAACATGCCCGCCATCATCGCGGCGGCTGAAGTCACCGATGCCGAAGCCATTCACCCCGGCTATGGCTTCTTGAGCGAAAACGCCGACTTTGCCGAGCGTGTTGAAAAAAGCGGCTTCCAGTTCATCGGCCCCACGGCGGAGTCCATCCGCATCATGGGCGACAAGGTGTCAGCCAAGCAAGCCATGATCAAAGCGGGCGTGCCTTGCGTGCCGGGTTCTGAAGGCGAATTGCCGGATGACCCCGCGACCATCAAGCGTGTTGCCAAAAGCGTGGGCTATCCGGTCATCATCAAGGCCGCGGGTGGCGGCGGCGGACGCGGTATGCGCGTGGTGCACACCGAGGCCGCGCTCATCAACGCTGTGCAAATGACCAAGGCCGAGGCGGGTTCTGCTTTCGGCAACCCAGCGGTCTACATGGAAAAATTCTTGCAAAACCCGCGCCACATCGAGATTCAAATCTTGGCGGACAAGCACAAGAACGCGGTCTATTTGGGTGAACGCGATTGCTCCATGCAGCGGCGCCATCAAAAAGTCATTGAAGAAGCGCCGGCACCCGGCATTCCACGCAAGCTGATTGAAAAAATCGGCGAACGTTGCGTGGCCGCTTGCAAGAAAATTGGCTATCGCGGCGCAGGTACCTTTGAGTTCTTGTACGAAAACGGCGAGTTCTATTTCATTGAAATGAACACCCGTGTGCAGGTCGAGCATCCGGTGTCGGAATACATCACCGGCGTGGACATTGTGAAAACGCAAATCATGGTCGCAGCCGACATGAAATTGCCTTTCACCCAGCGCGACATCCAAATTCGCGGCCACTCCATTGAATGCCGTATCAACGCGGAAGACCCGTTCAAGTTCACGCCTTCGCCTGGGCGCATCACCATGTGGCATGCGCCCGGTGGTCCTGGCGTGCGGGTGGATTCGCACATCTACACCAATTACTTCGTGCCGCCCAACTACGACTCGATGATTGGCAAAATCATCGTGCACGGCGACACCCGCGACGAAGCCTTGGCGCGTATGCGTACTGCCTTGGCCGAAACCTTGGTCGAAGGCATCACCACCAACATCCCGCTGCACCGCGAGCTGATGGTGGACGCCAAATTCATCGCTGGCGGCACCAACATCCATTACTTGGAAGAGTGGCTCGCCGCTCACAAGCGCTGATGTTTGAGCTGCGCCTGATGTGTCCCGAAGACCGCATTGAAGCGGTCAGCGACGCACTCGATGCCTTGGACGCCTTGAGCTTGTCGGTTGAAGACGCCGACGCCCAAACCGATGCCGAGCAAGCCTTGTTTGGCGAGCCCGGTATGCCGCCGCCCAAAGAAGGCTGGCAGCGCTCGCGGTTGGTGGCCTTGTTTCCAAGCCAAGCTGCGGCGCAAGAAGCCGCGCAATTGCTGGCTTTGCAAGACTTTTTTGCCGACTGCCAAGTTTTGGGCGTGCAAGAACTGGCCGATCAAGACTGGGTGCGTTTGACCCAATCGCAATTCGCGCCAGTGGACATCACGCCCGACTTTTGGGTCGTCCCGACGTGGCACGAGCCGCCTGCACAGGCTCGGCGCATCATTCGGCTCGATCCGGGCTTGGCCTTTGGCACAGGCACACATCCCACCACGCGCATGTGTTTGCGCTGGATTGCCCAGCACGATTTGAGCGGCCAACGGGTGCTCGACTACGGGTGCGGCTCGGGCATTTTGGCCATTGGTGCGGCCTTGCATGGCGCCACGCACATCGATGCGGTGGACATTGACGAGGCCGCGGTCAGCGCCACCCAACTCAATGCCGAAGCCAACCGTGTGCAGTTGAATGCCGGTCTGCCCGACCAAGCCGTGGGCGACTACCACACGGTGCTGGCCAATATTTTGGCCACGCCCTTGAAAGTGCTGGCGCCGCTGTTGCGCAAGCACGTCAAAGCGGGCGGCCATTTGGTCTTGGCGGGCATCTTGGAGCGACAATCGCAAGAACTCCAAGACGCTTATGCGCCGTATTGCCAGCTCCAAGTCAGTGATGCACAAGAGGGCTGGATTTTGATGACCGCGAGCTGCTGATGTACATCACCCATTGCCCTGAATGTGACACTGCTTTCAAAATCACCGATCAGCAACTCTCTTTGGCCAATGGGTGGGCGCGATGTGGACGCTGCGGCGCCGTGTTTGATGCAGTGCCACAGATCAATGCCGCCCAAGCTCATGCACAACCCGAGGCGGCAAGTGCAGTCTTGCAAGAGCCCATTGCCGAGCCACTGTTAGCAAAACCCGCCCCTGCACAAGCCCAAGAACCTTTCGAGCGGTTTTGGCTTTCGGCCAGTGCCGTGTTGATCGTGATGCTGTGTTGGCAATTCATTTTGTTGCAGCGCGATCGCATGGCGGCCGAAGAGCCCGCGCTCAAGCCCGTACTGCAAGCCATGTGCTTGCCGTTTTTTTGCGAAGTCAACTGGCCGCGACAAACCGACTACGTCAAAATTGAAAACACCAGTTTCAATGAAAACGCAGGCGATGGCTTTGTCATGCAACTGCGCATCAAAAACACCGAACTCTATCCGGTGGGCACCCCAAATCTTGAATTGACCTTGACCGATTTGCGCGATGAGGCGGTGATTCGTCGGGTTTTTACGCCCAAAGAAATGGGCATTTCCGATCATTTGGGTCCTTTGCGCGACGCCAAAGTTCAATTGAATTTCAAATTGGCCGCCGATTTCAAAGTTCGCGTGGCGGGCTTTCGAGCCATTATTTTTTACCCCTAACCCTTAGAAAGTAATCTCATGGCATCGTTGATTTGCGGCTCCTTGGCCTTTGACACCATCATGAACTTTGAAGGCCGTTTTGCCGAACAAATCTTGCCCGATCAACTGCATATCTTGAATGTGTCGTTTCTTGTGCCGAGCTTGCGCCGCGACTTTGGCGGTTGCGCAGGCAACATCGCATACAGCCTCAAAGCTTTGGGCGGCACACCGCTGCCCATGGCCACTTTGGGCAACGATGGCGCAGATTATTTGCAGCGCTTAAAAAGCCTTGGTATTTCCAGCGAGTTTGTCCGTCAAGTCACAGACACCTACACCGCGCAGGCCATGATCATGACCGATCGCGACAACAACCAAATCACCGCCTTTCATCCTGGCGCGATGATGCAGGCGCACACCACACGCATTGAAAAACGCGCTGACATTCGCCTGGGCATCATCTCGCCGGATGGCCGAGATGCCATGCTGCAGCACGCCGAGCAGTTCAACACCGCAGACATTCCGTTTGTGTTCGATCCTGGACAAGGGCTGCCCATGTTTGACGGCGCTGAATTGGCGCATTTTATTGACCAAGCCACGTGGGTCACGGTCAACGACTACGAGGGCAAGATGCTGTGCGAACGCACCGGCATGAGCATGGGTGACATCTCGCGCAAAGTGCAAGGCTTGATCGTCACATTGGGCGCTGAGGGTTGTGAGGTATGGGTGGATGGAAACAAAACCCTTGTCCCTCCGGTCAAAGCTGCGGCAGTGGTTGATCCCACAGGGTGTGGTGACGCTTGGCGCGGCGCCTTGCTCTTTGGTCTGGAAAAAGGCTGGTCTTTGTCGCAATGCGCGGCATTGGGCAACCAAGTGGGTGCGCTCAAAATTGCACAACGCGGTCCGCAAAATTACACAGTGGAAAGCTTGCAAGCCCGTTTGGCCGCTGAGTAACTTGTTCACGCGAACAAGTTAAGCCAACCGCTCAATGCTTATTTGCTGAATTCTCCAGCAAGTTCTGCCACTTGGCCGCAATAGCAGCGTTGGCTTTGATCTTGAGCTGTTTGCGTTTAGATGTTTGGCCACGCATCAATTCAATTTGGCTTTTCGCAACCCCTAAGCTGAGAGCCAGCCATGCAATCAAGGCCGTGTTGGCTTTACCGTCCACGGGTGGCGCGTGCAGGCGAACACGCAAAGCCCCGTCGTGCAAGCCGTCGGCATGTGTGTGCGCAGCGTTGGGGATGACATGGATATCCACCCAAACGTCCTTGGCTTTGTCGAGGCGCAGAAATGCGCAATCGGGAATCGTCATTAAGAGAACAAAAACGTCAACAAACTAAAAAGCCCGAGGCCGTGAGGCTTCGGGCTTGAGGTTTAAACCCTCAGATCTTGCGATCAGGGCTTGCTGGCCGTTGGAAACGGCCAAGCAGCTTGGGGGTTCAAGGTAGTCTGCGCAGGCGCAGCCGCTACACGTGCAGCGGGTGCTTTCGCAGCTTTCTTGGCAGCAGGTTTTTTTGCAGCTTTTTTCGCAGCAGGTTTTTTCGCAGCGGGTTTCTTAGCAGCCGCTTTTTTAGCGACTTTCTTGGCTGCGACTTTTTTCGCTGCTGGCTTTTTAGCGGCTACTTTCTTAGCAGCTGGCTTTTTAGCTGCGACCTTTTTGGCTGCTGGCTTTTTAGCGGCTACTTTTTTAGCAGCTGGCTTTTTAGCCGCGACTTTTTTCGCTGCGGGCTTCTTAGCTGCTACTTTTTTAGCTGCTACTTTTTTAGCTGCCGGCTTTTTAGCGGCTACTTTCTTAGCTGCGGGTTTTTTAGCCGCGACAGCTTTCTTTGCGGGGGCCTTTTTAGCGGCCGGTTTTTTTGCAGTTGCCATTTTTATGTTCTCCTAGATCGAGTTGAGATCATGAGGGAAAGCACTTCGCATCTGTTGGTGACACAAAGCGATTCATGGCGCTGAACCCGGGTTCAACGCCATGAACGGGGAATGTCCGCCACAGCATCTCAAAACGGATGCTTGTTGTTGTGGAGGACGGATTTTGTAACATGTGTGTGTGTTCAATCCCAAGACAGAGCACCACCGGATTGGTACTCGATCACACGGGTTTCGAAGAAGTTGCGCTCTTTTTTGAGGTCGATCATCTCGCTCATCCAAGGGAAGGGGTTCTCTTCGTTGGGGAAGAGGGCTTCCAAACCGATTTGCGTGGCGCGTCGGTTGGCAATGTAGCGCAAATAGCCTTTGAACATCGATGCATTCAAGCCCAGCACGCCGCGTGGCATGGTGTCTTCGGCATAGCGGTATTCGAGTTCGACGGCCTTCGTGAACAAATCTTTGATTTCGTTCTTGAACTCGGCAGTCCACAAATGTGGGTTTTCCAGCTTGATGGTGTTGATCAAGTCGATGCCAAAGTTGCAGTGCATGGATTCGTCGCGCAAGATGTATTGGTACTGCTCGGCAGCACCTGTCATTTTGTTTTGACGACCCAAGGCCAGAATTTGGGTAAAGCCCACATAGAAGAACAGGCCTTCCATCAAGCAAGCAAAAACGATCAAGGACTTGAGCAGCGTTTGATCGGTCTCAGGCGTGCCGGTGTGGAAGTTGGGATTCATGATCGCGTCAATGAACGGAATCAAGAACTCGTCTTTGTCTCGGATGGACTGTACTTCGTGATAAGCATTGAAGATTTCAGACTCGTCCAAGCCCAATGATTCCACAATGTATTGGTAGGCGTGGGTATGAATGGCTTCTTCAAACGCTTGGCGCAGCAGGAACTGGCGGCATTCGGGTGCCGTGATGTGGCGGTAAGTGCCCAACACAATGTTGTTGGCAGCCAAGGAATCGGCGGTCACGAAAAACCCCAAATTGCGTTTGACCAAACGGCGCTCGTCTTCTGTCAGGCCGTTGGGGTCTTTCCACAGCGCGATGTCGCGGGTCATGTTGACTTCTTGCGGCATCCAGTGGTTGGCGCAGGTCGATAAATATTTTTCCCACGCCCATTTGTATTTGAAGGGCACCAATTGGTTGACGTCGGTTTGACCATTGATGATGCGCTTGTCAGCCACGTTGACGCGACGGCTGTCGGTCTGTGCTTGAGTGCTTATTGTGGGTGCCACGGGCGCAGAGACTGTGGCGGCAACTGATTGCGCGACACTTTGAAGTGGCGTAGAAAAAGAAGTCGGTAACTCCATCGTGCGGCTCGGTGAGCTGCCGGCAAGTGGGTTTTGCGATGCGGGCTTAATTTCTTCGTCCCAGGTCAACATATTTTTAAATTTCCAATGTTCGAATTATGAGGGCAATGAGGTGCATCGCAAAGCGATAACAACACTCATTGCTGTATTTTGTTGCTCAATTGCAAATCATTGGCATGATTCGCAGGTTGGATCGTCCACGCCACAGAACTTGATGTCTGTCGCAGGTACAGCATCCATTTGTGCGCGAGCTGCTGCAGCGGCTGCATCCAATGCACTCATGCCGCCAGACGATGCGCTGGGTGCGCCTCCAGAAGTTACCGCATTGTGTGAGCCGCTTTGCACGGTAGATTTCTCCACTTGTGTGGCGCTGGTGGTGCGCAGGTAGTAGGTGGTTTTGAGGCCACGCAACCAAGCGAGCTTGTAGGTCTCGTCGAGTTTTTTGCCCGACGCGCCTGCCATGTAGATGTTGAGCGATTGCGCTTGGTCAATCCATTTTTGGCGACGCGCTGCTGCTTCGACCAACCAAGTGGCTTCGACCTCAAAGGCCGTGGCGTACAAGGACTTGATGTCTTGTGGTACGCGGTCGATGGGGCGCAGTGAACCGTCAAAGTGCTTCAAGTCCATGACCATCACGTCATCCCACAAACCTAGGCGTTTCAAGTCGCGCACCAAGTAGCTGTTGATGACAGTGAATTCGCCCGACAAGTTGGACTTGACCGACAAGTTGCCAAAACAAGGCTCAATCGAGGCGTCCACGCCAATGATGTTGGAGATGGTGGCCGTGGGTGCAATGGCTACGCAGTTGGAGTTGCGCATACCGTCGCTTGCAATTTTTTTGCGCAACGCATCCCAATCCAAGCTCATGGAGCGATCGACTTCGACATAGCCGCCGCGTTCTTTGGCGAGCAAGTCCAGCGTGTCCAAGGGCAACAAGCCGCGATCCCACAACGAGCCTTTGTAGCTGGAGTATTGGCCGCGTTCTTTGGACAACTCGGTTGAAGCCCAGTAGGCGTAATAGCAAACGGCTTCCATCGAGCGATCTGCGAATTCAACCGCAGCTTGTGAGGCGTAGGGAATGCGCATTTCGTACAAGCAGTCTTGGAACGACATGATGCCCAAGCCCACGGGGCGGTGACGCAGATTGGAGTCACGCGCTTTTTTGACCGCGTAGTAGTTGATGTCGATCACGTTGTCCAACATGCGCATGGCCACGTTGATGGTGTTTTTGAGCTTGTCTAAGTCGAGCTCTTTGCCGTTGGCACCGTCTTTCAAGTGCTGCGACAAATTGACCGAACCCAAGTTGCACACCGCAGTTTCGGTGTCGCTTGTGTTGAGGGTGATCTCGGTGCACAAGTTGGACGAATGGACCACACCGATGTGTTGCTGGGGTGAGCGCACATTGCAAGGGTCTTTGAAAGTGATCCAAGGATGGCCGGTTTCAAACAACATGGTGAGCATCTTGCGCCACATGTCGCTGGCTTGCACAGTTTTGCTGGGGCGAATTTCGCCACGGCGGGCTTTTTCTTCATAAGCGACATAGGCTTTTTCAAACTCGATGCCAAACAGATCGTGCAAGTCAGGCACATCAGAGGGCGAGAACAAGGTCCATTCGCCTTTTTCCATGACGCGACGCATGAACAGGTCTGGAATCCAGTTGGCGGTGTTCATGTCGTGGGTGCGGCGGCGGTCGTCGCCCGTGTTTTTGCGCAACTCCAAGAACTCTTCAATGTCCAAGTGCCAAGTTTCGAGGTAAGTGCAGACCGCGCCTTTGCGCTTGCCGCCTTGGTTGACCGCCACGGCGGTGTCGTTGACCACTTTCAGGAACGGCACCACGCCTTGTGATTCGCCGTTGGTGCCCTTGATGTGGCTGCCCAAGGCGCGCACGCGCGTCCAGTCGTTGCCCAAGCCGCCTGCGAATTTGGAGAGCAGGGCGTTTTCTTTGATGGACTCGTAAATGCCGTCCAAGTCGTCGGGCACGGTGGTCAAGTAGCAGCTGGAGAGCTGTGAGCGCAAGGTGCCGCTGTTGAACAAGGTGGGCGTGCTGGACATGAAGTCAAAGCTAGAGAGCACTTCGTAGAACTCAATCGCACGCGCTTCGCGGTCGATTTCGTTGAGCGACAAGCCCATGGCCACGCGCATGAAAAACGCTTGAGGCAATTCAATGCGTTGTTTGCGCACATGCAAAAAGTAGCGGTCATACAGGGTTTGCAGGCCGAGGTAGTCGAATTTCAAGTCGCGTTCGGCTTTGAGGGCGCGACCCAAGCGTGCCAAGTCAAAGTGCAGCAGTTGTGAGTCCAGCAAATCGTTGTCGACGCCTTTTTTGATGAACTGGGGGAAGTAGTCGGCGTAGGCTTGACCCATGTCGGCTTGCGCCACTTCTTTGTTGAGCACCTCGCGCACGATGGTGTGCATGAGCAAACGTGCGGTGGCGTAGGTGTAGTCGGGGTCTTTTTCGATCAGGGTGCGGGTTGCCAAGATGGCGGCTTTGTAGACCTCGTCGATGGGCACGCCGTCGTACAAGTTGCGCAAGGTTTCAGCCAAGATTGGGTCGGCCTTGATATCAACGCCCAAGCCCGCACAGGCGTTGTTGATGAGTTGATGCAAATACGCCATGTTCAAAGGCACGCGCTGGCCGTGGTCGATGACATGCAGGGCAGGTGTTGCGGGGGCGGATTGCTCTTTGCTGTGGGCGCGCTCTTGGTTGCGGCTTTCGCGGTAGAGCACATAGGCACGGGCAATTTCGTGATGGCCACCGCGCATCAAACCGAGTTCCACTTGGTCTTGCACGTCTTCGATGTGGAAAGTGCCGCCACCTGGGCGTGAGCGCATGAGGGCGCGCACCACTGCTTGGGTGAGTGCGTCCACCACTTCACGCACGCTGGCGGAAGCCGCGCCTTGGGTGCCGTGAACGGCCAAGAAAGCCTTCATCATGGCGACCGCGATCTTGGCGGGTTCGAAAGGCACAACTGCGCCATTGCGGCGAATGATTTGGTAGTGCGCCAGTGTGGAGTGCGAATGGGTGTCTGCACGATCTTGCGCAGAGAGCAAAGAAACCGGGGAATGGTTTTGCGCTGTGTTTTCAGCAATTTGCATCTGAGTATTCTTCCTGTTATTGGATGTTTTGGGAGCTGGGGCGAGTTGTGTCTCATGAACTTTCGCCAACAGGTAGACACTATATCTGGTGTCTGAGGTCAGTTCAAGACACTAGGGGTAGTGTTTTGTCCTGACTGACAGTTTTTTTGATAGTTTCGATAAAAAACTTTGTCTGATGACTTTTTTGTCATCATTGAAAAACGGCG
>CAILCI010000084.1 GCA_903832625.1 uncultured Burkholderiales bacterium | reverse complement strand
GAACTGCCGCCAGCGGGCGCAAATGTGTTGGTCAGGCCGCGCCAGCCAGGTGCTGCCGTGTTGCGCGTCGTAGCGTTTGGCAAAGTGGCCTTGTGTATCTTGCACCACATGAAGGCCGTCAATAGAACCCGCTTGGCGCGTCACCACCACAGCTTGCACGGGAATCGGTGCGGCGGCCATTTCACGCAAGGCGCTCAACGTGGCGGCACTGAGTTGCGCCACATCGTCCACATAGACCAAGCATTGAAAGCGATGCCCCAATTGGTCGAGCAACCAAGCGTCATGGCCGTTGAGGCGGATGGGCGCATCGTCCATGGGCGCGCCGGGCAACATATTGCCCTCGAAATGGTCCACATCGGGTGTGTTGAGCGGCGAATGGGTGATGAAGCTCGGCACGGACAAACGCCCCGAATTGACCAACTTGCGCGCGAACGGATGGTGGCGCGCCAGCTCCAGCGCGGCATTGCGGAACACGCGGCTGGTGTTGCTTTTGGGCGTGATGAAGTCGGTGGAGCGGGTGGAATTCAAAATGTTTTCATCCGCCGCGAAGGCACGTTCTGCGTCGTAGCTGTCGAGCAAAGCCTCCGGCGCCAAGCCGCGCATGACCAGCGCGAGTTTCCACATCAGACCGTCTGCGTCTTGCAGACCTGAGTTGGCGCCGCGTGCGCCAAAGGGTGAGACTTGGTGCGCGGCATCGCCCGCAAACAACAGCCGTTGGTGGCGGAAATTTTTCATGCGCCGACACTGAAAGGTGTAGATACTGACCCACTCCAGCTCAAACTCGCGGTCGTCGCCCAGCATGGTTTTGATGCGCGGTAACACGCGCTCGGGTTTTTTTTCTTCCTCGGGGTCGGCGTCCCAACCGAGTTGGAAATCGATGCGCCAGACGTTGTCGGCTTGTTTGTGCAAGAGCACGCTTTGGCCGGGGTGAAACGGCGGATTGAACCACATGCGTCGCTCGGCGGGAAAGTCCACTTTCATGACCACATCGGCAATCAAAAAGCGGTCTTTGAACACATGGCCTTCAATGTCGAGTCCCAACAATCGACGCAGCGGGCTGCGTGCGCCGTCGGCCACGATGAGCCAGTCGGCTTGCACATCAAAGCTACCGTCGGGGCTCTCCAGCGTGATCTGCGCGTGGTCAGGATGCGACTGCACACCCACGGCTTTGCAATTCCAACGCAAGTCCACGCCCAGGGCGATGGCGCGTTCGACCAGCGCTTCTTCCAAATAATATTGCTGCAGATTGATCATGCCTGGGCGCTTGTGGCCGGGCTCAGGCACGAGGTTGAATTGGTAGACCTCTTCTTCTTGCACATAGGTGCGGCCGATGTTCCAGCTCACACCCTTGTCCACCAAGGGCTGACACACGCCCAAACGATCCAAAATTTCTAATGTGCGCTTGGCATAGCACACCGCCCGCGAGCCAAAGGAGACGGAATCGTCTTCGTCAAACAGCAACACCTCCAAGCCTTGCAGCCGCGCATCGATGGCAGCGGCCAAGCCAATCGGGCCGCCGCCCACAATCACCAAGGGATGACGCTTGTCGGGCGTGGCCATCAAGTCGGTGGGCGGGTGATAGGCAAATTTCGGGTAGGTGTAAGAACCCATGACCGTTGTCTCCTCTGTGGGATTTTGTGATGGTCAGAAGTTTAACATTGGTAAATGAGTTTCTCTAAACGAAACCGCTCAAGACCTAACTGTGGGTTTTCGCCCATTCAAGAATGCGGTGATGCAGTTGCGCCACGCCATCGGTCAAGGCCGCAGGTCCGGGCTGCAAGATGTCGGCTGATTTGATTTCGAACAACTGCGCATCGCGCACCGCAGGAACGTCCTGCCAGCCAGTTCTGGCTGCAACTTGCTCGGGCCTGAATTTTTTGCCGCACCAAGAACCAAAAATGATGTCGGGCGCACGCGCAATGATGGCCTCGTCGTTCGCCAAAATCCTGTTTTTTCCGAGCGATTGCGCGGCCAGTTCAGGAAAACAATCGTCCCCTCCCGCAATGCCCACCAGCTCGGACACCCAGCGAATGGCGCTGATGCGCGGCTCATCCCATTCTTCAAAATACACCTTGGGTCGGCGCTTAAAGCTGGCGGCCGCTTTTGCCATATCTTGCAACTGTGCGCGCATCTGGGTGATTCTTGCCAAGCCCTGCTCGGCTTGCCCGACCATGGCGGCGACTTGGTAGAGCATTGAGAAAATTTCTTCCACGCTGCGTTGGTTGAACACCGTCACCTGCACGCCGGCTTTGATGAGTTGCGAGGCAATATCGGCCTGCAAATCTGAAAAGCCCAGCACGCAATCGGGTTGCAAGTCCAAAATCTTGTCGATCTTGGCGCTCAAAAATGCGCTGACCTTTGGCTTTTCTGCTCTTGCGCGACGTGGCCGCACGGTATAGCCGGAGATACCGACGATGCGCGACTCTTGCCCCAACAGGTAGAGCCATTCGGTGGTTTCTTCGGTCAGGCACACAATGCGTTGAGGGCCGAGGTGTGTGTTTGCAGTCATGTGTTGTGCTTTGAAAAATACGCGGTCAAATCGACTTGCACGCTGTGCCCGCATTCGGGTGCTGCAAGAGGCCATTGTTTGGCATCGTGCAAGCTGCAGAGGCCTTGGTTCAATACCTCGACGGCGCGGATGACGCCTGCGTGGCAAACCCATGCGGCGCTTGGCATTGTCATGTTGACTTGATCTAACCCACGTCGCAAGTCGCCCAAGGCACAAGCGACGCGATGGACAAACTGGTTCACCGACTCAGCGCCGCCCACGGCGTAGTTGCCAAAGTCGGCCATCCACGCATCAAACTCTGTGCGCGGTATATCGCGCCAAGCGCGGCCTTCCCATGCGCCAAAATTCATTTCTTGCAAGCGTGGGTCTGGGCTGATGTGCAGATCGGGGCGAAGCTGCTGCAAAGCCTCACACAATGCGCTACAGCGCTGCAAAGGCGAAGTCCAGACACGCAAGCCTTGCGGCAAATTGGCCGCCAATTGCGCTGCTTGTTGCTCCAAGGCTTCGGGCTTCGCAGCGACATCGCTTGCGCCATAACAAATGCCCTGCGCCACCACAGGCTGCGGATGGCGGATCAGCCACAGCTTCATAGGCTTAGCGCCAGCCCGAAATAGCAAGCAATCTCGCACACTTGCTGGGTTGCACCCAAGCAATCGCCGGTGAAGCCTTGTAGACGACGCCAAAACAGGCGTCCCATCGACAGCGCAGCCAACAAGCACAAACCCAAGGCCAGCAATTCGCTGCGCCAGCCCAAATACTGAAACAAAGCCCACATCACCAAGCCTTGCCACAGCCAAGCAATGCTTAGGCTTTTGAGGTTGATTTGATCGGCCAAGGGTTTTGACTTTGAATTGGCCGTGTCGCCCACATGGGGCATGGCGCGAATCAAGAGCAAGGAGGCTGTGCGAGAACTCACATGCGCCAAAACCAAAGCAGCGCAAGTTTGGAGCAGCGACACCGAGCCCAACCATGCCAGCAAACTGAATTTGCTCGCCATCACCAGCACGGCGGCGTACACGCCAAAAGCGCCCACGCGGGAGTCTTTCATGATCTCCAATGCGCGCTCGCGGCTGTAGCTGCCGCCCAAGCCGTCGGCCACGTCAGCCAAACCGTCTTCATGAAAAGCACCCGTCAACAACACGCTGGCCACGGTGCTCAGCACAGCGGCCACGGCGCTCGTCCAAGCATTCAGCGGCATGAGCGTAGATACGCCAGCAAACACCGTCGCCGCCACGCAGCCCACCACCGCGCCCACCAGCGGGAAATAGGCAGAACTAGCCCGCAACATCTCGGGCGAATAACCCGCCCAAGCAGCCAAGCGCCCCGTCACCGGAATGCGGGTAAAAAACTGCACAGCCAACAAAAAATGACGCAACGCTGTCATGCTGATTTTTCTGACACGCCCGCAGACGCAAAGCTCGCCATGTCACGCAAAATGCTGCACGCCGATTCAAGCAAAGGCCAAGCCAAAGCCGCCCCCGATCCCTCGCCCAAACGCAAGCCTAGGTCGAGCAATGGCTGGGCTTGTAAGTGCTCCAACATCAGGCCATGGCCGCGCTCGCCTGAGCGGTGTGCAAACACACAGCATTGCAGCACAGCAGGCTGCAAGGCATGCGCCACCAGCACAGCCGAGCTTGTGATGAAGCCGTCCACCACAATCACACGGCGCTCCTGTGCGGCTTGTTCAATCACGCCAACCAGGGTAGCAATTTCAAAACCACCCAACGCTGCCAAAGCGTCCAAAGGCTGCACCGCCTGTGCGTGCAAGGCCAAGACTTGACGCAAGATGTTGGTTTTTTTGTCGATGGCCGCTGCATCCAAGCCCGTGCCAGCGCCCGTGCATTGCGCAATGTCCAGCCCCGTCAAACGCGCGAGCAAAAGCGACGCGGCGCTGGTATTGCCAATGCCCATCTCGCCCAACAGAACCACATTGCCGGGGAGTTGGCGCACCAACGCGCGCCCGTTCTCTATGGCCTGTAAACACTGCGCTTGCGTCATGGCGGCGCCTTGCGAGGAATCGGCGGTGGACGGCGCAATTTTTCGCACCCACAAACCTGCCCGCGTGCCGTCTGGGCTGTTGGGGGGCACAAAGTCGTGGCGCACGCCGCAATCGACCACAGTTAAGTTCAAGCCATGTTGACGCGCCAACACACTGACCGCAGCGCCGCCGGCCAAAAAGTTCTCCACCATTTGCCATGTCACATCGGACGGATAAGCGGACACGCCTTGCGCGGCCAAGCCATGATCGGCAGCGCAGACCACCATTTGCGGCTCGCGCAAGTGCGGCGTTTCGCTGCACAAAATCAAGCCCAACTGCAGCGCCAACGCCTCGATACGGCCCAGAGAACCCAAGGGCTTTGTTTTTTGATCCAGCTTGGTTTGGAGCACTTGTGCGAGTTGGGTATTGCGAATGTCGATCATTGTTTCTTTCTTGTGAATTCCAAACGCGGCAACGCTATGCATTGCCCCTCTAGGCGTTGGATGGTCAAACTATGTCCAAACACGGCCTCTACCGCCGCGTGGGTGTTGCGCTCTTGGGCTGAGCCTTGGTGCAGCACACGCCCTTTGTCCATGACCACCAATTCATCGGCTTGCAAGGCCATCGACACTTCGTGCAGCACGCTCACCACGGTAGTGCCTGCCCTGACCAATTCGCGCACGATGTGCAACCAATCAACTTGATGCGGTGGGTCTAAATTCACCAACGGCTCATCCATCAAGACTAGCTTTGCTTGAACGGCCAACACACGCGCCAACAACACGCGTTGACGTTCGCCACCTGACAATTGCCCCAGGCTGCGATGTTTCCATTCAAAAGCCTGAGTCATGCGCAAGGCTTGCTCAACCGCCGAATAGTCTTGGGCTGAAGGCGGCGCAAACCAATCACGGTGGGGCAAGCGCCCGAGCATCACCACATCCCACACCAGCAAATCATCCAGCGCTAGCTCATGCTGCCCCAGCCAAGCCAGTGTTTGAGCGCGTTGTTTGTTCGGCCAATCGGTCAAGCGACGATCCATCAAATGAATTTCGCCCGTACAAGGCAACAGACCTGCCAAAGCGCGCAACAAACTCGATTTGCCGGCGCCATTGGGGCCGACCAAACATGTCCATTTGCCCGCAGGGAAATCAACACTCACACTGTGCAACACCTCTGTGCCGCCCAGCTTCACGTTCACATTGCGTGCTTGCAACGCCATCATGTGCCGCTCCTTGCGCTTTGTTGACGGTGCATCAACCACAGCAAATAGCTGCCGCCCAACACCGCCGTCAAAACACCTACGGGCAGCTCTTGCGGCGCAATCAAGGCACGCGCCAACAAATCTGCGGCCAACAACAATGCAGCGCCCATGCAAGCCGAGAGGCTCAACTGCCAAGCTTGGTGGGTCTTGACCAGCGATCGAACCATGTGCGGCGCGGCTAAACCTACAAAGGCGATTAGCCCCGTTTGTGCCACCGCCGTGCCTGTGGCCAAAGCCAAGGAGGCCAGTAACACCACGCGCAGGCTTTGCAAGGGCAAGCCCAAACTCTTGGCAGTGGCTTCGCCCAAAGCCAAACCGTCCAGCACACGCGAAGCAGCAAGCCCTGTCAATAAACAAAGAACCAAAACAACCAACATAAGCGTGACCGCCGACCAGCCCACATAGCCGGTATTGCCCAACATAAAGGCTTGCATGGTTTGAAAGGTTTCGGGATGCACCCACAACACCAATGAACTCAAAGCACTCAGCACGACGCCCACCACCACCCCCGCCAGCAACAAACGCAGGCTTTGTTGCACGCCTTTGGCGAGCAACAAAGTCAGCACCACCGCCAGCACTGCCCCCAAAAACGCAGCCCCCGTCAATCCCACAGCCGACAACACATGGGCCGAAGCCACGCTGGTGGAGGTCAAACCAAAACCCACCAGCGCCAAAGCCACGCCCAAGCTCGCGCCCGAGGCACTGCCCAATAAATAAGGATCGGCTAAGGGGTTGCGAAACAAGCCTTGCGCGATGGCACCTGCCAAGCCCAACAATGCTCCGGCACACAAAGCGCCCAAGGTGCGCGGCAAGCGAATGTCCATCACGATTTGCCATGCCAGCGCGTCATGCCACGCCAAACCTACCGATTGCCAACCTGTGCTGCCCACGCCCATGCCCACAAAAACCAAGCCAGCGCACAGCAACAACAAGACGACACAAAATCGCCACGCAGTGAGCTTGTTAAATTTCATGTGGCTCTTTCAAAGTCAGTGGCAAGCCAGCCGACATCAAGGTCACGCGCTGACACGCCGCCGCCAAGGCTTGGTTCAAACCACCCAGCCTGTCCACAAACTGGCGCACTTGCGCACCCAGCGGAATCACACCTAGGCCAATTTCATTGCTCACCAAGACGACTGGGCCTTTGGCTTGCGTGATCGCCGCGATCAAGTCTTTGGCTTGCTGGTCGAATGCGTCCATGCCAAGTTTTGCATTGAAAGCCGGCTCGGCGGGCATGAGGAAGTTGGTGAGCCACAGCGTCATGCAATCAATGACGACCAAGGTATTGGCTTGGCTGCATTCGCGCAAAGCATGGGCCAAATACAAAGGCTCTTCCCGCGTTGCCAATCCCGGCACACGCAGGGCGCGGTCTTGCTGATGGCGTTGAATGCGCTGCGTCATCTCATCATCCCAAGCCTGTGCCGTGGCGATCAAGACCGCACGCCGCGTTAGGTCTTGCGCCAACCAGTGCCGCGCTATGTTTTCGGCGCGAGCGGACTTGCCGCTTTTTTGGCCGCCTAGGATGAGTTCGCTGGGAGAAATGTTCATTTCTCTTGGTAAATCAACGTCAACCAAGCGGTGGTGCCGGGCGTGTTGTAGCCGTAAGCGAGTTGGTATTTTTCATTGAAGGCATTGTCAATGCGAAATCGAAGCTTCAATTCTTCGTTGATTTTCATGCCTGCGTAGAAACTCCATATTTGGTAAGCGTCCAGAGAACAAGTTTGGTTTGAATCGAATGCTGGAGCACAATAAACATCTGATCTGGAGCCTGAGAAAAGCACCTTAGCGCCAACATCAAATTTCCGATTCTCACCCAAGGATTTATTCACATCTACAGAACCAAAGTCCCTTGCCCGACGGGCTAATTGTTGACCCGTCATGGCATTCATAGGATTTTGCAGCGTGTAAGCGGCAGTGACTTGATAGCCATTCCAGTTCAAACGTTCTGAAAACTCCCAGCCTTGGTTGAGTATGAGTGCATCATTTACAAAGCCTCCACAATAAACACCGCAATAATTTGAGTCGTAATCTATAAAGTTTGTGGTTTGTGTATTGAATCGGACAACCCTGAAATTAGACCAATCATTGAAATATTCCAGACCCGCTTCTTTTGATTTGGTAGCTTGTGGCAACAAGTTCCAATTTGTGCTGCTACCACCATAATAGCCCGTCAATTCTTGGACTGCAGGGGCACGAAAACCCGTTGAATTTGAAGCAGTCAATTTCAAATTATTGTTTATCCAATAGCCAAGACCGACCAGGCCTGTATTTACCGAGTAGTATTTTTCAGAACTCAAAGCATCTGGTTGATTTACTCCCAATTGGTCGCGTCGAAAATTGCCTTGAAATTCAAACGAGTTCCATTTTTGGGAAATGCCAGCGAAAAAAGCTTGGCTATTGCGCAACAATTGATCGGT
>CAILCI010000083.1 GCA_903832625.1 uncultured Burkholderiales bacterium | reverse complement strand
AGCCTCGCCAACACAGCGCAGCCATCATGCTCAATTTGTTGGGCGATTTGTGGTTCACCCAAGGCGCACAAGCTGTCGAGCCCGCGTGGAGCCAAGTGCTGGCGCTGCCTGGCGCGCATTTGCACCTCTACGGCAAAGCCCAAGCCCGTGCAGGGCGCAAGATGGGTCACTTGAACATCACCGCTGCCACGCCCGAGCAAGCCCGCAACACGGCGCTGCAAGCCGCGCATATTTTGGGCATTGCCCCGTTCTGAGTTGCCGTGATTTTGAACGGTCAAGACCCCCAAGCCATCGTGCAAGCTGCAAAGATTTTGCAGTGTGGCGATTTGCTGGGCTTGCCGACCGAAACCGTGTACGGCCTCGCCGCCGATGCCGGTCAAGACGCGGCGGTGCAAAAAATATTTGCCGCCAAAGGCCGACCCAGCAACCACCCCCTCATCGTGCATGTGGCGCAAGCCGCCGATGTGTCGCGCTTTGCCAGCCATGTGCCGACATTTGCGCAAGCCTTGATGGACGCCTTTTGGCCAGGACCGTTGACCCTCATCTTGCCGCGTCGCGCAGGCGTGGCCGCCGTGGCTGCGGGCGGGCAAGATTCGGTCGGTTTGCGCTGCCCTTCGCACCCCGTGGCACAAGCCGTGTTGCACCAAGCGCAGCGCTTGGGCGTGTGGGGCGTGGCCGCGCCCAGCGCCAACTTGTTTGGCCGCGTCAGCCCGACCACCGCCGCACATGTGGCGGGCGAGTTTGACGCCAGCTTGCGGGTGATCGACGGCGGCGCGTGTGAGGTCGGCATTGAGTCCACCATCGTGGACTGCACCCGCGATGCGCCCGTGTTGCTGCGCCCCGGCGTGTTGACGCCCGAACAATTGAGCGCTGCTTGTGGCATGACCGTGCGAATTTCTCCCGCCTTGCAGGGACGCTTGGACGAGGCCGCACCGCGTGCTTCGGGCACACTGGCCTCGCACTATGCGCCCAATGCCAAGCTGCGTTTGATGACGTCCTCTGAAATCGGCCAAGCCTTGGCCGCGTTGGCGCATCAAGCCCAAGGCAGTTCAGCGTCAAATTTAGGCTTGATTGCCGTTTGGTTGCGTACGACGACGCTGCAAGTGCCCTCCACCTTGACGCAGCGGGTGTTGAGCGTTCCCATGCCCCAAGAAGCCGCCGCTTGCGCCCACGACTTGTTTGCCCAATTGCGCCGCTTCGATGAACAAGGCGCAAGCCAAATTTGGGTAGAAGCGCCGCCCGCAGCACCCGCTTGGGACGGGGTCAGGGATCGGTTGATGCGGGCGGCAACGCCGTAAAGTAAGTTTGGGTTGTGTTTATGAATTAACGGCTATACATTTCCTTGCGCCGCGCATCAAAGCAAGAAAGGAAGTTGTATGCCCAATGGCAAGAAAAAAACAATGACCATTCAAACTGACTGGTCGCGTGTCAAGCGCGAGGCTGCCTTAGAGGTTCAGATAGTCCATGATTCTTCCGAGGAGCCCTATAACCCCAATGATGACCAAGCTGTTCAAGCTTATTGGAATGACTCAAAAATTAAACGAGGGCGTGGGCGCCCATCTTTGCCCAGTAAACGGCCAAGTTTAAATATGCGTGTTGATGCTGATGTATTGGATGCGCTCAAAGCAACAGGGCCAGGTTGGCAGACTCGCATTAATGCTTTATTGCGAGATGCGTTGGAGCGAGGTTTATTAAAGGTTTGAAGTCGGTGGTTGAAAAATTGGGTTGTTAGAGTTTTTAGAAAGTTGAAATGGATTTGTTGTGGTTGATGCTGGCCAGCATGGCCAGCTCGGTGCTGACCTCGGCGATTGGTTTGGGCGGTGGTTTACTGATCATGGTGGTGATGCCGATGTTTTTGCCGCTGTCTGCGGTGATTGCGATTCAAAGTATTTTCAATTTGTTCAGCAACGGCTCTAGGGCTTTGTTGTCGGCCAAGAAAATCAAGCCGGGTACTTTGTGGTCGTATGCGGTGGGTGGCTTGCTTGGCACTTGCTTGGGTTACCCGTTCATTGGTGTGTTGAGCGAAGAAGTGCTGGCTTGGGTCATCGCGATTTTTATATTGCTCACAACGTGGACAAATATATTGAAACGCGCCGGCGCAGTGTTTGACAACGCTTATATAACGGCCTGCATACAAGCATTTTTAGCCATCTTCGTGGGCAGCGTCGGCGCAATATCTATTGCCTTGCTGGTCAAACAAAAACTGTCGCGTGACGTGGTCATTGCCACCAACGCCGCGCAAATGTCGGTGCTGAATGTCTTCAGAGTGGCTGCATTTGTGTTGGCAGGTTTTTCGTTTGCACACTATGCGCCGCAAATTGTGGCAATGCTCTTGGGCGCGATATTGGGCAGCGTATTGGGGCGAAGCGCGAAAAACATCATTCCCGAAAAATTGGGCGTGTTGGTTTTGAAATGGGTGACGACGGTGTTGGCGATTAAGTTGTTGTTTTAAACCGCAACCGCATCACCAAAATACTAGCCGCCAACCCCAGCGTGATGACATTGGCAATCACCACCGGCCACGCTTGAATCATCAAACCGTAGACCAACCAAAGCGCAATACCTGCGGTGAACACGCTGTACATGCCCAGTGAGATGCCGCTGACGTCGCGGGTTTTGAAGGTGAGCCAAGCTTGGGGAATGAAGCTGGCTGTGGTGAGCGACGCGGCCAGATAGCCGATGAGTTCTGACATTTGCATGGGTTTTATGGGTTCATGGCTGTTGTGCAGCCCAGTCGATCAAAGCGTCGAGCGCGGGTCGCGCTGCGTTGGCGTTGGGATGGTTGAGAACGGCCACGAGTATCCACCGTTTTGCGTTTGCGCCATCCACATAGCCTGCAATGCCCGTCACGTCGCGCAGGCTTCCGGTTTTGAGGTGGGCCACCGCTTGCGCTTTGCTGCGCTTCAAGGTGCCGTCGGTGCCTGTGACGGGCAGCGAGCTCATGAGTTCAGACATGTTTGGCGAGCGCCACATGGTTTGCAGCAACTGCGCCAAGCCACTGGCGCTGATGCGCTCGTCGCGGCTCAAGCCCGAGCCGTTGTCCAGCACGGGCGGCTCGCCGACCACGCGCTCGCGCCACCATTGTTGAACCATTTTGCCCGACACGGCAAAGCTGCCCACGCCGCTTTGTTGTTGGCTCAGCGTCAAAAAAACTTGCTGCGCCATGACGTTGTTGCTGTATTTGTTGATGCTGCGAATCACGTCTGAGAGCGGCGCTGATTCGACCTCAAACACAGGTTTTAAGCCGCTGGGCACCAAGCCCTCACGTACTTGTCCACCCATTTGCCCGCCCACTTGTTGCCACATGCCCAGCAAGGCGCGGTTGAGATATTGCCCCGAGGCGCTGTAGGCAATCGGCCAAATTTTGTCGCCGCAACTGGCGGGAAAGCTGCCCGCAAATAGGATGCGTGTGGGCTGTGTCCAATCGGCCTTGAGGCTGCTGCGGTAGTCGGCGCAATCGCCGTTGCTCAAAGCCACGGTGGCGGGGAACTGCACGCCCGACATGGGCGGCTCCAGATGCACATGCGCCACGTTGGCCGCGCGGTCGGGCGAAAAATGCACCAGCAGCGATTTGAAGTTGACCAAGAGCGCATCGGGCGCGGCGTTGTAAGGGCGCAGCGGTTCGCTGTCAAAACTGGCTTCGTCACGCGGCGCTATGTCAAAGGCGCTGCGATCAAGCACCAAGTCGCCTTGAATTTTTTGAATGCCCAAGCCCTGCAAGCGTCGCATGAGCAGCCACACGCGCTCGACCACCAATTGCGGGTCGCCACTGCCTTTGATGTAGACCGAGCCTTGCAAGACGCCATCTTTGATGGGGCCATCCACATAAACAGGCGTGCGCCATGTGAAAGCAGCGCCCAAGCTATCCAGCGCGGCGCTGGTGGTCACCAGCTTCATGAGGGATGCGGGGTTGACGGGGGTTTGTGCTTGGTGGCTCAAGCGGGGCGCGGCTGTGCTGCCCGCTTCCCAGAGCATCACATGCAGCGCGTCGGTGGGCACTTTGGCGCGTTGCAGTGCGGCCAGTGCGGCGGGGGGCAGTTCGCCCACATCGCCTGCCGCATGAACGGGCGCGGGCAAAGCCGCACGGGGCTTGTGTTTGGCGTGGCTTTGCGCGCCTGCAAAGCACGGCAGAAGCAGCAAGCCAACCACCATCCAACCACGCACAAAAAAAGGAGCAACCATGGCGCAATTATCACAGCGAGATAATTGAGGCATGTCCAACCCCAACGCCCAAGCTTTTCACTGGCTCGCCATCGAGACCAGCACCGACAGTCTGTCCCTCGCCGTCACACGCGCCGATCAGACTTTCACGCACACGGGCGCGGGTGCCGCGAAGTCCTCGGCGCAGGCATTGCCACAAATTCAAAAACTCATGGCGCAAGCGGGTTTGCAGTTCAAAGACCTGACGGCCGTGGTGTTTGGTCGCGGGCCGGGCGCTTTTACGGGCTTGCGCACGGCGTGTTCGCTGGCACAAGGTTTGGCCTTTGGTGCAGAGATTCCCGTCTTGCCAATCGACACCTTGCTGGCT
>CAILCI010000082.1 GCA_903832625.1 uncultured Burkholderiales bacterium | reverse complement strand
TTCGCACCGTTGACTGGCTTGGATGAGTTTGACGTGTTCGCGCCCAATCAATCCCGGGCCGACCACTGCAATTCTTTTTTTCATCATGCGCTCCTGACTTATTCCATGAATATTCACCGTCAGAGCTGTTTAAGCAATATTCGCACCTGCATTGACGACACAAAAAAAGCCGCCCCGTAGGGCGGCTTTCGTCATCTCACCTAAGCTGGAAAGCTTATTTGAGCAAGCTCAACACGGTTTGTTGAGATTGGTTGGCTTGCGCCAACATGGCTGTTGCGGCTTGCTGAATGATCTGGGCTTTGGCCAAGTTCGTGGTTTCAGTACCGTAGTCAGCGTCTTGGATGCGGCTGCGTGATGCGGTGATGTTTGTGTTTTCTGTGGTCAAGTTGCTCACCACATAGTTCAAACGGTTTTGATACGCACCAGCACGAGACTGGTTAGCAGAAACAGTAGTGATCGCAGCATCGACTGCTTTGATCGCGTCTGTTGCACCTTGCACGGTGGTCACGTCGATTTGCGAGACTTTCACACCGTTGTCTGCGCCGCCGTATGTGCCTTCTGTGAAGCCCATTTCGGTAAAGGCAGAGGTTGCACCTGCACCGTTGGAGCCACTGGCCACAGTGAAGGCTGTGTCAGATGTCAGGCTCACGCTGGCGTAGTTGGTGTAGGGTGTGTCGACCGTGTCGGTCACACCAGAACCTGTCAAGCCCAAACCGGCAATCGCAGAGCTGGAGCCCGAGAAAGCGATGGTGATGTTGCGGCCATCAGCGGCAGTCAAAGCCACGCCGTCGCCATTGGCGGTTGCCACCACACCAGTTTGACCTGTGTAGGCATTGAGCTGAGTCAACACATCGTCACGGGTTGAGTTTGCGCCCAAAGAAGTCGCAATGGTGATGCCGTTCAAGGTCACAGCGGACAATGTGCCTGCTGCAGTGAAAGCATTGCCTTCGATCACGTTGGGAGCAGCCGTTGCGTGGACACCGGTTTTGGCCGATGCTTTGTTGATGGCAGCTGCAATTGCAATCGCGCTCTTGACGTTGTCAGTGCTGGACGCCTTGTCGTCCACCGCGTTGGCGGCGGCAATGCCCACGCCATTGATGATCAAATCGTTGCCAGTCAAGGTGCCAGGAGTGGCGGCTGTGCGAACGCTGGACACGGCTTGCGCTGTGTTGGCTTGGTAGGTACCAAAAGTCAAACCGGACACTTGTTGACCTGTGGTCGAATGGGCCACTGTGGAGCCCACGGTGATGGCCGTGCCGTCTTTAGTGTTCAACTCATACGAACCAACATAAGTACCTGCAGCGGCCAAGCCCAAATCGTTCAATGTTTCAGAGCCGGATTGCGTACCAATTGAGATTGTGACGTTGCGTCCATCGGCAGCAGTCATTGACACACCATGGTTGTCGTCTTGACTGTTTGTTGCTGTAACACCTGTTTGGCCTGAAACTGCATTGATAGCAGCTGCAATTGACTGACGATCTGTCTCTTTAGTACCAGTCAATTGAACTGAGGCTGTTGTCACGCCGTTAATAACCAGTGAAGTTGAGTCACCAGCTGTTGCGGCACCCATCACGGCACCAGCAGCGACAGTTTGGCCCACAGTAGCAAACACACCGCTTTTTGAAGACACTGCATTAATAGCTGCGGCTTTAGCAATCGCGCTGCTGTCTTTTTGATCAAACGACAAATTGTCAGTAGTCGTGGACGAAGCACCCACAGCCACGCCGTTCAAGGTGATGCTGCCATCGGTGAAAGCTGAGTTGGCGCCAGAAGCCACATACAAACCGCCCACAGAGCTCAAAGAAGCACGGCTACCCAAACCAATGTCTTTGGTTTGCATGGAGTCAAAGCTCATCTTCATGGTGTCACCGGCGTTGGTGCCAGTTTGCAATTGGATGTTGCCAGCCGAACCGTCCAGCAATTTGATGCCGTTCAAGTTGGTTTTGGTCGCAATGTCTTGAATTTGCGCTTTGATTTGGTCAACCTCTTGTTGTGAGGAAGTGCGGTCTGCGCTGGTCAATGTGCCAGTGGCAGATTGAACCGCCAAGTCACGCACGCGTTGCAGCATGGTGGTGATTTGACCCATGGCGCTGTCAGCCGTTTGAGCCATGGAAATACCGTCGTTGGAGTTGCGAATGGCAACTGCAAAACCGTTGATTTGTGAAGTCATACGGTTGCTGATGGCCAAACCAGCAGCGTCATCGGCTGCAGTGTTGATACGAAGACCTGTCGACAAACGTTGCATTGCTGTGGCTTGCTTGGCATTAGCCATTCCCAATGAAGCTTGCGCGCCGAGGGCGTTAAGGTTGGTGTTGATCACGGGCATGATGTTTCTCCTAAAAATTCATCACTGATAATTTGCCAAGACCACAGAATGTGTTCCTGATGCCTGTGATTCGGTGCGCTTTTGTCAAACTTGAGAAAAAAATAAGAAAATCAACAAAAATAACAATTTATATTTAATTTTAGACATAAAAAAACCGCCCCGAGGGGCGGTTGAAAGGATTGACGTTTGATCAGTCGCTGATTACTTGAGCAAGCTCAACACAGTTTGGGTCGACTGGTTGGCTTGCGCCAACATTGCAGTAGCGGCTTGCTGAATAATTTGCGCTTTCGCCAAATTGGTGGTTTCAGTGCCGTAGTCTGCGTCTTGAATACGGCTACGGGCGGCAGACATATTCGTGTTGGCAGTGGTCAAGTTGCTCACAGTCGAAGTCAAGCGGTTCATGTAGGCGCCTGCTGCCGACTGGTTAGAAGCCACTGTGTTCAAAGCAGCGTCAATCGAGGTCAAAGCCACGGTTGCGCCTTGCGTGGTGGTCACATCAATATCGGCAATCTTGGCGCCTGAGCCACTACCGCCAAAAGTGCCTTCGGCAAAGCCCAGTGCTTTGAAGTTGGCGTTGTCGTTCTCCGCGCCGCTGTCCACCATGAAGTTTTTGTTGGATGACAGCTTGACGCTGGCGTAATACACCTGCTCAGTACCGCTAACCGATGTACCCACCAAACCGAGCGCGGCAGCTCCGCCCGCCCCCGTCACGCCAATGTCAATGTTGCGGCCATCCGCAGCCACCAACTGAACACCGCCGCCGTTGACCAGCGCTGTCACACCGGTTTGGCCTGTGTAGGCGTTCAAAGCAGCCAATACGTCGTTGCGTGTGGAATTGGTACCCAAGCTCATTTGAATATTCACGCCGTTCAAAGTCACAGTGCTCACCACACCGGCAGTAAAAGCGGTACCTTCAATCACGTTGGCCATGGCTGTGGCTGTCACGCCTGTCATATTGGTGGACTTATTGATAGCTGCTGCAATGGCAATAGCGCTATTGGCTTTGGCTGAGGTTCCAGGAGCTTGATAGGAAGCGGAATCATCTGTTACGTTGGACTGCGCAATACCTACGCCATTGATGGTCAATGAGCCGCCCAACAAGACGCCAGCATCGGCTGCAGTAGGTCCTGCAGAAGCTAACGACGAGGCACGCACACCTGTAATTGTGGTGGCCACATTGGGGCTGTAAGTGCCATAGTGCAAGCCCGCCAATTGCTCGGTGGTGGAATAGTTGGCCACACTGCTGCCCACGGTGATGGACGAACCATCTTTGGTAGACAAACTGTAAGAACCAACATACGTGCCCGCAGCCGCCAAGCCCAGTTGTTGCGAGGTGGTGGTTACGCCTGTGGTGGTACTAGCTGCCAAGGTGATGTTGCGACCATCAGCAGCAGTCAAGCTGATGCCTTGGTTATCGTCACCGCTGTCGATCGCAGTCACCCCTGTGCGGTTTGACATGGCGTTGATGGCCTTGACTGTTGCAACGCGGTCCAAAATCGTATTACCGGTGGAGAAGAAGGTATCGCTCTCCACGCCGTTGATGTTGACACCGAGTTTTGCACCACCCGCAGGTGCAGCAACTGCACCAAAAGGAATGGTGGTAGTGCCATTGGCAACTACGCCGGTACCTGACACGGTGGTTGTGTCAACCGTAGCAAACACACCGCTCAGGTTAGAGACAGCGTTGATAGCAGCCGCCTTGGCAATAGAGCTGGCACTGTTTTGAGTAGATGACAAGCTGTCCGACAGCGCAATGGAAGCGCCCACCGCCACACCGTTCAAGGTCAGCGAGCCATCCACCAGTTGGTCATTGGCAACACCAGCAACCAACAAACCGCCCGATGAGCTCAAAGCACCCGAGTTACCCATACCAATGTCTTTGGTTTGCATGGAGGCAAAACCCATTTTCATGGTGTCGTTGGCATTGGTGCCTGTTTGCAACACCACAGCGCCAGCAGAGCCGTCAAGTAAATTAATGCCGTTGTGGTTGGTTTTGGTGGCAATGTCTTGAATTTGCGCTTTGAGTTGCGTCACCTCTTGCTGAGAAGATGCGCGGTCCAGCGTGGTCATGGTGCCGTTGGTAGCGGCCAAGGCCAAGTCGCGCATGCGTTGCAGCATGGTGGTAATTTGGCTCATGGCGCCGTCGGCAGTTTGCGCCATGGAAATACCGTCGTTGGAGTTGCGAATGGCAACGGCATAGCCGTTGATTTGCGAGGTCATTCGGTTGGTAATGGCCAAGCCCGCCGCATCGTCTGCTGCGCCGTTGATACGCAAACCTGTGGACAAACGTTGCATGGCCTTGGCTTGCATGGCATTGGCGTTGTCCAAGGACGATTGCGCCGTCAACGATTTGATGTTGGTGTTAATCACTGTCATGATGTTTCTCCTAAAAATGCATCACTGAAGGTTTTCCAAGATCACACAATGTTTTCTTGATGCCTGTGATTCGGTACCCCAGCGGCAAACTTGAGCTGTTTAGTTGCAATAAAATGTATTTTTATAGTATTTAGTGATGACAAATTTATAGTTTTTATTGGTTTTATCGTTTTAAATATCAGAAGCAATATTTTTGAAAGCAATTTTTTGCAGACGAAAAAAAACCGCCTGGCGGCGGTTTGTAGTTTTTCCGAGGAGCGAACTGAATTTGGGTCTTAACTCAGTCCGTTGTAGAGCACGCCTTTGAGCGCGTCAATGTTGTGCGCCACGCGCACCACCGCCTCATTAGGAATTTGGCGAATCACCTCTCCCGTATCAGTGTTTTGCACCATGACCACTGGGCCTTGCACACTGTGGTCAATGTTGAAGCTCAGGTTGCGTCCACCGTCACGCATGGCTTGGTTGATCATCTCTAGAGATGACGTCAAGTCTTGATGCAGTTTTTGCAAGTCCACCTTAACCTCAGGCCTAGCAGCCGGCTGAGCTGGGGCAATGTTGGGCGCCGTTTGCACGTTGCCCAAAGACACCATGGGCGTTGCTTGCGTTGCCGCAGGCGCTGCCACCGAAGTATTTGCTTGTATTTCTGAAACCATCACACACCATCCTTTCTCGCGATCCATGAAACCGCGAATACCCCTTGCTTTGCTGAGCAAAGGTCTATCCGTGAAAGTGATTCGGCGCCAAAGCGGCAAACTTTAGCCGCTTTAGAATAAAAAATTAAATAAATTCTTAAGTATTAGTTTTTATTGGTATACATAGCCATCATGCCGTCAAAACTAGATTTAAGACTTGTTTTCTGGGCATTGATCGTTCCGACCAAGCTGTTCATGACGGCAAATTGACTTTGATAACGAGTCAACAAATCGTTCATTCGAGTTTGCAGTTTGGTTAAATCGCTTTGGTAGCTGGTGATTTGCTTGTTGGCAGAATCCGTTTGCGCCACCAAGGGGCCTGAGCTGCCCAGCAAATTGGTGATGGTTTTGACCGCATCTCCCGCAATACCCGCCGGCGCTGAGCTGTAAATGGTCAGGCCATTTTGGTTGCCGGTGAACATTTTGACCACATCGCTGTAATTGGCATTGAGCGCGGTGTTGAGTTTGGTCGAATCGACCGACATGGTGCCCGAAGAGTCAATGCTGATGCCAATTTGCCACAAAGCGCTGATGTTGGTTCCCGGCGTGGACGAAGTCCCCGTGAACAAAGAGCGCAGCTTGTTTTGCACCATGCGCGCTGTGGAGTCGCCCACCAAGGTTGCGCCGTAGGTGGCCAAGGTGGATTTGGGATCCATCACCGCCGTCAAAATATTGTGCGAGTCGTTGTAGGCCTGCACCAAATTGTTGATGTTGGTGACGATGCTGGAGGTGTCCAAGTTGAACTGCACCGTGGCTGGCGTTGACGTGGTGGTCGTCAAGTTCATGGTGGCGCCCGGAATCACATCCTTGAATGAGTTGCTTGAACGGGTGAAGTTGATGCCATCAACCTGCACTTGCGCATCCGTTGCCGATTGGTTGCCCGTCGCATTGGATGGAAACGACAAGCCAGGGGTGATGGCTGGCTGCGAACCTGAACCGTAATCAATGGCCAGCGAAAAATTAGAGGGGTCGGCGTTGGGGCCGCTCAGGTCAATTTTGTAGGGGAAGGTGGAGCCCGACACGCTGGCATCGACCGAGGCTGTCACGCCTGTGCCAGCGTTGTTGATGGCCGCCACAATGGCATTGGGATTGTCTTGCCCCGCAGGAATAGCAATGGTGTGCGCAGTGCCCGCGACCGTGAGGTTCAAGGTCATTGGGCTACCGCTGTTGATGGAGCTGGTGGCGTCTTGAACCCCGCCCATGCTGTATTTGGTGGTCAAGGTAAACGCATTTTGCGCACCCGTAGCACCTGTCAACACCACTTGAAATGGGTTGCTACCAATGCCGGTATTGACCAACTGTGCGGTTACGCCCGTGTTGGCAGCATTGACAAAGTTCACAATGTCTTGTGGTGTATCGCGACCGGCGGGCAGTTCAATATTGGTGACTTTGGGGCTGGTCGTGCCAATGCTCAGCGCCAAGGTCATGGGATTGCCTTTGTTGAGCGAGGTGCTGGCGCTTGCATAGCCCGCACTGACCGTGCGCTGGGCCTGAGCCAATTGGCTCACGCTGACCTGATGGCTTCCAGCGGCTGCGGTGGCGCTGGGGGTAATGGAGAAAGCCGAGGTATTGCTGCTGGCCACCGTCAAGGCGTTGAAGCTGTTTTGATCTTTGAGCGCCGTCATGGCGTCGTTGATGCCCTTGGCGGCGTAAGACACGGCCGCATAACCCGAAATACGCGAGTTGCTGGCGGTGATCTTGGCGTTGATGGCGTTTTGCTGCGGAGCTTCTTCGGCATTCACCAAGTTTTGTGCCAAAGCGTTGACGTCAACGCCCGAGCCTGCATTCAAGGCATTAATAAGCTGCTGGGCTGCGGCGCGATTGGCTGCTGCGGTCTGGGCCGCAGTAGTGGTTGCAGAGGCCGCAGTTGTGCCTGTCGAAGCCGTGTTGGTCGATGCGGTGCTTGAGCCGACAGAGGAGACAGACATATCGAAGTTTCCTTGCTACTTTGAGTGACTCGGTTCTATAGAGTCAAACTTTAGGCCTTTAACCCAAATATTTGAACAAACTCATTTGAGAGATCTTGGCAAATGAGTTTTGCGCTGCTTCCAAGGCCAGTTGGTCTTGGTTCATTTTGGTGACGGCGGTTGTGTAATCCAAGTCTTGCACATTAGACAACGAAGACTTGAGGTTCAACACCACTTGGTCCAGCACGGTATTTTGCATGTCCACCACACTTTGGTTGGTGCCAATTTCGGCCAAGCCATTGCTCACGCCTTGCTGCAAGGTGTTGAGCTCGCCAATACCGCGTTGAATATTGGTGTTGTCAGAGTTTTTTACTGCATTGGCCAAATCGGTGAGAGACTGGAAAAAACTCACCCCGGTTGTGTTACCGCTGGCATCGGTTCGACCCACGTTGGTGAAACCATCTGTGCCGGGCATATTCATAGCCATGCGGCGGTTGTCGCCAACATTGACGGTCATGCGGGACTGGTCGCCCTGGTAGACGATGTTGCCGCTGGCATCGGCGCCAAAAGCGGGCTTGCTGACTTGACTGCCCGCAAACAAGTAGCTGCCGTTGCTGTCTTGGCTGTTGGCCAAACTGACAATTTGATCCTTGAGCGCCATGATCTCATCGCCCAAATTCTTACGGTCTGCATTGCTAACTGTGCTGTTGGCGCCCTGCACTGCCAGTTCGTTGATACGCGCCATGACATCGCTGACGCTTTTCAAAGCTGTTTCTTGACCTGTCAAACGGGTGTTGATGGTAGTCAGGGTGCTTTGGTAAGTGGTCTGAATCGACAGCTGCGTTTGAATGCGGGTGATCAAGGCCGCTTTGTCCGGCGCATCGCTGGGCTGCACCACTTGCTTGCCGCTGGAGAGCTTGGTTTGATCCTGATTCAAGGTGTTTTGCGTGTCAGACATTTGCTGACTCGAACGATCAAAATACAAAGAAGTTGAAATTTGCATAAATGTGCCCTCTTATCACCTGATTTGGACAATGGCGTCAAACAGCACGCCTGAGACTTGCAGCGCTTTTGCAGCCGCCTGATAAGCCTGTTGATAGCGAATGAGTGAGGCCGCTTCTTGGTCCAAGCTGACGCCAGAGACCGACGCTTTGGATGCCACAGCTTGGTCATTGACCACTTTCAAGGCTTGCTGGGTGATCGTGGCTTGCTGCGAGGTGTTGCCCACGCTGTTGATTTGATCGACATAGTTGTCGCGAATGCTCTTACCGCCCGCCACTGGATTTTTGCCAAGGCTGACCATGTCCAGCATGTTGACGTTGTTACCCTTGCCATCAAAGTTGCCCGTGATGTCGTAGGTGTCCCCCACGGTGGGTGAGGCCGAGAGTGTGAATTTGAGGCCTTGGAAATCAATTTCGGGCTGGGTCGTGGTGGGGTCAAACGTGCGATCGGCTAAAACCGTACCCGTTTTTTTGTCGATGATGTTGTAGCGCCCAGCCGAGATGAACTTGACTTGCAGCGACTGCGCCCGCAAGCTGTCGCGCTGATTGGCAGGTTGGCCACTGAATGAAGTCGAAATTTGAGCCGAGCCTTTGCCTGTGACAAAGACCATCAAATCATCTGGAGCGCCACCTTCTATATAAGCCGCCGTGCGCAAGCCCAAAGAACTCATCATGGAAGGATCGCCCGTTTGGGTATTGGGTGGAGTTCCAAAGGTGCCAAACGACATCTTGATGTCGGTGCTGTATTTCGGGTCTGCGGCCATCTTGAGCTGCAAACGCTTGCTCGGGTCGTAGTCTTGAGGTACTAAGTTGAGTTCGTTGGCTTTGTAATTGCCTTTGGCATCTTTGCCGGGACCGACGGAAATGCTGGCTTGTGACGTAGGGTCAGTGGTGGTGAGCTTGAGGTCGCCGTTTTGGTCCAAACTGGCAATCACGCCTGTGCGGTCTTGCAAGGAAGCAAAACGTGTCAACAAGTCTTGCATGCTGGACATGGACGAGAGCGACGGTTGCAGTGCGCCGTTGGCTTGAACAAATACTTTTGCGGCAATATCGCCGTCGGTCATGTTGGGATCCAATGCTTTAACCGTCAACTGTCCGCTGGCCACCGAGGCCACGAACGAGTCGGCAAAACGGGGCTGTACCACGCCCATATTGCCCAGCGCCATATTGCCCGCTTTGCTCAAAGTCAGACTCATTGCGCTGATGTCACGCTTGGGGTTGGAGCCGTCGGTGATGGTGAGCGTGCCCGTTCCATCCAAGGCCGTCCCAGCCGTGACGGTGAGGTTGGTCGAGTTGTCTTGATCGATGGCTTGTAGCTTGCTTTGAATTTCAGCTGCCAAGTCGCCCATGGTGTTGCCTTGGGGCGACAAGTTGTTCAAGGTAAAAGTTTGACCGCCAACGTTGACTGAAAAGCTCTGAATCGCATTTGCGATCGCAGGATTACCCAGACTGATGCCGCTGATGCTTTGGCTCGACTTGTCGTTCAAAACGTCTTGCACCGTGGCGGGGTTGTAATTGGCCACCGTGCCGAATTCGGTGCTAAAGGTACCTGTGGATGGCAAGTTGTAGACCGCCTGACCAAAGTTCACACCATTGATTTGCAGTGGGTTGTTGAAGTTGACGCTGGTCGCGGAAACCAACATATCCGGCACGACTTTGACCATGTGCACTTGCGCCGGATACTGGCCAGAGCCAATGTTGAGCGCGTTGGTGCTTGGCATGGGGTCGACCTGAATGGTGCCGCCTTGCGGGTCTGTGATGATGAGTTCACCCAAGCTGTTGGTGCTAGCTTGCAAACCTGCGGGTGATTGGTTGATGGCTGCTACGAAATCGGTGTAATTTGTATAACCGGAAATCACTTGCCCGTTGAGCTTCAAAGGCTTGGTCAAATCAAGTTGCGACAAAGGCACGGTGATGTTGGAGTTGACCTCCGCATGAACACCCGTCAAAGACTGCATGCTTTGTGTGATCGCCACCGTACCGCCAGTTTGGGCTGGTACTGAGGCAGGCGAGGTCAGCTTAAAGCCACCTAGGTTTCGTCCCAGGGCATCGGTAATTTTTAAATTATTTTCACTGTAGGAAACGCTGATGTTGCTGCTGCCATCGTGGTCGCGCAAATCCGTTTGCAACTCTGCTGCCAAAGAAGGCAAATCGGTTGAAGTCAAGTTCGTAAAGCTAAAGGGCGAATCTGCAATCGTTCCCGAGAACTGGCTAAAAGGCTGCAAGTTGCGAATATCAAAATTCACGCCAGACAAATTGGCTTGCGAGGTGCCGTTGATCCATTGCGCCATCTGAGCGGCATCGGTATTGACCGTGACATGGCCCGCCTTGGCGCCAATGGAGGCAGGGTCGTTGCTGCCAGGCACATTGCCCGAACTGTTGATGCTGGACAAGCCAGAAGACACCGCTGGATCCAGGGAAGTTGTGGTGAAAGTAGCGCTGGTAAATGATCGTCCCAAGGGATCTTGAATCAACAAGTCCGTGCCGTTCATGGTCACGTTCAATCCGCTCAGGCCTGCGGCGCTGAGTTTGTTTTTCAACTCAAGCGCCAAGTCGGGCAAATTGGTGGCGCTGAAATTTTTGATCACGAAGCTTTGACCGTTGACTTGCGCATTAAAGCTCAAGGGCGCGGCGGCAGTGGACGGGAAGCTCAAACCACTGAAGCTGACTTGGCTCACGGGCGCCAAAGAAACAGCGATCATATTGCGGTTGAGTGGATCAATGATTTTCAAGTCTTGGCCATTGTTGGCTAACTCAACCGACAAGCCCATGGGTTGCAAACTCGCATTGAGCGAGGTCTGCAAAGTGCTCATGCTGGATGCATCGGCTGGCGAGATGGCAGCGTTGATTGCATGTCCGTCCAACAGAGCTTGAAAGCTAAATGGCATATTGCTGCCCGCAGCCACCAAGCCCAATCCGTTGATGTTGGTAATGCCTTGAGCGCTCGAGTTGAATTGAGGCAGCGCAATGCCGTTCAAGGTCATGGCACCCGCTGGAATGTTTTGATAGCCACTCAAACGATTGGTCACCAAATTGGCAGGCACTGGGGTGACACCCACCGAGATACCGTTCTTGTCAAAGATAGGCTGGTTTTGCAGGCTCGCTTTGGCGCCATAAAACAAATCTAAATTTCTATAAGCATTGGCACCGGTTTGATTCAAGTACTGATTGCTGTATGTCGTGTTTGCTGCAAAGCCATTGGCGGCTGTGAGCATTTGCAATTGTTGGGTTTGCGTCAGCGTTTGGCCCAGCACCTGACGTCCGTCTTGGGTGATGACTTGAAGCTGCTGGCCGGGCACGGAAGAATCCAAATAGAAAACACCGCCAACGCCAGCTGACAAGGTAGTCACAGGCGTGTAGTCCGTGGCACCACTGACGTTGAAAGTCACGGCCGCTGTTGGGCTGGGGTTGTTGACCAAATTTGAATTGCTCAACGGAGCACGCGGCGTTGTTCCTGTGTAGCTCACGGCTGCCGAAGCAGCACCCAAGTTTGTTGTGCCGGGCGTCACACCAAACTGAGAGGCGGTGGCCACCCGATTGGCATCGGCCAAAGCCACCGAAACACCTGCGGCTGGAGCACTGGCATTGGGATCTATGCTGAACAAGTTTTTGCCAATCTGACCGAATGCGTCAATACCGTTGGTCTGGACTTTGTTTGCTTCATTGACAAAAGTGGTTGCCAACTGATTCAAGTTATCTTGAGTGGGTTGAATGACTTGGCTGAACACATTTTGATAGCCCGCAATTTCGCCCCCACTGGCATTAGCCATGGGTTGGGCCGAACCGTAGGGATCAAACACCAAAGCGGGTGTGCCGGGGTTGCTGGTGTCAATACCCACCATTTTGGAGTTGCCCTTGGCGTCAACCACAATGTTTTGTCCCGAGCTCACGCCCAAGCTCACTGTGACGATGCCGTTAGGTGCAAACGAGGTATTGATCTTCATCAAGTTTGAAAGCTTGGAGAGCGTCAAATCACGGCTGTCCAAGAGCTGCGGGGGCTGCCCGTCCAAGGTGGGCGATTTCATCAACGATTTGTTGATCACCGCCAATTGCGACGTCAGCGTGTTGAATTGGGTCAGGTCATCTTTCAGGGCATTGGTGGCTTGCGTGGCCACACTGCTGAGTTGAGCCGAGAGCTGAGAAAAACGAGATGCCACACCGTTTGCGCTTTGCAAAAATGAATTGCGCTGGACGCTAGAAGCCGGATCAGAAGCCAATGAGTTGGCGGCTGAAAAATAATTATCTAATGCCGAGCTCAGGCCCACGGACTGATCGCCCATGATGTTGATGACTTGCTTGGAGTAATCGACCATTGGTTTTTGAGCCGAATAGTCGCTGTTGGTGTTGCGCAAATTTTGCTCAACAAAGGTGTCAAAGTCGCGTTTGATGGTTTGCACCAACACGCCTGTTCCAACAAAGGAGCCGCCATACAGCGTAGGACTTGAATCCTGCGTGACGACTTCTTGCCGTGAATAACCTTCGGTGCTGACGTTGGCAATGTTGTTGCTGACTGTGCTCAGCGCACGTTGATAGACGTTGACTGCATTGCTACTGATGTTCAGGATATCGCTCATAAGCCACCCTTAAATTTCATTTGCGTCAACGACTTGATCGATGGCTTGGTCAGTGCAATACCGTGCGTCGGGTTTTCCAACGACATGGACTTGGGTGCAGGATTCAAGGGCAATGCGGGTGCGACGGCTTGGCGTGCTTTCAAAAAATCCGACGACGTGGCCGGTTGACCGCGCTGCTGAACCGCTTTGACCATGTAATCGGCCACACCAATCGCATTGCGCTTGGCCATTTGCACCGACACCTCTTGGTCAAACATGCCTTGAAAGGTGTCAACCGCGTTGGACTGATGTTCTTCGTCTTTGGGCGTTGCGTCGCGCATGGACTTCATCATCATTTGGATGAACAAGCCCTCAAACTGCTGCGCCGATTGCTGAATCGCTTTGTTCTGATCTTGTTGAGCCTGGCCGCGCAATTCGCCCAGACCCGAAAAGTCCAGGTAGGACTTGGGGCTTACGGAATTGGTAGGCGTGGTCATGGTGTCACCTGAATTTAGATAATGATCAACTCAGCGCGCAAGCTGCCCGAGCTCTTGAGTGCTTCCAAAATAGCAATCAAAGCCGAAGGCGTAGCGCCGACTTGGTTCACAGCGTCCACAATTTGGCGCAGCTCAACCCCGGGCTGAAACAAGAACATGGGTTTGTTGGGTTCGGCCACTTTGATGTCGGCGTTTTGCACATTGGCGGTTTGTCCACCGGCCAAGGCATTGGGTTGCGACACTTCATTGGTAGCAGTAATAGCCACCGAGATCGTGCCATGCGAGACCGCAGCCGCCGTCACCCGAACCGAGCGGTTAATAACCACCGTGCCAGTGCGTGAATTAATCACCACACGCGCAGGTGGATCGCCCGGCGTGACCTCGAGTGCTTCCACCGAGCTCATAAATGCAACGCGCTGATTCAAGTTTTGTGGTGCTCGTACCGATACCGAAGTACCATCCAAAGCTTGTGCCACGCCATCGCCAAATTTTTTATTGATCGCTTGAACAATGGCAGTCGTGGTGGAGAAATCGTTTTCGCGGATGTTCAGCACAATGTTGTCGGCGCTCTCGAAAGGCGTGTCTACCACGCGCTCCACAATCGCACCGCTGGGAATTCGTGCAGAGGTAGGCACACCGATTTGCACCTTAGAGCCAGCGGCATTGGCGTCAATGCCAGTGGCCGTCAATGCGCCTTGTCCAATGGCATAAATCTCGCCATCGACGCCGCGCAAGGCCGTCATCACCAAACTACCACCGCGCAAGCTACTGGCTTTGCCAATGGCTGAGACGTTGATGTCAATGCGTTGACCTGGCTTTGCAAAGCCAGGCAATTCCGCGGTCACCAGCACTGCGGCTGAGTTTTTAATTTCAACCCGACTGGCCGTGAGGGCTTGTTCAAAGTCGGTCAACGGGCCGTCAATGCGAACGCCCATTTGCGCCAACATGGCCTTCATACTTTGCGTGGTGAAAGGCACGGAAGCATCGTCACCCGTGCCTTGCAAGCCCACCACCAAACCGTAGCCGATCAATTGGTTATTGCGCTGCGAAGCCACACTGGCCAAGTCTTTGACACGGTCAGCACGGGCAGCACCCGCACAGACCAGACAAATCATGACCACGATGATTTGAAGGTAATAAAAAATTTGTTTCATAAATGCCTTGATCAATCAAAACGGCCAGTATTTGTGCAAAGCGCTCGTACCCCAGCCCACTTTGGCTGCGTTGGCTAAGTCACCTGTGCCGCGATAAGCAATTTGCGCATTCGCCAAACGGCGCGACTGCACTGTGCTGTTGGGGCCAATGTCTTCTGGGCGAATCACGCCTGAGACCTGAATCACTTCGGTTCCCTCAGAAAGTCCTACCTTCTTCTCACCCCGAATGACCAAGTTGCCGTTGGCCAAAATCTCCACCACCGTCACTGCCACAGAGCCCACCAAAGAGGCCTGCTGATCAGCACTGCCTTTGCTCTTGCTGTCGGTAGCGCTTTTGTTCAAGTTAACGCCTTGCAACACCGAATTGAGGTTGCCCACCGCAGTGTTCAGCCCTGAAGGCAAGGTGTTAGAAGAGTCGCGGTTGACTTCACTGTTTTGACTTCTTGTGGCTTGCGTGGTTTCATTCAGCAAGACGGTGATGATGTCGCCCACTTGGTAGTTGCGACCACGACCAAACCAAGCGTCGCTTTGGCGGTTGCTGTAGATGCTGCCGGTGGCAATTTTGGGACGATCTGAAGCCAGCGGATAAACCGGCGCAAAGTCTGGCGACAACGCCATAGCCGCTTCTGGCGGGGTGGAAGTGCAAGCCTGCAATCCAGCGACCAAGGCCACGATTGACAAATAACGTAGAGCATTCATCACGTATCTCCTTAGACGTTTTGATTCAAGAACTTGAGCATGTCGTCCACTGCCGAGATGGCTTTGGAGTTGATCTCATAGGCGCGTTGGGTTTCGATCATGTTGACCATCTCCTCCACCACGTTGACGTTGGAGGCTTCCAATGAACCTTGGTTCAATGTTCCGGCGCCGTTGAGGCCTGGCTGCAAGAGCTGAACAGGTCCGCTGGACTGAGAAGCGTCGTATAAGTTGTTGCCAATAGGCTTTAAACCGCTTGGATTGATGAAACGCGCAATTTGGAGTTGTCCCAAGTTCTGGTTCCCTTGGCCAGCAATCAGCTCTACCGACACCGCGCCATCCGCACCTATCGTCAAGCCAGAGGCGTTGTTGGGAATCAGAATGTTGGGCACCAGCGGATAGCCCATAGCCGTTACCACTTGTCCAGTGGCCGAGAGCTTGAAGCTGCCGTCGCGGGTGTAAGAAATCGTGCCATCAGGCATTTGAATTTGGAAAAAACCGTCGCCCGTGATCGCCACATCCAACGGCGCTTGGCTGTTGATCATGTTGCCTTGCATGTGGAGCTTTTCGGTGGCAACCACTTTCACACCGGTACCCAACATCAAGCCCGTGGGCGATAAGGTGTTATTGGTGGTTTGTCCACCGGCTTGCTTGACGTTTTGGTAGAGCAAGTCTTCGAACACCGCGCGGTCGCGCTTGAACCCCGTCGTGTTGACGTTGGCCAAGTTGTTTGAGATGACGTCCATGCGCATTTGCTGCGCGTCTAGACCCGTCTTCGCTACCCATAATGCTGCATCCATGACTTTGCACTCCGATTAATCCTGTCAGAGTCAAGCCACTTTCATCATTGAAGCGCCAGCCTCGTCGTTAGACTTGGCTTCTTTGATGATTCGAACTTGCTGCTCAAAAGAGCGGCTTTGATCGATCAGCTTGACCATCGCTGCCATCGGATTAACGCTACTGCCCTCTAGGGCTTGTGGCGTTAAATTGACTGGCTCAGGACCTGTTGCAAAATCCGTGCCTGCCGGTTTCTCGTCAACCATGAAAAGGCCGTCATTTCGCTTGATCAAGGGCGTGGCAGAGGCGTCACGTAGCAATAACTGCCCCACAACCTGCTGAACTTGGACACCTGCTTGTTGGGGGTCAGCGGCAAAAATTGTCCCATCGGAGCCAAAAGTGATCTTGGCGCCTGGCGGCACGGTGACGGGATTGCCGTCTTGGCCGCGCACCAAATAACCGGAACCCGTCTCCAGTACACCATTAGCATTCACTTTGAAGTCGCCTCGGCGGCTGAATGCCAAGGTGCCATCGCTGCCGGTCACACCGAGCACAGTTTTGTTGCTCAAGGCGACATCCAAATCGCGTCCCGTGACCATCAGTGGCCCGTTGTCAAGCATGACGCGGTCCGTGGTGAAGATCAAAGGCTGCAGGCGTGAGTCAAAGCCCTTGCCCACCGCTTGTTGTGGCTGCAAGGTGGCTTCGTAGGTTTTTTTGAAACCCACGGTGGACACGTTGGCCAGGTCATTGGTCAACTGTTGACGCACCAAGCGCTCTTCGTTGATCGACGCCATCGCGTTAAAAGCTAAACGGTCCATGACTTATTCTTTGTCGGGTGGCTTAAATTAAGCGCGGATTTGAATGATGGTCTGCGTCAGCGAGGTGCTGGTCTCCAGCGCCTTGGAGTTGGCCTGGAAGTTCCGTTGCTCGGTGATCAAGTCCACCAACTCTTGGGTCAAGTCCACGTTGGCGTGTTCGGTGTTACTGGATTTCAGAGTACCAAAACCTGCCGAACCTGCCGAACCCAGCTTGGGCGTGCCAGACGCCGAAGTGGCGTAATAGTCGGTGTTACCCAACTGACGCAAACCCGTGGGGTTGGAGAAGTTGACCAACACCACCTTGCCCAAAGACTGGGTGGAGCCGTTGGAGTAGCTGGCCTGAACCAAGCCATCATCTTTGATGCTCAAGCCCACCAAGTCGCCTTCAGGTGCGCCGTCTTGCGACTGAGTGAGCACCGCAAAAGGCGTGGCGTATTGGGTTGATTTGGAGTAATCAATGTTCAAGCTCAAAGCGCCCTTACCGTTTGGCAAGTACACCGTGTCGAGTTTTGCGCCTTGCTTGGGTGAGACCAAATTACCAGTGGTGTTGAAGGTCAGTTCACCTTTTTCCAAATAAATCGGTGACCACTCTGGCAAGTTGTTGTAGCCCGTGGCCGAGGTGGTTTCTTTGCCGAAGTTATCGATGTAGACCGTCGCGCCGTTGGGGTCTTGCGAAGGCGTGGGTTTGATCCATGTCGAAGTTGCACCAAAGGCGGCACTCAAGTTGTTCAAACCAAACTTGGTGTCCCCGCTGACTTTGATGTAAGAGCTCGAACTCGCCGTACCGGTGGTGAACACCATCGCATTTTTGACGGGATCATATTTCACTGTCACACCGCTTACCGATTGAGGCGTCATGCCGTTGACACTCGGGCCCATCAACGAGTTGATACCGCTTTGCAAAGCTGCCGTGAAGGTGTCAATGGTGTAGTTGTCTTTGGGTGGAATAGTCACCGTGCCCGTAATGCCGTCCACCGAGACCACGAATTGGTTGTTGGTGGCATCCACTGAGAAGTTGTTGTTGACGTTCACCGCCAAGGCATTGCCTGTCAAAACGGCAGGGGTGGAGGTGATGCCACGCTGTGCTGAGATGGGTGAGGTGGCCTGCGAAAAGCTGGCCGCATCACCCGTCATGCCCAAACCCTTGGCTGTTTGTGTTGCCAAACTGCCGGGGCGGATATTGGTGATTGCAATGCTTGATGCGTCTCCGGTTGTACCGGACTGATACACAAACTCTTGGTTCACCGAGTCATACGTCACGGCAACACCGTAGCGCTGATCGCTCATCGCACGGTAGGGTTGTGCTGAGACTGAAGGTGTCATGGGAACACCCAAAGAACCGTCGTTAACGCCTTGCGTCAGCGCAGTGGTCAAGTTCAAACCTGAGTTGGCGCTCGAGACTGTCACTTTAGAAGTATCGGTTGGCGTAAAAACTAATTTTTGATTCAAGGTGTCATAACTCACATTCATGCTGCCGCCATACAAGGTGCTGGCATCAATTTGAGCTTGAACAGCCGCCACCAAATCTTCGCGGCGCATATTGCCTGCACCAGACAAATCGATGGGCAAAGGCGCCAAAGTTGTGCCGTCCGGACGGTTGAGTTGCACCGAGAAAGTGGGCGAACTCATGGCTGAGAAGTTGAATGGCTTTTCGTCTCCGTACGAACGGTTGATTTCATTGGTAATCTCAGCCGCAATTTGCGCACCTGAGAGAACTTTGTTCGCTGTGGCAGGCAATTTGCTCATGCTGTTCCACAGCATGTCCAAGCCAACAGTGACGGGAGTTTGAGAATTGTCGACGTTGATGGTGAAAAGATTTTTCAAGTCATCAATGCTGTGCTTACTGCTGTCGAGCAAGGCCGGTTTGCCCTGGGTCATGGTCAACACTGTGGGGTCGTTGATCGGAGTCATGGGCACGGTTGAGTCGCCGTTGTTTTGGAAAATCTTCAACACGCTCGTGATGGAGCTGGCCAATGGATTGGTTGGGTCTTTGACTTGCACCTGAATTTGATTGGTGGCTGTGTTGAAGTTTGCAACAAAGCTGCTGGCGAAGGCCACGTTTTTATTCAACGCAGTGACCAAATCAGTCGCCGATGTGGCCACCACATCCACGGGGGATGTGCTGGTGCCAAAGGTGGCGGTGTAAGCCGTAGAAGCCGCGTTGACGGTGTAGGCCACATTGGCACGTGGATAAGGGGTTTGCTGGGCAAAAGAGAACCCAGTTGCCGGCGTTGTGGCCGTTGGGTCGTTTTGCAGGGCTGTTCCGTTTTGCGAAATGATCACACCAGGCGTTGTTGTGGTGCCCAAAATATCTTCAGCATTGACACTGGTGTCCAACGCCGTGATTTTCAGAACCTGACCACCATACACAGGTGCCGAACCTGCGGAGACTTGTCCAGTCATACCCGTGGCTTTGGTGGCTTTGGTGAGTTTGATGTCCGAAATATCGCGTTGCGCAGAATCTTTGATGATCAATTGCGTAGGATTGGTAGCCGAATCGGTGGTGACCGTGATGCGTTGGGGTGTGATGCCACCATCCAATGCACCCAATTGCGCATTGATGTCAGCCGCCATTGCATTCAACTCTGTATCGGTTGAGTTCAAATTACTGAGATTGAATACCTGCCCACCCACCGTGACGCTGAAAGAGGAAAATGGATTGGTGGCCGATAGATCGAAATTGATGTTGTTAACCGTAGCGCTGGTGTTGGTTGCCTCAGCCACATAAGTACCGACAAAGCTGGCGTTGGCATTCAAGGCATTGGCCACTTCTACCGGCGTAGGCGATTTGCCATTGGTCACAGGCACGTTGACCGTCACACGCGCAGCGGCAGGACCAAATTCAACCGAAGCAGGTCCGACCACAGCGGGGTCTAAGGAGTAAGTTGCAGCGCTGGAGCCTTGTTGAATCAGCAAATCAGATTTGCTCATATTCAAATAGTTGCCAAAGTTGATGCCATCGGACGCGCCAGTCCCCAAGCCTGTCGTGGCCGAGGCCACCACGGTTGCGGGTTGCGAGGTTTGTGTGTTGGTCAAATTGTCGAGCGTGAATTTTTCTGTCTTTTGCGAGAAGCTACTGTTCAAGGCGGCAATGTCTTGCGGCGATGTGAACTGGTTGGCCGATTTGATCTGGCCATATTTGTTGACATATTGCAGGCTGCCTGTGGAATCTGTGGCCTGCTGCAATGCTGAGCTCACCAACTGGTTACCCACATACACATAGGTTTGCCAACGGTTGTTGGGCGAAGCCGACGATGCGTTTTGTGTTTTAACGTAGTAAACCGTCGCCAAGTAAGCATTGCCCCCTTGGTCATACACCGTCACCGACGTGCTTTTGTTGTAGGTGGTGGGGTCTGTTTGATTGAAGGCTTTGGTAATAACCGCCGCGTCAGAGGGCAAGTTGATGCCCAATTGAATTTGCGTTGTCTGCTTGGCTTGACCAGAAGTTTTTTGTGGGATGGTCAACACATTCATGTCGCTCAAGTTGGCATTGCCCGCGCTATCGACCGATGCCGCCAACAATTTTTGACCCGACGAGTTCACCACGTTGTTTTGGTCGTTCATCATGAACGCGCCGTTACGGGTGTAGATGTTTTGCAAACCGTCTTGCGATTTGAGCGGGAAAAAACCGCTGCCGCTGATCGCCAAATCCAAGGTGTTGGACGAGGGAATCATGTCACCCTGACCAAAATCTTGCTTCACTTGTTTGAGCGTCACACCTTGACCAATGGTGGTGTCGGCGTTTTGCAAGGGTGAAGTGGCAAACACGTCGCCAAAGTCAGTCGTGCTTCGTTTAAAGCCCACCGTGGACGTGTTGGCAATGTTGTTACTGGTGACACCCAATTGAGTTGTAGCGGCATTCAAGCCAGACAAGGAGGTATAGAAAGACATGGTGGTTCACTCCGAAAAAATTACTGACTGATGTTCGTGACTTTGGATAAATCAACGCTTTTGCCACCGCCCACATTGAGCATCATGGCACCCGAAGCCGCCCCAGACACGCTTTGCACCGTGGCTTGTGTACTGACGGTGGGCTTGATGGTTTGTCCCTTGCTAATAGCCACAGCCGTGAAGCTGTATGTGCCATTGGCGACTGGGTTGCTTGAGTTGTCTGTGCCGTCCCAGCTCAAAGTCATATCACCTGCGGCTTGCGTGCCATAGGTTTGGCTCTTGACCAATTTGCCGGCGCTGTCATAGACGTTCAAGGTCACGCCATCGGCACCGGTGGGCAGGTTGATCGTGCCTTGTGAGACTGATGTGTTGGTCACGATGACAGGGCCATTGGGCACGGTCACTGATTTGCCGATCAATGAAGCGGCGCCCAATAAGCGGTCGTTGCTCATCGTCGAGGCCATCGTGTCCATGCTGGTTTTCATGGCGGTGGTGGCTTCGAGTTGCGAGAACTGCGCAAGCTGCGCCACAAAGGCCTCGTTTTTGACGGGGTCGGTGGGGTCTTGGTTTTTCAATTGCGTGGTGAACAAGGTCAAAAACGCCGTTTGATCCATGGGTTTGCTCTGTGCCGTACCCGCAGCTTGCTTTTGGGCTTGGTACTGCTGGGTCGTCAAAATTCCTGACGGCGTGGTCGCAGCATTTGAGCTTGAACTGTTTGAAATTGCCATGGATGACTCCGTTGCTGAAAGAATTAACTCTTCAAGATGTCAAGCGTGCGAGACATCAGTTGCCGAGCGGTATTCACCACTTCGACGTTGTTTTGGTAGGAACGCGAGGCGTCCATCATGTCCACCATCTCAGTCATTTCATTGACGTTGGATTGGTAGATGTAGCCGTCTTTGTCGGCCAAGGGATTGGTTGGCTCCCATGTTTTTCGCACGGGCGTGGGGTCGTTGACAATGCGATCGACCTTCACGCCACCCACATACTGAGCACCCGCGTGGGTCATTTCTTCGTTCATCAAAGCCTTGAACAAGGGGCGTTTGGCGCGAAACGCCTCTTCTTCAGAGCCAGCCACCGAGTTGGCGTTGGCAATGTTGGAGGCGGTCGTGTTCATACGAACGGTTTGCGCGTTCAGTGCCGTACCTGCGATGCCAAAGACGTTATCTAATTGCATGATTCATCACTCCCCGCGCAGCGCTTTGCGCATTCCGCCAATTCGGTCTTGCAAGAATTGCAAGGTCGCTTGGTAATCTGTAGCGGCCTTACCGTATTGAGCTTGCTCCACGTTCATCTCGACCGTGTTGCCGTCAAACGAGCTGTTGAAAGGTGTGCGAAAGCGCATCCCGTCATCAGGTGCTTCTTGCAAACCGGCGTAATGTTTTTCATGCGTTGCCGTCAAATACTCGGTCTTGGCTTCTTTGAGCATGGCCTTGAAATCAACGTCTTGTGCTTTGTAGTTAGGGGTGTCGGCGTTGGCAATGTTGCGCGCGAGCACTTCCATGCGCTGGCTTCGCACGCCCAGCGCTCTTTCATGGATACCAAAGGCGTTTGCAAAAACGTCCATGTCAATACTCCTTGTTCATCGCACAACACATCAACAACTTTGGCAAGTTCTTGACACCCAATCTCAAGTTATGAGACCTCGTGTCGAACCTTGCAAAACTTGTGCCATGCATTTTTTTCACACAAAGCGGCAAGGGCTTGCCACTTTCCTCTTTAAATCCGGTTGTCATGTCAGCGCACCGTGGTGACCACGGCCTGTTCGGCATAGGCGCTCATACGTGCCGACTGCACGCTGTTGCGTTGAGCCGTGACGTCCACAGCCAAGCGTTCGTTGGCGTTTTGGTACAAGCCCGCTAATATTGAATTGCGTGTGATGGGCGCGCGCGTGTCGCGGTTGACATGCAAGTAAGCGGCTTGTTGACCGGGAATATTCAAAGCCACATTGGGGCGCGTCTCATTGCGTGCGGCTGGGGTGAGAACCGTCAAATACAAGTCATCCAGCCCCGCAGGACCAAAGTTCTTCAAACCGGTGTCGTCAAAATATTTGTCTACCAAATCCAGCTGCTGGAGCACGCTGTGACTCAAAATAGCCTTGGGATTGCTGCCAAAGCCTGCGCTGGCTGCGCCTCGATCGGGGCCATCGCAAAACTGAATGATGCCGTGGCAGCGGTTGTTGCTGGCTTTGGGATTCATGCCGTCGCTCTCCATCAAGGTCAAGCGGGCGAAGTCATCGGGTGAGAAGCGGTGTTGCTGGGAGAGTTGAACGATTTTGTTCATCACGGCTTGCTTGTCTTGCGCGGGAATAAAGCCTTTTTCAACAGCACGTTCTAGTGTTTTGTCCAACACGGGGTAATTTCCTCGGTCGGCACGGGTGAGCAATTGCACTTGGGCAGTTGCCGCCAAAGCCGATGTTTTGCCCTGCACTGCCGCCCCAGCATTGGCGTAAGCGCCAGCGCCAGCCAGGGCTGACTGCGTGGCTTGGGCTTGCGCGAGGTTCAAATTCAAGCTGTCTAAATTGATGCGCTGACCCGGATGGATCATGTTGGCGTTTTGAATATTGTTGGCCTTGGCCACAATTTGTGACAAACGCAGCGCCTCGCCATGAGAGATGGTCACCCCTTTGCTCGCCATCTGGTCACGCACAATGCCAGACAAGGTCTGGCCTGGCTTGACATCGGCGTCCCAGCTTTGCGTTGCGGCGGGTGCCAAAGAACCGGACAAACTTGCCGCCACCGAATTGGGGACTTGCAAATCTCCCGACCCGAGTTGCTGCGCCGAAGCCATCGCGCGCGCAAAGGCGGGCGCAGAACGCGCATATGCCAGCGGACTGCGCGCCAACAACGGCATACCCGTGGCATCTGTGCCACTGATGGTCGCAGCTGTTGGCAAATCAAATTGCATGCTTGACATAGTTTTAAGTCCGGTTAGAAAGTTGGTATCTTTTTTGCATAAGTCCTGCTGTCATTGAACAAGAGTCAAAAAAAGCAACACCTGATACGAACGAACATGCAAATGCTGTGCCTAACCAAAACCGACACCTGCTGCAAAGCACGCGTAACTGCGCGCGCGCTGTTTTGCCTGTGCCTGTCCTTGCTAGCGGCATGCACGGCTTGGGCGGAAAGCGCCAGCAAAACACCGCTGGAAGAATTACAAGAACAAGCCCTGCGCTGGGCTTCACAGCAGCCCGCCTTCCAAGGTCGCGCCATGCAAGTCGCGCCAATGGATTGGCGCTTGCGGATTCAGTCCTGTCAACAATCGCTACAGTTTGAGCAACCTTTTGCGGGACAAGCGTCCATCAAAGCACGCTGCGGCGAACCGCAATGGCAGCTTTTCATCAATCTTGTACAAGCCAACGGACAGACCGATCTCAACAAAGCCACGGCGACAGCGCCCGTCAATCAGCATGTCTTGGTGGCGAAAGAACTCCTCAAACGCGGCACACTGATCAATCCCAGCATGTTTGTCAAAGCTGAAATGCCCGCTCCCGGCATGGAGTCGCAACTGCTCAGCGACCTCAAAAGCTTGGTCAATATGGAGTTGGTGCGCGATTTAACGCCCAATACGCCGCTGCGCAGCTATGACGTCAAGCCTGCTGTTTTGGTCAAACGGGGACAAGAAGTCATCGTCTCCGCCGGCGAGGGACAGGGTTTTCAAATTTCTCTTCGTGCCGAAGCCCTACAAGATGGTGGCTTAGGTGAACAAATTCGCTTAAAAAATAGCGAGTCGGGTCGATCTCTATCAGCAGTGGTGACTGGCCCCAACGAAGCGAAAGTACGCTAAAAGAACTAAAAAACAGAATTTCTTCGATCTTTGCTCAAGTTTTAGAATTTGAGGTCGATTGAAGTGTTGTAATAAAACGTGAGCTGCTTTGGCAGCTGAAGAAAGTGAGTCACACATGAACGATGCGATTTCAAACTACGGACGCATGTCTCAGTCCAACGCTGCCTTGCGCAGCGCCATTGACAAGTCAGACAAAGGAAGCGCCGCCACAGCCTCTGTGTCTGCCAATGCAACGGCACAAGCCTCTGAGGTCGCCGCCAGCCCACTGAGCAGCAGCCTGAATCTGAGCAATGTGGCGCAAAAAGCACTGGCACAACCCAGCTTTGACCGTGCGAAAGTTGATGCCATTAAAAAAGCTATTCAAGATGGCACCTATGCGATTGACCCCAAACGCATTGCCAGCAGCTTTGTGTCGCTGGAAAAACTCATCGCCGAGTAATTTGCATTGAACTCTCCCGCTTTGACGCAAGAAAAACCAGACAACTTGACTCTGGCGCTTGAGCTCGCCGATGCGCTGGAGCGTATGCTGGAAGAAGAGTTTGAGCAGTTAAAGCAACAAAATATCGAAGGCTTTGAAGCCACGCAGTCCTCTAAAACTGAATTGCTGCGACAACTCACCTCGCTCACAGGCGTTGACAGCCCCACCTCCGCCGACAAGCTGGGCAGCGAATGGGATGGCTTCAAAAGCAAAATCTTGCAATGCCGTGACCTGCACCGGCGCAATGAAATTTTGATTGGCCGAAAAATTGACGCCCTGCGCGGCGCATTACAAAGCCTGCGTGTGCAAGACCCGACCAGCTCGGTCGAGGTCTATGACCGTTTGGGGCAGGTTTCCCGCAACCGACGCACCCGAGGCTACAGCGAGGCCTGAGCTCCCGCTGGCTCTCAAAAGCAACTAAGTATTTTTCTCATCGCCCGGCTGCATACCTTTGAGCCAATACACCCACGACAAAATGACCGCGACAGCGGTGAACATATCGGGTGGAATTTCTTGACCCACATCCAAACGACTGAGCATGGCCAACAACCGGGGGTCTTCGGCAACATAGACATCATGCTTTTGCGCCTCTGCCACGATGCGTTTGGCCAAATCGCCCTCGCCTTTGGCTGTGACAACCGGCGCTTTGTTGGCACCGTATTCCAGCGCCACAGCCTCAGAATATGTTTTATGTGACATCTGCCTCAAGCCTTGGTGTCAACCAGCGCACCTGGCGCCAAGCTCTCAGTCTGTGACTGTGGCGCGGGACGTGGGGCATTGAAGACCTGAAAACTGCCCATGGCCAAACCTGCGCTTTCAATTTCATAGGTCAACTCACTGGCATTGGACTGGGCTTGTTGGGCCACATCCGTGCGGGTAGCCCACATGGTCAAGTCCACTTGCTTGCCATCGCTGATGCTGGTCTTGAGCCAAACTTCTCCCAATACAGAACTGTCGGTGTGCATGTTGACGATGGTTGGATTTTTGGGCTGTCCCTTTTTATGGCCTTTGCGCTCAAATTTAATTTCAACCGGATGGGCATCGCGAAAAGGAATCACCAATGTGAACTCCAAGTTGCCTTGCTGCTGCTCTTGAACCGCGCGCAATTGGGAAGCCTCAATTTCATCCAAGGCATGGTGTAAGTTGTCATGCGAATGCGAGGACTCGGAATCTCTGGAATTGTCATTTTGTTGCATCAAATGACGCACCAAGCTTTTCAGATCCATATCGCTCTTGACGCCGACCTCACCCGCTGCAGACTCGTTGTTTTTGGCGTTTTTCAGGAACCATTCACGCAAAGCATGCGGTTGCAAACTGGCCATGTTGAGTTGCTGTTGCCGCAAACTTTGAAGCAATTGGGCGCTGTTTGCCGGAATCAGTCGCTCAAGCACGCCAGGTGACATCATCCTGACCCAATGCGCTAGGCTAGCCGGGTGGTGCAACAAGGTATTGAGTCGCGTCGGCAGCGGCGCAGCAGCGCTGGTCATGGCTCTTGCCGCCGGCGACAAAGGAGGTGCCATCTGAAAAATCAATTGCCCTGAAACCGAAAACTGGGCCTTGAGTTGTATCGAATCACCCTCTTTGACAAAACCCGGCAAAGCCACATCTATGGCTTGCCCCTGCAAGACAAGCTTGAGTTGGTCTTGCCGCGACTCGACCAAGGCTTGCACCACTTGGCCATCATGCAGATCTAATTGCCGCGCTGTTGCAGCTTCGACAAAGATAGGGCGAGTTTCCAAAGACAGGGGCATGACCCTGTTAACAGCACTGACGCCTTCAGTACTGAGTAGCACCATATCAAGGAAAGCGCACCCAGTTTTTGCGCTCACTCACGTCTGAATCGCTGGTCAGCATTGCGCTGTCTGCTTTGCCGGAAGAATGCGCCACTGCGCGCCCATTGGGCAAATAGGCGCGCAACAAATCGTCGTGATTGGGTAGACGCAAAATAGCGCCCGCCATCAAAGCTCGCGGCGATGATTTAGTGAAAGCTTGCGGATTTTGATCGATGAAGGCTTGGCGCAGCAATTCCATCTTCAAAGGACTGTCGCCCATTGTTTTTCGAATCACTTGGTCCAAGGTTTCCCCTGATTTCACCTCGTAAGTGCTCTGCGCAGCGACGGTGTGGAGTCCAACGCAGAGCAGCAACATCACAAAAATAGACCGGCCACATTGAGTCAAGAATTTCATAGCTTGCGCTCCATAAATTTAGGTTTAATAGGTGTAAGGCCAAGCGAGCCAATTGCCGTCGTTGTTTTTAACGCGTTTGGTCACGGGCACCACCTCAGCTTGATAGGCTGACACCGATTTCACCTCGGCCAACATTGATGCGCCAAGTGCGCCCGCCTCAAGGGCACGTTGGGGCAACAAATCGGCATTGGCCAAGACCAATTTATCACCAATTCGCAATCCCGAGGTTTGCCCCGCTTTGACCAGCAATCGACCTTTTTCCTCCACCACGGAAAAACTGGGCGGCTCACAGGTGAGTTGCGTATCCAACTGTGCCACCACCTTTTGGACTGCGCGATCGATCGCTTCCAAGGTGTCTGAGCTCAAGGTATTGGAGCCAACGGCTTTGACCGCAATGGGAGAGACGATGACATCGCTGTATTGCCAGCGGGGACGAGCTTGCACGGGTGAGGCGACTTGCCAATTCATGGCGAACGCACCCATCTCGTCGACCATGCGTCCTGGCGGCGCGGCAGCGATGGTCAATTGCATATGAAACTGAATATCTTGCTCGCCTCGGCTGTAGACTTCGCGTTCGTATGTGCGTGAGTATTTGGGGGCGACCACCAATCGCCAAGACGGATGCGCTGTTGCCGCTGCCAAGATTTTGTCAAATGCATAGCGCTCAATTTGTTGTCCACGATAGCGCTGTGCTGGGGGCAAGTCTGGCGAAACATTGATGCCCAGGGTCATCACGTGGCTGAGTTTTTGTTTGGACATGGGCGCAGCACACGGATCGGCTGCGACCACCTCTGTTTGCTTGGCCACAACTTTTGTTTGGCTGGATTTGTCTTCAGCTTGGCTGACCTTGAGCTCTAGGTCTCGCACCCGAATATCGGAGTTAAAGCGGTTGTATTCTTTGAGCACCCCGTCCGATTCCATCCAACTCGTTGAACTCACATGGGTGGTGCTTTTCATGGCTGCATCCACCAGGGCTTCTCTGATGGCCGAGAGACGTTCCTCACCCGAAATGTCAGCCGCTGCAACGCCTCCAACACAACCCAATAAGCAGGCCATCAAGGCCGCTTGCTGGCGCCAACTGCGCAAGGGTTGAAACAAATGA
>CAILCI010000081.1 GCA_903832625.1 uncultured Burkholderiales bacterium | reverse complement strand
TTCATCCGTCGCTACGGTTTGGGTGCGGTCAAGCCCGCGCCTGTGCCGCTGGGTGCGCATGTGCGCAACGGCTATTTGCACCGTGCGCAGAGTTGGCAAGACTTGGCCGCGCAGTGCGGCATCGACGCGCAAGCCTTGCAAACCACGGTGCAGCGCTACAACGCGCAGGCCGAGCAGGGCGTCGATACCGACTTTGCCAAAGGCCAAACCCCCTACAACCGCATTCAAGGCGACGCCTCGCACGGCGGCGCCAACCCGTGCATGGCCGCATTGCGCCAAGCCCCGTTTTATGCGGTGCGCGTGGTTGCGGGCAGCTTGGGCACGTTTGCGGGTTTGCCCGTCACACCCCAAGCGCAAGTGCTCGATGCACGCGGCCAAGTGATCGAAGGCCTCTACGCCAGCGGCAACGACGCCAGCAGCATGATGGGCGGCCACTATCCCAGCGGCGGCATCACCTTGGGGCCAGCCATGACCTTTGGGTTTTTGGCGGCAGAACATGCGGCAAAAACTCTCGCACAACACAAGTCTTGAATCGCATCAACACACCTCATCCACTTTTTTCAAAGAAGCTCACCATGTATTACGAAATTGCCACGCTCACCTTATCGTTTGGCACGGTCGCCAAAGCCGCACCCGCTGCCGCTGCCTTTGCCGCAGAACCCCAAGCCAAAGGCGAATTGCTCGGTTGCTGGTTCAGCGACATTGGCGTGCTCAACCAAATGTTGGTCTTGCGCGGTTTTCAAAGCCTGGACGATTTGAAGGCCGAGCGCCAACGCACCCAAGCCAGCGCCAACCCTTTCGGTTGCGCCGAATTTGCCCAAGCCATCGACTACACCAGCTACCACGGCTTCCCTTGGATGAAGCCCGTGCGCCCCAGCGCCGAATCTGGCATTCATGGCCCCGTGTATGAAATTCGCACCTACGGCATCAAAACCGGCGGGGTGCAACCCACCATCGACTTGTGGCAACAAGCCGTGCCCGAGCGCGACAAAATTTCGCCCTGCGTGGGCGCCATGGTCGCCTTGGACGGCCCTTTGCGTTTCACCAACATTTGGGCCTACCCCTCGGTCGACGCACGCAGCAAAGCCCGCGCCGATGCCGTCGCCCAAGGCATTTGGCCACCCAAAGGCGGTCCCGCTTGGTTGACCACCGACATGGTCTCCACCATCGCCATGCCCACTGCGGTTTCGCCTTTGAAGTAAGCCGCCACCATGCGCGACTACTCACTCGCTTACTTGACCGCGTCGCATTCCACCGTGCCCGAAGCGGTGGCCATTGCTGCCGAGCTGGGCTACGGCCATGTGGGTTTGCGCTTGCAACCCAATGCCGCAGGTGCGCCGCATCAGCGCTTGATTGGCGATGCAGCCCTCATGCGCGACACCTTGTCGCGCATGGCCGACACAGGCGTGCAGGTGTTTGATCTTGAAATCATCCGCATTGGCGAAGTCTTCGACCCTGCGCACCACCTGCCTTTGCTCGAAGCGGGCGCGCAACTCAAGGCGCAAGCCGTGTTGGTCGCCGCCGACGACAGCCACGAGCCGCGCTTGGCCGAGCACTTTGCCCGTTTGTGCGAAGTCATGCGCCCCTATGGTTTGAGCGCCAATTTGGAGTTCATGCCGTGGACAGGCGTCAAAGACGCACAAGCCGCGCTGCGTGTGCTCAAGGCCGCAGGCAGCCCGGCAAACGGCGCCATTTTGGTGGACGCCTTGCACTTTGGCCGCTCCACCAGCAGCTTGGCCGACATTGCCGCCATTCCCCGCGAATGGCTGCGCTATGCGCAAATTTGCGATGCCCAAGCGGGCTTGCATTTCAGCACCGAAGAACTCATTCACACCGCCCGCCAAGAACGCCAACTCCCCGGCGAGGGCAGCATCGATTTGCGCGGCCTGTTTTCCCAATTGCCCGCCGATTTGCCCGTGAGCGTGGAAGTGCCCGATCTGGCGCGCGCTGCGCAAATGGGTGACAAAGCGTGGGCTGCCTTGGCCTTGGCCGCTGCCCAACAGGTGTTGGGGGACGCGTGAGGCCTGCGTGTTTACAGCAAGGGGCGCAAGCTTTGCGCCACATCGCGCAGCACGGGCAAGACCCGCGCCACCGCTTGCTCAGAAGTTTCAAACTGAAACGGCATGCTCACACTCAGCGCCGCCACCACATTGCCCTTGTGGTCGCGCAGCGGCACAGCCACGCCACGGTAGGCGAGGTCGAGTTGTTGCTCCGACAGCGACCAATCTTGTTGCCGAATGTGCGCCATGGTGGTGCGCATGGTGTGTGCATCGGTGAGGGTGTGCGAGGTAAAGGCCTTGAGTTCTCGGTTCACCAGCCACGCATCCACCGCGTCGCTGCCTTGCAGCGCCAACAGCAACAAGCCGGCTGCGGTCACATGCCCCGGCACACGCGCACCCAACGCAAAACTGGTGTTCATGCTGCGGTTGGGGCCGTTGCGGGCGATGTAGACCAACTCGTCGCCGTCGAGCACGCTGACAAACGAAATTTCATTCGTGCCTTGGGTGAGCCGTTGCAGCGACGGCTGAACAATGCGCGGCAGCCGTGCCGACTCCAAATACGACTGCCCCAAGCGCATCACCTTGGGCGTGAGCCAAAACAACTTGCCGTCGCTGGCAACAAACCCCAATTCGGCCAAGGTGAGCAAATAACGCCGTGCCGCCGTGCGACTCAGCCCACAGCGCAGCCCCGCTTGGGTGGCAGTTTGGCGCGGATTGTGTTCGTCAAACGCTTGGATCATGGCCAAGCCCCGGTCCAAACCGGCAATCCAATCTTTTTTTGCGATATTCATAGGTTTAAGTACAAACCCGACATGGGTGCGATATTCGCACAGTTTAGTGCGTTAATCGCGCAAAACGGGTTTTCACTTTCGAGAAAAACTGCTTTTCCCGCTAAATTTCACCGCTTGAGTATTTCGGGCGGAAATTCGTGTTTTTTCACCCCCGAGCTGGCCCACACGGGCTCATTTTTTCATCCCATCCGAACTGGAGACATTTCATGAACAAACGTTCCGCCCTAAAAGCTGTTGTAGCAGCCGGCGTGCTGGCCCTTGCAGGCATGGCACACGCCGATCAAACCATCAAGATCGCCAACATCGTTGAACTCTCAGGCCCCGGCACCACCGCAGGCACCTTGTTCAAAAACGGGGTGGAACTGGCCGTCAAAGAAATCAATGAAAACGGTGGCATTTTGGGCAAAAAGCTCGAAAGCTACACCGTGGACACCCAAACCAATCCCGGCATTGCCAAAGGCCTGACCCAAAAAGCCGTGGACGACGGCGTCTCCGCCATTTTTGGCCCGGTGTATTCAGGCTCCATCATGGTCTCGATGGCCGAGAGCAAACGTGGCGAAATTGCTAACTTCACGGGCGGCGAAGCAGCCGCGATCACCGAGCAGGGCAACCCCTATGTGTTTCGCACTGCGTTTGGTCAAGCCACATCGTTTCCTAAATTGGCCAAATACATCAATACCAAGGCCAAAACCTTGGCCGTCATTTATGTGAACAACGACTTCGGCAAAGGCGGCCGCGACACCTTGGCCAAACTCTTGGACAACGGCCCCACCAAAATCGTGGCCGATATTTCTACCGACGCAGGTCAGGTGGACTTCTCCGCAGCGGTTTTGAAAGCCAAACAATCCAACGCCGAAGCCATTTTTGCCTACACCAACGAAGAAGAATCGGCACGTTTGCTGCGCGAACTCAAAAAACAAGGCTGGACCAAACCCGTCATTGGTGAGACCACCTTGACCGGACAAAAAGTCATTGAACTCGCAGGCGACGCCGCCAACGGCGCTGTGGCACACGTCGGTTTGACCGTCGATGCTCCCATTCCAGAAATGCTCAAGTTCAAGGCCAAGTACTACCAAGCCTATGGTTCCATCTCTGACCACAACGGCATCAAAGGCTACACCAGCGTGTACGCACTCAAAGCCGCGATTGAAAAAGCAGGCAAAACCGATGGCAAATCGATTGCCAAAGCCTTGCATGGTTTGACCATCAGCGCCAAAAAATACCCCGGCATCATCCTGGACGTGACTTTTGACGACAAAGGCGACATCGACCGCGACAGCTTCTTGGTCGAAGTCAAAAATGGCCGTCAAGTGGTCGTCGCCACCTTGCCACCCTTGGGCAAAAAATAATCCAGCACCGCCATGACCGACTTTTTTCAACTCTTTTTCAGTGGCTTGGCCACGGGCAGCATTTATGCACTGGCCGCGCTGGGCTTTACCTTACTGTGGCAGGCCTCGGGCACGATCAACTTCGCGCAAGGCGAATTTGTCATGCTGCCTGCTTTCATGATGCTGGGCTTCATGTCCGCAGGCTGTCCTTTGCTGCTGAGTTTTGTCGCCAGTTGTCTGTTGTCGGTCGTGGTGCTGGGTTGGTTGTTCAAGCGCGGCGTGGTCGATCCCTTGTTCAAATACGGCATGATGCCCATCGTGGTCGCCACCATTGGTTTGTCTATCGCCATGCGCAATGCGGTGCGGGCGGGTTACAGCGCAGAACCGCAACCGTTTCCCAACTTGTTTCCCGATCAGGTGTATGACCTTTTTGGTGTCACGGTGTCGGCCACCGACATTGGCACCTTTGCGTTTGCCATTGCCTTGGTGTTGGTGACGCAAGCGTTTTTGAACAAAACCGTCACCGGGCGCGCCATGCAAGCGGTGGCGCAAAACACCGAGAGCGCCTCGGTGCTGGGCATCAACGTGCCACGCATGATTTTCTACACCTTCGCCATCAATGCCTTGTTGGCAGCGGCTGCGGCCATTTTGGTCACGCCCACCTATTTGGCCAAGTTCGACATGGGTGGTTCGCTGGGTAACAAGGCGTTTTTCGCGGCCATCATTGGCGGCTTCAACAACTCGCGTGGCGCTTTGTTGGGCGGCTTGATTGTGGGTGTGTGCGAGAACTTGGCTGCGGCCTACATCTCGCCCGCGTACAAAGACGCGGTGGCCTTGATCATCTTCATGGTCGTGATCTTGTTCAAACCGCAAGGTTTGTTGGGCAAAAAAGTGGAGCGCAAAGTATGAAAAAGCTCGGATTCTTATTGGGGCTTGCAGGCTTGGCGGCGCTCATTTTCGTGCCCGGCATGCTCAAGAGCCACGGCATTTACCTGTTCACCTATTGGCTGATTTACGTCATTGCCACCATGGGGCTCAACCTCACCGTGGGCTATGCCGGACAAAAATCCTTGGGTCACGCGGCCTTCTTTGGCATCGGTGCCTACACCGTGGCGGTGATGATGCAAGCGGGCTTCAGCTTTTGGCTGGGTTTGCCCATGGCGGCCTTGGGCTGCTTTGCGGTCGGCTTGGTGCTGGGTTTTCCAGCGCTGCGCGTGCAAACCATTTATTTGGCCTTTGCCACATTGGGCTTTAACACGGCGGTGTGGTTGGTCATGCGCAACGAAGAGTGGCTCACTGGCGGCACCTTTGGCATCAACAACATTGCCCGCCCCAAAGCCTTGGGTGTGGACTTTGATGGCAATTTGAACTACTACTACTTGGTCTTGGGCATTGCCGTGGTGCTGGCCTTGGTGTTGTGGGGCTTGTTGCGTTCGCCTTGGGGCAAAGCCTTCACCGCCTTGCGCGACAACCCCATTCGCGCCGAAAGCTTGGGCATCGACATTCGCAGCTACACCTTGCTGAGTTTTGCCATTGGCGCGGCTTATGCAGGCGTGGCGGGCGGCTTGTTTGGCTCTCTGGTGCAGTTCATCGATCCTGCGCCGTTCACCGTGGACGGCTCCATCATGATGTATTTGATGGTCGTGGTCGGGGGTTCGGGTTATTTCTTGGGGCCTTTGCTCGGTGCTGCCGTGGGCGTGATCTTGCCCGAGTGGTTGCGCTTTGCGCAAGCTTGGTATTTGTTCGTGTTTGGCACGGCCGTGGTCATGCTCATGATTTGGCTGCCCGATGGCCTCTTGAGCTTGCCTGATGTCTTGCGTGCCAAACGCTTGTCACGCCAAGCCTCGGCAGACCGTGCAGCTGCGGCACAGCAACATTCTGCACAAGGAGCCAAAGCATGAGTGCACCTTTGCTCAAAGTCACCGACCTGAAAAAAGCCTACGGTGCCATTCAAGCCGTCGGTGGCGTGTCGTTTGAAGTCATGCCCGGTGAAATTTTTGGGGTCATTGGCCCCAATGGTTCAGGCAAAACTACTTTGTTCAACAGCATGTTGGGTCAAATCACGCCGGACTCCGGCAAGATCGAACTCAAAGGCCAAGACGTCACCCATTTGGAGCCGCTCGAACTCAACCGCCGTGGCGTGGGTCGCACTTTCCAAACCCTGCAAGTGTTTGGCAAGATGAGTGTGCGCGACAACCTCATCGTCGCTGCACAAGAACACCATGGCAATTTGTTCAGCCGCATGTTTGCGCCCGGCGATTCTGGCTTGGGTGCCAAGGCCGATGCCTTGATTGACCAATTCCACATCCGCCATGTGGCCGACAAAAAAGCGGGCGAGTTGAGCTACGGCCAACAAAAACTCGTGGACATTGCCATGGCCTTCATGAGCGAGCCCGATTTGGTTTTGCTCGACGAACCCTGCGCGGGCGTCAACCCCTCGTTGGTGGGCGGCATCAGCAGCTTGCTCAAACAACTCAACAAAACGCCGCGCCCCGACGGTCGTGCCAGCAGCTTTGTGGTGATCGAACACAACATGGACTTTGTGATGGACTTGTGCCACCGCATCATGGTGATGGTCGAAGGCAAGGTGATGGCCATTGGCACACCCGCAGAAATTCGCGCCAACAAACAAGTGCTCGACGCTTACTTGGGAAGCTGACACCATGACCAACAACACCTGTATTCAATTTGACGACGTGGTGGCGGGTTACAAAGATTTCATGATCTTGAACAACCTGTCTTTCAGCGTCCCCAAAGGCTCCATCACTTTGCTGATTGGCCCCAACGGTGCGGGCAAATCGACCGTGCTCAAAACCTTGTTTGGTTTGCTCAAACCGCGCCAAGGCAAGATTTATTTGAACGGCGACGACATCACCGGCGCCACCCAAAAAGACTTGCTGGCGCGTGGCATTGCCTTTGTGCCGCAAGGTCGCAATTTGTTTGGTCAGCTCTCGGTCTATGAAAACCTGGAGTTGGGCGGCATCACCTTGGGCATGAAAACCACCCACGAGCGCATTCCTGAAGTGCTGGAGTTTTTTCCGCGCGTCAAAGAACGCCTGCATTCGGCAGCCGCGTCGCTGTCGGGGGGCGAACAAAAACAGCTCGAAATTGGCCGTGCCTTGTTGCTGCGCCCCAAAGTCATTTTGATTGACGAGCCCTCCATTGGCCTCTCGCCCATGGTGGTGCAAGACGTGTTCAAACTCTTGCGCAAACTCGCCGACCAAGGCACCACCGTGCTGATGGTGGAGCAAAACGTCAAGAGCGCCCTCAAGTACTCGGACGATGCCATTGCCTTGGAATCGGGGCGTTTGGTCTTGCACAAATCGGCGGCAGAAATTTTGGCCGATCCGCAAATGGAGCGTTTGTTCTTGGGCGGCGCACACACCACCCAAGCAGCCGCTACCACGGTGTAAATGCGACCCCTGCACATTGCCGTTGCAGGCTTAGGCGTCATCGGGCGCGAACATGTGCGCGTCATTCAAGCCAATCCCAATTGCGTCTTGAGCGCCGTGGTTGACCCCAGCCCTGCGGCGCAACAGATGGCGCACAGCATGAACGTGCCGTGTTTTGCCACCCTGCAAGAGTTGTTGCACAGCGCAGCTTTGCCACACGCCACAGATGCGCAGCACAACACCTTAGACGGCGTGATTTTGGCCACCCCCAACGCCTTGCATGTGGAGCAGGCTTTGGCGTGCATTGCCCAAGGCGTGGCCGTGTTGGTTGAAAAACCCATTGCCACCACGGTGCAAGAAGCGCAAGCGCTGGTCGATGCCACCCAAATGCCGCACAAAGGGGCAGGGCAGGCCAAAGTGCTCATTGGCCACCACCGCGCCCACAGCCCCCTCATGGCGCAGGCCAAGGCCGTGGTCGATTCTGGGCGTTTAGGCCGTTTGGTCAGCATCGTTGGCACAGCGCTGTTTTACAAACCCGACTCGTATTTTGACGAAGCCCCTTGGCGCAAACAAGTCGGTGGCGGGCCCATCCTCATCAACCTGATTCACGAAATTCACAACTTACGCATGTTGTGTGGCGATGTGGTGCAAGTGCAAGCCATGTCGTCCAACGCCGTGCGCGGCCATGCGGTGGAAGACACCGCTGCCATCAATTTCCGCTTTGCCAATGGCGCTTTGGGCACGTTCATGTTGTCCGACTGCGCGGCCAGCACCCGCAGTTGGGAGCAAACCAGCCAAGAAAACAAAGCCTACAGCAGCTACGACGACGAAGACTGCTACCTCATCGCAGGCACCCACGGCAGTTTGGCCGTTCCCACGCTGCGCCTCAAAACCTATCCCAATGCGGCAGAGCGCTCGTGGTTCAAACCTTTTGAAAGTACCCGCTTAGACTTGCAACGCGACGACCCGCTGGTGCGTCAATTGGCGCATTTTCTGCAAGTCATCCGTGGCGAGGCGCAACCCATCGTCAGCGCACGCGATGGTTTGGAGAATTTAAAAGTGGTTGAATCGATAGCCAAAGCCTTGCAAGCACCTCAGCTTTAATACACTTGGTAAAACATCACGGAGTTCTGCATGACCTTGCATCCCACCCACCGCGAAGCCGTTCCTGACATGCCCAACCGTTTGGGCTTGGACGGCATCGAATTCATCGAATACGCCACCAGCCGTCCCCAAGCCTTGGGGCAGGTGTTAGAAAACATGGGTTTCAAACCCGTGGCACGCCATCGCTCGCGTGAGGTCACGCTGTATCGCCAAGGCGGCATGAACTTGGTGGTCAACGCCAGCCCCGACGATGCGCGTGTCAGCGCCACCACCGACGGCCAACCCGTCATTTCTGCCGTGGCGTTTCGGGTGCAAGACGCGCTCAAAGCGCATACCCGCTGCATCGACCTGGGCGCGTGGACCGTGCCCAGCCATGCGCAAGCCATGGAATTGCACATTCCCGCCATTCACGGGCCAGGCGGCAGCCGCTTTTATTTTGTGGACCGTTGGCAAGAGTTCTCGATTTACGACATCGACTTCAAACCCATTCCCACCGTTGACCAACACCCCAAAGCCTTGAGCGACATGAGCTACTTTGGCGTGGTGCAATACATTGGCGCAGCCCGCAGCGCCGACTGGTTGGCCTACTTTGAACACATGTTTGACTTCACCGTCGTGCCCGACGAACAACGCTTTGGCATCTTGCCCAAAGGCAAACTCATGAAAAGCCCGTGCGGCAAATTCTTGTGGCAACTCATCGAACCCGATCCGTGGATGGACGACAACGAAGAAGCCCCCGAATCTTTGCAGCGCATTGGTTTGGGCGTGCGCGATGTGGGCGCAGCCGTGGCCGCGCTTAAAGCGCAGGGCGTGGAATTTGTCGAATCCACCCAACTTCACCCCGAAGACCGTGGCGCACTCACCCGCGCCATGTTGGGCTCGGTGTCGTTTGAGCTGGTGCATCAAGCGTGAAGGAGTCGGCCATGAATTTGCTCAGCGGTTTTGGCATGGACACCATCACCATGAATGGGTCGCTCGAAGCCAAACTCGACGCCATGAAACACGCGGGCTTTTCTCAAGTCATGCTCATGGCACGCGATTTGGTCACGCACCCCGGTGGCGTCCCCGCTGCCGTGGCAGCAGTGCAAGCCAGTGGGTTGCGCCCCACGGGTTTTCAGGTGCTGCGCGACTTTGAAGGCCTCAGCGGCCATTTGCACGGCTACAAGGTAGACATTGCCAAATCCATGTTGGAGATGTGCGCCGCCACCGGCAGCAAAGTGTTGTTGGCTTGTTCTTCCACCTCACGCCACGCCAGCAGCGACTTGGACGACATTGCCCGCGACCTCAAAAAACTCGCCATGCTGGCGCTGCCCTTGGGCATCAAGGTGGCGTTTGAAGGCTTGTCGTGGGGACGCACCATCAACGAATTCACCACCTCGTGGGACGTGGTTTGCCGCGCCGATTGCCCCAATTTAGGCATTGGCCTCGATTCCTTCCACATCTTCGCCGCCAACACACCGCTGGACGGCATTGAAGACCTGGACCCTGAAAAAATCTTCTTGGTGCAACTCTCCGACTTCATGTGGCACGAAACCCCCACCTTCGAAGAACGCATGACCACCGCACGCACCTTTCGCGTCTTCCCCGGCGAAGGCGTGCACAGCGAACAATTGGCCGACTTGGTGCTGCGCCTCGACCGTATTGGCTACCGAGGCGATTACAGCTTTGAAGTCTTCAACGACGACTACCAACAACTCCCCTTGAACGTGGTCGCCGAACGCGCCAGAAAAAGCGCCACTTGGTTGCATGACGACGTGTTGCACCGCCCAGCGCCTTTGCCCAGTTGGACACGACAAACCGCCTAAAGCAACGCATAACGCAACGCATAAAGTTTCACCATGCAACAACGACACATTGGCCCGTTTGAAGTTTCAGCCATTGGCCTGGGCTGCATGAATTTGAGCCACGCCTATGGCGCACCGCCTGCGCCCGAAGTGGGCATGGCCTTGATTCACCGCGCACTCGACTTGGGTTGCAACTTGTTTGACACCGCCGCTTTGTATGGTTTTGGTGCCAACGAAACACTGGTGGGTCAAGCCCTCAAAGCCCATCGCCGCCACATCACCCTGTGCAGCAAAGGCGGCATGGCGGGCGTGAGTTTTGCAGATGGGGTCAAGCGCGTCATCGATGGCCGCCCCGAAACCATCCGCAAAAACTGCGAAGACAGCTTGCAGCGCTTGGGCACCGATGTGATTGACCTCTACTACCTGCACCGTTGGGACAAAAAAGTACCCATCGAAGACAGCGTAGGCGCCATGAGCGACTTGGTGCGTGCTGGCAAAGTGCGCACACTGGGTTTGAGCGAAGTCTCGGCCAGCACCTTGCGCAAAGCCCATGCGGTTCACCCCATTGCTGCGCTGCAAACCGAATACTCGCTGTGGACACGCAACCCCGAAATAGCCGTGCTGCAAGCCTGCCAAGAACTGGGCGTGAGCTTTGTGGCCTTCAGCCCCGTGGCACGCGGCTTTTTGTGTGGCGAACTGCAAGACGTGGCGCACTTGGCCAACAACGACATACGCCGCGCCATGCCGCGCTTTGCCCCCGACACCTACGCCAGCAACTTACCCATGCTGCAAGCCTATGTGCAAATTGCCCAAGAAGTAGGCTGCACCCCCGCGCAATTGGCCTTGGCGTGGTTGCTGCACAAAGACCCGCACTTGGTGCCCATCCCCGGCACGCAAAACATCCAACACCTGCAAGACAACATGGCAGCGGTGGATGTGCGTTTGAGCGAACAGCAAATGCAGCGCTTGGAGAGCCTCATCAACGAGCGCACGGTCAAGGGCAACCGCTACAACCCGCAGAATGCGGCGGAGGTGGATACGGAGGAGTTTGCTTAGTTTCTGAGTTGCTCTGCGTTCGAGTTGCTAAATTTGGAGTTTGATAAAACCCTTAAGTGTCAACAGTGTGGACACTTCGATGTTTTATCAAACTTTGTTTTTTGCAACTCTAAAAATTAGCAACTGAAGAAGTTTGCAAAAAACCAGCGTCAACCCGCGTTTTCGGGGTGTTGGACGCTGCAAAAATTGCGGAAAGCGCTTGATTTTGGTGGTTCTGACGAGATGCTAAACACCGAAGTGTCAACAGTGTGGACACTTCGGTTTTTAGCATCTTGATAATATTGTTCAGGAATGTGAAAAAAGATAATGCTGTTACTTTGAGCAAAATATATGAACTAAAGCGGCTGGGTAAGTTGCCCTCTGAAGAAATCAGCAGTTTCTTGGTCGGTTGAGTAGCTGTAAGGTCTGCTGCAAATAAGACAATTAAATTTATTTAACTTTTAAAACTGCAGAAATTACAAACTGATACCATTGTGTCGGGCCAAACTATTCGAGAAGGTCAAAGTATCCGGTGAATTGGGGCAACTCCAACTCCACTTTGCAGTTTCTACGCGACAGCGCCAACCCTGAAGAGCGCCAGATTGCCGATATAAATGATCACGTCGAGATGAACTTTTTGCACCGCTACTATTTGTCGCGTAAGGACATCGAAGCGTGCCTTTCCTGCGATCTGAGTGAGTTTGACAATAGTGAGTTCAAAGATGAATTGCAGGTTGTAATTGATGGTATTCGGCTAAGACTTGATGACTGATGTTTAGCATACTTCGTCAGCAATCAATAGTTCTGTGACAGTGGCGACTCGGCGACACAGAATCGCCCCGGATGCGGGGTGATTCTGTATGGGCGGCCAATATAAGGCGGACACAAGCCCAAGCGCTTGGTGACTTATGGTCAACTAACTGATTTGCTTGACCAAAGTCAACCACCCAGAGATTCCAATATTGTTGAGTGACCATATAACACCAAAGTACTAAAAAACAAATAATCCAATCGCGATAGCTGGCCAGCGATCCAAAAAAGACTCTTTGTTTTCTTGATTTTTGAGAGGTGTTCATATGAACGAAATCGTCACTTTGGGCTCTGGTTCTGCTGCGTCAGAGGCCGAAACAAGCGTCAGGAGCGTTGGCCTGACAAATATTTTCCAACGCAGCGTCAATGGGGGCTTGCTCATGAAAATGGCAAGCAAAAGCCCCGAGGTGTTCGATGCGCTGGAGCGGGTCAACCAGTTGGCCAGAGAGTATGAGACGCTCAAAATTGACGTCTTGCTGCGCGCAGACCGCGCCTCGTGGCTGTTCTTGAGCAACGTCTACGACTACGTGCTGCGCATCAACAAGTCCATCAAAAAACGCCAAATCAAAAGCGACTTGATCGAGCTGATCAAAAACCGCGAGCGCCTCTCCATCACCACCGCCGCCGAAACCGAAACCGTGGTGGTGCGCTACATTTTTTCTGACCTGACGCGACAAAGCCGCAACAACTATGTCTCGGTCATCCAAAAAGCCTTGTCCATGGACGTGAGAGAGGGCGAATTGGTCGGCTTGTTGGAGCAATCCGGCGGCATCATTAATTGGGTCAACAAAGGCTTTGAAGGCGCGGATGTCGGCAAAATCGACCTCAAAGACCAACGCAAAACCCAGCGCACCGATACCGTGGGCCTCATGCGCCGCCTCTTGGCCCTCATGGCCAGCGCCCAAGGCGTGACGCCAGTCAGCACGCCCCAAGTCGCAGATTGGAGCCCCAGCCCCCGAGAACTCGCCACGGTCAAAGTGAGCAACAAAAACGCCCTCAAGTACCAAGCCGGAGACTTCGTGTTTTTCGTCGCCACCCCCAGCAGCAAACCCGATGAATACAACCTCATCCAAGGCTTCAGCGCCGCCCGCGACTTCGAAGACCAACTACTCCTACAAATCGCCACCCGCCTAGGCACCAACAACGAACAACTCCAAGCCGTTGTCTCGGAGTTTGAAGCGTCTATGTTGAATTGATTGGAGGAGGAGTAGGGATCAGAGCGCTGGGGGGCGCTCTGATTCGCGGTGAAAGGCTTGCGCGGCACTGCGCAGAATTTGCATCCATTCACCCCTAAGTGATACGATTTCTTGGTCAGGAGTTTCTATGGCAACGCAATCACTCAAAGCATCTCAAAAAAAACGCAAGCAAGCCGCTGCGGTTGCAACGCGCCGCTTCGAAACCCATGATGAATTACTGGCAGACATGAATAAATTCCGTCAAGAAACCTTGGCAACGCCAGGCGCCGCAAAGCAGTTTTTAATCGATGCTGGATTGGTCACCAAAGCTGGCAAACCCAAACAGTTGATTCGTGACTAATCCTTGGGTGTTGTACCAGCGGCAACCATCTTTCGCGCTGGGTTTTCACGGAACTGATAAATCGATCGTTGACGGTGTGGTTGTGTCTCATAATAAAGGTATGAACACCATTCCTCAGACATCGGAGAAAAACTACATCACGGGAAAAGCCGCGCTCAATGTGCCCTACGAAGATGGCACATTTGCGGACTGGCATTTTGATGCGGTTTTTTTGAGTGGTCGCGGAAAAATTCGCGTGGCAGGCCAAGATGCGCCAGACACGATCAAGCTTCTCGGAAACTACGGCATTCGTGAGTGCAGCGCCGTACTCAAGCGTTTTGGCGTGTCTTTGCAAGCAGGCGAGAAGGTTTATGTAGCAAACCATATCCGTGCTCTTTTGGACATGGTTTTGGCCTCTGTCATCAAGAAGCGGCTGCCGGAGCATGTCACGATTGAAGACATGATCGATAGCCCCCAAGAGAGACGCGAACTCCAAGCGCAAATAACTGCTCTCAAAGAGCGAATCACCGACCAAGTTACTCTCTCACTTTTGCAGCAATGGCAACAGTGCCAGCTTCTCCAAAAAACAAACCCCGCCAAAGCGGGGTTCATTTCTACTACCTAACTCAACCTATCAAATATTGTCGATGAAGCTGCGCAGCTTGTCGCTGCGGCTGGGGTGCTTGAGTTTGCGCAGCGCTTTGGCTTCGATTTGACGAATGCGTTCGCGCGTCACGTCAAATTGTTTGCCCACTTCTTCCAAGGTGTGGTCGCTGGTCATCTCGATGCCAAAACGCATGCGCAGCACTTTGGCTTCGCGCGGCGTCAAGCCATCCAAAATGTCTTTGACCACATCGCGCAAACCGGCTTGCATGGCCGCTTCAATCGGGGCGGTGTTCACGCCGTCTTCGATGAAGTCGCCCAAATGGCTGTCGTCATCGTCGCCAATCGGTGTTTCCATCGAAATCGGCTCTTTGGCGATCTTCATGATCTTGCGGATTTTGTCCTCAGGAATTTCCATCTTCTCGGCCAAGACGCTGGCATCGGGCTCAAAACCAAACTCTTGCAAGTGTTGGCGGCTCAAGCGGTTCATCTTGTTGATGGTCTCGATCATGTGCACCGGAATACGGATGGTGCGCGCTTGATCGGCGATGGAGCGGGTGATGGCCTGACGAATCCACCAAGTGGCATAGGTCGAGAATTTGTAGCCGCGACGGTATTCAAACTTGTCCACGGCTTTCATCAAACCGATGTTGCCTTCTTGGATCAAGTCCAAGAACTGCAAGCCACGGTTGGTGTATTTTTTTGCAATCGAGATGACCAAGCGCAAGTTGGCTTCGATCATTTCTTTTTTGGCGTTGCGCGAGTTGCGTTCGCCTTCGTTCATGCGTTTGTTGATGTCTTTGAGCTGATCCAAAGGCACGACCACGCGTGACTGCAAGTTCATGAGTTTGGTTTGCAACTCTTGGATGGGCGGAATATTGCGACCCATGGTGGCCGACCATTTTTTGTCAGCCGCCGCTTGTTTTTCGACCCACTTGAGGTTGAGCAAGTTGGGTGGAAAGTCTTTGACGAAGGTCTCTTGCGGCATGCCGCATTTGTCCACAATGATGCGGCGCAGTTCGCGTTCGCTTTTGCGCACTTCATCGACTTGGCCGCGCACCATTTCGCAGAGTTTTTCAATGGTTTTGGCGGTGAAGCGGATGGTCATCAGCTCGGCGGTCAAAGCATTTTGTGCCTTGATGTAAGCGGGGGTGCCGTAGCCTTCTTTGTCGTAGGTTTTGCGCAGTTTGTCGAACAGCGCGGCCATGCGGTCAAAGTGTTCGAGGGCTTGGTTTTTGAGCTCTTCGAGTTTTTTGGTCAGGGCTTTGGAGCCGCCTTTGCCGTCGTCGTCATCGTCTTCGTCGAATTCGTCAAAGTCTTCTTCGGCCACATAGTCGTCGGCTTCGTTGAGGTTGCTAAAGCCGTCCACCACGGTGGAGATGACGACTTTGTTTTCGCGAATTTCCTCGGCCATGGCCAAAATTGCGGCGATGGTGGCAGGCGAGCCGCTGATGGCTTGCATCATGTCCATCAAGCCGCCTTCGATGCGCTTGGCAATTTCAATTTCGCCCTCGCGGGTGAGCAACTCGACCGTGCCCATTTCGCGCATGTACATGCGCACGGGGTCGGTGGTGCGGCCAAATTCGCTGTCCACGGTAGACAGCGCGGCTTCGGCTTCTTCCTCAGCTTCTTCTTCGGTCGAAGCAGTGGGCGTGTTGTTGTTCAAGAGCAGGGTTTCGGCGTCTGGCGTGTGTTCATACACGGCCACGCCCATGTCGTTCAACATGGAGATGACGACTTCCAAGGTCTCGGCATCGACCAGCTTGTCGGGCAAGTGGTCAGAGATTTCGCCGTGCGTCAGGTAGCCGCGTGTTTTACCGAGTTTGATCAGGGTTTTGAGGCGTTGACGGCGTTTTTGCATGTCCTCTTCGGACAGCACGGTTTCGTCCAAACCAAATTCTTTCATCAAGGCGCGTTCTTTGGCCTTGCTGATTTTCATGCGCAGGGGTTTGACTTTTTCAGTCGTTGCGCTGGCATCGACTTCGCCTTCCAAGTCGGCTTCGATGTCGGCCAATTCTGGATCGACAACGGCTTTGGCAGCTTTGCCTTTGGCGGCTTTTTTGGCGGGGGCTTTGGGGGCCTTGGCTTCAACGGCAGCGGCTTTTTTCTTGGGCGCTTCGGTTTTGGCGCTGGCTTTGGCCGTTGTTTTGGCGGGCGCTTTAGCGGCGGTTTTTACAGCGGTTTTGGCGGGTGCTTTGGTGGTTTTTGCGGCTGGAGCAGCAGCTTTTGTTGTTTTGGTCGCGGGCACTGGCTTGGCTTTCGTTGCGGGTTTGGCTGGCGTTTTCGCAACGGGTTGGGTGGCTTTTTTGGCAGTCACGGTTTTGGCAGGCGCTTTGGCCGCAGGCTTGGCAACCACTTTTTTGGCGGGAGCTTTGCTGGCAGTTGAAGCGCTGGCTTTTTTGACTGGCTTGGCTGGCTTCTTAGACTTGGGATCGACGGGCATGAAAACTCCTGAACATCTTGGGTACAAATACACACGCAGCGCCACGGAACCCGGCGCGGGAACAATCGGGAAAAAAGAGTGGAGGTGCTAAAACCTCACAGGCAAGAGGTGGGGGCGAACATTTGGTATGCAATCCTTGCGATAAGTGGCGAGTCGTGCGCTGTATGTCACGGTTGGCCGGCTCGGAGGTGTTGCTGTCGCACTTGCCTAAGTTTTGGATTATACCCAAAAAGTTTCTGATGCTTTAGCTAAATATGGTTTCAAGCGTCAATTCATTGGTTTTTGTGAGGCCTGTAAATCCAGCCGACGCGCTTGCAAACTGCGGTAACGCTGCAAGGCGCTGGGGTCGCTGGTGGCAGCTTGAATGGCCTCGGTTTCTTGGGTTTTGAGGCTTTCGATCAGCAACATGTCCACAATGCCGCGCAATTCTTGCTCGGCTTCGCGCTCAAGCTCTTGCGCGGTGGCGGTGTCGGGCAGAGGTTCGCCTCGGTCATCATGCAAAGGCGTGTAAGCCGTGGCCATGACGCGCAGCGCAAGCTCTTCGAGTTCACTGCCGCGCAGGGCTTCGCGCAACGCGCCCCAGGTTTGGCTGCCGTGTTCGTGGTGTTGTTGGTCTATCCACGCAAACAAGCTGCCGTGCGGCGCGGCCAATTCGCACAACAAATCGTGGTCTTCGTGCGACAAACCTTCCCACAACAGCATGTGTCCCAAAATAATGCGCACCGCATGGTCGGCACGCGAGGCGGGAATATGGCGGAATTTGCGGTATCCCGTGCCTCTGGCGCGTTGGCTGCTGGTGGCGTCGCGCGGTTTGTAATCGCCCCGTTTTGACGCACCGCCAAAACTGCCGCTGCGCTGGCCTTTGCCAGAAGCAGGCGAGGGCGGTATCCACAGGTCTTGCAACTCGTGGTTGCCCAACTCGGCCAAGTCGGCAATTTCGCTCAAGAGCTGGCGTTTCAAGGCGCCGTCGGGCAGCGCCATCCACAGCGGTTTGGCATTGCTGGCCATGTGGGCGCGGCCTTCGGCGGTGTGCAAGTCGCAGCCATCGCGTGCCACTTCGACCAAAAAGCGGCTCAAGGGCATGGCCTCGCTCACGCAGTGGGCAAAAGCGTCTTTGCCAAATTCGCGAATGTAGCTGTCGGGGTCGTGTTCGGCGGGCAAAAACAAAAACTTGACGCTGCGCACATCGCTGGCGTAGGGCAGTGCGCCGTCCAAGGCCTTGCGGGCGGCGCGACGGCCTGCGCTGTCGCCGTCAAAGCTGAACACCACGTTGTCGGTGAAGCGAAACAGTTTTTGCACATGGTCGCTGGTGCAAGCCGTGCCCAAAGTGGCCACTGCATTGGGAAAACCCAGTTGCGCCAAGGCCACCACATCCATATAGCCTTCGGTCACGAGCACATAACCCGCGTCGCGCAAGGCGTTGCGGGCTTCAAACAAACCGTACAGCTCACGCCCTTTGCTGAACACAGGGGTTTCGGGCGAATTCAAATACTTGGGCGTGCCCTCAAACAAGACGCGCCCGCCAAAGCCAATGCACTCGCCCTTGACATTGCGAATCGGAAACATGATGCGGTCGCGAAAGCGGTCGTAGCGTTTTTCGTCCGCGCCGTCTTCTTGGTTCAAGATCACCAAGCCGCTCTCGACCAGCAAGGGGTCTTGGTAATCCGGAAACACGCTGGCCAAGCTGCGCCAGCCTTCGGGTGCGTAGCCCAGGCCAAAGTCTTTGGCCACTTCGCCGCTCAGGCCGCGGCCTTTGAGGTAGTCGATGGCTTTGGGCGCGGCTTTGAGGTGTTTGCGATAAGCCTCGCCCGCTTTTTCCAGCACATCGGTGAGGGTGGCTTGTTTTTGGCGTTGTTCGGCGGCTTTGGCGCGGTCTTGCGGCGAGAGGTCTTCGTCTGGCACGCTCATGCCCACGCTTTGCGCCAGGTCTTTGACGGCTTCGACAAAGTTCATGCCGCTGTGCTCCATCAAAAAGCCAATGGCATTGCCGTTTTTGCCACAACCAAAGCAATGAAAAAACTGCTTGCTCGGGCTGACCGAAAACGAAGGCGATTTCTCGCCATGAAACGGACACAGCCCCATGTAATTGGCGCCGCCTTTTTTGAGTTGCACGTAGCGACCCACCACCTCGACCACATCAACGCGGGCGAGGAGTTCTTGTAAAAAGGGTTGGGGAATGGCCATGCGAACAAAAAAAGGGGAAGCCTAATTTTAGGCTTCCCCCTGGCAAGCTCACGTTGGCGGCGTTCAAGGCCGCAGCGCTGGCTTATTTTGGTGCCAAACGAATGGCGCCGTCTAAGCGAATCACTTCGCCGTTGAGCATGTCGTTTTCAAAAATATGCACGGCCAGCTTGGCGTAGTCTTGCGGTGTGCCCAAGCGCGAAGGGAAGGGCACGCTGGCGGCCAGCGAGTCTTGCACCTCTTGCGGCATGCCAAACATCATGGGCGTGCCAAAAATGCCGGGTGCAATCGTCATGTTGCGAATGCCGTTGCGAGCCAAATCGCGTGCAATCGGCAACGTCATGCCGACCACGCCGCCTTTGGACGCGCTGTAAGCGGCTTGACCAATTTGGCCGTCGTAGGCCGCGACCGATGCGGTGGAAATCATCACGCCGCGCTCGCCGGTCGATTCGGGTTCGTTGTGGCACATGGCGTCAGCCGCCAAGCGAATCATGTTGAAGCTGCCGACCAAGTTGACCATGATGGTTTTGGTGTAGACGCTCAAGCTGTGCGCGCCGTTTTTACCAACGGTTTTTTGTGCCGGCGCAATGCCCGCGCAGTTGACCAAACCCATGAGTTTGCCCAGCGACACGGCTTTGGCCACCACGGCTTGGCCGTCTTCTTCGTTGCTGACATCGCATTTGACAAATGCGCCGCCAATCTCGTGTGCGACGGCTTGGCCTTTGTCTTCTTGCATGTCTGCAATCACGACTGTGCCGCCCAACGCCGCCAGCGCCCGCGCCGTGCCTTCGCCCAAGCCCGATGCGCCGCCCGTGACGATGAAAACTTTGCCTTTGATTTGCATGAGGTCTCCTGATGTGTTTGATTGACGTTTACGTAAACGTCAATTATGCGCGATTTTGCATCGGCACTTGAAGCAAAATCAGGCACTTTTTTGCAATTCAGGCGCTTATGTCATTGGCTTTTATCAACGCATCACCCAAGCACGCTGCATGGTTGAAAACAACACAACGTCTCGTGGCTTGGCTGTTGCTGGCCAGCTTGGCCGCTTGTACTTCGGTGCCACTCACCACTTCGCAACAAACCGAGCAACCCCAAAGCACGACGCCCGCGACACCAACGCCCAAACGGCCGCTCAAACTCGGTCTGGCCTTGGGCGGCGGCGCGGCACGAGGTTTTGCGCACGTCGGCGTGTTGCAGGTGTTGGAAGAAGCGGGCATCAAACCCGATTTGGTGGTCGGCACCTCGGCGGGCAGCTTTGTAGCGGCTTTGTACGCCAGTGGCAAAACAGCGGCGCAACTCCAAACCGTGGCCGAAACTATGGAGGAAGCTGCACTCACCGACTGGACGGTTCCGCTGATGGGGCGCGGCATGATGCGCGGTGACGCACTGGCGCGTTATGTCAACAACCAAGTGGCTGGGCGTCGCATTGAAGATTTCAAAATGCCGTTGGGCATTGTGGCCACCGATCTCAACACAGGCCAAGGTGTGATGTTCCAACGCGGCGATGTGGCCACGGCGGTGCGTGCATCCAGTGCCGTGCCGTCGGTGTTTGAGCCGGTCAAAATTGGCACACGTGAATTTGTTGACGGTGGTTTGGTCTCTCCCGTGCCAGTGCGCTATGCCCGTCAAATGGGCGCAGACTATGTGCTGGCCGTCGATATTTCCAGCACGCCCGAGGGCAACAAAACCAGCGACATGTTCAAAATTTTGTTGCAAACCTTCACCATCATGAGCAAGAGCATCAACGCCTTTGAGCTCAAGGAGGCCGATCTGGTGGTGCATCCCGATTTGGTGGGGGTGGGCAGCGCCGAGTTCAGTGCGCGCAAACGCTCCATTGAAGCCGGTCGCGCCGCCATGCTGCAGGCCTTGCCCAAGCTCAAAGCGGCCTTGGCTGCGGGGCAGCCCTGACATCCGTTTTGTCGCGCAAAACTTGAGTGCAAAAAAAGGGCTCATCTTGCGATGAGCCCTTGAATGAGTCCTTGCACCTAGAGAGGTGTCCAGAGGACCCGAGGAGACAACTGGTACAAATTAACGCTTTTTAGCGGTAGTTTTTGTGGCTTTGACAGCAGTTTCTGTCACAGCGTTGAGGTTGCTTTCAGCCAAGTCAGCAGCTTGTTTGGCCGCTTTTTGGATGGATTCGACGGCTGTGTTGCTAGCGCTGACAGCTTGTTTGAAGAAAGCCACTGCAGACTCAGAGCCAGCAGGTGCGTTTTTCAAAGCAGAGTCAACATAACCCAACACAGCGGCTTGCACTTCGGCAGCTTTGGCTTCGGCGGCTTTGCTCAGTTCGGCAGTGGTGCCAGTGGTGATGTCATACACATGACGGCTGTAAGACACAGTTTTTTCAACCAAGGGCTGCACAAAGCTGGTTTGCAAAGCGATGAATTCTTGAGCGTCTTTCACACCCAACACGGCTTTGGCGTGGGCAGTAGATTCGTTCAAGCTAGCGCGAGCGGCGCTGAGGTTGAGTTCAACCAATTTTTCCACGCCAGCGAAGGCTTGGTGGCTCAAACCAAAAAAGTTGTCCAGATTGGCTTTGTTAGAGGCGACGACTTGTTCAACGGTCAACATGAGATTTCTCCTAGAGAGTGAAATGAAAAGAAAACAACTTGCAAAAAATGTTGCGGTGCAGCATTGGGATGGAGTTTAGGGTTATCCCGAATCTTTGCAAGGGGCTAGACCTTCCAAAACGCATGTTTAGAGGTGGCTTTCTAAAATCGGACGATGCGCGCTTTTTATTCCGACCAGTTTGTCTTGCCTCTGCCTGCGGGACACCGCTTTCCCATGCCCAAATACCGTAGGCTGCGCGACCGATTGCTGCAGGAGATGCCGCACATTCAACTGCATGTGGCGCAGCCCGCCAGCGACGGCGAGCTGGCGTTGGTGCACACGCCGAGCTACATCCAGTCGGTGGCGCAGGGCGGCTTGAGCGCAGCGCAGCAAAAAGAGATTGGTTTTCCGTGGTCGCCCGAGATGGTGCAGCGTTCGCGCCGCTCGGTTGGGGCGAGTGTGCTGGCTGCCCGAGCGGCCTTGTTTGAAGGCCAAGGCTTGGCGGCCAATTTGGCGGGCGGCACGCATCACGCCTATGCCGACAAGGGCAGTGGCTTTTGTGTCTTCAACGACGCGGCAGTGGCGGCGCGCTTGATGCAGGCCGAGTGGTTTCGGCAGCACAAAAAGCCTTTGAAAGTCGCCATCATCGATTTGGATGTGCACCAAGGCAACGGAACCGCCAAGATTTTTGAGCGCGACGATTCGGTCTTCACCCTCTCGCTGCACGGCGCACGCAATTTTCCCTTCGCCAAAGAGCGCAGCGATTTAGACGTCGAGCTGCCCGATGGCTGCACCGACGACGCTTATTTGCAGGCCTTGGAGCAGGCCTTGGACGAGTTGCACACCCGCTTTGAGCCCGGCTTGGTGATGTTCTTGGCCGGCGCAGACCCGCACGAAGGCGACCGACTGGGCCGTTTGAGCCTGAGCTTCGACGGCCTAGAAGCGCGCGACCGCCGCGTCTTCGATTGGGCCTACCAACGCCGCATTCCACTCGCCTTTTCGATGGCAGGCGGCTATGGCGAGAGCCTGGAGGACACGGTGCAGGTGCAGGTCAATACTTACCGGGTTGCGTATGCGTATTGGCAACGCTGGCAAAATCAGAGTTTATGAGTTCAAACGCCACCCGCCCCCAAGCCGAGCCGCGCAGCGCATTCAAGGTGTTTCGTCGCATTGACACCCGATGGATGGACAACGATGTGTATGGCCATGTCAACAACGTCGTCTACTACAGCTGGTTTGACACAGCCGTCAACGCGCATCTGATTGAGCAAGGCGCGCTGGACATTCACCACGGCGACACGATTGGCCTGGTGATTGAAACACAATGCAATTACTTTGCGCCGCTGGCGTTTCCCCAAGTCATTGAAGCGGGCATTCGTGTGGCCAAGCTGGGCAGCTCCAGCGTGCGCTATGAAGTGGGCTTGTTCGCGCAAGACCAAGACTTGTGCGCGGCTCGCGGGCACTTTGTGCATGTGTATGTGGACAAGCAACACCGTCGTCCAGTACAGGCCTTACCGACCAACTTAAAAACCGTTTTGGAGCAATTGTTATGAGTCATTCCGCAGAAGTCACTGCTGTCGATCACGCCATCACCTCGCGCATGTCGGCACGCGCCTTCACCCAGCAAGCGGTGTCGCGTGAGTTGATCACCGAGATTTTGCAAGTCGCGAGCCGCGCACCGTCAGGCACCAATACTCAGCCTTGGAAGGTCTATGTCTTGCAGGGCGCGAGCCGCGATGCGTTGGTCGAAAAAGTGTGCGCCGCCCACGAAGCCATTCGCGCCAATCCCGAAGTCGCCAAGCAATACCAAGAGCAATACGATTACTACCCCGAACAATGGGTCAGCCCCTACATCGACCGTCGTCGCGAAAACGGCTGGGGCTTGTATGGTTTGTTGGGCATTGGCAAGGCCGACAAAGACAAAATGCACCAACAGCAGCAACGCAATTTCAAGTTCTTCGATGCGCCCGTGGGCATGATGTTCACCATCGACCCCGTCATGGGACGCGGCTCTTTGTTTGACTACGGCATGTTTGTGCAAAACATCATGTTGGCGGCGCGCGCGCGTGGCTTGCACACGTGCCCGCAAGCGGCTTGGAACAATTTTCACAGCATCATCCTGCCGCATGTGGGCGCGGGCGAGAACGAGCGCTTGGTGTGCGGTTTGTCGCTGGGCTATGCCGACATGAGCGACAAGGTCAACAGCTTTGCCACGCCGCGTGTGCCGGTCAGCGAATTCACACATTGGGTGGAATGAGCGCATGATCATCACCAGCCTGCTCGACACAGACCTGTACAAGTTCACCATGATGCAGGCGGTGCTGCATCAGTTTCCTAGCGCTCAGGTGGCTTACAAATTCAAGTGCCGCAATCCGGGCATTGAGCTGGCGCCTTATGTGCAAGAAATTCGCGACGAAATTCGCTCGCTGTGCAGCTTGCATTTTCAGGAGTCGGAGCTGGCTTGGTTGCGCAGCTTGCGTTTCATCAAGAGCGACTTTGTGGATTTTTTGGGCTTGTTCAAGCTCAATGAAAAATACATCCAAGTCAGCGCCATGCCCAATGGCGAGATTGACATCAGCATTCAAGGGCCTTGGTTGCACACGATTTTGTTTGAAATTCCGGTGCTGGCCATCGTCAACGAAGTCTATTTCCGCAACACCCAACAAGTGCCTGATTTTGTTGAAGGGCGAAAGCGACTCGACCAAAAAGTGCAGGCCTTGCATGCCGAGCGTTTGAGCGATTTGAAAATTGCCGACTACGGCACGCGCAGGCGTTTTTCCAAAGCGTGGCATGAAGAAATTTTGCGCGTTTTGGGCGCCAAGCTCGGCACCGGTGCGGACGGTCAGTTTGCTGGCACCAGCAACGCATTGTTTGCCATGAAGCTTGGCCTTACGCCCTTGGGCACCATGGCGCACGAATACTTGCAGGCCTGCCAGGCCTTGGGCCCGCGTTTGCGCGACAGTCAAGTGTTTGGCTTTGAAACTTGGGCGCGTGAATACCGAGGCGACTTGGGCATTGCCCTGAGCGACGTCTACGGCATTGAGCCTTTCTTGCGCGACTTCGACATGTATTTTTGCAAGCTGTTTGACGGCGCCCGCCACGACAGCGGCGACCCCTTCACATGGGGCGAGCGCATGATTGCGCACTACCGCGAAAACCGCGTCGATCCACTCACCAAAACCCTGATCTTCAGCGATGGCTTGACCGTCGAGCGCACGATTGCGCTCTACCAACAGTTCCGTGGCCGATGCAAACTGGCTTTTGGCATTGGCACCAACTTGACCAACGACTTGGGCTATGAACCGCTGCAAATCGTCATCAAAATGGTGCAGTGCAACGGCCAGCCGGTGGCCAAGTTGTCGGACACGCCTTCTAAAAACATGTGCGAAGACCAGCGTTATTTGGCGTATTTGCGCCAAGTCTTCGGCATTGAGCAACCTGCATAAAAAATCTATGAAACCCAACCTCCTTGTGGCGCGGCCTATTTTTGAAGAAGTGCTGGCGCGTCTGCGCGAACATTTCAACGTCACCGACAACCAAGCCGATCACGCTTGGACGCTGGACGAATGGAAAGCCCAACTCTCCCAACACGCAGGCGCCTTGACCACGGGCGCAGACCCGATCAACAAGGATGTGCTGGCCGTGTGTCCTCAGCTCAAAGCCGTGGCCAACATGGCCGTGGGATTCAACAACTTTGATGTGCCCGCCATGACCGCACACGGCGTACAAGCCAGCAACACGCCCGACGTGTTGACCGAAACCACGGCAGACTTTGGCTTTGCCTTGCTCATGGCCACCGCACGCCGCTTGACCGAGAGCGAACATTTTTTGCGCCGAGGCGAATGGAAGCAATGGCGCTACGACATGTTTGCGGGCGCAGAAGTGCATGGCTCCACGTTGGGCATTCTGGGCATGGGGCGCATTGGACAAGGCATTGCCAAACGCGGCGCGCACGGCTTTGGCATGAAGGTGATTTATCACAACCGCTCGCGCTTGAGCGCAGCGCAAGAAGCCGAATGCAAAGCCCGCTATGTGAGCAAAGAAGAACTTTTGCGCAGCGCCGACCATGTGGTGTTGGTGCTGCCCTACAGCGCCGAGTCGCACCACGCGATGGGCGCCGCGGAGTTGGCGCAAATGAAGCCGACGGCCACCTTGGTCAACATTGCACGCGGCGGCATTGTGGACGACGCTGCCTTGGCGCAAGCCTTGCGCAATCGCACCATTGCCGCAGCCGGCTTGGATGTGTTTGAAGGCGAGCCCAAGGTGCATCCCGATTTGCTGACCGTGCCCAATGTGGTCTTGACGCCGCACATCGCCAGCGCGTCCATTGCTACACGCATGGCCATGGCGAATTTGGCGGCTGACAACCTGATCAGCTTTTTCACACAAGGCCGCGCCATCACGCCTTTGAACACGCTGGGCGCATGATGGACAACGCAGCAAGCAATGGGTTGATTTGGATCTTCTTATGCCTCAACACGGCTTTGTTGGCCTTGCTGTTGTGGCGCGTTTTGCGTGCCAACCAGGCAGACCCATCGGCGCATCAAGAACAAGCCGTGGCGTTGCAAGCCAAGCTCGACCGCATCGAGCGCGAATTGCGGTTTGAAATTGCCGAATCCTCACGCGGTGGACGCCAAGAATTGGCACAAACTTTGGCGCAACAACAACAAGCCTTGCTCACCAATTCGGCACAACAACAGCAAAACCAATTGCAACAGTTGAGCCTGATGCAAAAGTCGCTCACCGACACCTTGAACCAGCAGTTGCAGCAACTGCAAAAAAGCAATGCCGACAAGCTCGACGAAATGCGCCGCACGGTGGACGAAAAACTCCAAACCACCTTGGAAAAACGCTTGTCGGAGAGCTTCAAACAAGTGGCCGAGCGTTTGGAGCAAGTGCACAACGGTTTGGGGCAAATGCAAAAACTCGCCGACGGCGTGGGCAGCTTGCAGCGCGTGCTCACCAATGTCAAAACCCGGGGCATGTTTGGCGAGGTGCAGCTGGAAGCTTTGTTGGAGCAAGTGCTGACCATCGAGCAATATGGCAAGCAAGTCGAAACCAAACCGCGCAGCAACCAGCGGGTGGATTTTGCGATTCGCTTTCCCGGGCGCGGCGGTGCTGACGGCGAACCCGTGTGGTTGCCTATCGACGCCAAGTTTCCGCGTGAAGACTATGAGCGCTTGCTCGACGCCCAAGACCGCGCCGATGCGTTGGGCGCAGAAGTGGCCGCCAAAGCGCTGGAGGTGCGCATTCGTACCGAAGCCAAAAGCATTGCCGAGAGCTACCTCGCGCCACCGTACACCACCGACTTTGCGATCTTGTTTTTGCCCACCGAAGGCCTCTATGCCGAAGTGCTGCGTCGCCCCGGCTTGATGGACAGTTTGCAGCGCGACTACCGCGTCTCACTGGCGGGGCCCACCACGCTCTTGGCCATGCTCAACAGCTTGCACATGGGTTTTCGCACCTTGGCGCTGGAGCAACAAGCCTCCGAAGTGTGGAAAGTTTTGGGCGCGGTCAAAACCGAGTTTGAACGCTACGGCGATTGGGTGGAAAAAGTGCGCGAACAAGTGCAAAAAGCCGCCGACACCTTGGACAAAGCCGACACCCGCAGTCGCCAAATGCGCCGCGCTTTGAAAAACGTCGAAGCCTTGCCCGAAGGCGAAGCGCAAGCCCTGTTGCCCGGCGTGAACGAGGCCTTGGACGACACGGACGCCGCCTCTTGAAACGCGAACTCTTCAAACTCATCGCCGGACAAGTCTGTTTGCATGCCTGCATGACGGGCATGCGCATGGCCACGCCCTTGATGGCGCTCAGAGCCGGCGAGAGCAGTGCAGCGGTGGGTTTTTTGTTGGCCTTGTTTGCGCTGACGCAAGTTTTTTTGGCCTTGCCCGCAGGCCGTTATGCCGACAAACACGGCTTAAAGCGCCCGATGATGTGGAGCGTGCTGGCTGCCACCTTGGGCGCAGGCATGGCGGCCATTTGGCCGGTGTTTCCAGTGCTGTGCGTGTCGGCTTTGTTCACGGGCGGTGCAACGGGCGGCGCCATCATCGCCTTGCAGCGCCATGTCGGGCGCGCTGTGCACGACGCCACGCAACTCAAACAAGCCTTCAGTTGGTTGGCTGTGGGGCCGGCGTTTTCTAACTTCATTGGGCCTTTGATGGCGGGCTTCATCATTGACGGCGCGGGTTTTCAATGGGCGTTTGCGGCCTTGGCCTTGCTGCCTTTGCTCACTTGGGGCTGGGTTCATAAAACCCGTGAACTGCCGCCGGTGGTGCAAGCCCAAGGCCATGAAAAAAACAGCGCTTGGGATTTGCTGCAAGACCCCATGTTCAGGCGCTTGTTGGTGGTGAATTGGTTTTTGTCGGCTTGTTGGGATGTGCACACCTTTGTCGTGCCAATTTTGGGCCATGAACGCGGCCTGAGCGCCTCGGTGATTGGCGCCATCTTGGGCGGCTTCGCGGTGGCCGCGACGGTGATTCGTTTGATCTTGCCCCTGTTGGTCGGGCGCTTGCAAGAGTGGCAAGTCATTACGGGAGCGATGTTGCTCACCTCATTGCTGCTGGGCATTTACCCCTTCACCCAAGAGGCGTGGGCGATGGCCGTGTGTTCGGTTTTGTTGGGCTTGTCGCTGGGCTCGGTGCAGCCGATGGTCATGAGTACCTTGCACCAAATCACGCCCGAGGCGCGTCATGGCGAGGCGATTGGCCTGCGCTTGATGGGCATCAATGCGTCCAGCGTGGTCATGCCCATGGTGTTTGGTGCCTTGGGCGCTGTGATTGGTGTGGGCAGCGTGTTTTGGTGCGTCTCAGCCATTGTGGGCGTGGGCTCACGCACTGCGTTTCAACTCAGAGTTGATAAAACTCACGGATGACGTTCCAAGCGTCTTCTACCGTGTCGACATAGTTGAAAAGCGCCAAGTCTTTTGAGTCGATCACGCCTTCTTCCACCAAGGTCTCGAAGTTGAGCAAACGTTTCCAATAATCTGTGCCATACAAAACGATTGGCACAGGCTTGGCTTTTTTGCATTGCACCAAGGTGAGGGTTTCGAACAATTCATCCAATGTGCCAAAGCCGCCGGGAAAAGCCACCAGCGCCATTGCCCGCATCATGAAGTGCATTTTGCGCAGCGCAAAATAATGAAACTTGAAGCTGAGGTCTGGGGTGATGTAGGGGTTGGGCGATTGTTCATGCGGTAGCGCAATGTTGAGCCCCACGCTCAAGCCGCCGGCCTCAGAGGCACCGCGATTGGCGGCTTCCATGATGCCCGGGCCGCCGCCGGTGCAAATAAAGAGCTTGTGCGGCGCGCTTTGCAATGCGCTGTATTCGGTCACGAGGCGACCAAAAGCGCGCGCTTGTTCGTAGTAGCGGGCGTTGCGTACCAAACGCTGGGCGTGGTCTAACTCGGTTTCGTCGCCGCTGTCTTGGGCGCGAACCAAGGCTTGGTGGGCATCGGCTTCGCTGCGAAAACGTGCGCTGCCAAACACTACCACGGTGTTTTCAATGCCGTGTTCATGCTGGGCCAAATCGGGCTTGAGCATTTCCAGCTGCATGCGAACGCCACGGGTTTCGCGCCGCAGCAAAAACTCGGGGTCGGCAAAAGCCAAGCGGTTGGATTCGGGGCTGAGCTTGTCGCCGTTGTCAAACTGAGACTTGAGGGTTTCCCAAGCATCGGCCAAGCGTCTGTCGTGAGGGTTGAGCATTGCGTCCATGGGCTGATCTTAGTCGTTCACCAGCGTAAAAAAGGCTCCCAAAGGAGCCTTTTGATGAAGCAAAGGGGGTCTTAAACGCGCTTGCGGTATTCGCCCGTGCGTGTGTCCACTTCGATTTTGTCGCCTTGTGCCACAAACAAAGGCACGGCCACTTCAAAGCCGGTGGCGATTTTGGCGGGCTTCATGACTTTGCCAGAGGTGTCGCCTTTGACGGCGGGTTCTGTCCAAGTGATTTCGCGCACCACGGTGGTGGGCAATTCAACTGAGATGGCTTTTTCGTCGTAGAACACGACTTCGAGTTGCATGCCGTCTTCGAGGTAGTTCAGTGCGTCGCCCATGTTGCTGGCTTCGACTTCGTATTGGTTGAATTCGGTGTCCATGCAGACATACATGGGATCGGCAAAGTAAGAGTAGGTGCACTCTTTTTTGTCCAAGATGACTTGGTCCATTTTGTCGTCAGCGCGAAACACCACTTCGGTGCCGAAGTTGGCGATCAAGCTTTTGAGCTTCATGCGAACCGTGGATGAGCCGCGGCCACCCCGTTGGTATTCGGTACGCAAGACCACCATGGGGTCTTTGCCGTGCATGATGACGTTGCCAACGCGGATTTCTTGTGCGGTTTTCATGGTGCTTTTTGTCTGAAATAAGGAATGAGGAGGCGATTCGCCAAACCCAACATTCTAGCTGTTTCGCGTTGAGGCACCAAAATGAGTCTTAAAGCATCAGTTTGAGTTGTGTTGCCCAGACACAAACCCCAGCAACTGCTCCACCAAACTCTGTTGCACCAACAAGCGCTCCCGCGCTGCCTGGATGCAAGCTTGCCAAGTTTTTAGATCCACCGCCAAGGCCTTGGGCGTGCTCATGCCATTCCACGCATGGTGAAAATCTCGCAAACTGGTGGGGGCTTGGAGCCAATCTAAAAATGCGTCGAGTTTGGCGTGGTGGGCCTTGTCTTCTTGCGGGTAGATGTGCCAAACCAAGGCTTGGCCTGCCCACAGGGCACGCACCAGCGAGTCTTCGCCGCGCACACAGTTGAGCTGGCACGACCACAGCAGATGGTCGTAGTCGGTTTGACTCAAATACGGGAGTGGGTGAATGTGCAGCTGGTCGGGCAGCGCATCCTGCCAGCCCAGTTGTTGCACAGCGTGTGCCAATGCCTGCTGCGCGCGACCTGCGGTGGCCAACACACGCACGGGGCGCGAAGCGGTCGCCAGACTTTGAAGCAAAGCCAACAAACCCGCAGGTTCATAGCAAAACAAAGACACCCACAGCGCGTTCTTGTCGTCAGGCAGGCCTTGGCTGCGCCTCCATGCGTTGGGGTCAAAGGCGTGTTGGCGGGTCAATACATCTGCTTCGCGCAGCAAACCGCCTGTTTTTGGGGTGAAACCGGGGTAGAAAAAATGTTTGGTCAGCCCTTGCGCCGCGCCACGCATGACGGGCGAGGGCAGGCCGTGGCTGCGTTCTACAAATTCTTCGGCGCTCAAATATTCCAAATTGAGCCACACGGCGCGCGGGCGCTGTGCGATGCGGGCTTGTACCGTTTGCGGCAGTTCACAGCCAAAACCTTCCACCACCACGTCGCCCACGGTGTCCAGTGCCAAGCAGTCGTTCCAGTCAAACACGTGCACGCCTTGCACACCCAAAGGTGCCATCCAGCGCAAAGCCGAAGCGTCATCGACCCACAGGCGCACTTGGTGGCCGCGTTGCGCGAGGTCGGCGCTCAAACGCCAGCACACGCCTAAATCGCCGTGGTTGTCGATGACGCGGCAAAAAATATCCCACAAAAGCGGTGGGTGGGCTTGGATTGTTGGTTTTGGAGCAGAAGTCACAGCCTCAGATTGTCCACAATACGCACATGTCCGAAGAAACCGAAGTCACCTCACCCCGTCACCCGCCTGAGTTGTTGCAACAAGTGGCCAGCTTGCCCGCGCTGCCGGGGGTGTATCGCTACTTTGATGCGCAAGAGCAATTGCTCTACGTGGGCAAAGCCATCAGCCTGAAAAAACGGGTGACGAGTTATTTCCAAAAAGAACACGGCGGCACGCGCATCGGCCACATGGTGAGCAAGATTGTGCGTTTGGAGACCACCGTGGTGCGCTCCGAGGCGGAGGCCTTGCTGCTTGAGAACAACCTCATCAAAACCCTCAAGCCCAAATACAATATCTTGTTTCGGGACGACAAGAGTTACCCCTATCTCAAAATCACCCGCGCCGATGGACGTAAAGCGGCGCAAAGCTCGGGGCATCCGTCTGCGCCGCAAGTCCCGCGTGTGGTCTATTACCGAGGCGCGGTGGACAAGCGTCATGATTATTTTGGCCCCTATCCCAGCGTGTGGGCGGTGCGCGAAGCCATTCAGTTGTTGCAAAAAGTGTTTCGCCTGCGCACCTGCGAAGACACGGTGTTCAACAACCGCACGCGCCCGTGTTTGTTGTTTCAAATCAAGCGTTGTTCGGGGCCGTGCGTGGGCCATATTTCGCCTGCCGATTATCAAAACGATGTAGACAGCGCCATGCGCTTGCTGCGCGGTGAAACCCAAGAGGTGATGTCCGGCATCGAGCAGCGCATGATGGCGCATGCCGAGCGGCTGGAGTTTGAACAAGCGGCGGAGTTGCGCAACCAAATCAGCGCCTTGTCCAAAGTGCTGCATCAGCAAGCGGTGGACACGGTGGGCGACCAAGACGTGGACATCTTGGCCGTCAAAGTACAAGGCGGCAAAGCCTGCGTCAACTTGGCGATGGTGCGCGGCGGGCGGCACTTGGGCGATCGGCCTTATTTTCCGGTGCATGTGGACCAAGACGATCCCAAAGATGTGCTGGAAGCCTTTTTGAGTCAACATTATTTGGACGTGCCTGTGCCGCCCACGCTCATCACCAGCCATGCGGTGGACAAAGATTTGATTCAAGCGCTGATCGACCAAACGGGCGTGCGCATCAACGCCATTCACCAACCGCGTGAGCAACGCCGCGCGTGGTTGGACATGGCGCAGCAAAACGCGGATATTCAACTCGCCCGCTTGTTGGCTGAAGAAGGCTCGCAGCAAGCCCGCACCCGCTCTTTGGTCGAAGCGCTGGACTTGGTGGTGGACGACATGGAGCAACTGCGGGTGGAGTGTTTTGATATTTCGCACACCTCGGGCGAATCCACCCAAGCGTCGTGCGTGGTCTACCACCACCACAAAATGCAAAGCAGCGAATACCGACGCTACAACATCGAAGGCATCACCCCCGGCGATGATTACGCCGCCATGCGCCAAGTGCTCACGCGCCGCTACAGCAAGCTGGCCGAAGCCGTGCAAGCGGGCGAGGGCAAGCTGCCCGACTTGGTGTTGATTGACGGCGGCAAAGGCCAGGTGAGCATGGCGCGTGAGGTGTTTGAGAGTTTGGGGCTCGATTTGTCGCGCATCGTGGGCGTGGAAAAAGGCGAAGGCCGCAAAGTCGGCTTAGAAGAATTGGTGTTTGCCGATGGCCGAGAAAAAGTCTATTTGGGGCGCGATTCTGCGGCGCTGATGTTGGTCGCGCAAATCCGCGACGAGGCGCACCGCTTTGCCATCACCGGCATGAGAGCCGCGCGCGCCAAAGTGCGCGTGGGCGGCAGCAAGCTCGAAGACATTGCAGGCATTGGCCCCAAAAAGCGCGCCAAGCTGCTCCAACGATTTGGCGGCGCCCGTGGCGTGGCCGACGCCAGTGTGCAAGACCTGTGCAGCGTCGAAGGCATTTCGCCCGAGTTGGCACAAACCATTTACCAAGCGCTGCGCTAAAAGTCGCGTGATGTTTGAGCAACAAAAAATTCAAGGAGACGACATGTCAAATTCAACCCCAACCCCAACCCCAACCCATCTGAACCGTCGCCAATGCTTGTCGCTGTTGGGTACAAGCTTGGGCGCAGGTGCTTTCGGTCTGCACACCCAAGCATGGGCGGACAACGCTTGGCCCAACAAGCCCATGCGTTTGGTGGTGCCATTTGCGCCCGGGGGCAGCTCAGAAATTGTGGCGCGTGCCGTGGCTGCTGAAATGAGCAAAGGCTTGGGGCAAAACGTGTTTGTGGACAACAAGCCCGGTGCGGCGGGCAACATCGCCATGCAAGAAGTGGCGGGCAGCACCGACGAGCACACCTTTATCTTGGGACACATTGGCACTTTGGCGGTCAACCCCTATATTTTTCCTAAGCTGCCTTATGACGTGCAGCGCGATTTTGTGCCCATCACCTTGCTCTCGAAAGTGCCGAGCCTGTATGTGGTGCATCCCGATTTGCCAGTGAAAAACCTGACCGAATTTGTGGCCTACGCCAAAAAGAATCCCGGCCAAATGAACTACGGCACAGCGGGCAACGGCAGCGCAGGGCATTTGGCGTTTGAGTATTTGAAGATGGTGACCGAAACCTTTGTCGTGCATGTGCCGTACAAAGGCACGGGGCCTATGCTCACCGACCTCATGGGCGGGCGCTTGCAGGCCAGTGCCGTGGGTGCGCCTGCACTGATTCAGTTCATCAAAGCCGGCAAGCTGCGCTGTATTGCCACGGGTTCGACCTCGCGCTTGCCGCAATTGCCTGATGTGCCCACCGTCGCCGAGCAAGGCTACAAAGGTTTTGAAATGACGCAGTGGTACGGCCTGCTGGCACCCAGCAAATGGCCAAAAGCCAATTTGGCGCGTCTGGAGAGCGAAGCCATCAAGGCCGCACGCGGGAGCATCATGAAGGACAAGTTATCCAACGACAGCGCTTTGTCGGTGGGCAATACGGCGGCGGAGTTTGAGGCGTTTATTAAAACCGAGCAAACGCGCTGGAAGCAGGTGATTGCGCGGGCGCAAATTAAACCTGAAGGCGCGTGAAAGAGTGTCTTTTTATTATTGATTTATTTCAATTGAGCGAGTAATAACTCATGCTGTTTTAGGTGGTTATTTTGAGGTAATTGATCGTTTCTATAGTAAAGTTTGCGATTAATTTTTCTGCCCCTAGACATGAGTACGACCTCAATTTTGATCGTTGACGATCATCCGGTATACAGAGACGCCCTGACTGAAAAATTAACCGCCGATTTCAGCCCCAGAGGTATATCTTTGGTGGGTGTATCTTGTTTGGCCGATGCGCAGTCTGTTATCAGCAAGGGAAATAACAATTGGCTGGTAGTGTTGGATTTGAAGCTGCCTGATTCAGATCCTATTGACAATATCAAAACCTTGAAAAGTTTGAATCAAGTCAGCCATTTGGTGGTCATTTCTGGTTTGGACGAAGATATTTGGGAATTTAATTGCATCAATGCGGGCGCAGATATTTTTATTTCTAAAAATAACACCAGTGATTTCATTTACTCTAAATTATGTGAGTTGCTTCATATTCGAGATTACCGGGTCAATCCAGACCATGCGGTGAATATGACCAAGCGCCAACAAGATGTGTTGAATTGCATGTCAGTGGGTACCTCTAATAAGCTGATCGCCAATCAGCTGGGTATCAGCGAGCAGACGGTGAAAATTCATGTCAGCGCGATTTTTAGAACCTTGAATGTGTCCAACAGAACGCAAGCGGTTTACAAAGCCAAGACCTTGAGGTTGGTTTGATGACCCTGCCGATGGGGGTCAGCTCGGCAAAACAAGTTCCAGCAAACGGTCTAAACCGCCTTCGTTGATCGCCACCATCGCCTGCTCGCGTACCTTGGGCTTGGCGTGGTAGGCCACGGACAAACCCGCTGCGCCCATCATGGGTAAGTCGTTGGCGCCGTCGCCCATGGCAATGGCAGCTTGCGGGCTGATGCCGAGTTGTTCGCAAGTGGCCAGCAACATCTTGCGTTTTTCTGCGCCATCGCAAATATCGCCCCAAGGCTGGTCGAGCACACGCCCGGTCAGGTGGCCGTCTGCTATGTCGAGCACATTGCTGCGCGAAAAATCGATGCCCAATAAGGCGCACACGCGATCCGCAAAAAACGTGAAGCCGCCGCTCACCAACAACACTTTGAGGCTATGCGCTTTGCAGGTTTGCACCAAGCGCTCTGCGCCTGGATTCAAGCGCAGACGCTGCTCAAACACCTCTTGCAAAGCGGTGGCCGGAACTCCCTTGAGCAAGGCGACGCGGCGGCGCAAGCTGTCTTTGAAATCGGTGATTTCGCCACGCATCGCCGCCTCGGTGATGGCCGCCACTTCCGCCTTGCGACCCGCTGCATCGGCAATTTCGTCAATGCACTCAATGTTGATGAGCGTCGAATCCATGTCAAACGCGATCAGTTTGAAGTCCGACAAACGCAGAGGCGGGGTGAGGTTTTGGAGCACGAGGCCGGGGGCAAATTCTTGAGAGGACGTCATTGTTCAATTATCGCTTTGCTGGCAGGCACCACAGGTGTGCCGAGTGAGCGCAAGACATCGCGCACCATCTGCGACCGCGCATGCGGTTCAGGCAATTCACGCTCAATGCGCAAGCGGTCGTTGCCCGCGAGTTTGATGTGTTTGTTTTTTTGCACCAGCTCAATGATGCGCAGCGCATCAAACGGCGGATTGGGTTTGAAGCTGATGTGTGTCACACCGGGCGCGGCATCGACTTTGCTCACGCCGTAAGACCGCGCCAAGACGCGCAGGCGATGAACATCCATCAAGGTTTGCGCCTGCGTGGGCAGCTTGCCAAAGCGGTCCACAATTTCTTCCAGCAGCGCATCGATTTGGTCGGAGGTTTTGGCGGTGGCGAGTTTTTTGTAGAGCGACAAACGCAAATGCACGTCGCCGCAATAGTCGTCGGGCAGCAGCGCAGGTGCGTGCAAATTGATTTCCGTGGTCGCGCTTAAGGGGCTGAGTAAATCGGGTTCTTCGCCGTTTTTCAGAGCGCGCACCGCTTCGCTCAACATTTCGTTGTAGAGCTGAAAACCCACTTCCAGCATGTTGCCGCTTTGGTGTTCGCCCAGCACTTCGCCCGCACCGCGAATTTCCAAGTCGTGCATGGCGAGGTAAAAACCCGAGCCCAACTCTTCCATTTGCTGAATCGCGTCCAAGCGTTGCGCGGCTTGTTTGGTCAGACCTTCCAGGTCGGGCACCATCAAATACGCATAGGCTTGGTGATGGCTGCGTCCCACGCGACCGCGCAGTTGGTGCAATTGCGCCAAACCAAACTTGTCGGCGCGGCTCATGATGATGGTGTTGGCGCTGGGCACGTCAATGCCTGTTTCGATGATGGTCGAGCACAGCAACACATTGAAGCGCTGCGCCACAAAGTCACGCATCACGCGCTCTAATTCACGCTCAGGCATTTGCCCGTGGGCAATGGCAATGCGGGCTTCGGGCAACAACTCTTCCAAGCGGGCGCGGCGGTTTTCAATCGTGTCCACTTCGTTGTGCAAAAAGTAGCATTGGCCGCCGCGTTTGAGTTCGCGCAGCACGGCCTCGCGAATCACGCCATTGCTTTCACTGCGCACAAAGGTTTTGATGGCCAAGCGACGCTGTGGCGCAGTGGCAATCACGCTCAAATCCCGCAGGCCTTCGAGCGCCATGCCCAGCGTGCGCGGAATCGGCGTGGCGGTGAGTGTGAGTACATCGACTTCGGCGCGCATGGCCTTCATGGCTTCTTTGTGGCGCACACCAAAGCGGTGTTCCTCGTCAATGATGAGCAGCCCCAAGTCTTTGAACTTGATGGTCTCACTCAGCAACTTGTGCGTGCCCACCACAATGTCCACTTGCCCTTCAGCCAAGCCTTTGGCCGCTGCGTTGATTTCTTTGGTGGAGCGAAAGCGGCTCATCTCGGCAATCTTCACCGGCCATTTGCTAAAGCGGTCGGTCAGGGTTTGGAAATGTTGCTCGGCCAGCAAAGTGGTAGGCGCCAAAAACGCCACTTGTTTGCCGCCTGTCACCGCCACAAAAGCCGCCCGCAAAGCCACTTCGGTTTTGCCAAAACCCACATCGCCGCACACCAAACGGTCCATTGGGCGCGGGCTGATCATGTCTTGCATCACGGCGTGAATGGCGGCGCGTTGATCGGCTGTTTCTTCAAACCCAAAATCGTTGGCAAAGGTTTCGTAGTCTTGCGGCGAGTATCGGAAAGGATGGCCTTGACGCGCCGCACGACGCGCATAAATATTGAGCAACTCTGCGGCTGCATCGCGCACTTGTTCGGCTGCGCGGCGTTTGGCCTTGTCCCATTGTGCAGAGCCGAGTTTGTGCAGAGGTGCTTCGTCGGCACTCACGCCGGTGTAGCGACCAATCAAATGCAGTTGGCTCACAGGGACATACAGCACTGCTTGGTCGGCATATTCGAGGTGAAGAAACTCTTGCAGCGCGGGCGTGCCGTCGGCATTTTTTTCGCCCAAATCCATGTTCACCAAACCTCTGTAGCGCCCAATGCCATGCGCGTTATGCACCACTGGATCGCCCAAATTGAGTTCGGCCAAGTCTTTGATAAGCGCTTCGACATCGCTCACCTGTTCTTGTTTTTTACGACGGCGCGTGGTCACACCTGCGGCAAACAACTCGGTCTCGGTGATCAGGTCAATGCCCGCTTCGCGCCAGCTAAAGCCCACTTGCAAGGCGGCCGTGGCAATGCCTATTTTTTCGTCGCTGGCTAAGAATTCTTCCAGAGAATCAAAGGCCGGCGGGTTGACTTGCGAGGAACGCAAAAAATCCAACAAGCTCTCGCGGCGACCATCGCTCTCGGCCAAGATCAACAAGCGTTGTGGCGTTTGCAGCGCATAGGCTTGCAAGCGTTGCAGCGGGTCGGCAGCACCGCGCACCGCAGTGAGGTTGGGCAGAATTTGGGCGAAGGCGTTGTCGTCCACATCGCTGACTTGCGCGCGCAAACTCAATTGCGCATGGGCATTGGCGGCGCTGTAAAACTGTTCGGCATTCAAGAACAAATGTTCAGGTGGCAGCGCGGGGCGTTCTGGGTCGCCTTGCACCAATCGAAAGCGGTCTTTGGTGTCTTGCCAAAAGCGTTGAAACACGGGCTCTAAATCGCCATGCAGCACCACGGTGGCCGACGCGCCGAGGTAATCAAACACCGTGGCGGTTTCTTCAAAAAACAAGGGCAAGTAATACTCAATGCCGGCGGTCGCTACGCCGTTGCCTATGTCTTTGTAAATGCGACTTTTGGTCGGATCGCCTTCGAGCATTTCGCGCCAGCGGTTGCGAAACAGCGCGCGTGCTTTGTCGTCCATCGGAAACTCACGCCCCGGCAACAAACGCACTTCGGGCACCGGATACAGGCTGCGTTGCGTGTCGGGGTCAAAGGTGCGGATGGAGTCGATTTCGTTGTCAAACAAATCCACCCGGTACGGCACCAAGGAGCCCATCGGAAACAAATCAATCAAGCCACCACGCACCGCGTATTCACCGGGGCTGACCACTTGTGTGACATGGGTGTAGCCCGCCAGCGTGAGTTGCGACTTGAGCTTGGCCTCATCCAGTTGTTGCTTGACCTTGAAGTGAAAGGTGTAGCCCGCCAAAAACGCCGGTGGCCCCAAGCGATACAAGGCGGTCGAGGCGGGAATCAGCACCACATCGGCCTCGCCCTGCGAGATGCGCCACAGTGTGGCCAAACGCTCGCTGATCAAGTCTTGGTGCGGTGAAAAGCTGTCGTAGGGCAGGGTTTCCCAATCGGGAAACAAGACGCAACGCACATCGGGCGCAAAGAAAGCCATCTCGTCTTGCAGACGCTGCGCATCCATGGCATCGGCCGTGACGATGGCGATGCGCTGGTGTTTGGATTTCTCGCGCACAGCCAATTGCGCAAGCAACAAAGCATCCGCCGAGGCGACAGGGCGGGGCATGGCAAAACGTTTGCCAGAACTCAAAAGGGGCAGGTGCATTGGGTCGATTCTAAAATGCAGGACATTGCCCTTATCTGCGAACGTATGAATTCACCCCATTCCAGCGAAGCTCGGCTGTATGCGCTCATCCCGTGTGCCGGCGCCGGCAGCCGCGCCCAAACCGAGCAGCCCAAGCAATACCAGCGCTTGTTGGGCGTGCCAATGGTGATTCACACCTTGCGTGCTTTTGAGGCAGTGCCTAGTCTTACCCAAGGCGTGGTGGTGGTCGCACCGCAAGACACACTCATGGCCGATGTGCTGCGCACCCATCCCCAATTGCGTTTTCAAGTGTGCAACGTGGGCGGCGCAACACGTGCGCACAGCGTCTTAGCCGGATTGCACAGCTTGGCTGAGTTGGGCGCGCGCACCAGCGATTGGGTGTTGGTCCACGATGCAGCGCGTTGCTTGATAACACCTGAGTTGATTCAATCGCTCATCACCGCCTGCCAAAACGATACGGTTGGCGGCTTGCTGGCGCTGCCCTTGGCCGACACCTTGAAGTCTGAACACAATGGCCGCGTGGCGCAAACGCTGGAGCGCAACCACAAATGGCTGGCGCACACGCCGCAAATGTTCAGACTGGGCGACTTGATGCATGCCTTGCAACAAGCCCATGATTCGCCGCAGGCGCACAGCATCACCGACGAAGCCAGTGCCATGGAGTTGTTGGGTTCACAGCCCAAGCTGGTTGAATCCAGCGCACAAAACTTCAAGGTCACTTATCCGCAAGATTTTGAGTTGGCCGAAGCGGTATTGAGCACGCGACACAACAAAGCAATGCCATCACACAAGGAATGACATGACAGCACCCACATTTCGCATCGGAGAGGGCTGGGATGTCCATGCCTTGGTCGAAGGCCGGCCGCTCATTTTGGGGGGCGTTCACATCCCGCACACCCACGGTTTGCTCGGGCATTCAGACGCCGATGCACTGTTGCACGCCATCACCGATGCACTGCTCGGCGCGGCGGCTTTGGGCGACATTGGACGGCATTTCCCCGACACCGATGTGCGTTTCAAAGGTGCGAATTCATGGGATTTACTGAGAGAAACCGCTGCTCGTGTGCGGCAAGCCGGCTATGAAATAGGAAATATCGACAGTACAGTGATTGCGCAAGCGCCAAAGCTTGCAACTTACATTGAGACGATGCGCGAGCGGATTGCCAACGCACTAGATGTGGCGATGAGCCAAGTGAATGTCAAAGCAAAAACCGCTGAAAAAATGGGCCCCGTTGGATTGGGGGAAGCCATTGAAGCCAACGCGATTGCTTTAATTTTCTGATTTTTTCGGCCCCAAGGCTGCCAGACCATCAACCACTTCGCGAACGACGCGACGATGATCGGGATGCAGTGCGAAATACTTGGAGATGAGTTGTTGATCAACCAAGTTGATATGCTCATCGCGAAGTGCTTCATCCGCGGGACGCGGCGGTGGGGTGCCAAACAGCAGACCCTCCGGTGATACTTTCAACCATTTAGACAAAACAAGAAGTTTGTCTTGCTTAGGGATTGAAACACCCATCAACCAGTTGCGGGCAGCGTGAGAAGAGATTCCCTCGCCCCAGTAACGGAGGTTGAACTCGTTTGCGACAACAGTTGCGGAGATCCGCACTCCTGCATCCTTGAGGGCTGCACGGAAGCGGTCCGCAAACTTTCCTGTCTCTTTGGTGTAACTTTGTGTCATACCTATAAGTTAAGTGAGATTTAGCTCCGCGTTTTAATTATAAGTAACAATTTGTTTAAATATAGGTAAATTGGTTTAAAAATTTATTTAACTTCGGAAGTCTCACTGCACTTACAAGTTTTGTTATTTCGCCGTCCAACCGCCGTCCATATTCCAAGCAACGCCGCGCACGTTTTGTGCTGCTTTTGAGCAGAAAAACACAGCCAATTCGCCCAGCTCTTCGGGGGTGGTGAATTGCATGGAGGGTTCTTTTTCACCGAGCAGCATTTTTGTTGCTTCTTCATTGGAAATTTTCAAGGTTAGGGCTTTGGCGTCTACTTGTTTTTGCACCAAGGGTGTGAGCACCCAACCTGGGCAGATTGCATTGCAAGTTACGCCAGTGCTGGCGGTCTCCAGGGCTGTAACTTTGGTCAAGCCCACAATGCCATGCTTGGCCGCGACGTAAGCCGATTTTTGCGCCGAGCCCACCAAGCCGTGCACCGAGGCCACATTGATGATGCGTCCCCAGTTTTGTTGTTTCATGTAGGGCAGTGCCAAGCGTGAGGTGTGAAATGCACTGCTCAAGTTGATGGCGATGATCGCGTCCCAGCGCTCAATGGGGAAATCTTCCACATTGGCCACATGTTGAATGCCCGCGTTGTTAACCAAAATATCGACGCCACCAAATTTCTCTGCCGCAAACTTCATCATGGCTTCAATCTCGGAGGCTTTGCTCATGTCCGCGCCGTGATAGGCGGTTTGCACACCCAAAGCGGCCACTTCGGCCTGCGGACCCGCGTGATCGCCAAAACCATTGAGCACGATGTTGGCGCCTTGTTGAGCCAAAGATTTGGCAATTCCTAGGCCAATTCCGCTGGTAGAGCCTGTGACTAACGCTGTTTTACCCTTGAGTGTGTGAGTGGTCATGAAAAAATCCCTTACATTGGTGAAAAAGATAAAAACATTATCGGACGCTTTGACGCGTGACATGGTGCACGATTGCGACTCACATGAATAAAAGAACAACTCACGATTCGCCTTCTGTATTGGAGGCGACTTTGCAGGATTTACCGGATCAGCCCCAAGCTTTGCAGCGTGCGCGCGCTTTTGCGCAGCCTTTGCTCACAGGCCAATGGCTTGACACGGGTGAAGATGCGTGGGCTCATGCAGACGCATCAGCTCAGATACTGGCGCTGATTGGCGGCTCTGAGGCCATGCAGGCAGCGTGTTATTTGGTCTATGCCTGCGAGTATTTGAACAAGCCCCAAGAGGTCATCACCAAAGCCTTTGGCATCACGTACGCAGAACTGGCGCTGGAGACTACCCGATTGGTGCATGTGCAACGCCAAGCCCGATTAGCAGCAAGCAATGAGCTCGCGAGCCTTCAAGTTGAGAACGTCCGCAAGATGCTGTTGGCCTTTTCGCGCGATTTGCGGGTTGTGTTGCTACGCTTGGCGTCGCGCTTGCAAACGCTGCGCTACTTTGCAGCCAGCAAACAATCTGTGCCCCAGCAGTTGGCGCAAGAGTCGCTGCAGGTGTTTGCTCCCTTGGCAAATCGCTTGGGAATTTGGCAAATCAAATGGGAGATGGAAGATCTCGCGTTTCGTTTTTTAGAGCCACACACTTACCGTGAAGTAGCTCTCTTGTTGGACGAAAAACGTACCGAGCGCGAGAATTATGTGAATGTTTTGCGTGAGCAAATCGAAGCTGGCTTGAAAGCACAAAGTATCAAAGCGCAAGTGCAAGGTCGCCCCAAACACATCTACAGCATTGTGAAAAAAATGCGTGGTAAGTCCTTGAGCTTCGACCGCATTTTTGATGTGCGTGCGCTGCGCGTCGTGGTAGCTTCGGTGCCGGAGTGTTATGCCGCGCTGAGTTGGGTGCACACCCAATTCACGCCCGTGAGTGAAGAGTTTGACGACTACATTGCGCGCCCCAAATCGAATGGCTATCAGTCTTTGCATACCGTGGTGCGCGATGCGCAAGGCCGTGCGATTGAAATTCAAATCCGCACCCAAGCCATGCACGACCACGCCGAGCAAGGCGTGGCAGCGCACTGGGCTTACAAAGAGGCGGGCACACGAGGTTATGCAGGCGTGTCGGCCAGCAGTGCTTACGACAGCAAAATTGCAGTGCTGCGGCAGTTGCTGGCTTGGGAGCGCGAGCTCACACACGGCAACAGCGAGCATGACCAGCCCTTGACGACGACTGATGCTTTGTCTGATCGTATTTATGTGCTGACGCCTGACGCTGCAGTGGTGGAGTTGCCCCAAGGTGCTACGCCGGTTGATTTTGCTTACGCTGTGCACACCAATTTAGGCCACCGTTGTCGAGGCGCTCGTGTAGATGATGCGTTGGTGCCACTCAACACGCCTTTGAAAAACGGCCAAACCGTGGAGGTTACCACCGTCAAGGAGGGCGGGCCTTCGCGTGATTGGCTCAATGCTGAGTTGGGCTTTTTGGTCAGCGCACGCGCCAAGAGCAAAGTACGGGCATGGTTCAACGCGCAGGCCATGCATGAAACTGCCGCCCGTGGCCGCGAGGCAGTTGAAAAATTGTTGCAACGCGAAGGCAAAACATCGCTCAAGCTTGAGGACTTGGCCACGCAGTTAGGTTTCAAGTCGGCGGAGGCTTTGTTTGAGGTAGTGGGCAAAGATGAGTTTTCTTTGCGCAACATCGAGGTTTTGCTCAATCCGCCTGCCCCAGCTTTGAAGCCCGACGACTATGTGCTCAAAAAAGCACGTGGCACAGACAAGCCTGCCAAGGGCGGCGTGCTGGTGGTGGGTATCGACTCCATGCTCACGCAACTGGCCAAGTGCTGTAAGCCCGCGCCGCCGGACGCCATCAGCGGCTTTGTCACGCGGGGCAAGGGCGTGAGCATTCATCGAAGCGATTGCCGCAACTTCAAGCAAATGTCTTTGCGCAGCGCAGATCGTGTGATTGAAGTTGCTTGGGGATTACCAAAATTGGCGGATGCACAGTTGTATCCGGTGGATATTGCGATAGAAGCCTTGGACCGGCAGGGTTTGCTGCGCGATATTTCTGAGGTTTTTTCGAAAGAAAAAATGAATGTCATTGGCGTGCAAACCCAATCGGTGAAAGACTTGGCGTGGATGATTTTTACTGTCGAGTTGTCCGATTCGCGGCGTTTGCAAAAAGTCTTGTCCTCGGTCAAAGAGGTTTCGGGCGTGCGATCAGCCAAGCGACGCTAAAAACTCTGCTATACTTTCAGCTTCGAACAATTTAGGCGCGTAGCTCAGCTGGTTAGAGCACCACCTTGACATGGTGGGGGTCGTTGGTTCGAGTCCAATCGCGCCTACCAAATTGTTTAAACGGGAGCTGACCTATGAGCAGCCAAGATTCTTCAGCAACACCACCCAGTGGTGTTCGCATCATCAAAAAATACCCCAACCGCAGGCTTTACGACACGGCCACTTCTAGCTATGTTGCCTTGAGCGACATCAAGGACTTGGTCATGCAAGCGCAGTCGTTTGCGGTGCGCGACGCCAAAACGGGTGAAGACTTAACGCGCAGCATTTTGTTGCAAATTATTTTGGAACAAGAGTCCAATGGCACGCCACTCTTCAACGAAAGCATGCTCTCCAACATGATTCGTTTTTATGGTCACACCATGCAGGGCATGATGGGCTCATACCTTGAAAAAAATCTACAAACTTTTGCTGACATGCAAAAGCTGGCCAAAAACAACACCGAACACATGATCAACCTGATGGGGCTCAAACGCTGATGTCTGAAATCAAAACTCCCAAAGTCGGCTTCGTGAGCTTGGGCTGCCCCAAAGCCTTGACCGACTCTGAACTGATCCTCACGCAATTGAGCGCCGAGGGTTATCAAACCTCTAAAACCTTCGATGGCGCCGACCTCGTCATCGTCAACACCTGCGGCTTCATTGACGATGCGGTCAAAGAAAGCTTGGACACCATTGGCGAAGCGCTGGCTGAAAACGGTCGCGTGATCGTCACCGGTTGCTTGGGCGCACGTTCAGGCGTGGGTGGCGAAAACTTGGTGCAGCAAATGCACCCCAGCGTGCTGGCCGTCACGGGTCCACACGCCACGCAAGAGGTGATGGACGCAGTGCACAAGCACTTGCCCAAACCGCATGACCCATTTTTAGATTTGGTGCCGGGCGCTTTTGGCGAAGCGGGCATCAAGCTCACACCCAAGCATTACGCTTACTTGAAAATCAGCGAAGGCTGTAACCACCGTTGTACCTTTTGCATCATCCCGTCCATGCGCGGTGATTTGGTCAGCCGCCCAATTGGCGATGTGCTCAAAGAAGCGCGCGCTTTGTTTGAAGGCGGCGTCAAAGAGTTGTTGGTCATTAGCCAAGACACCTCAGCCTATGGTGTCGATGTGAAATACGTCACAGGTTTTTGGGATGGCCAGCCCATTAAAACGCGCACCTTTGAATTGACCCAAGCCTTGGGCCAATTGGCCGATCACTACGGCGCATGGGTGCGTTTGCATTATGTGTATCCGTATCCCAGTGTGGATGACATCTTGCCCTTGATGAACCAAGGCCGTGTGTTGCCGTATTTGGATGTGCCGTTTCAACACAGCCATCCCGATGTGCTCAAACGCATGAAGCGACCCGCCAGTGGTGAGAAAAACTTGGAACGCATTGCCCGCTGGCGCGAGCTGTGTCCTGACTTGGTGATTCGCAGCACCTTTATTGCAGGCTTTCCCGGCGAAACCGAGGCAGAGTTTGAACACTTGCTCAACTTTGTGCGCGAAGCCGAGATTGACCGCGCGGGTTGTTTTGCATACAGCCCCGTCAATGGCGCGCAAGCCAACGACTTGCCCGGCATGTTGCCGCAAGCGGTGCGTGAAGAACGCCAAGCGCGTTTCATGGCAGTGGCCGAAGAGGTGTCCATCGCCAAGCTGCAACGCCGCGTGGGCGCAACCATGCAAGTGTTGATTGATTCAGCGCCCGGCAATGGTCGCAAAGGCGGTGTGGGTCGCAGTTATGCGGACGCTCCCGAGATTGATGGCGTGGTGCATTTGTTGCCACCCGAAAAAATCAGCAAGGTCTTGCGCGTGGGTGAGTTCACCAAAGCCCGTATCGTGGCCGCGCAAGGACACGATCTTGTCGCAATGCCGATATAAACTCGGCAAAACGATCATAAAAGCAACAAGCAAACAAAAAGCCACCGTGAGGTGGCTATCATATTTATCAACTGGTGCCCAGGAAGGGACTCGAACCCCCACGATGTTACTCGCTAGTACCTGAAACTAGTGCGTCTACCAATTCCGCCACCTGGGCATTTCAGGAAAGAAAGGCATTGTATCAAACAATCGAATCCCACCAGTGGGTTACTGGAAGAATTTGAAGGTACCGTCTCCGGTCACAGAGACGGACACGGTTTTGTTCAACGCGACGATGGCGCTGCCGATGTGTATTTGCCGCCCAACGAAATGCGTGCGGTTTTGCACCGCGATCGCGTCAAGGCGCGCATCGTGCGTCAAGACAAACGCGGTCGTTCAGAAGGCCGTGTGGTTGAAATTTTGGAGCGCTCCAAGCAACCCATCATTGGTCGCTTGCTGCAAGAAAGCGGCGTCTGGTTGGTCGCACCTGAGGACAAGCGCTACGGTCAAGATGTGCTGATTCCCAAAAGCGCCACAGCGCGCGCCACGGCTGGGCAAGTGGTGGTGGTCGAGTTGACCGAGCCGCCCAGTCTGTACGGTCAGCCCGTGGGGCGCGTGAAAGAAGTCTTGGGCGAAGTCGATGATCCAGGCATGGAAATCGAAATTGCTGTGCGCAAATACGGCGTGCCGCATGAGTTCTCGGATGCGTGTTTGGCATTGGCGCGAGGCCTGCCCGACAAAGTGCGCGCCTCCGACAAAAAAGGCCGCATCGACTTGACCGATGTTCCCTTGGTCACGATTGACGGCGAAGACGCCCGTGATTTTGACGACGCCGTTTACTGCGAGCCCGCCAAAGTGGGACGCGCCAAAGGCTGGCGCTTGTTGGTGGCGATTGCTGATGTGAGCCACTATGTGGAGACCGGCAATGCGATTGACATTGACGCCTACGACCGCGCCACCAGCGTGTATTTCCCGCGTCGCGTCATTCCTATGTTGCCGGAGAAACTCTCCAACGGTTTGTGTTCACTCAATCCCGATGTGGAGCGTTTGTGCATGGTCTGCGACATGCTCATCACCAGCACGGGCGAGATTTCAGCGTATCAGTTTTATCCGGCGGTGATGTTCAGCCATGCGCGTTTCACTTATACCGAAGTGGCCGCGATTTTGGGCAACACCCGAGGCCCCGAAGCGGCCAAGCGCAAAGAGCGTATCAACGATTTGATCAACCTGCACGATGTCTACGGCGCTTTGCTCAAAGCCCGGCATGTGCGCGGCGCGGTGGATTTTGAAACCACCGAAACCCAAATCGTCTGCGACGACAACGGTCGCATCGAAAAAATTGTGCCGCGTGTGCGCAACGATGCCCACCGCTTGATTGAAGAAGCCATGCTCGCGGCCAACGTGTGCAGCGCCGACTTTATTTTGCAGAGCAAAAACTCCGGCTTGTTTCGTGTGCACGAAGGCCCAACGCCTGAGAAAAAAGAAATTCTGCGTGCCTACCTCAAGACCACTGGCGTGGGCTTGACCATCAGCGACGACCCCAAGCCGGCCGAATTCCAAGCCATTGCCGAGGCCACCAAAGAGCGGCCTGATGCGCAACAAATTCACGCCATGTTGTTGCGCTCCATGCAGCAAGCCATTTACACGCCCATCAACAGCGGCCACTTTGGCTTGGCATTTGAGGCTTACACGCATTTCACCAGCCCGATTCGTCGCTACCCCGACTTGTTGGTGCACCGCGTCATCAAAGCGATTTTGAACAAGCAGCGCTACACGCTGCCTGCTTTGCCAACGCCGGGCGAAGCCCATGCCAAACTGGCGCGTCGTTTGGCTTCGCGCAAAAAACACGAGGGCGATGAAGCGCCACCGCAAACCCAGCGCCAAAATCCCGACCAACAAGCCTGGGAGGCCGCAGGCTTGCATTGCAGCGCCAACGAACGCCGCGCTGACGAAGCCAGCCGCGACGTAGAAGCATGGCTCAAGTGCAAATACATGCGCGAACATTTGGGCGAGGAGTTTGGTGGCGTGGTCACTGCAGCCACTGGTTTTGGTTTGTTCGTCACCTTGGACGCGATGTATGTCGAAGGCTTGGTGCACATCACCGAGCTGGGCGGCGAGTACTTCCGCTTTGACGAAACCCGCCAAGAGTTGCGCGGTGAGCGCACAGGCATTCGCTATGCGATTGGCTCAAGGGTGCGGGTGCAGGTGAGCCGCGTCGATTTGGATGGCCGCAAGATTGATTTCCGTTTGGTCAATGAAGGCGAGGGCGAGTTTGCGCGACCTGCCAAGCCCAACAAGGCCGGTAAATCTGAGCGTGACTTTGACAAGCCTGCCAAGTCCAGTTTCAGAGCAGCAAGCCATACCCCTGCGGTTAAAAAATCTGCCAAGCCCAGCGCCAAGGCCATCAAGGGCAAAGCGAAAAAAAGCAGTGCCAGCAAAAGCCGACGCACACGTTAAGCGATGAAGCGCAATGACGCCGCCAGTTGTGCGGCGTCAAATCCGCCGAACCCGCTGCCTTGAGGATCGTTCAAGCGTTGGGCGAGCCATTGGTCAGCCCTGAGTCCGTGGTCAAACACGGCGCTGCATGCGGCTTGCATGGCTTCCTGGCCTTGGGCTAGGCGAGCGCCTATCAAGCCCGCAAGCACGTCGCCAGTCCCTGCGGTGGACAACAAAGCGTTGCCCGTAGGGTTGATCACAGGTATTGCATTCGGCGCAGCCACCACGCTGCCCGAGCCTTTCAGCACAACGACGCATTGCATTTTGTCGGCCAAACTTTGTGCATGGAACAGCCGATTGCTTTGAATCTCTGCCGTGCTGCAGCCCAATAAACGCGCTGCTTCGAGCGGATGCGGCGTCAGCACTGTCGCGTATTGCTTGCCCACACGATGCGCGAGCAGGGTTTGCAGTTGCGCATCAGCTGACAAGGCATTGAGTGCATCGGCATCGAGTACCAAACGCTGTGATTGACCGAGCAAAACGCCCAAAGCTTGTGCAATTTGGCTGCCGCCACCACAACCGCAGACCACGGCATCGGCGTGACGTGGAAGGTCGCGCCACGCACGCACCATCAAGCACGGGTGCGAGGCACTGATATTGGTCTGGGCTTGCTCATCCAAAAGCCCCACATACACGCGCCCCGCACCGGATTGCAAAGCCGCATTTGCGGCCAAGACCGCCGCGCCCACCATGCCGTTTGCGCCGCCAATCAGGTGAACATCGCCAAAGTTGCCCTTGTGCGTGTTGTGTTGCAGGTGGTGCGAGGAGAGCTTGGTTGCGCCCTGCAGCACAGCTTGTTCGGGCTCGTTTGTGGTGCGCTCGGCCACCAGGGTGTTGAACCAAACCCGACCCGCCGCGTCTCTACCATCGGCGGTGAACAAGCCTGGCTTGAGGGTTAAAAAACTCAGCGTATGGCGCTCTTGGGCTAGGGTATGACTGGGTTTGTACAACCATTGCCCCGTGTCTGCCAAAAGGCCACTGGGTAAATCAAGGCACACCACCGGCCCACTGAATTGGTTGATTAGGTCTAAGCAATGCGCCATTTGCCCCGTTGGCGGACTGTGGCAGGCAATGCCAAGCAAAGCGTCAATGGCCAGATCAAACTGCACGGGAGGCGATGACTCAAAACGAATACCTGCAGCCACGGCACGCTGGTAAGCGACTTTTGCATCTGCGGGCGCGTTGGCGGGATCGCCCAAATAAGTGACTGCAACGTTTTTGCCCATTTGTTTGAGTTGCAGCGCTGCTTCTAGGCCATCACCGCCGTTGTTGCCAGGCCCACAGGCGATCCAAATGGTTTGCGCATGGGGTGCAACTGCCAAGGCCAATTGAGCGCTTGCCAAACCGGCACGTTGCATCAGCGTGTGGTGGGGTAATTGGGCTTGGAGCTCGTGTTCAATCTTGCGCGTGCTGGCTGTGTTGTGCAACGGCCAGTTGTGTTGAGCCTGCACAGCCAGGGTGCGCGAGAAAGGTGGGTTCATGAATTTTTGTAGTATCGATCAAGCCCAAGGCCTGTCACATCGATTTCGTTTTGTCGGTCTGAAATTTGTCGCGACACAATGCGTGCGCTGCCGCAAGCTTGCGTCCAAGCATTCAAACCGTGAGCCATGTTGAGCCACACGCCTGGCACGCGCGCAGTGCCCAAAACAGGCTTGCTGTCGCTCAAGACGGGATAGGCACCTTTCCACACTTGGATGCTGTCTTGTATGCGCGCCGCGCCAGGAAACCAATCGTCCAAAACTTTATAGAGCATGGACAAACTCACCTCTTGGTGCTTGGTGTTGTCGCCAATTTCACGTGCGCCGCTGATGCGAACGCGTTGACCCAAACGTGAAATGGATACTTTGTAGCGCTCGTCCATGACGCTGCTTTTAGGGGCGTCCATGGGTTCGCGCACCGATGCACTGATGGAATAAGCCTGCCAAGTGGTTTGTGGCAATTTGATGCCCAAAGGTTTGAGCAGTGCGGCGCTGGAGAGTCCTGCGCACACCACAACGGCGTCAAAGCTCAGAGATTGATCGCGCAAGATGACCTGCGGTTTTTTCCCCGCCTGAAGCGCTTGCACGGTCGAGTTGAAGTGAAAATTCACCCCCAAACCTTCGCACACGCCCTTGAGTAACAGCGTGAATTGGCGGCAGTTGCCCGCCTCATCTTCAGGAAAATAGATAGCTTGATGAATCGGTGTTTCTGGGTTGAGCGCCGGCTCAATCAGGCGGGCTTCTTGTTCGCTGAGAATTTTGAAGTTCGAGCCCACTTCGCGCAGCACTTCCAAGACCGGTTCGCTGGAGAATTCGTCTTCTTCATCACGCAGCAACACCAAGTGGCCGTTGCTTTGATCGTATTCAAGGTGCAGGTTTTGGCGCAGTTGTTGCAGGCAAGCCTGGCTGTATTGGGAAAGTTTGATGAGTTGCCTGAAGTGCTCGCCAAAGCTGTCTGAGTTGTTGTTGGCGGCACATTTGCGCAGCCATTTCAGGTCATGCCAGCGCCATTTTTGCAGACGCGTGGCGGTGTACGACTTGAATGCACCAGAAAAAATATCCCATCCCATCCCGGCTCTGGCCCACGGCGCATTTTCGTAATGCGACAAGATGCCAGAGTTAGCAAAACTGCCTTCTTCCGCGCTGGAGCCACGCCGATCAAACACACTGACCTCGTGATTTTGAGAGGCCAACTCGTAAGCGGTCGTCATGCCTGCAACGCCCGCGCCAATGATTGCGACTTTCATAGGCAGTTGCAGTGCTTCTTAGAAGCTGGGTGATTTGTGTTTCGTGCTAGAATCATTGGGTTTTTCCTGAGCAATGCAATACAACAATTGCTTGCTCGTTGGTAGAGACATCATCCGCAAATTAGCCCACACAAGGTGTTGCCAAAAGTAAAAACTACTCGCGGCGATGACGGGCTTAATTTTAGACACAACCTTTGGAGTTATTTATATGTCAGTCACAATGCGCGAAATGCTGGAAGCCGGCGTTCACTTTGGTCACCAAACCCGCTTCTGGAATCCCAAGATGGCACCGTTCATCTTCGGTCATCGCAACAAAATTCACATCATCAACTTGGAAAAATCGCTGCCGATGTTCCAAGAGGCCACCAAGTTTGTCAAACAAATTTCTGCCAACCGTGGCACGGTGTTGATGGTCGGTACAAAACGTCAATCGCGCGAAATCGTGGCTGCTGAAGCCCAGCGCGCTGGCGTGCCTTTCGTTGACCAACGTTGGTTGGGTGGCATGCTCACCAACTTCAAAACGGTCAAAACTTCGATCAAACGTCTGAAAGAAATGAAAGCCCAGCAAGAAGCTGGCTTGGACGCTTTGTCCAAAAAAGAACAACTCATGTTCAAACGCGAAATCGAAAAACTCGAAAAAGACATTGGCGGCATCCAAGACATGGCCACTTTGCCTGACGCAATTTTCGTGATCGACGTCGGTTACCACAAAATTGCCATCTTGGAAGCCAAAAAATTGGGTATTCCTTTGATCGGCGTGGTCGATTCCAACCACTCGCCTGAAGGCGTGGACTACGTTATTCCCGGTAACGACGACTCTTCCAAAGCCGTGACTTTGTATGCCCGTGGCATCGCTGACGCGATCCTCGAAGGCCGTGCCAACGCTGTGAACGATGTGGTCAAAGCTGTTGCCGAAGCCGACGAGTTCGTCGAAGTTTCTGCTTAAGCCCTTGGCTCACGCGAAGAAGGGGCTCATGCAGCCCCTTTTTTGGGCTTGTTTGCCCCTCACAACTGATTTTTGAATTGACTACGGAGAAATAAATGGCAGCTATTACCGCAAGCATGGTCGCAGAACTGCGCGCCAAGACCGACGCCCCCATGATGGAATGTAAAAAAGCCTTGACCGAAGCCGAAGGCGACATGGTCAAAGCGGAAGAGTTGTTGCGCGTCAAGCTCGGCAGCAAAGCCGGCAAAGCCTCTAGCCGTGTGACCGCCGAAGGCGTGGTCACCAGTTTCATCAGCGGCAACACAGGTGCGTTGCTCGAAGTCAACTGCGAAACCGACTTCGTCACCAAAAACGACAGCTTCTTGGCCATGGCGCAAGCCGCAGCCGAGTTGGTGGCAAAACACAATCCCGCAACTATCGAAGCTTTGGGTGCATTGCCCCACAGCCAAGACAGCTTTGGCCCCACTTTGGAAGATGTGCGCAAAGGCTTGATTGGCAAGATTGGCGAGAACATGAGCTTTCGCCGCTTCAAGCGCTTTGAAGGCGCGAGCAGCTTGGCCGCTTACTTGCACGGCACACGCATTGGCGTGGTGGTCGAGTTTGAAGGCTCAGACGTGGCGGCCAAAGACGTTGCCATGCACGTCGCGGCCATGAAGCCCGTGTCTTTGACCAGCGCTGATGTGCCTGCTGAATTGATCGAAAGAGAGCGTTCAGTGGCTACCGCTAAAGCGGCTGAGTCGGGCAAGCCGGCAGATATTGCTGCCAAAATGATCGACGGTGCAGTACAAAAATACCTCAAAGAGGTGTCTTTGTTCAACCAAACCTTCGTCAAAAACGACAAGCAAACCGTGGAGCAAATGCTCAAGGCTGCCAATACCAACGTCAAATCATTCACCTTGTATGTGGTGGGCGAGGGCATCGAGAAAAAAGTCGATGACTTTGCTGCTGAAGTGGCGGCTCAAGTTGCTGCTGCCAAACAGGCTGCCTGATTGACGATCTAAGGGAGCTTTGGCTCCCTTTTTAATATCTACATCACACCATTTTTCATCACACCACGCACAAGGAGCCCCGCCCATGACACACAAACAGCCAGCACACAAACGTATTTTGCTCAAGCTGTCCGGCGAGGCCTTGATGGGAGATGACGCTTTTGGTATCAACCGTGCCACGATTGTTCGCATCGTGGGTGAAGTGGCTGAGGTCATCAACCTCGGCGTTGAAGTGGCGGTGGTCATTGGTGGCGGAAATATTTTTCGCGGCGTTGCGGGCGGCTCGGTCGGTATGGATCGTGCCACCGCCGATTACATGGGCATGCTTGCCACCGTGATGAACTCATTGGCTTTGGCCGACACCCTGCAAAAAGCGGGTGTTACTGCACGCGTCATGTCCGCCATTGCGATTGATCAAGTGGTCGAGCCTTATGTGCGCCCTAAGGCCTTGCAATACCTTGAAGAGGGTAAAGTTGTGGTGTTTGCGGCTGGCACGGGTAACCCGTTTTTCACTACCGACACGGCTGCAGCCTTGCGTGGAGCAGAAATTGGTGCAGAAATGGTGCTCAAAGCGACCAAGGTCGATGGCGTTTACACGGCCGACCCCAAAGTCAACCCCAGTGCCACACGCTATGCAACGCTGAGCTTTGATGAGGCGATCAGCAAAAACTTGGGCATCATGGATGCCACCGCTTTTGCCCTCTGTCGCGATCAAAAACTGCCAGTCAAAGTTTTTTCGATCTTTAAAAACGGCGCCCTAAAGCGCGTGGTGATGGGCGAAGACGAAGGCACTTTGGTGCACGTCTGATTGAGGAGAAAAACATGACTATTGCTGACATCAAAAAAAACACAGAAACCAAAATGGGGCAATCTGTTGCTGCCTTGAGCAACAGCTTGACCAAAATTCGCACCGGTCGCGCCAGTCCTGCCTTGCTCGACAGCGTGCAGGTCGACTATTACGGCTCTATGGTGCCTTTGAGCCAAGTGGCCAACGTGTCCTTGCTTGACGCGCGCACCATCAGCGTTCAGCCTTGGGAAAAACAAATGGCGCCCAAAATTGAAAAAGCCATTCGCGACAGCGATTTGGGGCTCAACCCCTCGTCGATGGGCGAGCTTATTCGCGTGCCTATGCCGCCAATGTCAGAGGAGCGTCGCAAAGAGCTGACCAAAGTGGTGCGCTCTGAAGGCGAAAACGCCAAAGTGGCGGTGCGCAACTTGCGTCGCGATGGCAACGAGGCCATCAAGAAATTGGTCAAAGACAAACTCGCTTCAGAAGACGATCAAAAACGCGCTGAAGCCGACATCCAAAAATCAACCGACAAGCACATTGCCGATATCGACAAAGTGGTCGCTGGCAAAGAGCAAGAAATCATGGCTGTATAAGCCCAAGTCATGCTCAAACAACGCATCATCACGGCCTTGGTTTTGGTTGCGCTGCTGTTGCCAGCATTGTTTGCCTCAACCGCTGAGCCATTGGCTGGTCTCACATTGGTGTTGATTGCTGCGGGTGCGTGGGAATGGGGGCGACTCAATGGTTTGGGCATGCGTGGTGCTTTGCGCACGGGCGCTGCGTGCCTGTTGCTGTGCCTGGTCTTTTGGGCCAACAGGCTGGCTTATCAAGCCAACGAAATTCTCTGGTGTGTGGCTGGTGCTGCTTGGGTGCTGGTGGGAGCGCAGCTCATGCGTGGCGGAGTTGAAGCTTGGGTGCATATTTCTCGTGCCTTGCGATTGGTCGTAGGCGTTGCCGCCTTGTCCTTGACGTGGTTGGCTATGTACCAAGCCAAGGTGATGGGAGCCAACTTTTTACTCTCGATTTTGCTGCTGGTTTGGATGGCCGATGTGGCGGCCTACTTTTGTGGCCGTGCCTTTGGGCGACGTAAATTGGCAATTCACATTAGCCCTGGCAAAAGTTGGGAAGGCGTTTGGGGCGGCATGGCCGGTGTCGTTTTATTGGCTTTTGTGTGGCTTTACGTCGAGCAGCAATTTGATTTGGGTAGCCTGAGCCTGTTCGCGCGTTTGAGTGCTCGCGGATGGGGTTTGTTTGTGGTTGGCGCCTTGTTTTTAGTGAGCATGAGCGTGGTGGGTGACTTGGTGGAATCGCTGGTCAAACGTAGCGCGGGCATGAAAGACAGCAGTCAACTCTTGCCCGGTCACGGCGGAGTGCTCGATCGGGTGGACGCTTTGTTGCCTACGCTGCCCTTGGCCTTGATGTTGGTTCAGGCCGTTTGATCTTAGAAACACATGACACAAACGCCTCAACTCATCACGGTGCTTGGCTCAACGGGCTCGATTGGTGTGAACACTCTGGATGTGTTGTCGCGCCATCCCGATCGCTTTCGGGTGTTCGCGCTCTCAGGCGCGAGCCAAGTGGATTTGATGTTGCGCCAATGTGCGCAATACAAACCTCGCTTTGCGGTGATGGTTCAGCCTCAAGCAGCTGCCAGTTTGCAAGAAAAAATCACGGCTGAAGGTTTGAAAACCGATGTGCTGTGTGGCGCCCAAGCGCTGGATGACATTGCCGCTCATCCTGAGGTGAATGTGGTCATGGCGGCTATTGTGGGTGCCGCTGGTTTGTCGCCTTGTATGGCTGCTGCTCGCGCGGGCAAACGCTTGTTGCTGGCCAATAAAGAAGCCTTGGTCGTGGGCGCAGATGTGTTCATGTCAGCGGTTCAGTTCGGGGGGGCAACTCTGCTGCCGATTGACAGCGAGCATTCGGCTATTTTTCAATCATTGCCCCAAGACCCAAGCACTTGGGACGCGCGGGTCGAGAAAATCATCCTCACCGCCTCGGGTGGGCCATTCAGAACCCGTGCGGTTGACTCGCTCAAAGACGTCACGCCCGATCAAGCCTGCGCGCATCCCAATTGGGTGATGGGTCGCAAAATATCTGTCGACTCTGCCACCATGATGAACAAGGCCTTGGAGGTCATCGAGGCGCGCTATTTGTTTGGTCTGCCGCCCGATCGATTGGAGGTGGTGATTCATCCTCAAAGCATTATTCACTCGATGGTGCAATACCGCGATACCTCGGTGGTGGCTCAGTTGGGCACACCCGATATGCGCGTGCCCATTGCCTATGGTTTGAGCTGGCCTGAGCGTGTGCACTCTGGGGCGAGCGCATTGGATTTCAAAAAACTACCCGCCATGACGTTTGAAGCCTTGGACGATGGCGATCACTCAAAGCGCTTTGCGGGCATCCACTTGGCATGGCAGGCATTGCGCGCGCCTGCGGGTTCCACCGCAGTCCTGAATGCGGCCAACGAAGAAGCGGTTGCGGCATTCTTAGAGCAGCGCATTCGCTTTGACCAAATCCATGCTGTCAACTTGGCAAGCTTGGAGCGCGGTGTGCCCAGCAGACCCACAAATTTGCAAGACTTGTTGGCCTTGGATGCGCAAGCCCGCGCTACTGCCCAAGAGCAAATACGAAAGCTGCGCGCATGACGGTGCTTGCATTTGTTTTGGCATTGGCGATTTTGATCACCGTGCACGAATGGGGGCACTACCGCGTGGCAGTGGGTTTGGGTGTGCGGGTGACGCAGTTTTCAATCGGGTTTGGTCCGTCGTTGCTGAAATGGCGCAGCCTTCAGCACGGGCAAGAGGTTGAGTTCATCGTGGGCGCGATTCCGTTAGGCGGATATGTGCGTATGTTGGATAGCCATGATCCGGCGCTTGCGCCTGAGCAACGCCACATGGCGCTCAATGCCAAGCCGCTGTGGGTTCGCACTTGCATCGTCTTGGCTGGGCCATTGGCCAATTTGGTGCTAGCCATCGCTCTCAGCGTCACGGTTTTTTGGATGGGGCAGTTCGAAACCAAAGCGGTGTTAGCCATGCCACAAATGGGTTCGCCCGCACAAATGGCAGGACTCAAAAGTGGCGATGTGGTGTTAGCGGCAGGCACCTCGCAAAACGAGGTTCAAAGCATCGCCTCCATGGATGATTTGCGCTGGTGGGCCCTAGGACAAGACTTTGCCAACCAAGATGTGACGCTACAGATTCTGTCGGCGCAAACGGGTCGCACACACGGGCTGGTCATTCCTGCCTTCGATCCCAAAAATAACCAAGGACTTGAGGCTTTGGGCATAGGCGCGGCCTTGAGCGCGCCTGTGTTGGGGCAGGTTCAAGATGCGACAGCGGCTCACGCAGCGGGCTTGCTGCCGGGCGATACGGTGTTGAGCATTGACGGGCTGGCTTTTCATGACGCAATGATGTTGCGCCAATTCATCCGTCAAAGCGCAGCTTCAGGGGACCCCGCGCCCCAAGAATGGCGAATCGATCGGCCTCAACACGGCCAGATGACCTTGGTCGTGACGCCCACACGATTGGCTACAGATGCGGGATACATAGGACGCGTGGGAGTGCAAATTGGTTCCCTGCCTGAACAAGTGTGGGTGCAATACGGCGTAACAGAGGGCTTGATCAAAGGCGTCAACCATGCTCTTGATATCGTGTCCATCACCCTGCACGGGATCTGGCAAATGGTTTTGGGCGAGGCTTCTGCCAAAAGCCTGACAGGGCCTTTGGGCGTGGCGGAATTTGCGGGGCAAGCCGCTGAAATTGGAGTGGCTGCCTATTTGTCTTATTTGTCGATCATCAGTGTGAGCCTATTTGTTTTAAATATGCTGCCACTGCCCATGCTCGACGGTGGGCACCTGATGTATTATCTTTTGGAGGCCGTCCGAGGGCGGGCTTTATCGCCGCATACACTCGGCGTCATGCAACGAATCGGCTTATGCCTGATTGTTGCACTCATGATTTTTACGTTTTTCAACGACCTGGAAAGAATGGGTTGGTTGAAGCTGTTTTAAACAATCAGCCCCTATTTGCAACACACATGAACATGGTTATAACTTCTATGCAGGCTCATTTTTTGCGACGCTTTGTCACGTTTTTTCTTGTCGCGCTGCTGAGTTTTAGCGGATGGGCTGCCGAGTCCATTGCGATCAAAGATATTCGGGTTGAAGGCTTACAACGGGTCGAACCCGGAACGGTATTTGCCTCGGTGCCTTTTCGTGTGGGTGACCCGTACAACGAGGAAAAGGGCGCTGCCGCCATTCGCAGTTTGTTTGCCTTGGGACTATTCAAAGATGTGCGCATTGAAGTCAGCGGGGACGTGATTGTTTTGATCGTTGAAGAGCGCCCCACCATTGCCAAAGTGGACTTTATTGGTGCAAAAGAGTTTGACAAAGATGTATTGGGCAAGGCCTTGAAAGACATTGGCTTGTCAGAAGGGCGCCCGTTTGACAAAGCTTTGGCTGATCGCGCAGAACAAGAACTCAAGCGTCAATATGTCAACCGAAGCTTGTATGGCGCTGAAATCATCACCACCATCACGCCCATCGAGCGCAACCGTGTGAACTTGTCGTTCACTGTGGTCGAGGGCGATTTGGCCAAGATCAAAGAAATGCGTATCGTGGGTGCCAACGCGTTCAGCGAAAAAGTTTTGTTGGAACAATTGGATCAAAACGTGGGCAATTGGCTCAGTTGGTACACCAAGTCTGACCGTTATTCACGCACCAAACTCAATGCTGACTTAGAAACCTTGCGCGCTTGGTATCAATCGCGCGGCTTTTTAGAATTCCGCGTTGACTCCACACAGGTCGCTATTTCGCCCAACAAGCAAGATATCTCCATCACCATCAATATTTCGGAGGGCAATGTTTTTGTGGTCTCTGAAGTGGCGCTGGAAGGTTATTACCTGAACAAAGACAATGAATTCAAATCATTGGTCAACATCAAAGTGGGTAAACCTTATAACGTGGATGATGTGGTCAAAACCACCAAAGCATTCAATGATTTTTTTGCTGATTTCGGGTTTGCATTTGCACATACCGAATCGCGCCCCGAAATTGACCGCGAAAACAACCGTGTCAAATTGGTGCTGGTGGCCGATCCCGCCCGCCGCGCTTATGTGCGTCGCATCAACATTGTGGGCAATACCCGCACACGCGACGAAATTGTTCGCCGTGAATTGCGTCAAACCGAAGCCGCTTGGTATGACGGCCAAAAAATCAAATTATCCAAAGACCGTATTCAACGCTTGGGCTACTTCAAAGATGTGGAACTTGATACCCAAGAAGTGGCGGGCACGCAAGATCAAGTCGATCTGAATGTCAATGTGGTTGAAAAACCCACTGGCATGCTGAATATTGGCGCTGGTTATTCGAGCTTGGATCACTTGTCATTCATGTTCGGTATTCAGCAAGATAATATTTTTGGTTCTGGTCAAAATATTGGCTTGCAAGTCAATACCAGTTCACTCAACCGCACCTATATCATCAGTGAAACAGATCCTTATTTCACCGAAGACGGGGTTTCCAGAACGCTGAGTTACTACCACCGCGTCAGCCGACCTTATTCAACACTGGTGCAGGGCGACTATCAATTGATCACCACGGGCGGTTCAGTTACCTTTGGCGTGCCTGTGACTGAGTTAGACCGCGTGTTTGTGGGAGCGGGTTTTGAGAATACTCAAATCATTCAAGGCCTGTATTTGCCAGATGTCTATAACCAATATATTTCCACATTTGGCAGCGTTACCAGAGCTTATCCGTTGACCGCAGGATGGGCGCGAGATAGCCGCGACAATTACCTCAATCCAACATCAGGAAGGTATTTCCGATTGAATTCTGAGACCAGCGTCTCAGGCGAATTGCGTTATGTCAAACTAGGTGGGCAGTACCAACAATATGTTCCTTTGAGCAAGCAATACACCTATGCCTTTAATTCGGACTTGGGTTTGGGATATGGCTTAAACGGCCAAGAGTTTCCCTTGTTTAAATATTACACATCTGGCGGTCTGGGTTCGGTGCGAGGGTTTTCTCCGGGCAGCTTGGGCGAGCGAAAATTCAATGGTCCAAATTCTCTAGTGCCTAACTCGTCGTATGTGATTGGCGGCAGCCGCAAAATCACGATCAACAACGAATTGCAAATGCCTTTTCCGGGTGCCGGTAACGACCGCAGCCTGCGTTTGTACGGTTTCTATGACATTGGTAACGTTTACGCGCCAGATCAACCCGTTCAGTTGAGCCAATTGCGCTCATCTGTGGGCCTTGGTATCAGCTGGGTCACGCCTTTGGGACCCTTGCGATTGGCTTGGGCCAAGCCCATCCGCTCGTTTGAAGGGGATACAATTCAGCATATTCAATTTCAAATCGGGACGACCTTTTGATGAAAAAAATGCTTAAATCATTCGGCTTGGTATTTGTTTTGGCATGTGCTGCTTTTGGCGCACAAGCAGAGGATTTCCGAGTTGGCGTGATCAACACCGACCGCGTGTTCAAAGAGTCCAATGCGGCCAAGCAAGCGCAATCTAAGTTGGAACAAGATTTCTCCAAGCGTCAAAAAGATTTGGACGATGCTGGCAAGACCTTGAAAGCCGCCATTGACAAATTCGATGTGGACGCACCCACTTTGGCAGAGTCGCAACGCATTGCGCGACAAAAACAATTGGGCGAACAAGACCGCGAGTTTCAACGCAAACGTCGTGATTTGCAAGATGAACTCAATGCCCGCAAGAGCGAAGAATTGCAAGCTGTGTTGGCCGTGCTCAACCGCGTGATCAAACAGATTGCAGAAAACGAAAAATACGATTTGATCTTGCAAGAAGCCGTTTATTTCAACCCCAAGCACGACATCACCGACAAAGTGCTCAAGGTGATGAACGCAGCTAAGTAAAAAACCGTGGCCCTCACACTCGGCCAAATTGTTGAAAAGCTCGGGGGCACCTTACACGGTGCCCCCGAGCTTTTGATTCAACGCATTGCTTCGCTGGAGTCAGCGCAAGCCGATGCGCTGAGTTTCTTGAGTCATCCCAAATACCAAGCCCAACTTAGCGCTAGTTTGGCGGCTTGTGTGATTGTTTCGCCTGCGATGGCCGATGCGGCCAAAGCGCGCGGTGCTTGCATCGTCACCGAAGACCCGTACTTTTATTTCGCCCGGCTCACACAGCTTTGGCGAGCGCACCTACGCCAAGACGACCATCAGCCCTTGATTCACGCCAGCGCTGTCATTCATCCCCAGGCAAAAGTCCATGACACAGCGCGCATTGGTCCTTTGTGTGTGGTGGAGCGAGGCGCTGTGCTTGGCGCTCATTCGTGGCTCAAAGCCAGCGTCACTTTGGGTGAAGATTGCCAGATTGGCGAGCGTTGCATCATTCACGCAGGTGTGGTGATTGGCGCAGACGGTTTTGGTTTCGCGCAAAATCAAGGGCGCTGGGAAAAAATTGAGCAACTCGGTGCTGTGCGCATTGGCAACGATGTAGAAATCGGCGCCAACAGCTGCATTGACCGAGGTGCATTGAGTGATACCGTTCTCGAAGATGGTGTCAAGTTGGACAACTTGGTGCAAATTGGGCACAACGTACACATTGGCGCACACACGGCATTGGCGGGTTGCGCGGGTGTGGCGGGCAGTGCTCGCATTGGCGCACATTGCACGGTGGGCGGGGGCGCGGTGGTGCTGGGGCATTTGGAGTTGGCCGATGGTGTGCATATTTCGGCAGCGTCTGTGGTGATGCGCTCGATTCGCCAACCCGGTCAGTACAGCGGCGTATTTCCTATCGACGACAATGCTTCTTGGGAAAAAAATGCCGCTACCTTGCGCCAGTTGCATCGTTTGCGCGAGCGCATCAAACACATTGAATCAGAATTAGAAAGACACGAAAAATGAGCATGGACATTCATCAAGTTCTCAAGCAATTGCCGCACCGCTACCCGTTTTTGTTGGTGGATCGGGTGCTGGAAATTGACAAAGGCAAGAGCATCAAGGCGCTGAAGAATATCACCATCAACGAGCCTTTTTTCACTGGTCATTTCCCACATCGCCCCGTGATGCCTGGCGTGTTGATGCTTGAAGCTTTGGCGCAAGCAGCGGCCTTGTTGGCCTTTGATATGTTGGGCGCGGCACCCGACGACAAAACGGTGTATTACTTTGCAGGCATCGATGGCGCTCGCTTCAAACGCCCCGTCGAACCAGGCGATCAGTTGATTTTAGAAGTCGAGCTCGATCGCATGAAAGCGGGCATTTTCAAATTCAAGGCCCGCGCCAAGGTCGGCACTGAAATTGCGGTGGAAGCCGAATTGATGTGCACCATGCGCTCCATTGCCTGATGTGTTGAGTGGCAGTCGCATGAGTCTGATTCACCCCACCGCCTTGGTTGACCCCCAAGCCGAGCTCGACAGCTCGGTGCAGGTCGGACCTTACACCATCATTGGCCCCCATGTTCGTATCGATGCTGGTACGACCATTGGTGCGCATTGCGTGATCGAAGGCCACACCACGATTGGGCGTGACAACCATATCTTTCAGTTCAACTCGTTGGGTGCGATTCCACAAGACAAAAAATACGCAGGCGAGCCCTGCGAATTGGTCATTGGCTCGCGCAATACCATCCGAGAATTTTGCACCTTCAACATTGGCTCTCCCGGCGACGTGGGCGTGACCCGATTGGGAGACGACAACTGGATCATGGCCTATGTGCATTTGGCCCACGACTGCCAAGTGGGCAATCACACAATTTTTGCCAACAGTTCGCAGCTTGCTGGCCATGTGCATGTGGGTGATTGGGCGATTTTGGGTGGCTTCACCGTGGTGCATCAGTTTGTGCGCTTGGGCGCACATTGCTTCACGGCCATGCACTCACTGTTGTTTGCTGACTTGCCGCCGTTTGTGATGTGCCAAGGCCAACCGGCAGAAGCACGGTCTATGAACTTTGAAGGCTTGCGACGCCGTGGTTTTTCGCCGGAACGCATCAGCGCCGTCAAAGCCATGTACAAAGCGCTCTACCGCGACGATTTGACGCTGGAGCAATCCAAGTCTCGCATTGCCGCTTTGGTGCAAGACAAGCCCGAGTCCGCGCCCGACGTGGCGATGATGCTGGACTTTTTGCAGCACACCTCGCCCCAGCGCGGCATTGTTCGTTGATTGGTCATGAACGGCGCACCCCATTTTTCGCTGGTGGCTGGCGAGGCGTCGGGCGATTTGCTGGCGAGCTTGTTGCTGCAAGGCATGAAACAAACCTGGCCTGATTTACAAGCCAGCGGCATTGGTGGCGCGCGCATGACGCAACAAGGTTTTCAAGCCCTGTGGCCGAGCGACGCATTGGCGGTGCGCGGCTATGTCGAAGTGCTGCGTCACTACCGAAAAATTGTGGGCATTCGCCGCCAGTTGCGCGAGCGTTTGTTGGCCCATCCGCCCAGCGCCTTCATTGGCGTGGACGCGCCTGATTTCAATTTGGATTTAGAGCGCGACCTCAAAACCCACGGCATTCGCACGGTGCATTTCGTCTGCCCATCCATTTGGGCTTGGCGCGCCGAACGTGTGGAAAAAATCCGCCAAAGCGTGGACCATGTGCTGTGCATTTTTCCGTTTGAGGTCGATTTGCTCAAACAACACGGCATTGCGGCGACCTACGTGGGTCATCCCTTGGCGCAAATGATTCCGCAAGAGGTCCATCAGGCCGCTGCCCGCCAAAGCTTGGGTCTGCCGCAAGACGCGCCTGTGGTGGCGTTGTTGCCGGGCAGCCGAGCCTCAGAAATCAAATACTTGACGCAACGCTTTTTGCAAGCTGCCCAAGTGATGCAGCGCAAACGACCCGAGCTGCACTTTGTTTTGCCCGCCATGCCTTCGCTCAAGGCGCAGATCGAGGCCATTGCACAAGTTGAGCGCGTGCCTCATTTGCACATCGTGCCAGGCCAATCGCACACGGCCTTGGCCGCTTGCGACGTGACCTTGATTGCCAGTGGCACGGCCACGCTGGAGGCCGCTTTGTTCAAACGCCCAATGGTCATTGCCTACAACATGAATGCCCTGAGTTGGCACATCACACGGCGCAAGAAGTTGCAGCCTTGGGTGGGCTTGCCCAACATCTTGGCGCAAGATTTTGTGGTGCCCGAATTGCTGCAAGACGCCGCCACGCCGCAAGCCATGGCACACGAAGTGCTGCAATGGTTGGATCAACCCAAACGGGTGGAAAAACTCCAAGCTGGTTTTGCTCAACTCCATGAAACCCTGCGGCGCGACACCGCTGCACTGGCCAGCCATGCGATCCAAGAAGTTCTTGAAAGCTGAACAGTCGCCGCTGCCATGGGACACGCCGGGTTTGATTGCTGGCGTGGACGAAGCAGGGCGCGGGCCATTGGCCGGGCCTGTGGTGGCCGCAGCCGTGATCTTGGACGATTTGAATCCGATCAAAGGTTTGGCGGATTCCAAAAAACTCAGCGCCATCAAACGCGAACGTTTGTTTGACGAAATCCGCGCCAAAGCCCTGTGCTGCTGCATTGCCGAAGCGAGCGTAGAAGAAATTGACCAACTCAATATTTTGCAAGCCACTCTGCTCGCCATGCGCCGCGCTGTCATGGGCTTGCGCTTGAAGCCCAACAAAGTCTTGGTCGATGGCAACCGCTTGCCCGTGCTCGATGTGCTGGCCGAAGCAATCGTCAAAGGCGACAGCAAGGTGCAAGCCATTTCTGCCGCCTCAATTTTGGCCAAGGTCTACCGCGACCGGATGTGCCACGACTTGCACCAGCAATACCCGCTCTACGGTTTTGACAAACACAAGGGCTATGGGACAGAAATACATTTGCAAGCCCTGCGCGAACATGGCGCGACGCCTTGGCATCGCAAAACATTTGCGCCCGTGGCCGAGGTGCTGAAATGAACCTCATCACCTCTCGCGACAACCCTTTGGTCAAAGAACTGCGCCGTTTGGCGCAAGACAGCACGGCCTATCGCAAAAGCAAACGGGTGTGGCTGGAGGGCGACCATTTGTGCCGCGCTGCTTTGGCGCGAGGCGTCAAGCCAGAGCTGGCGGTGTTTGCCGAGTCATTGTTGCCCAGCGCTCCTGACGAATGGACACAGGCTGCGCCACGCATTGTGGTGCTGCCCGATGCGCTGTTTCAAGACATCAGCGGCTTGGAGTCGCCGGCTCGCATGGGCTTTGTCATGCATTTGCCCGAGGCACAACACATCCTGCCCAATGCCGCGACTGTGGTGTTAGACCGCGTGCAAGATGCGGGCAATGTGGGCTCCATTTTGCGCAGTGCTTCGGCCTTTGGTTTTACCCAAGTTGTTGCGCTCAAAGGCTCGGCGGCTGTGTGGTCGCCCAAGGTGCTGCGTGCGGGCATGGGCGCGCATTTTGGCTTGCATTTGGTCGATGGCGTCACGCCAGACGCTTTGGATGCACTGCACGTGCCTTGGTTGGCCACCGATGTGCATCAAGGGCCGTTTTTGCATGAGTTGCAGCAAACCCGCAGCTTGCCCAAGCCTTGCGCTTGGTTGCTCGGCCATGAAGGGCAGGGCGTTTCGCCGGAGTTGGCGCAACGCGCCGCGCTGACAGTGCGCATCGCCCAGCCCGGTGGCGAAGAGTCGCTCAACGTGGCAGCGGCAGCAGCGATTTGTCTCTACGCCAGTTCTTGTACTTGAGGCTGACAGATTCGGGGTAAACCACGAGCCTCGGATATAATGAGAGGCTTTCACCCTTCAACCCGTACGCCACAGCTAAACCCCTAGGCAAATTCCTCGAACAAGCAGCCCAAAAGAGAGTCACTTCTCTGGTGAGCCTGAGGCGTACCCGAACTATTCCGGAGAACCCAGTGCTTTTGTCTCTTCAGGGAAAATTCCCGCCCGCCATCTTGGCGCTTGCAGACGGCACGGTCTTTGTTGGCAATTCGATTGGAGCCGCTGGCTCCACCGTCGGCGAGGTGGTGTTCAACACCTCCATCGTCGGGTATCAAGAAATCCTCACCGACCCCAGTTACTGCCAGCAGATCGTCACCTTGACGTATCCGCACATCGGCAACTATGGCGTCAACCCAGAGGACATCGAAGCCAATCAAGTCCATGCCGCAGGCCTCATCATCAAAGACCTGCCTTTGTTGGCGAGCAACTTTCGCTCAAACCAATCGCTGGACGCCTATTTGCGCGACAGTCACACGGTCGCCATTGCCAATATCGACACCCGCCAGCTCACCCGTGTGCTGCGCAGCAAAGGCGCGCAAAACGGTGCCATCGTCGGCTTGAAGGCGGGCGAAGAAGTCACCCAAGCCCTGATTGACCAAGCCATTGCAGCGGCCAAAGCCGCGCCATCGATGGCAGGCTTGGATTTGGCGCAAAAAGTCAGCGTGACCCAAGGCTACGAGTGGACGCAAACCGAATGGGTGTTGGGCTCCGGCTACGGCACGCTCAAAGCGCCGCGCTTCCATGTGGTGGCTTACGACTTTGGCGTGAAGAAAAACATCCTGCGCATGTTGGCTGAACGCGGTTGCAAAGTCACGGTTGTGCCTGCCAAAACGCCTGCCGCAGAGGTGCTCAAGCTGCAACCCAATGGCATCTTTTTGTCCAATGGCCCGGGCGACCCCGAGCCTTGCGACTACGCCATCGAAGCCGCCCGTGCCTTGATTGACAGCGGTATTCCGACGTTCGGTATTTGCTTGGGTCATCAAATCATGGCTTTGGCCAGTGGCGCCAAAACCTTCAAGATGAAGTTCGGTCACCACGGTGCCAACCACCCCGTGAAAGACTTGGACACAGGCCGCGTCTCCATCACCAGCCAAAACCACGGTTTTGCGGTGGACGAAAACACCTTGCCAGCCCATTTGCGCGCCACCCATGTGTCGCTGTTTGACGGCACCTTGCAAGGCTTGGCACGCACCGACAAGCCCGCGTTTTGTTTCCAAGGCCACCCCGAAGCATCGCCTGGCCCGCACGATATTGCATACCTCTTTGACCGCTTCATCAAATTGATGGAGAAAAACTAATGCCCAAGCGTTCCGATTTAAAAAGCATCCTCATCATTGGTGCAGGCCCGATCATCATTGGTCAGGCCTGTGAATTCGACTACTCGGGCGTGCAAGCCTGCAAGGCCTTGCGTGAAGAGGGCTACAAAGTCATCCTGATCAACAGCAACCCTGCCACGATCATGACTGACCCCGCCACGGCGGATGTCACCTACATCGAGCCCATCACTTGGCAAACGGTCGAGAAAATCATTGCCAAAGAACGCCCCGACGCCATCTTGCCCACCATGGGCGGGCAAACTGCGCTCAACTGTGCGCTCGATTTGTGGCATCACGGCGTGTTGGCCAAGTACAAAGTCGAGCTGATTGGCGCCACGCCAGAAGCGATTGACAAAGCCGAAGACCGCTTGAAGTTCAAAGATGCCATGACCAAAATTGGTTTGGGCTCGGCGCGTTCGGGCATTGCCCACAGCATGGAAGAGGCTTGGGACGTGCAAAAGCGCGTTGGCTTTCCCACCGTCATTCGCCCCAGCTTCACGTTGGGTGGCACGGGCGGCGGCATTGCTTACAACCCCGAAGAATTCGAGACGATTTGCAAACGCGGCTTAGAGGCCTCGCCCACCAATGAGTTGTTGATTGAAGAATCGCTCTTGGGTTGGAAAGAGTATGAGATGGAAGTGGTGCGCGACAAAGCGGACAACTGCATCATCGTGTGCTCTATCGAAAACTTAGACCCCATGGGCGTTCACACGGGCGACTCCATCACCGTCGCGCCCGCGCAAACGCTGACCGACAAAGAATACCAACTCATGCGCAACGCCTCGCTGGCGGTGCTGCGCGAGATTGGCGTGGACACCGGCGGCTCCAACGTGCAGTTCTCGATCAACCCCAAAGACGGGCGCATGGTCGTGATCGAGATGAACCCGCGTGTGTCGCGTTCGTCCGCGCTGGCTTCCAAAGCCACGGGTTTTCCAATTGCCAAGGTCGCGGCCAAACTCGCTGTGGGTTACACCTTGGACGAGTTGCGCAACGACATCACAGGCGGCGCAACGCCCGCCAGCTTTGAGCCTTCCATCGATTACGTGGTCACCAAAATTCCACGCTTTGCGTTTGAAAAATTCCCCACGGCCGACAGCCGCTTGACCACCCAAATGAAATCGGTGGGCGAGGTGATGGCCATGGGTCGTACCTTCCAAGAGTCTTTCCAAAAAGCGCTACGCGGTTTGGAAGTGGGCGTGGACGGCATGAACGAAAAAACCCAAGACCGCGAAGTGCTTGAAAAAGAATTGGGCGAACCTGGTCCCGAGCGCATTTGGTATGTAGGCGACGCGTTTGCTCTCGGCATGAGCGTGGACGAAGTGTTTGGCTTGACCAAAATTGATCCGTGGTTTTTGGTGCAAATCGAAGAGATCGTCAAGATCGAGCTCGAACTCGAAACCACCAGCCTCGACGCCCTGAGCGCCGATGAACTGCGCGCTTTGAAGAAGAAAGGCTTTTCCGACCGCCGCTTGGCCAAGCTTTTGAAAACCACCGAACAAGTGGTGCGCGCCAAACGCCATGCCTTGAACATTCGTCCCGTCTACAAACGGGTCGATACCTGCGCCGCCGAGTTCTCCACCAACACCGCTTACATGTATTCGAGCTACGAAGCCGAGTGCGAAGCCGAACCCACGAACAACAAAAAAATCATGGTGCTCGGTGGCGGGCCCAACCGCATTGGACAAGGCATTGAGTTTGACTATTGCTGCGTCCACGCCGCCTTGGCCATGCGCGAAGACGGCTACGAGACCATCATGGTCAACTGCAACCCCGAAACCGTTTCGACCGACTACGACACCTCCGACCGTCTGTACTTCGAGCCGCTCACGTTGGAAGACGTGCTCGAAATTGTGGACAAAGAAAAACCCACCGGCGTGATCGTTCAATACGGCGGTCAAACGCCTTTGAAATTGGCGTTGGGCTTAGAAGCCGCTGGCGTGCCCATCATTGGGACCAGCCCCGACATGATCGACGCCGCCGAAGACCGCGAGCGTTTCCAAAAACTCTTGCAAGAACTCGGCCTGCGTCAACCGCCTAACGCAACCGCACGCACCGAGCCAGAAGCTTTGGAAAAAGCCGCTGCCTTGGGCTACCCATTGGTGGTGCGCCCCAGTTATGTGCTGGGTGGCCGCGCCATGGAAATCGTGCATGAGCAACGCGACTTGGAGCGTTACATGCGCGAAGCCGTCAAAGTCTCCAACGACTCGCCCGTGTTGCTCGACCGTTTCTTGAACGACGCGATTGAATGCGATGTGGACTGTCTGCGCGACCCCGAAGGCAAAACCTTCATCGGTGGCGTGATGGAACACATTGAGCAAGCCGGCGTGCACAGCGGTGACTCCGCTTGTTCAATTCCACCTTATTCCTTGTCGGCTGAAACCGTCAACGAGCTCAAACGCCAATCAGCCGCAATGGCAGGTGCTTTGAATGTGGTGGGCTTGATGAACGTGCAATTTGCCATTCAAAACGTGGACGGCAAAGACGTAATTTACGTGCTCGAAGTCAACCCCCGCGCTTCGCGCACCGTGCCCTTTGTCTCCAAAGCCACAGGCGTGCAATTGGCCAAAGTGGCTGCACGCTGCATGGCTGGACAAACCCTGGCTTCGCAAGGCATCACGCAAGAAGTGACACCGCCTTATTTCAGCGTCAAAGAGGCGGTGTTCCCGTTTGTGAAATTCCCCGGCGTGGACACGATTCTTGGCCCCGAGATGAAATCCACTGGCGAAGTCATGGGCGTGGGCAAAACCTTTGGCGAGGCGTTTGTGAAGAGCCAGATGGGCGCAGGCACCAAGTTGCCACGTCCCCGCAAAGAAGACGGCTCATCCACGGGCAAAGTGTTTATTTCGGTCAAAAACAATGACAAAGCGCGCGCCATTGAGGTTGCACGAGAACTCGCAGCCATGGGCTTTGCGCTGATTGCAACCAAAGGCACGGCGCTGGCCATTGCGCAAGCAGGCGTGGCGTGTGAGACGGTCAACAAAGTCACCGAAGGCCGCCCGCACATTGTGGACATGATCAAAAACAACGAAGTGATTTTGGTCATCAACACCGTGGAAGAGCGTCGCAATGCGATTGCCGATTCGCGCCACATCCGCACCTCGGCTTTGCTCAACCGTGTCACCACCTTCACCACCATTGCAGGCGCAGAAGCGGCCGTGCAAGGCATGAAACACATGGACAACTTGGGCGTGATTTCGGTGCAAGAAATGCACGCGCAATTGGTTTGAATTAGAAAGACAGACAACTATGGCCACGATACCCATCACCAAACGCGGTGCAGAAAAGCTCAAAGCTGAGTTGCATCGCCTCAAAACCGTGGACCGTCCCTCGGTCATCAATGCCATCTCTGAAGCCCGTGCGCAAGGTGATTTGAGCGAAAACGCCGAGTACGACGCAGCCAAAGACCGTCAAGGTTTCATCGAAGGTCGAATTCAAGAAATCGAAGGCAAACTCTCCGCCGCGCAAGTGATTGATCCAGCAGCAGTGGACGCCGGCGGTCGCGTCGTGTTTGGCGCAACCGTCGAACTCGAAGACGAGGCCTCGGGAGACGCCGTCACCTATCAAATCGTGGGTGAGGACGAAGCCGATTTGAAACTAGGACTCATCAACATCAGCAGCCCGATTGCCCGCGCCTTGATTGGCAAAGAAGAGGGTGATGTGGCCGAAGTGCAAGCGCCCGGTGGCGTCAAGCGCTACGAAATCGTGGCTGTCACCTACCAATAAGCGGGTATGTTTCGACTGCAAGTTTTTGCTGCAGCCCTGTGGTGGGGCAGTGCGTCTGCGGTGGGCTTTTGGGTCGTCCCGTTGATGTTCTTGCACTTAGACACCCCCGCCGTGGCTGGGCAAATGGCGGCGCATTTGTTCACTGCACAAACTTGGGTGGCCTTGGTGTGCGGATTGCTGATGTTGTTGGCCGCAAGGCGTCAACACCAAGACGCGCTGCGCAGCCCCTCACTTTGGACAATTGCAGGCATGCTTGTGGCTTTGCTGTTAGAAGTGGCGGTCAAACCCCACATCTTGGCGCGTGACAACATGGCCATGTGGCACAACTTGGGATCGGTGTTTTACGTCGTTCAGTGGGCTTGTGCGGGCAAGATGCTGTGGCAATTGTCTGTGCATTCACCAACCCTGCTCGCTGCGGAGCAAAGTCAAACAGAGCAAGCGCCAACCTCAGCCGCTTAGGCTGAAGTTGAGGGTTGTCGATCAACCCAGTCGGCGTTTTTTGACCGACACTTTTTTAGGTTTGGCACGTTTGACTTGACCGCCTGAGGTGAGTCGTTGGTTGCCCAAGACGCGCAGTGTTTTGACTTCGGGGCGCTGGCCGCCACGAGAGCTGTATTTGAGCACTTTGACATCGCGTGGACCGGGCATACGGTCTTCGTCCACGATTTTTTCTTTTTCAGGAATTGGACGCCACAGCACCAGCAGCTTGCCAATGTGTTGAATGGGCGCAGCGTTGAGTTGATCGGCCAAGGCTTGGAACATGGCTTCGCGGGCTGTGCGGTCGTCGCCCAAGACGCGAATTTTGATCAAGCCGTGGGCGTTGAGTGCGAACTCAGTTTCTTTGATCACGCCGGGCGTGAGGCCATCGTTGCCGATCATGACGACCGGATTCAAATGATGCGCTTCGGAGCGGTGAGCCTTGCGTTGCGCGGGGGTAAGTTGTATTGCGGACATGGGGGTATTATCCCCTCTCGTGTGAGGACACAGATTGAAAGTTAAAACTCAAAGTAAAAAAGTCAATAAATCATGGTTAAACGACCATGTGAACGACACCTACGTCAAGCTGGCAAAAAAAGAGGGCTACCGCGCCCGCGCAGCTTACAAACTCAAAGAAATTGACGAGCAACTCGACCTGATTCATCCCGGCGATGTGGTGGTCGATCTCGGCTCCACGCCCGGCGCGTGGAGCCAATACGTGCGCCGTCGTATGTCGCCCACAGGCGCAGCGGTGGGTGAGCTCAACGGCACCATCATCGCGCTCGATATTTTGCCGATGGAGCCCGTCGAAGGCGTCAACTTCATTCTCGGAGATTTCCGTGAAGACGCTGTGTTGGCACAGTTGAACGACGCAGTGGCAGGCCGTGCGGTTGACGTGGTGGTGTCTGACATGGCGCCCAATTTGTCGGGCATCGAATCAGCAGACGCAGCCAGAATCGCGCATTTGGTGGAGCTTGCCGTTGATTTCGCCCAAAACCATCTCAAACCCGACGGTGCTTTGGTGGTCAAATTGTTTCACGGTAGTGGGTACAGCCAATTGGTGCTCTTGTTCAAAGAAGTATTCAAAGTGGTTAAACCCATCAAGCCCAAAGCCAGTCGTGACAAGTCAAGTGAAACCTTTTTGGTGGGTATTGGCTTGAAGGCGCTGTGAGCACAAAGTCCCGCTGTTTCGTGTGTTGATTCCAAGAAATCACGGTTTTTAGGGCTTGAAACGCCTAAAATCAAGCCCATCTACGATATCTCCTACTCTTTTTTCTCCTGGAGCCCACATTGAACAATCAATGGTTCTCAAAAGTTGCCGTTTGGCTGGTGATCGCACTCGTGTTGTTCACGGTTTTCAAACAGTTCGACACCCGTCCCAGCGCCAGCTCTGGCTACATGGGCTATTCAGACTTTTTGGATGAGGTCAAAGGCAAGCGCATCAAGACCGCCACCATTCAAGAAGGTCAGGGCGGCACTGAAATTGTTGCCGTTACCAACGATGAGCGCAAAATTCGCACCACCGCCACTTATTTGGATCGCGGCTTGGTGGGCGACTTGATTGCCAATGGTGTGAAGTTCGATGTCAAACCCCGTGAAGAAGGCTCCTTGCTCATGACCTTGTTGGTCAGCTGGGGTCCCATGCTGTTGCTCATCGGTGTGTGGGTATATTTCATGCGTCAAATGCAAGGCGGCGGCAAAGGCGGTGCATTCAGCTTTGGCAAAAGCAAAGCACGCATGCTGGACGACAACAACAACACCGTGACCTTCGCGGATGTGGCCGGTTGCGACGAAGCCAAAGAAGAAGTCAAAGAGGTGGTGGACTTCCTCAAAGATCCACAAAAATTCCAAAAACTCGGCGGTCGTATTCCGCGAGGTTTGCTGTTGGTGGGGCCTCCCGGCACAGGTAAAACCTTGCTCGCCAAAAGCATTGCAGGCGAAGCCAAGGTGCCTTTTTTCAGCATCTCGGGTTCAGACTTTGTGGAAATGTTTGTCGGCGTGGGCGCAGCCCGCGTACGCGACATGTTTGAGAACGCCAAAAAGAATGCGCCTTGCATCATCTTCATCGACGAGATTGACGCCGTGGGTCGCCAACGTGGCGCAGGCTTGGGCGGCGGCAACGACGAGCGCGAACAAACCTTGAACCAAATGCTGGTCGAGATGGACGGCTTTGAAACCAATTTGGGCGTGATCGTGGTCGCTGCCACCAACCGTCCTGACATTTTGGATGCCGCCTTGTTGCGCCCTGGCCGCTTCGACCGTCAGGTCTATGTCACGCTGCCCGACATCCGTGGCCGCGAGCAAATTTTGAATGTCCACATGCGCAAAGTGCCTGTGGGGCAAGACGTCAACCCCGGCGTCATCGCCCGTGGCACACCCGGCATGAGTGGTGCCGATTTGGCCAACCTGTGCAACGAAGCCGCCTTGATGGCTGCACGCCGCAATGCGCGTGTGGTTGAGATGGTGGACTTTGAAAAAGCCAAAGACAAAATCTTGATGGGCCCCGAGCGCAAGAGCATGGTCATGCCCGAAGAAGAGCGCCGCAACACGGCCTATCACGAGTCGGGTCACGCGCTCATTGGCAAGCTCCTGCCCAAGTGCGATCCAGTGCATAAAGTCACCATCATTCCGCGTGGTCGCGCTCTGGGCGTGACCATGAGCCTGCCTGAAAAAGACCGCTACAGCTACGACCGCGAATACATGCTCAACCAAATCAGCATGTTGTTTGGTGGCCGTATTGCCGAAGAAGTGTTCATGAACCAAATGACCACGGGTGCGAGCAACGACTTTGAACGCGCCACCTCCATCGCCCGCGACATGGTGATGCGTTACGGCATGACCGAGGCCTTGGGTCCTATGGTGTACGCCGAAAACGAAGGCGAAGTCTTCTTGGGTCGCTCCGTCACCAAAACCACGAATATGTCTGAGGCCACCATGCAAAAGGTGGACATGGAAGTGCGCAGCATCATCGATGGGCAATACAACTTGGCGCGTCGTCTGATTGAGCAAAATGCCGACAAAATGCACGCCATGGCCAAAGCGCTGCTCGAATGGGAAACCATTGACACCGAGCAACTCGACGACATCATGGCGGGTCGCGCACCCCGTCCACCCAAAGACTGGACACCACGCATTCCACCCTCGGGCGGCGACAGCGGTGGCACGCCACCTGCGGTTCAAGCCGACCCATCGCCCTCAGCGGCATGAGGCTTGAACGCCTTGAGCGGATGCCTGCTGACCGATGAACAGCTTTTAAGCAGTTGGCTCAATCCAATCAATATGTTTTAAAACGGGGCCTTAGCCCCGTTTTTTTATCCAAGATGGTCTTTTATGTTTTGGCAAACCACACGTTTTCAAATTGACTTAGAACGTCCCCAAATCATGGGCATTGTCAATGTCACGCCAGACTCTTTCTCGGATGGTGGTCAGCATGACACCACCGCTAAAGCATTGGCGCATTGCGAGCAGTTGGTCAAAGAAGGCGCAAGCATTTTGGACTTGGGCGCAGAATCGACCCGACCCGGCGCCACGCCCTTGCCCTTGGAGGCCGAATTGGCGCGCTTGCTGCCCGTGATCCAAGGCGCGGTGAGTTTGGGCGTGGCGATTTCGGTTGACACCTACAAGCCCCAAGTCATGCAAGCGGCGCTGGATGCAGGCGCAGACATCATCAACGACATTTGGGGCTTTCGCCAAGCGGGGGCTTTGCAAGCTGTCGCTGCGCATCCCAACTGCGGCCTGTGCCTGATGCACATGCACGGCGAGCCAAGCACCATGCAGATCACGCCCATGCAGGGCGATGTGCTTGAGCAAATTCAAACTTTTTTGTTGCAAGAAACGGCTCGGCTTCAAGAATCAGGTGTGCGCAGCGAACGTATTTGCATTGATCCAGGCTACGGCTTTGGCAAAACTGTGGCACAAAACTTTGAGTTACTGGCGCATCAACAAGACATCGTCGATCTTGGCTTTACCTTATTGGCTGGCTGGTCGCGCAAGTCCTCCTTGGGTGCAGTCACTGGCTTGGCAGTCCATGAGCGCCTGATTCCGAGTGTGGCCGCGGCCTTGCTGGCGCTGGAGCGGGGCGCTCGCGTGGTGCGGGTGCATGATGTCAAAGAGACGGCGCAAGCGCTGCAAGTTTGGCGGGCCATGCACGGTCAAAAATAAATGAAAACGGAACTCGACAACCCACGCAAAACTCAGCTCAGCTTTCCGTGCAAAGCCTGTTGAGGGGCTCTTTAAAAATTGGTGACAATCAATCTTTGCATTTGAAAAACAAAACAACATGACACGCAAATATTTCGGCACAGACGGCATTCGTGGCACCGTGGGACAAGCCCCCATCACGCCTGACTTTGTGTTGCGCTTGGCGCACGCAGTTGGCCGGGTTTTGAAGCAAACGGACGCCCATCCCACGGTGTTGATTGGCAAAGACACACGCATTTCGGGCTATATGTTGGAGTCGGCCTTGGAGTCGGGTTTTAACTCGGCGGGCGTGCATGTGGTTTTGCTCGGGCCTTTGCCCACGCCGGGCGTGGCGTATTTGACGCGGGCGCAGCGCGCCAGTTTAGGCGTGGTCATCAGTGCCAGCCACAACCCGTTTGCCGACAATGGCATCAAGTTTTTCAGTGCCCAAGGCACCAAGCTCAGCGATGTGTGGGAGCAAGCCGTTGAAGCCGCTTTGGACGACGCACCCGTGTGGGTCGATTCAGCCAGTCTCGGCAAAACCCGCCGTTTGGACGATGCCGCAGGCCGCTACATCGAGTTTTGCAAAAGCACTTTCTCCAATGACTTGACCTTGAAGGGCGTCAAAATTGTGGTGGACGCTGCGCATGGCGCGGCCTATCACATTGCGCCCAAAGTCTTTCACGAGCTGGGCGCGGAAGTGGTGGCGATTGGCTGCTCACCCGACGGTCTCAACATCAACCACAAAGTGGGGGCGACCCATCCTGAGGCCTTGGTGCAAGCCGTCAAAGAGCACCAAGCCGACTTTGGCGTGGCCTTGGACGGCGACGCTGATCGTCTCCAAATGGTCGATGCGCAAGGCCGTTTGTTCAATGGCGACGAGTTGCTCTACCTCATGGCCGACGAGCGCTTGGGCAACGACGAAGTTGTACCGGGTGTGGTTGGTACTTTGATGACCAATATGGCGGTGCAAGTCGCGTTGGAAAAACGTGGTGTTCAATTCGTCCGTGCCAAAGTGGGCGACCGTTATGTGCTCGAACTGCTGGAACAGCACAGCTGGATTTTGGGCGGCGAGGGCTCCGGCCATTTGCTGGCGTTGGACAAGCACACCACGGGCGACGGTCTCATCAGCGCTTTGCAAGTGCTGCAAGCCTGCGTGCGCAGTGGCAAAACCATGGCCGAACTCTTGCGCGAGGTGGTGTTGTTCCCGCAAGTGCTCATCAATGTGCGCTTGCAGCCTGGGGTGGACTGGCAGGCCAATCCAGCGCTCAAAAAAGCGATTCAAGACGTTGAGGCCGCATTGGGGGCTACGGGCAGGGTGTTGATTCGGGCCAGCGGCACAGAGCCCTTGGTTCGGGTGATGGTGGAGGCGCAATTGCTCGAAGTCGCACAACAATCTGCTGAAAAAATTGCTGCAACACTCAAACTTTAGGATTTAATATCCAAAAAAGATCGAGTGTCACGATCTTGTCACATACCTTTAATACAGTGAGCATTCCTGTTTCCTAAAGGATATTGCATGAAAAAAGTATCGATCCACTCTTTGTTGAGCGTCAGCGCCTTGACACTTGGCTTGTTGGCCGCTCACAGCGTGTCTGCACAAGACATTACTGGGGCCGGCGCCAGTTTCCCAGCTCCCATCTACAGCAAATGGGCTGCAGACTACAACAAAGCCACCGGCCATAAAGTGAACTACCAATCGGTGGGTTCTGGTGCTGGTATCAAGCAAATTGATGCCAAAACCGTGGACTTCGGTGCTTCGGACATGCCCCTCAAAGACGAAGAGTTGGCTCAGAAAAACCAAATGCAATTCCCCACCGTCATCGGTGGTGTGGTGCCTGTGGTGAACATCGCTGGCGTGGCTCCCGGTCAGCTCAAATTGACGGGTGAAATCATTGCCGACATCTATTTGGGCAAAATCACCAAATGGACTGACCCAGCGGTCAAGGCCTTGAACCCCAGCATCAAATTTCCAGACGACGCCATTTCTGTGGTTCGCCGTTCGGACGGTTCTGGTACCACCTTTTTGTTCACCAACTATCTGAGCAAAGTCAACGCTGAATGGAAAGAAAAAGTCGGTGACGGCACAGCAGTGAACTGGCCCACAGGCGCTGGTGGTAAAGGCAACGAAGGCGTGGCCGCTTTCGTGACCCGTTTGCCCAATTCAATTGGCTATGTCGAATACGCCTACGTCAAGCAAAACAAAATGGTCTATGCGCAGTTGAAAAACTCTGCTGGCACATTTGTGTCGCCTGACGATACAGCCTTCAAAGCCGCCGCTGCTGGCGCTGACTGGACAAAAAGCTTCTACCAAGTCTTGACCAATCAAGCGGGTAAAGATTCTTGGCCTATCACTGGTGCAACCTTCATCTTGATGCACAAAGTGCAAGACAAGCCTGAAAACGGCGCTGCTGCACTCAAGTTCTTTGATTGGGCTTACAAGAACGGCGACAAGATCGCCGATGATCTCGACTACGTGCCCATGCCCGACAAAGTCAAAGATGTGATCCGCAAGTCTTGGGGTCAGATCAAAGACGGCGCTGGTAAATCGATCGCCTTCTGATTTTTCAACATTCAACCAGATGAAGTGCTAGACCATGTCAAGCCACAGTTTGTCGAGCCATGCTAGCTCTTTGTTGGATGAATCTAACCTCACACGTTTGAACCAAACCATGTCACAGCCTCCCGCTCCCGTCAATATGAAGTTAGGCGCGTTCATTGACCGCCTGTTTGGATGGGCAGCATTGGCTGCGGCGTGTTTGACGCTTGCGTTGTTGTTTGGAATTTTGCTGTCCTTGGTGTATGGCGCTTGGCCTGCCATACATGAATACGGTTTGGGCTTTTTGACCCGCACCGTGTGGGACCCGGTCAAGAACGACTACGGTGGCTTGGTGATGATTTACGGCACCTTGACCACCTCGTTCATCGCTTTGTTGATTGCAGTGCCCGTGAGTTTTGGCATTGCAGTGTTTTTGACGGAGTTGTCGCCAGCTTGGCTCAAGCGTCCATTGGGCACTGCCATTGAGTTGTTGGCGGCCATTCCCTCTATTGTTTACGGCATGTGGGGCTTGCTGGTGTTTGGCCCTATTTTGTCGACTTATGTGCAAATGCCTTTGCAAAAACTGTTGACTGGCGTGCCTTATTTGGGGGCGATGGTGTCCGGTCCACCAGTGGGCATTGGTATTTTGTCAGCAGGCATTATTTTGGCGATCATGATCATCCCCTTTATCGCATCTGTGATGAGGGATGTGTTTGAGGTCACGCCGCCGTTGCTCAAAGAGTCCGCTTATGGCTTGGGCTCGACGACTTGGGAAGTGGTTTCTAAAGTCGTTTTGCCCTACACCAAAGCGGGTGTGGTGGGCGGCATTATGTTGGGATTGGGTCGCGCTTTGGGCGAGACCATGGCCGTTACTTTTGTGATTGGCAACATGAACCAACTCAACTCCTTGAGTGTGTTTGAAGCGGCCAACAGCATCACGTCTGCCTTGGCCAATGAATTTGCAGAAGCGGGCGAAGGCTTGCACCAAGCTTCGTTGATTTATCTGGGTTTGATTTTGTTCTTCATCACCTTTGTGGTGCTGAGTTTCTCCAAACTTTTGCTCGCTCGCATGAAACGCAGTGAAGGAACAAAATCATGAAAGACACACGTTTAGCAAAGTTTGAGTCACGTCGTCGCGTCAACCAATTTGCGTTGATTATGTCGATGGCGGCGATGGTGTTTGGTTTGGTCTGGCTGGTCTGGATTTTGTTTGAAACCTTGCACTTGGGCATTTCGGGCTTGACTTGGGTCGCTTTAACGCAATCGACTCCCGCACCCAATGACGAAGGTGGTTTGGCCAATGCGATTTTGGGTTCGGTGTTGATGGTGGGCTTGGCTACTTTTGTCGGTACACCGATTGGCATCATGGCAGGCATTTATTTGGCGGAGTACTCGCCTAAAAGCTTGTTGGCGAGCATCACACGCTTTGTGAACGACATTTTGTTGTCTGCGCCCTCGATTGTGATTGGCTTGTTTGTCTACACCTTGGTGGTGGCTCGGTTCAAGTCCTTCTCGGCTTGGGCAGGTGTTGTGGCTTTGGCTTTGATTGTGATCCCAGTGGTGATTCGTACCACTGAGAACATGCTCCAGCTTGTGCCTGCTGGGCTGCGTGAGGCAGCTTATGCCTTGGGTGCCCCCAAGTGGAAAGTCATCATCAGCATTACCTTGCGAGCTGCGCGCGCAGGCGTGGTCACTGGGGTGTTGCTGGCCGTAGCACGTATTTCGGGCGAGACAGCGCCGTTGTTGTTCACCGCCCTGAGCAACCAATTCTGGACGACCAATATGTCTGATCCGATGGCCAGCCTGCCGGTGACGATCTTTAAATTCGCCATGAGTCCTTACCAAAACTGGCAAGAACTCGCATGGGCGGGGGTGTTTTTAATCACCGTTGCAGTTCTCGGACTCAACATCCTTGCGCGTTATTTGACGCGTCAAAAAGACTAATTTTTGAAGGCATATCATGGACACCGCAGTTGCGACACAAGCCAAAATCAAAGTCAAAGACTTGAATTTTTACTACGGCAAATTTCACGCACTCAAGAACATCAATCTTGAAATTCCAGAAAAACAAGTGACTGCCTTCATTGGCCCCTCAGGCTGCGGCAAGTCGACTTTGTTGCGCACCTTCAACCGTATGTTCGAACTCTATCCCGAGCAACGCGCCGAAGGCGCTATCGAATTAGATGGTGAAAACTTGCTCACCTCCAAACAAGACGTGGCCTTGATTCGCGCTAAGGTGGGCATGGTTTTCCAAAAACCCACGCCGTTTCCCATGTCAATTTACGACAACATTGCCTTTGGCGTGAAGCTGTTTGAAAACCTCAACGCCAGCGACATGGACGAGCGCGTGGAATGGGCGTTGCGCAAGGCGGCTTTGTGGACCGAAGTCAAAGACAAACTCAACCAAAGCGGCTCGGGTTTGTCCGGTGGTCAGCAGCAACGTCTGTGCATTGCGCGTGGCATTGCCATCAAACCGGAGGTGTTGTTGCTCGACGAGCCATGCTCGGCGCTGGATCCCATCTCGACCGCCAAGGTGGAAGAGTTGATCATCGAGCTCAAACAAGATTACACCGTGGTCATCGTCACGCACAACATGCAGCAAGCTGCGCGATGCAGCGACAACACGGCTTACATGTACTTGGGTGATTTGGTGGAGTTTGGTCAAACCGAACAGATCTTCTTCAAACCTAAGCGCCAAGAGACAGAAGACTACATCACCGGTCGATTCGGTTAATTCACATCAAGAGACGAACCATGCCTGATAAACATTTATCTTCACAATTTGACGCCGACTTGAACAACCTGTCCTCGCGCGTCATGGAAATGGGGGGCTTGGTGGAGTCCCAAATTCGACAAGCGGTGTATGCCCTGTCCCATTTCAATGCCGAAGCTGCACAAACGGTTTTGCAAGTTGAAAATCGCGTCAATGCATTTGAGGTGGAAATTGACCGTGACGTTTCTTCGATCATTGGCCGTCGCCAACCCACGGCGCGCGATTTGCGTCTTCTCATGGCCATGTCCAAAACCACTGCCAATTTGGAGCGCGTGGGTGATGAAGCCGCCAAAATTGCACGCATGGTCAACTCCATCATTGACGCGGGTTCACCGCGTTCTTTACCGTCCTCAGATTTGCGCGTGAGTGCTGATTTGGCCTCGGGTTTGTTGCGTAAGGCTTTGGACGCATTTGCCCGTTTGGATGTGCCAACTGCAGTCAGCATTTTGCGAGAAGACGATCAGATTGACCAAGAGTTTGATGGCTTTGTGCGCAAACTCATCACTTACATGATGGAAGATCCGCGCACCATCTCAGCCAGCCTTGATTTGCTGTTTGTTGCCAAAGCGATTGAGCGCATCGGCGATCACGCCAAAAACATTGCTGAATTCATCATCTACGTGGTCAAAGGTGAGGACGTGCGCCACACGCCATTGGCTGATGTTGAATCATCGTTGAGCTAAGGGTTTTGTACCGATGAAAATGCCCCGCATTCTTGTGGTCGAGGACGAAGCCGCAATTGCTGAGTTGATCGCAGTCAATCTTCGCCACCAAGGCATGTTGGCGGTTTTAGCTTCCGATGGTGATGCGGCTCAAAGAGAAATTGACCAAGTCTTGCCTGATGTCATATTGCTTGACTGGATGCTGCCGGGCTTGAGTGGCTTGGCATTGGCGCGCCGCTGGCGTGCTGATCCGCGTACCAAAACCACGCCCATTTTGATGCTCACCGCGCGTGGCGATGAGCCCGATAAAGTGGCCGGTTTGGATGCCGGCGCGGACGATTACATCACCAAGCCGTTCTCTACCCAAGAGTTGCTGGCACGTATTCGCGCTGTGATGCGTCGCAGAGCACCCGAACAAGCCAGTGATGTGGTCAAACTGGGTGAGTTGCAGCTCGACGGCTCCACCCATCGGGTGTATTACAAAGACCAAGCCATCAAGCTCGGGCCGACCGAGTTCAAATTGCTGAATTATTTGATGCACCACGCTGAGCGTGTGCACAGCCGCAGCCAGTTGTTAGATCGTGTCTGGGGCGATCATGTGTTCATTGAGGAGCGTACTGTCGATGTTCACGTCAAACGCCTGCGTGAAGCGATGGGAGATGCAGGGCATATGGTTGAGACGGTTCGTGGCGTAGGATATCGGATTACGGTTAATTCCTGATAACCGCTGGGATCTGTGTGTTTCTGCGATTTTTAAGCTTCATTTTGCTGGCGTGTGTGGGTGCGTTGTTGGGCTTTTATTGGGCCGAGCAACACCACGCGTCCACGTTGGGTATTTATTTGCTGATTGGTACCTTGATTTCCATCCTGATGGGGTGGATTTGGGACACTTTCAAAGCATTGCGAGTCATCTCTTGGTTGCGTCAGGGCGATTTAGGCTCCGCGCCCCAGACCTTTGGTTTATGGGGTGAAGTGGCCGATAGGGTCAGACGGTTGTTGCGTGACAGACAGCGTCAGCTCGCCGCCAGCGACCAGCGTTTGACTGATTTTTTGCAGGCTATACAAGCCTCACCCAACGGTGTGATTTTGTTGGATGACCAAGCGCAGATTGAGTGGTGCAATCAAACTGCGGCCGAGCAATTAGGCATCGACCCCTTGCGCGATATCAAACAACGCATTGGTAATTTGATGCGCGACCCCATCTTCACCGGCTACATGAGCTCCTTGGATGTGTCGCATCCGGTGGTCATGTCTGGGCGCTCTGATCGTGAAGGTCATCCAGTGCGCATTTCTGTTCAACGCCATCCGTATGGCGAGGGCAAGCAGCTGTTGCTCACCCGCGACGTCACGGCTCTGGAGCAAGCTGAGGCAATGCGACGTGATTTTGTGGCCAATGTTTCGCATGAAATTCGCACGCCTTTGACGGTGCTCTCTGGCTTTGTCGAAACCCTGCAAAACTTACCGCTCGAACCCGCTGATCAAAGCCGTTACTTGGCGTTGATGTCGACCCAAGCGCACCGCATGCAAAGCTTGGTCGAAGATTTGCTCACTCTCTCGCGGCTTGAGGGCAGTCCTAGCCCAGGTTTTCACAACTCGGTGCTGGTCGAACAATTGGTACGCGTGTGTCAGGACGAAGCGCAAGCGCTGTCCGCCGTTTTGTATGCGAATCAATCGCCACAAATTTTTTCCGTGAGTTGGGACGAAGCCTTGCAACATGCCAAGTTGCTGGGGGAGCCGCGTGAGTTGCAAAGTGCACTCTCTAACTTGGTGAGTAACGCGGTGCGTTACACGCCTGCTGGAGGGCGAATTGAGGTGCGCGCATCGTTGAGCGCAGACGATAAACTTTGTTTGAAAGTCTCTGACACCGGCCCAGGCATTGCTTCAGAGCATATTGCGCGCTTGACCGAACGTTTTTACCGCATTGACAAAAGCCGTTCGCGCGATTCGGGAGGGACAGGTTTGGGTTTGGCAATTGTCAAACATGTGGCGCAACGTCACGGAGCGAGTCTCAACATACAAAGCACATTGGGAAAAGGCTCAAGCTTCTCTTTGGTGTTTGCGTTAGATCGCTTCAGCTTGTCTTGACTTGCGTGAGTGCACGCCACAAAGTGAAACTCAAAATCATGGCAGACAGCCAAAGTGCCACACTCGCAGCTTGCCAAAATGCAATCGGCGAGTTCTCTCCTAGCCAATTTGCCCAGTCATGCGCCTGAGCGCTGTAGGCAATGGTGTAGCCACCCGCCAATCCCACGCCCCACAAGCACAAGGCATAAGTTACCAAGGGCCATACCGTGATGCCAAAACTGCGCAAGGTAAAAACGCTGAACACCTGCACCGCATCGGCCAAGTGGTAGAAACACACCCAAGCCAATAAGCTGGCCGCCAGCGATGTGATCGGCAGCGAGTCGGTGTACAGGCGTGCGACTTCAAATCGTGTCAAGCCCAGCAAGGCGCTCAGCATGCAAGCGACCGACACCACCAAGATCAGTCCAGTTCTCAAAGCATGCTTGCTTTGTGCAATGTTTTGGGCGCCCAACCAAAAACTCACCCGAGCGCTGGTGGCAATCGACAAAGCCAATGGCACCATGTAGAGCACGGTTGCCAAATTGCTGGCAATTTGGTGGCTGGCGGTCGCTTGAACCCCCAGACGTGCAATGAACAAAGACATCAGAGTGAATGAGGTCACTTCCACCCCAATCGACAAGCCACTTGGAATGCCCAGTCTGAGAAACTTTTTGAGGTGAGCCATGCTGGGCGCTTCTATGGCTTGCCAGAGTTGATAGGGTTGGTAGAAGTCTTGAGTTTTGATGAGCCAAATGCCAATGGCGACCATGAGGTAATTCACCACAAATGTGGCCCATGCGCAGCCGACCAAACCCTGCGGATCTAACACGCCAGGCACGCCCAGCACCAACACAATGGAGAGCGGAATTTTGACCCCCAAAGCCGCAACCTGCACGCCCGTCACCAACCGAGGTTTGCCCAAACTTTGGTTGAGCGTGCCGTACATACGAAACAACAACGAGGCGGGCAGACTCAGCGCCACAACTGCCAAATAGGCGCGCACATCAGACTCAAGCGCGCTTGGAATCTGCGTCCAATGCAATAGCGCATCTGGTGAGAACAAAGCCCACATACCCAATGCACTGAGCAGCACCACCAAATACAGAGCTTGGCGTACCGATTGACCCACCTCAGCCTTGCGTGATGCGCCATTGAGTTGCGCCCAAATGGGCAACAAGGCCTGCAAAATCCCCATGAGCGAGATGTGCACCGTCACATAAGTGGCTGCTGCCACGGACAAGGCCGCCAAGGCAGTATCTGCAAAACGACCCGCCACGATGCTGTCTGTGATGCTAAACGCCATCACCGCCAATTGCCCCACCAACACCATGCTGGCGTGTCGCAAGATGACGAGACGTTCACTCATGGTTGGACTTTGCGTTGGTAAAGTATCACGTCTTCGTTGCGATCAGATGGCCGACGCACGGTCTGGATGCGTTGCCATTCATGCAGCCGAATCACGCTGGATAGCTCTGGCCGCATATCTGAGTCGATCAGCAACCATGGGCAACTGGCGTGTTGCGGACGTGATTTGTCGTCCAACGGCTCTAGCGCGTAGCCGCCGTGGTAATGAAACGCAGTCATTTGCCCCATGTTGAGGCCGTAGGTCATCATGCAGCTGGGCGTCTGAGTGTCGTGTTGACTCATGATGGCTTGCACGCGTTCTACCCAAGGTTTGTAGCTGCGGGCAAAATCAAGCAAGGGCAGCCACAAAGTCATCAACAGCAGCCAACACAAGGCTGCACCGCCGGCGGGCAAGACCACGCTTTTCCAAAGTGCGTGGCGGTGTTTGCCCACGCGCCAGCGTACCAACAATGCCCAAAACACAGTGGCCGCCGTTGCGCACAACAAGGCAAACCAAGTAAAACTCGGTACAAAGCCAGGTGCTAATTTGGCCACGTTTGCCGCAGGCTGCGCAGGCCAACCCGTTTGCATGGCAATCCACACGACCCAAATGATGAACGCGCAGCCGCAAAAGAAAATCAACGTGAACCAGTCAATCAGCGCTGACACGCTGCGACGTAGCGTAGGCAGCGCAAAAGCGCCCAAAGTTGCCAAAGGCGGTAGCGCCAACAACAAGGTGGTATCGGCGGTCGAGGTAAACAAGGATGTGACCAAGGCCAAAGAAGCAAACCACAACGGCAAGGCGACATGGCGACTCCAGCGCACCGATGTCCATTGACGCCGCCATGTCCACAGCGTCCACAAGGCCAGCGGCCACACAGGCCAGTTGAACCACACCAACAAGCGCAAGATGCTGCGCCATTCGCTCCAATTGACCAGCAAGGCTTGCAGCCGCCATTGCCAAAGCTGCAACGCTGAGGCGAGGGCAGCGATGACGCCGGCCAACACCAACAAGCCCAAACGGGTACGGTTATCTTGCTGCAGCAAAACGCTGCTACCTACCGCCAACATGACGGCAAAGCTGGGTGCACCGCTCAGGCACAAGCCCAGCAAGCCCACCACCAGCGCAGTCCAGCTGTATTTGGGATGAAAACTCAGCGCACTCACGCCATAAAAGGCAAAGCTCATGAACGCCAGTTGCGCCAAGATCGGGCTGGCTTCGTGCGAGAGCAGCGCTAGACCCAAGCACGCAATCAAGGCCAGTAAGGTGCCGTCGGCAATGGTGCGGGCATAGTCTTTGGGCGATGCCTCGCCACCAAAGGCAAAACTCACGGGTTGTGCCAAGGGAGAACGCGCCAAGTAATAGGCGGCGTGCCATGTGGCAATCAAGGTCAGCGCAAGCAATAAGGCAAAAGGAACGCGCACCGCCAAGCTTAATGAAACAAAGGAGGGTGCGAGTTTGATCGCCCACGCGCCTATCCAGTAGGGCAGCAGCGCGTCGAGCTCTGGCACATGTCCCCAAGCGGCAATGTCAAACCAAGCGCTGTGGCCTTCGGCCAGAGCCAGCATGTAGCCAAACGAGGTGAACTCGTTGCCTTTCCACAAATCGCGCCCTAAAAAGCCCGGCAGCACAAAGGCCGCACAAAACAGCCACAAAGCCCAACGCGGCAGACGTCTGACGGCTTGTTGTGCAACGATGGCGGGTGTGGTGTGGCTCACAAAAACTCAAGGATCAAGGGGTTCAAATAAAAAAGGCAGCGCCGAAATTCGGGCTGCCTTTGGTGCGAAAAAGCGCAATGCTTATTTGGCAGCGGTCTTGCCGTATTTGTTGCGGAAACGTTCCACGCGACCACCCATGTTGTCCACAGATTTTTGTGTACCTGTGTAGAAAGGGTGCGATTCGCTGGTGGTATCCAGCTTGAACAAGGGCAACTCGCGGCCATCGTCCATTTTGACTGTTTCTTTGGCGTTAACGCAAGAACGGGTCACGAACTTGAAGCCGTTAGACATGTCCACGAAGCACACTTCGCGGTAGTTGGGGTGAATGCCTTCTTTCATACTCTTTTCCTTTGCAGCTGCGGCAGCCTCGTCAAACCCTTTTCGACGCACTTTCCGCAAAACACGCAATTATGCCATGAAACTCAAGATATCAAACTCAACGCAAAAGGCAGGCTGAGCATGCCCACGAGCGTGGATAAAGTCACCAAAGCGGCGACAAACCGACCGTCATAGCCCATGCGGCTGGCCAGCACATAAGCGCTAGAGGCCGTGGGAAGGGCAGAAAACGCCATAAATACTTGGGTTTGCAGAGGGTTCAGGCCTACATATTGGCTGATGTACCAAGCCATGAGCGGGGTGGCAAAGTGGCGAATTCCCAACACCGAGGCGGCCAAGATTTTGGCCTGCGCCAACGAACCCATGGACATGCCAGCACCTGCCGCCATCAGCCCCAGCGCCAATGAGGCCGCGCCTATGCGTTGCAAACTTGGATCAGCCCAAATTGGGATTTGCAAATTCAGCACATTCGCCAACAAGCCGCTGGTTGTGGCAATGATGAGTGGATTGCGCACCAACTCGCCTAAAAAACCTTTTTGCGCATGACGCGACATTGGCCAAACCGCGGCCACGTTGAAAATGGGCACACCCACGCCAATCAAAATTGCGATTTGCAATACGCCTTGTGCGCCCGCCAATCGATCGGCCAGTGCCAAGGCGATAAATGAGTTAAAGCGAAATCCGACTTGCGCTGAGGCAGCATGGAGTTTGATCGGAATGAAGCGTTTGAGCCCTGGCACATAGGGCAGAGAATACGTCAATGCCACCGTTGCCGCGCCCAAAAGCAATCCCGCTTGAATCAGGCTGGACGCAGCCGTCCAGTCCAAATGTGTGCGTGCGATCGAATGAAACAGCAACACAGGAAACAAAAAGAAATACACCAGTCGCTCAACGGGCTCCCACACGCTGCGATCCAGCGGGCTGTAGCGGCAGACGAGAAACCCACACAAAATGAGCGAGAAATCGGGGAATAGAAGTTGAGCGTAGTTCACCGCGCAGAGAATAACCTGAAGTTTTGCAAGTGCCTGTCGCAATCGGTATACGATTGCATAATTGAATGGTTCAATATAGGTTGATACTTATGAAAAATGTAAAGTTTGTTCATTTCACATCTCGTGCTGCGTTGTTTTGCGGCTTGGCGCTCAGTGGCAGCTTAGCCTCAGCACAGAACTACCCCAGCAAGCCGATTCAATTGGTCGTGCCGTTTGCGCCCGGTGGTACAACCGACATCATTGCCCGCACCATTGCCGATCCGCTGGGCAAAGTGCTCGGGCAAAGCGTGATTGTGGTGAACAAAGCAGGCGGCGGCGGCGTGGTGGGCGCAAACGACACAGCCAAAGCTGCGCCAGACGGCTATTCGCTGGGCTTGGCCACGGTGTCAACCACGGCGGCCAATCCAGCCATCAACGCGAAAATCCCCTATAACCCGCTGACCGATTTTTCACCCATCATCAACATTGCGGCCACGCCCAACATCATTGCGGTGCATCCCACGTTTCCCGCCAAGGACTACAAAACCTTCATTGCCGAGCTCAAGCGTTCGCCCGGCAAATACTCGTATTCATCGTCTGGCACGGGTGGCATTGGGCATTTGCAAATGGAGTTGTACAAAAACCTGAGCGGCACTTTTGTCACGCACATTCCGTATCGCGGCGCGGGGCCGGCTTTGAACGACACGGTGGCCGGACAAGTGCCGATGATTTTTGATAACTTGCCTTCTGCCTTGCCCTTCATCAAAGACAACCGACTCGTACCCATCGTGGTGGCGGCACCGCAGCGCTTGGCGGTCTTGCCCAATGTGCCAACTTTCAAAGAAGTGGGCTTGGAGCCTGTGAACCGCATGGCCTATTACGGCATTTATGGGCCCAAAGGCTTGCCCAAAGAGATGGTGGACAAAATCAATGCAGGCGTACGCAAAGCGCTGGAAGACCCCGCCGTGCGTCACCGCATTGAGGAAACAGGCTCTTTGGTGATTGGCAACACGCCTGAGCAATTTGCCGCGCAAATCAAGGCCGAGTTCGAGGTGTATCGTCAGGTGGTTGTGCAACAAAAGCTCTCACTCGATTGAACGCCCGAAAAACCGCATCTGCGCTCGCGCCGTGCATTGACACTTTCATAGACGCCCTGTGGCTGGAAGAAGGATTGGCCGGCAATTCTTTGGCCGCCTACCGACGAGATTTGAACGGCTTGGCGGTTTGGCTTTTCGAGCAAGAAAGGCAGCTTTTGTCCGCACAAGAGGCTGACTTACAAGCCTACTTTGCCAGTCGCCATGCGCAAACCAAGGCGACCAGCGCCAATCGCCGTTTGACGGTGTTCAAGCGCTTTTTTCGCTGGGCATTGCGCGAGCGATTGATTGACGCCGACCCCACCTTGAAACTCTTAGCCGCCAGGCAAGCCTTACGCGTGCCCAAAAGCCTGAGCGAAGCCCATGTAGAAAGCCTGCTGGCCGCACCAGATGTGAACACGCCTTTGGGCGTGCGCGATCGCACCATGCTGGAGTTGATTTACGCCAGCGGCTTGCGGGTGAGTGAATTGGTGGGCTTGAAAGTTTTCAACCTCAGCATGAATGACGGTGTTTTGCATGTCACCGGCAAAGGCAGCAAAGAGCGCTTGGTGCCGTTTGGTCAGATGGCACGCGAATGGCTGGTACGTTATGTGTCCGAGGCAAGACCTTTGCTACTCAAAGGCAAACACAGCGAAGCCTTGTTCATCACCGTGCGCGGCCAGCGGGTGGGCGAGGCCATGACACGGGAAATGTTTTGGCATTTGATCAAGCGCTACGCGGTGGTGGCGGATATTCATGTGCCCATTTCACCCCACACCTTGCGCCACGCATTTGCCACGCATTTGCTCAACCACGGCGCAGACTTGCGCGCTGTGCAAATGCTGTTGGGACATGCCGATATTTCAACCACCACCATCTATACCCATATTGCCAGGGAGCGCTTGAAGGCTTTGCATGGGGAGCATCACCCGAGGGGTTAACCAATCCTTATGTGCCAGCTTGGGCGTTGCGAATCTCGTGCCAAATATCGTGGATAAAAAACGAATAAGCATTTGAGCTTGTTAAGAGTTTTTTCTCCGTCAATTGCGCGTGCAGTAATTGGAGTTTGTAGTAAGGAATGGCCGGCGCCAAATGATGCTCCGCGTGAAAATTCATCCCTGCGTATAAAAATTCAAGGATGGCGGGCAAGCGAACCGTTCTTGCGTATTGAAGCGGCCCAGACTCTTTGAAGCCTGCGAGCCCAATGTGTTGTGATTGCGCAAGCAAACGGTTCAGAAACTGGCCAGAAAAGGGCATGAGAAACCACATCAAATTGGCCTGCCATTGCGAGAGTGATAACCAGATGGCGCATTGAATCAGCACATGAAAGACAAGCATTTTCTGAGATTGTTTTCGGATGCTTGGATCGACACGCATGTAACCATTGGCTCGTGGCAGTAAACCCGCTGCATTGATCGCCACGTAATAAAGACGCCGCACAACGAGCGGCAAATCCACCGATAAATAACAAACGATGCTGAACCACCCCCAGTTCTGACGACTAAATCCCTCTGCATCGTCTTGTGCAAAGGCGAATTGATGATGGTGGTTGTGGGAGTTACAGAAAAATTCTGGATTGTTCCAAGTCAGATAAGAAGCAATGTGGAACCCAGCCTTGTTGAGCCATCGCGCTGAAAACACGCGGGCGTGAAATAGCTCATGGCCCAGCCCCGCATAACCCCAAAAGCTGTGCCAGATGGCGCAGGCATAAAAAAACAAAACACAAAGCACCATCGAGCGTTCGAGAAAATACAAGGCTGCGGTAAAGAGTAAAGCTTCTCCAGCAATTCGAATGCTCAGATGCCCCCAAGCTATGAAGTTGGAGGGTCGAGTCAGAAAGTTCAACGCGTCACGCGCAACAATGTGTTGAATGCGTAAGCTCATCGACGTGTGACTCAAAGCCCAATCAGCTCAAACGCACAAAGGCTTCCCAGCACATGGAAAATTCTTGTGTGCTTTGAGCGTTCATGCAAAAAGCGCGTGACATCGGAATGAATACCTGAGGCAAAGTCATGCCAAACAATCACGCCTTGTTTCAAAATGCCGAGGGTTTTTTCGGTATCGCTTCGCACCACGTCGTAGTGATGACCGCCATCGATGAATGCAAATTCGATATTGCCAACAGATTTGACGAAATCAAGTTCGGTGGAATCCTGCTTAATCAAGCGTATTCGTTGCTTTTCTGCGTCGGTGAGCGCACCCAGATAAATCTCTCCTGAGCGATTTTGAATGTCTCGCAAAAAATTGTCGTTGTAGTCGCCGTCTTGCAATACTTTGTGGGCATCAGGTTGGTCTATCAACACCCGATCAGTCGGGGGCAGATCAACAGAATAAATCGAACGTGCTGAAGAGTTCTTTGCCAGCAAGTGGGTTGTGAAGCCTTGGAAAGTGCCTAGTTCAAGAATCGAGTCGGGGCGCACCAATTCGTCCAGACACAGCAGAACAATCTGATCGACCAACGTTACGCTACCAATGCTGATCGGGGGAAACATCGTCGTCAGATTGCGCAACAAGTTGTCTGGCGATCGCAGTGCGAGCAAATCCTTCAACTTGATTTCTGTCAGCCCATGTCCTAGGTAAGCGCTGGCAAATTCGTGCAATGGAGAGTTCATGCATTCGCTTTCAGGTATGAATATAAGTTTGATCGAATTATGTTCTACTTTTAGTGAATTTCTAGTTTTTGATATTTCTTGGTTAGCCCAACAAATAAGCCAACTCCGCATCCGTAAACCCCGCCTTTTTACGCGCCGTATCGTTGAAGGGAGGCTTGAGTTTGGGCGCGTCGTAGCGCTGCACCAACTCGCCGTAGAGGCGCACTGGGTCTAGGCTGCGCTGCTCGCACAGCCAGCGGTACCAATGGTTGCCAATGGCCACGTGACCAATTTCGTCGCGCAAGATCACATCCAAAATCTCAACCGAGCGCAAGGCCGCTGGCGTGTTGGCTTTGCGCAGTTTGGTTTGAATCAAGGGCGTGGCGTCTAGGCCTCGTGCTTCCAAGGTGCGCGGCACCAAGGCCATGCGGGCGAGCACGTCGGAGGCGGTTTTTTCGCACATCTGCCACAGGCCGTCGTGGGCGTCAAAGTCACCATACTGGTAGCCCAAGCTTTGCAAGTGTTGGTGCAGCAGATCAAAGTGCTGCGATTCCTCATAGGCCACACGCAGCCAATCGGTGTAAAACGCTTCAGGCATATCGGCAAAGCGCCACACGGCATCGAGCGCCAAATTGATGGCGTTGAACTCGATGTGGCAGACCGCGTGCAGCAACGTGGCCAAACCCTCGGGTGTGAAGGGCGTGCGCGTGGGGACTTGTTTGGCGGGAATGAGGCGTGGGCGCGCAGGCCGTCCGGGCACGGTCTGCCCTGCATCGGGCGTGATTGCGGCGTGGGGATTGAGTTCGCACTGGTCGCGATCACGCCAGAGCTGTTGCGTGGCGTTGACTTTGTCGAGCGGGTCGATCAGGCATAAGGCGCGAAGGGCGAGGGGTCTGAGCTGCATCTCTACAATTGTAAGAATTCAGGTGTGACTCAAAAAAATCAGGAGACGACTGTGGCTGTTTACCAACTCGATCAACATATTCCCCAAGTGGCCGATTCGGCTTGGGTGGCCGACAACGCGCAAGTCATGGGCGATGTCGAACTGGCCGCTGACAGCAGCGTGTGGTTTAGCAGCGTGCTGCGCGGCGACACCACCAAAATTACGGTGGGCGAGGGCAGCAATATCCAAGACGGCAGCGTCTTGCACGCCGATGTTGGCTTGCCCTTGACCATTGGCAAACACGTCACGGTCGGGCACATGGTGCAACTGCACGGCTGCACGATTGGCGATGAGTCGCTGATAGGCATTGGCGCAATTGTGTTGAACGGTGCCAAGATCGGCAAAAACTGCTTGGTGGGCGCCGGCTCCTTGGTGACCGAAGGCAAAGAGTTTCCCGATGGCTCCATGATTTTGGGCAGCCCCGCCAAAGTAGTGCGCCAGCTCACCCCTGAACAAATCCAAGGCTTGCGCACCAGCGCCAAGCATTACATTGAAAACGCCCGTCGCTTTAAAACGGGTTTGAAGAAACTAGGCTGATGTCTCAACTGCACAAATTTTTATTCGAAGGTTTGCCCGTTCGCGGCATGTTGGTTCAACTCACCGATGCGTGGCAAGAAGTGCTCAAGCGCCGCGCCAGCAATTTGGAAACGGGCGCTTATCCACTGCCGGTTCAGCAGTTGCTGGGCGAGATGACGGCGGCCGCAGTGCTCATGCAATCGAACATCAAGTTCAGCGGTGCCTTGGTGGTGCAAATCATGGGCGACGGCCCGGTCAAATTGGCGGTGGTGGAGGTGCAGCCGGATTTGAGCGTGCGCGCCACGGCCAAGGTGATGGGCGACGTACCAGCGCATTTTGGTTTGGCTGACATGGTCAATCAAAACAACCAAGGCCGCTGCGCCATCACGCTGGATCCACAAAACAAAATGCCGGGCCAGCAAGCCTACCAAGGCGTGGTGCCCTTGTTTGATGATGCGGGGAAAAAACTGCATCGCTTCAGCGATGTCTTGCAGCACTACATGTTGCAAAGCGAGCAACTCGACACCACCTTGGTGTTGGCCGCAGACGAACACCAAGCGGCGGGTTTGTTGATTCAGCGCTTGCCTGTGGCGGGCGAGGGCAATTTGTCTGCCCGTGCCACCGAGGCCGACGAAGACCAAATTGGCCGCAACGAAGACTACAACCGCATCGCCATTTTGGCTGCGAGCTTAAAGCGCGAAGAGTTACTCGGTTTGGATGCCGACACCGTGTTGCGCCGTTTGTTTTGGGAAGAGCCATTGGCGCGTTTTGAGCCGCTTGCGCCGCGCTTTGCCTGCTCCTGCAACCGTGATCGCGTGGGGCAAATGATTCGCAGCTTAGGCATTGACGAAGTGCAAAGCATTTTGAGCGAACGTGCCGACGTGGAAGTGGGCTGCGAATTTTGCGGCAAGCAATACCATTTTGACGCCGTCGATGCGGCGGCCTTGTTTACCGATTCAAAAGCGCCTGGCAGCTCATCTTTGCAATAGGGCGGTGAACAAGCGGTGCTCGCATTCGGCGTCGCTGCATACTTCGCAGGGGCCGCTCCAGCGCACGGGCGGCTCGGGTCTGAGCAAGACATTGGTTAACTCGGGCGTGAGTTGCGCCAAGGTGTGAAGGGCGTTGTTGAGTCGTTCTTCAAAAGCTCCGTAGACCACGTTGAAGCTCAGCCCCAGCTGCAGAAGTTCGCTGCGAATTGCTAAGTCTTTGGCTTCTTCTAGCGCACTGGCTTGCTCCAAGCCGAGCAGCAAAATGGCGTCCCATGTTTGGGTTTTGAGTTGTGCGAAGCTGTTGGTGTTGAGCGGGTCAATCGAAAATATGTCAAATGCCTGCGCTTGCGCTTGAACCGCTTTGTACAGGCCTAGCACTAAGGCTTGTGAATGGCTGACGTTGCCATCGCGGCCAGCGCCCAACACCGCCACGCGCAAAGGTGTGGCCAGCGCCGATTTACTTGGCGATTTGGACAAAAATTTCGTTCGGCTTGACCATGCCGACCTCTGAGCGGGCGCGCTCTTCCACCATTTCAAGCCCGTCTTTGAGGTCGTGCAACTCGGCCTCAAGTCGAGCATTGGCGAGCCGCGCTGCAGCGTTTTGACGGGTTTGATCGTCGAGCTGTTGGCGCAGTCGCATCACGTCGGGAATGCTGCCACGCCCCAGCCACAACTGAGCTTGCAAGATCAGCAACAAAGCGACCAAAACCAAGTTGAGTGGGCGCAGCATAGGCATCCTTAACGCAGGTTATAAAACGCCGAGCGGCCAGGGTAGATGGCCACGTCGCCCAAGTCTTCTTCGATGCGCAAGAGTTGGTTGTATTTGGCCATGCGGTCTGAGCGGCTCATGGAGCCGGTTTTGATTTGACCGGCGTTCAAGCCCACCGCAATGTCGGCAATCGTGGAGTCTTCGGTTTCGCCCGAGCGGTGGCTGATGACGGCGGTGTAGCCGGCACGTTTGGCCATCTCAATCGCTTCAAAGGTTTCGGTCAACGTGCCAATTTGGTTGATCTTGATGAGGATCGAGTTGGCAATGCCTTTGTCGATGCCTTCTTTGAAGATCTTGGTGTTGGTGACAAACAAGTCGTCGCCCACGATTTGCACTTTTTTCGCCAAGCGATCGGTCAAAATTTTCCAGCCATCCCAGTCGCCTTCTGACATGCCGTCTTCGATGCTGATGATGGGGTATTTGTCGCACCATGTGGCGAGCATGTCGGTCCATTGTTCGGCGCTGAGTTGCAGGCCTTCGCCTTCCAAATGGTATTTGCCGTATTTGTAGAACTCGCTGGCCGCACAGTCCAAGCCAATGGCGATTTGTTCACCGGCGGTGTAGCCCGCTGCGGCGATGGCGTCCAAAATCATTTGGATGGCCGCTTCGTGGTTGGTGACGTTGGGGGCAAAGCCACCTTCGTCGCCCACGGCAATGCTCATGCCTTTGTCGTGGATGATTTTTTTCAGCGCGTGAAACACTTCTGCGCCGTAGCGCACGGCTTCGCGGAAAGAGGGTGCGCCAATGGGGATGATCATGAACTCTTGCAAGTCCAAGTTGTTGTTGGCGTGTGCGCCGCCGTTGATGACGTTCATCATGGGGACGGGCATTTGGTTGGCGTTCATGCCGCCAAAGTAGCGGTAGAGGGGCAAGCCCGATTCTTCAGCCGCAGCACGCGCCACAGCCATGGAGACCGCCAACATGGCGTTCGCGCCCAAGCGGCTTTTGTTGTCGGTGCCGTCCAAGTCGATCAAGGTGCGGTCTAAAAACGCTTGCTCAGAAGCGTCCAAACCCAACACGGCTTCAGAGATTTCGGTGTTGATGTGTTCGACCGCTTTCAACACGCCTTTGCCCAGATAGCGTTTTTTGTCGCCATCGCGCAACTCAATGGCTTCGCGGCTGCCGGTCGATGCGCCAGAAGGCACTGCGGCGCGTCCCATGACGCCTGATTCCAGCAACACATCGCATTCGACGGTGGGGTTGCCACGGCTGTCCAATATTTCGCGGCCTACGATATCAACAATTGCACTCATGTTTTGTCTTCCAGTTTCAAAGTTAAAAGTCAGGCGGTTCAGACGCCGAAATTGTTTTCAAGAAAAGCGTGTTTTTTGGTGGCGCGGTCGAGGTCGAGCAAGGTTTCGAGCAAGGCTTTCATGTGCTTGAGCGGCACGGCATTGGGGCCATCGCTCATCGCCACCGCCGGGTTGGGGTGTGTTTCCATGAACAAGCCCGCCACGCCCACGGCCACTGCCGCACGCGCCAGCACAGGCACCATCTCGCGTTGACCGCCCGAGCTGGTGCCTTGACCGCCGGGCAATTGCACCGAATGCGTGGCATCAAACACCACGGGCGCACCGGTTTCGCGCATGATCGAGAGGCTGCGCATGTCAGAGACCAAGTTGTTGTAACCAAAGCTTGCACCGCGTTCGCAGGCCATGAAATTGTTGTCGTTCAAGCCCGCTTCGCGGGCAGCGGCGCGGGCTTTGTCGATCACGTTTTTCATGTCGTGGGGCGCCAGAAACTGTCCTTTTTTGATGTTCACGGGCTTGCCCGAACGCGCCACGGCATGGATGAAGTCGGTTTGGCGGCACAAGAAAGCGGGGGTTTGCAACACATCCACCACTTGGGCAACCTGCGCAATTTCGGCTTCGCTATGCACATCCGTCAAGATGGGGAGGTTCAACTCGCGTTTGACCTTGGCCAAAATCTCCAGCCCTTTTTCCATGCCCGGGCCGCGAAAGGTCGTGCCGCTGGAGCGGTTGGCTTTGTCGTAGCTCGATTTGAAAATAAAGGGAATGCCCAGCGCCGTCGTGATTTCTTTGAGCGTGCCGGCTGTGTCCATTTGCAATTGCTCGGACTCGACCACGCAGGGTCCTGCGATCAAGAAGAAAGGATGCTCAAGGCCTGCGTCAAAGCCACACAGTTTCATGCTCATGCGCTGGCCTTTGCTGTGGCGTGATGGGTTGTGCGAGCAGCTTGGTGTTCCAGCGCCGCCTTGATGTAGGCATTGAACAGCGGGTGGCCGTCCCACGGCGTGGACTTGAACTCGGGGTGAAACTGCACGCCCATGTACCACGGGTGAACCGATTGGGGCAACTCCACTATTTCGGTCAGTTGTTCGCGTTGCGTCAAAGCCGAGATGACCAAACCTGCTTTGCGCAGGGCGTCGAGGTAGTTGACGTTGGCCTCGTAGCGGTGGCGGTGGCGTTCGGTCACGACGTCGCCATAAATTTGATGTGCCAAGGTGCCTTGCGCCACGTCGGAGCTTTGAGCGCCCAAGCGCATCGTGCCGCCCAAATTGGAACTGGCGCTGCGCTTTTGAATGCTGCCGTCGGCGTCTTTCCACTCGTTGATGAGCGCAATGACAGGATTGGGTGTGTCGGGCACAAACTCGGTGCTGTTGGCGTCTTTGAGGCCAGCCATGTGGCGGGCGTACTCGATGGTGGCGACTTGCATGCCCAAACAAATGCCCAAATAAGGCACTTTGTTTTCGCGGGCAAATTTTGCCGAGGCAATTTTGCCCTCGACGCCGCGAATGCCAAAGCCGCCCGGCACCAACACGGCGTCAAACGCGCCGAGTTGTGCGACGGTGTCGGCGGTGATGTTTTCGGAGTCGATGTATTCGATTTTCACGCGGGCATTGTTTTTCATGCCCGCATGACGCAGCGCTTCGTTGAGCGATTTGTAGCTGTCGGACAAATCGACGTATTTGCCCACCATCGCAATCGCGACCTCGCGTTTGGGGTTGAGCACTTCGTCCACCAAATTGTCCCAACGCGAGAGGTCGGCGGGTTTGGCTTGGATGCGCAGCTTGTCGCAAATCAAGTTGTCCAGCCCTTGCTCTTGCAACATGCGCGGCACTTTGTAGATGGTGTCCACGTCCCACATCGAGATCACGCCACTCTCAGCCACATTGGAGAACAGGCTGATTTTGGCGCGTTCGTCGTCGGGAATAGGGCGGTCTGCGCGGCAGAGCAAGCAATCGGCTTGGATCCCAATTTCGCGCAGTTTTTGCGCCGTGTGTTGGGTGGGCTTGGTTTTGAGTTCGCCTGCCGCAGCAATCCACGGCACGTAGCTCAAATGCACAAAGGCCGCGTTGTTGGGGCCCATCTTCAAGCTCATTTGTCGCGCGGCTTCGAGAAAGGGCAGCGACTCGATATCGCCCACGGTGCCGCCAATTTCAACAATCGCCACATCGACGGCGTCGGGCGTACCAACACCTGCGCCACGGCGCACAAAGTCTTGAATTTCGTTGGTGATGTGGGGAATGACTTGCACCGTTTTGCCCAGATAGTCGCCTCGGCGTTCTTTTTCGAGCACGCTTTGGT
>CAILCI010000080.1 GCA_903832625.1 uncultured Burkholderiales bacterium | reverse complement strand
GGTGTTGCCAGTCATCATTGGCTACACCGTCTTCGCTTACCGCGTGTTTTGGGGCAAATCCACCCAATTGCGCTACTGATTTATGACCACTGAACCTCTGATTAACAGGAAAACAGGCTCGTCAAAATCCTATATAAATCAATGGCTTATTGGATTTTTCGATTAACGTGTAATATTTCGTGTAATTGGGTCAAAAGTTGCGTTTCGCAACTTTTCTGAGCTTTAGGGCACTTTTACTTTGTACATGAGCATTTTAATCTGTAAAAGTAAGACGCCTTGAACAGTCATCGAACCAGATTGAGTGGCTGTTCAAGAGTTAGCAGCCCTTATTCATTCCATGCTTGAGACTATCTCAGATACGTCAGACCTTTTTCGTTTGCTTTTATACGTCGTTACTTGACCAAATGTTAGATAGCACATTGCTTCTTCATTAGGCGTTAGTCTGAAGACTTCACGAACGAAACGTGAATTCATAGCTTGACCACTCGTGATGCCGCTTCCGATTGAAAGTGCTTGTGCCATCAAAAGCATATTCTGAATAGCACACCCCAGAGCAATTTGGCGCTCATGCGCAGGCACTTGAGGTTCAGTAGGGCCGTGGTCAACTACAGCAAGGATTAAACATGGTGCGCGAAATGCCTTTTCAAACGCAAAATTCAGTTCTGCTTTACTTGCATTTGCATCTCGTTCTTGTAACGCCCGCAAGAATGCCTGACCTAGCGCTGCTCGTTTTTCTTGGGGTACAAGAATAAAACGCCAAGGTTGGATGTTTCCATGATCGGGCGCTTGTGCTGCGGCAGTGAAAATTAAATTTAACTCATCAGTCGTTGGTCCTGGAGCTTCCAGTCGTTTGGGCGCGACATGGGCCCTAGCGCACATTTGCGCCAACAGAGCCTTTGCTGCGTCGTTGCTCACGCTCAGTATTGTTTATAGGGCAAGAATTTGCCTGACAGCACCACATTTACGCGGTCACCTTTGGGGTCGGGTTGACGCACGATGTCCATCGAGAAATCAATCGCGCTCATGATGCCGTCGCCAAACTCTTCGTGAATGAGTTCTTTGATGGTGGTGCCGTACACGCTGACGATTTCGTACCAGCGGTAAATCAATGGGTCGGTGGGCACAGGTGTGGGCAAGGAGCCTTTGTAGGGCACCACTTGCAGCCACTTTTGCTCTTCGGCATCGAGGCCAAAAATCTTGCCAACCACTTTGGCTTGTTTGGCATCTAAGGTCATTTGGCCCAAGCAAGCGGCCGTAGTCCACTCTTTGGAGAGGCCCACTTTTTTGGCCACGTCTTCCCACTTGATACCTTTGGACACTTTGGTGCTGATGATTTTTTCGGTCACGTCGAGACGGTTCATGATGGTTCCTGAGTTGGTTGAAAAGATTTAGGCCGCAGCGACTAAGCGTTGGTTGGATTGTTCGAGGTGCAGCAAGCCTTGCAATACATCACCCACCACAATGACAGAAGGGCTGGCCATTTGGTCGCGCACCACCGTGTTGTGCAGCTCGCTGAGCGTGCACACCACATGGCGTTGTGTGGACAGGCTCACGTGTTGAATCACGGCCACGGGCGTGTGTGGGCTGAGCCCATACAGCAAAGAGGCTTGCAGTTGTGCGGCACCGCTCATCCCCATGTAAATCACCAAGGTGAGCTTGGCTTGTGCTGCGGTGTGCGACAACGCCGCCCAGTCCACCGCATCCGTTGCGCCTTGTTTGGCGTGGCCCGTGATGAACAACACGCCATGAGCATGGGCGCGGTGTGTCAATGGCACACCCAGCGAAGTGACGCCAGCCAGGCCTGCTGTGATGCCGTTGATGACGGTCACGTTCACGCCTTGCTGTTGCAGGTGTTCTACCTCTTCACCACCACGCCCAAAGATGAAGGGGTCGCCGCCTTTTAGGCGCACCACGTTTTCACCTGCCAAAGCTTCTTGCAGCATCAGCTTTTCAATGAAGGCTTGTGGTGTGGATTTGCAGCCACCGCGTTTGCCCACATAGATGATGCGTGTAGTGGGCGAGGCATAAGCCACGATGGCGTCACTCACCAAATCGTCGACGAGCAACACGGTGGCAGCGGCAATGGCTTTGACGGCTTTGAGTGTGAGTAGTTCAGGGTCTCCTGGGCCTGCGCCTACAAGTGTGACGTGGGGTTGCTGGTGTGTCTGCTGCTTTTTCATGTCGTGCTCTCGGTGAGTTGAATCATGCGGCGCAGTTCAGGCACGCACGAACCGCATTGGGTACCGCACTTAAGGGTACCTTGCAAGGAGGCCAAGCGTTGTGCGCTGTCGCCTTTGTAAATTTTGAGGTGGTTGTTAATGGCAATGTCTTTCACTCCCACACAGCTGCACACCGTGTTGCCCGCATCGACCAAGGCCACTGGTGGTTTGTTGCCGGTCATCAACAAGCGGCGACCGTAGGCTTGGGTGGACGCTTGGGTTTGCAGCAAGGCTTTCAGCCAGGTTTCAGCTGAGGTATCGCCCGCAATTAGAAAGGCGCTGAGTTGTGTGTCTTTGGTTGTATTGGTGTCGCTGTGTTGCAGACGCATGCTGCGCAGTTGTCGGCGTTTCGCATCGACGTAGCGCAGGCTTTCTGTACCGTTGAGACCTAAGAGTTGTTCGATGTCATGCAGCAGCGCCATGTCAGGCGCTTCGCTGCAGGCCGCACGCATCAATACGCCTTGACGGGCTGTGCCCTCGGTGGGTGTATCGCTGAACGGCACACAGCTGGCGAATTCAAACTGCACCATGCGCGCACGCAGATTTTGCAAAATGGTTTGTGCTTTTTGCTCGGGCAGCCACGCCACGGCGAGCAAAGTCCAAGGCAATTCGGCTTTGAGCACTTTGACTGCCGCATGCTTGAGCTCGGGCTGCTTCGAGGTGGGGCAATACGCCGAGGTGGTGATGGCGTTCACCCCCGCGAGTGGTTTGTTTTGGTGGTCACGTCCGCTTAAAAACGCTGCACCCCAATGCATGGCAATGAACGCTTGGTTTGCACCGAGGTCGGCACTGGCTTGGGCAGGCAATACGATGGAGCCACGTTTGCTGGTGACGTGCACCAAAGTGCCCTCGTCAAAGCCAAGCCGCGCCATGTCGTCTGGGTGCAGTTGCACCATGGGTTCGGGTACATGGCCAAACAGTTTGCCCACCAAGCCTGTTCGCGTCATGCCATGCCACTGATCACGCAAGCGGCCTGTGTTGAGCGAGAACGGAAAGCGCGATTCACGCACTTCTGAGGTTGGAACATAGGGCAGGGCTGCAAATTTGGCACGGCCATTGGCGGTGGCGAATAGGCCGTCTTCATACAAACGCGCTTGCCCTTGTGTGGCACCTTCGCGCATGGGCCATTGCTCAGGGCTTTGGTCTAAATGGGCGTAGCTTAAGCCGGTGATGTCAAGGTCGCGGCCACGGGTGGATTCGCGGTGCTCCACCCAAATTTCTTCAGGTGATGTGTAGGCCATGTGTAGGCCGTCTTTGTGTGGAGCCACGCCTGGCTCTTGTGCCAATCGTGTGGCCAAGTCCACCACGATTTGCCAATCGTGTTTGGCTTGTCCGGGTGCTGGCACAGCTGCACGCACACGGGTGATGCGGCGTTCGCTGTTGGTGACCGTGCCTTCTTTTTCTCCCCAGGTGGTGGCGGGTAGCAGCAGGTCGGCGAAGTCGCAGGTTTCGGCGGTGGCGAAGGCTTCTTGCACCACCACAAACTCGGCGCGTTCTAAAGCACGGCGCACCGTGGCTTGGTCGGGCATGGATTGGGCTGGGTTGGTGCAGGCAATCCATAGCGCTTTGATTTCACCGTCAGCGGCGGCTTCAAACATTTCTACGGCGGTTTTACCGGGCTTAGATGGCACATCGTCAATGCCCCACAGGGCGGACACTTCGGCGCGATGTTCGGGCTTGCTCATGTCGCGGTGTGCGCTAATGAGATTGGCCAAACCACCCACTTCGCGGCCTCCCATGGCGTTGGGTTGGCCCGTCAGCGAGAAGGGGCCTGCGCCTGCTTTGCCAATTTGCGCCGTTGCTAAATGCAGGTTGATGAGAGAAGCATTTTTGGCTGTGCCACTGCTCGATTGGTTCAAGCCTTGGCAATACAGGCTGAGCGTGCGCCACGCGGGGTTGGGCGTATTAGCCTTATTGTTGTCGGGTATGCCCGCAAACCAGCGTGTGGCTTGCAACAGTTGTTCGGGCGTGATGCCGCACACGTCGTGTACGCGTGCGGCTGTGTATTCGGCCACCAAATTTTGCAGCGCGTCAAAGCCCTCTGTGTGTGCGGCGATGTAGGCATTGTCTAACCAGCCTTCTGCCAGCATCACATGCAGCATGCCATGAAACAGCGTCACGTCGGTGCCGGGTTGCAACGCCAAGTGCAGATCGGCGCTGCTGGCGGTGTCGGTGCGACGCGGGTCGGCCACGATGATTTTGAGGTTCGGGTTCTTAGCGCGTGCGTCCTCGATGCGTCTGAATAAAACAGGGTGCGCATACGCTGCGTTGCTGCCCGCAATGAACAAACAATCGGCTTGCATCACATCGTCGTAGCAAGCGGGTGGGGCGTCTGCGCCGAGGGTGAGTTTGTAGCCCGCTACCGCGCTGCTCATACACAGGCGTGAATTGGTGTCGATGTTGTTGGTGCCCAGCAAACCTTTGGCGAGTTTGTTGAACACGTAATAGTCTTCGGTCAATAGCTGACCCGACACATAAATGCCAAGCGCATCAGAACCGTGTGTGCGAACGATGTTGGCCAGTGTTTGACTGGCAAACTGCAGCGCACTGTCCCACGTTGTTGGCTGCAAACTGCCGCCGCGCACCAAGCGACGCATGGGCTGCAGCAAACGCGATTGATCAGCCGTGGCAGGGCTGGCTGTGAGGTGCAGTGAAGCGCCCTTGCTGCACAAGCGCCCAAAGTTAGCTGGGTGTTCAGGGTCGCCGCGCACACCGGTGATGTGGCTCGCGTTTGATTCGATAATCACGCCGCAGCCTACACCGCAGTAGGGGCAGGATGAACGCGTTTCTTTCATGGGTTCTTTCGAGCCGTTGGTATGTTTCAGTTCGCGACAGTGGCGTCGTCAATGGCGAGCGTGTTGAGCTCGTTCATATCCAAAGCAACATTCCCGTTTTCTACACGCACCGCAAAGCGGGTGGTGCAGCCAACGTCTGGGGCGTGGGCACAGCCGTCGGCTAATCCAATTTGCCAGTTGTGCAGCGGGCACACCACGGTTGCGCCAAATACCAAGCCTTGGCTCAAGGGGCCTCGCTTGTGCGGGCATTGGTCGAGCAAGGCAAACACTTTGTCTTCAGCGTTGCGAAACACCGCCACTTCTACACCCTTGGTGCGCTGCACGCGGCGTGCACCCAGCACAGGGATGTCGTCAACTTTACAAATGACTTTCCATTCGGTCATGGTGTGTGTCCTTAAACAGTGATGGCTTCAAATTGGCGCGTATCGACTTGCGCTTTGTCAAACTCAAACCATGGGTCGGGTTCGCCGTCGAGCGTGAATTGCAAGCGCGCCCACAAGGCTTTGCGGCCTGCTTCGTCGTCTAAGATTTTTTTCTTTACGTAGTCCATACCCACGCGGTTCACGTAGTGCACGGTGCGCTCTAAATACCAACCCTCTTCGCGGTAGAGCTGCATGAAGGCGCCGGTGTACTCCATCACTTCTTCGGAGGTTTTGACCTTCACGAAGAACTCGGCCACTTCGGTTTTGATGCCACCGTTGCCCGCGATGTACATCTCCCAGCCGCTGTCTACGCCGATGATGCCCACGTCCTTGATGCCTGCTTCTGCGCAGTTGCGCGGGCAGCCCGAAACGGCGAACTTCACCTTGTGCGGTGCGTACATACGCCACATGGCCTTTTCAAGATCTTTGCCCATTTGCGTGCTGTCTTGTGTGCCCATGCGGCACCACTCGCTGCCCACGCAGGTTTTGACTGTACGCAAAGCTTTGGCATAGGCGTGGCCGCTGGGCATGCCTATGTCTTTCCACACATTGACTAAGTCTTCTTTCTTCACACCGAGTAAGTCAATTCGTTGACCACCTGTGACCTTGACGGTGGGGATCTTGTACTTGTCAACCACGTCGGCAATACGGCGCAATTCGTCGGCGGTGGTCTCGCCGCCCCACATGCGTGGGATGACGCTGTATGTGCCGTCCTTTTGGATGTTTGCGTGGCTGCGCTCGTTAATAAGGCGGCTTTGCGGGTCGTCCAGCGCTTCTTTGGGCCAGCTGCTCATACGGTAGTAGTTGATAGCAGGGCGACAAGTAGCGCAGCCTGTGGCTTTGTTATCTGCGCTTGGTTTTTTCCAATTCAAAAATTCAAACACTGCATCGTTGGTCAACAGCTTGTTCTGCGAAATCGCGTCACGCACTTCTTGGTGGCTGTGCTCGGTGCAGCCGCAGACGGCTTTTTTCTTTGGCGTGGCCGAGTAGTCGCCGCCAGCGGTGAACATCAAAATTTGTTCGACCAAGCCCGTGCACGAGCCGCACGACGCGCTAGCCTTGGTGTGCTTGCGCACCTCATCCAAGGTGAACAAACCTTTGTCTTTGATGGCTTTGCAAATCGCGCCTTTTTTCACACCATTGCAACCGCACACCTCAGCATCGTCAGGCATGCTGGCGGCTTTGCTGTGGCCTTCATGGCCCACATCGCCGATGTTGGATTCACCAAACATCAGCTTCTCGCGGATGTCAGCCACGCTGCGACCATCGCGCAGCAGCTTGAAGTACCAGCTGCCGTCCACGGTGTCGCCATACAAACACGCGCCCACCAATTGGTCGTTGCGGATGACGAGCTTTTTGTAAACGCCCTCGTGCGGGTCGCTCAGCACAATTTCTTCGGTGGTGCCGTCGTCACTGCCCATGAAGTCGCCTGCACTGAATAAATCGATGCCAGTGACTTTGAGCTTGGTCGAGGTGAGCGAGCCGGTGTAGCGGCCAATACCGAACTCGGCCAAATGGTTTGCCAACACCTTGCCTTGTTCGAACAAGGGGGCCACTAAACCATAGGCGATGCCACGGTGAGCCGCGCATTCGCCCACAGCATAAATGCGAGGATCGGTCACGGTTTGCAGCGTATCGCTGACCACAATGCCGCGCTCGCAATGCAGGTTCATTTTTTCGGCCAGCGCTGTGTTGGGGCGAATGCCCACCGCCATCACCACCAACTCGGCGGGCACGTGTGTGCCGTCCTTGAACAACACAGCCGCCACGCGTCCTTTTTTGTCAGCTTGCAATTCTTGGGTATGAGCCTGCATGCGGAACTGCATGCCGCGTTCTTCGAGCGAGCGTTGCAACAAGCTGCCCGCCACTTTGTCGAGCTGACGCTCCATCAGCCATTCGCCCACGTGCACCACGGTCACGCTCATGCCGCGTTTCATCAAGCCGTTGGCCGCTTCGAGGCCGAGCAAGCCGCCGCCAATCACCACGGCGTGTTTGTATGTCGTGGCTGCGTCAATCATGGCCAGTGTGTCGGCAATGTCGCGGTAGGCCAGCACGCCCTCTAACTCACGACCCGGCACCGGGAGCATGAAGGGGTTAGAGCCAGTGGCCAAAATCAATCGGTCATAGGGTGCGCTTTGCACTTTGCCTGCAGCGTTGGTGGCATGCACTACGCGCTTGACGCGGTCCACCTCGGTCACGGTCCAGCTGGTGTGCAGCGTGATGTGGTTTTCGCTGTACCAGTCGAGTGGGTTGAGGATGATTTCATCCAAGGTTTGTTCACCCGCCAATACCGGCGATAACAAGATGCGGTTGTAGTTGGGGTGAGGCTCTGAGCCAAAGACCGTGATGTCGTAGAGGTCTGGCGTGAGCTTGATGAGCTCTTCCAAGGTGCGGACTCCGGCCATGCCGTTGCCCACCATCACGAGTTTGAGTTTGTTACTCATGTTCAGCTCCTCAGTGTTTTTCCACGTGCGCTTGACGCGTGTACAAAAAGTCAATCACAGCTTTGCGATAGTGCAAATAGGCTGGGTCGTCGGCCAACGTCACACGTGAGCGGGGGCGGGGCAGATCCACGCTCAGCACTTCGCCGATGGTGGCAGCAGGTCCGTTGGTCATCATCACGATCTTGTCGGACAGCAACACGGCTTCGTCTACATCGTGCGTCACCATGACTACCGTGCTTTGGGTGTTGGCAACGATGGCTAGCAGCTCGTCTTGCAGCTTGGCGCGGGTCAATGCATCCAGAGCACCAAAGGGTTCGTCCATCAGCAACACTTGCGGCTCCAGTGCCAAGGCGCGTGCAATGCCCACGCGTTGTTTCATGCCACCTGAAATCTCTCCTGGGCGTTTGAGGGCTGCGTGGCTCAGGCTCACCATTTCTAGGGCCGCATGTGTGCGTGTGGTGAGTTGCTCTTTGTTTTCTTTGGGTTTGCCGTCCACCACGCCGTTTTGACCAAATACGCGTTCTACGCCAAGGTAGACGTTTTCAAAGCAGGTGAGCCAAGGCAGCAGCGAGTGGTTTTGAAACACCACCGCGCGCTCTGGGCCTGGTCCTGCGATTTCGCGGTTAGCACAAATCAATGTGCCCTCAGTGGGCATGGTCAAGCCCGCAATGAGGTTGAGCAAGGTGGACTTGCCGCAGCCCGAGTGGCCAATGAGGGTGACGAACTCACCTTTGCTCACAGTCAGGTCGATGTTGCGCAGGGCAGGAAAATCACCCTTGGCTGTTTTGAAGGTTTGGGCCACGCCCTGAATTTGCAAATACTTGCTGGTCAATGATGCGTTCATGACTGCACCTCCTCAAAGGTGAATGCGGTAGCGAGTTTGATGAGGGCGAACTCCAACACCAAGCCAACGACACCAATCACGAAAATGGCGATGATGATGTTTTTTACATTCAAGTTGTTCCACTCGTCCCACACCCAAAAGCCAATGCCCACGCCACCGGTCAGCATCTCAGCTGCGACGATGACTAACCAAGCCGTGCCCACTGCAAGGCGAACACCCGTCAACATGTAGGGCAGTACGGCAGGGAACAAAATCTTGGTAACAATCTTCCATTCCGAGAGGTTGAGCACGCGCGCGACGTTCATGTAGTCCTGTGGCACACGCTGCACACCTACAGCGGTGTTGATGACCATGGGCCAAATCGAGCAAATGAAGATGGTCCAAATGGCAGCAGGGTTGGCGCCTTTGAACACCAACAACCCAATGGGCAACCAAGCTAAGGGCGACACAGGACGCAGCAAGCTGATGAGAGGATTGAACATGCGGGACAAAAACTCGAAGCGTCCAATCAAGAAGCCCAAGGGAATGCCCACTAACGCGGCTAAGCCAAAGCCCAGTGCCACGCGCTTGAGGGAGCTCCACACGTTCCAACCCACGCCTTGGTCGTTGGGACCGTTGCTGTAAAACGGGTTGCTGAACACATCCACGGCTTGCCAGAAGGTGTCAGTGGGGTTGGGGAAATTGTTGGTGCTGGTGATGGACACCAGCGACCAAATGCCCACCAGCAGTGCCAAGCCCATGAAGGGTGGCACTACGCGTGACAACAGGTTTTTCAAATACATGAGATGTGTCCTTGTCCGAAAGAGTTCGTCGGCGGTTTAAGCGTGAACTTTGAAGCTATCCGCGTACTTCTTTGGGTCTTTGCCGTCCCACACCACACCGTCCATGAATTTGCTGCTGCGCATGTCGCTCTTGGGCACAGGGGTGTGGCTGGCGGCTGCCGCTTGTTTAAAAATGTCGATCTGGTTGATCTCTTTGGCCACCTTTAAATAATCGGGGTGGTCTTTGAGCAAGCCCCAACGCTTGTGCTGAGTCAGGAACCACATGCCGTCAGACAGGTAAGGGAAGTTGGCTGTGCCGTCGTTGAAGAACTTCATGTGGTTAGGGTCGTCCCAGGTTTTGCCCAAACCGTTTTGGTAGCGGCCCAAGATGCGTTGGTTGATCACATCTACGCTGGTGTTGACATAGGCTTTGTCGGCGATGGTTTCGGCCATCTTCATTTTGTTTTGCAAGCCCGCGTCAATCCACTTGCCAGCCTCCAATATGGCGGCGGTCACAGCGCGTGCTGTATTGGGGTATTTCTTAACAAAGTCGCCGGTGGTACCCAGTACTTTTTCAGGGTGGTCACGCCAGATGTCTTGTGTGGTGGCCGCTGTAATGCCAATGCCATCGGCAATCGCGCGGTGTCCCCAAGGCTCGCCCACGCAGTAGCCGTCCATGTTGCCCACGCGCATGTTGGCCACCATTTGAGGTGGCGGCACAGTGATGACCTTGGCGTCTTTGAGAGGGTTCACACCCACGCTGGCCAACCAGTAATACAGCCACATGGCGTGTGTGCCGGTGGGGAAGGTTTGTGCAAAGGTGTATTCGCGTTTGTCGGTGGCCATCAGCTTGGCGAGGCTGCCTGCATCGACCGCGCCTTTGTCGGCGAGCTTTTTAGACAATGTGATGGCTTGGCCGTTTTGGTTCAAGTTCATCAATACAGCCATGTCTTTCTTCGGGCCAGCGGTGCCCATGTGCACGCCGTAAATCAGGCCGTACAAAGCGTGGGCAAAGTCGAGTTCACCATTGACCAACTTGTCACGCACACCAGCCCAGCTCGATTCTTTAGAAGGGATGATCTTCACGCCATACTTTTTGTCGATACCCAAGACAGAGGCCATCACCACACTCGCGCAATCGGTGAGGGGAATAAAACCAATCTTGACTTCTTCTTTTTCAGGCTTGTCCGAGCCTTGCGCATAAACCGCAGCTCGCAAGGCGGGCGCGATGGTGAGTGCGCCTACGGTGGCGGCTTGCAATATGTTGCGGCGGCTCATGGGGGTCTCCAAAAGTTTCGTCATGACATCACTCCTATGTAAAAAAATTGGTGCAGAAACGACAAAGGCGTCCTCACCGCATGCGCTTTGGGTGCATGAGTGGGGACGCCTTTGTCCTTAAACCGTCATTGGTTCTTAGCTTAGTTATGCAATAGCTGTGCCAGAGGTTTAGGGTTCTCCCGAGTGAAAAAACGCCCCAGCAAGGAGCGTTTGCATGAAAGTGCACCAACTCGGCGCACCAAACTAGGACAAGAGGTCTGCCATGTCGAGCGTGCGTTGCGCCACGTCGCCCATCTTCAAACCTTTGTCCATCGCCACTTTGCGCAGTTTGGTGAACGCGTCTTTCTCGCTCAGACCTTGGCGCTCCATCAAAAGGGCTTTGGCGCGATCCACCAGCGTGCGTTCTTGCAAGGCGTGGCGTGCATCGTCGCGTTCATCGCGCAGGCGCTCTTCATATTCGAAGCGTGCCATTGCGACATCCAAGATAGGACGAATGCGTGTGCTCGAGAGGCCATCGACGATGTAGGCCGACACGCCCACGGCCACTGCGTCGCGCACATGGGTGGTGTCGTTGTCGTCGGTGAACAGCACTATGGGGCGCCGCGCATCACGGGTGGCGAATACCACGTGCTCCAAGGCATCACGCGCTTCGGACTCGGCGTCCACGATGATCAAGTCGGGTTGTAGCTGGTGGATACGATCAGCCAAAAACACATCGGCGGGTAGGGACGCAATCAGATTGAAGCCACTTTCCAGCAAGCCAATCCGCAGGGCTCTAGAACGTTCTGCTTGAGAAATCGCATGCTCATCGGTTGGGTCCTGCACATCCAAGTCAGGCACGACCACCACAATTTTTAAAGCAGCCGATTTTTTTGTTTTGTGTGTCTTGTGTTTCATTTGCAAAGTTGCTTGACGCAATCTCTACATGCAAATATCAAGCCATCCCCATAGTGCGTTTCGCTTTCACTGATTGAGCTTTCAGAGTGGAAGTAGCTCATCACAGACGCAAGAAAGCCCACTCAAAAGCTGTCTGATACAAGGCCTAATTGGGCAGTTCAGGTGGTCTTTTAAATTTTCCTATGCAGAAATTAGGCAGCCTTGACCCCTTGATGGCATTCCCCAAAGCCTAGACACTTTTCATACTGCAGTCTGACGCCGCCGCTCGAACTCATAGGACTTAGTTGATCAAAATATTTCTGCTGACTTACTTGATTTAAAACGGTATCTGCTGTGCAATACACGTGTAATAACAACGGGCCAAAAGTCGCTCCCTGGCTCGTTTGGAGACAGAAAACTGTCCAGAAAAGAAAAAAGCACTGAATAAATCAGTGCTTTTTAAAGTGGCTCCTCGACCTGGGCTCGAACCAGGGACCTACGGATTAACAGTCCGGCGCTCTACCAACTGAGCTATCGAGGAATATTTTTTGTGCAAAGCACTTACGTGATTTGCAGAGACGCAAAGTATAGCAAGAAAAATGAAGTTTTTACAGTTCTTGTCAAGCTTTTTTGGCAAGGGCTGATGCCCTGAAAAAGCACTTGATTTGTTCGATTCCCAGTCATGTCATCAAACAATTTTTCCACTAGCCCCTGTAGTTTTTACAGGGGCTTTTTTTCGTCAATTAGATTAAGACCTTTCGAATCACCTCAAGCTTCTGCTCCAACGAATATCCTACTGTGCCGTATTTTGCAAAGTCTGATTGACCACGCCCATGTCCGGTAATGCTTTCCGCAAGTGGGACAGGGATGTCATTGCAGCCCTTAAGGCGATCAATGAATGCATGTCGGAACATATGGCTTCTAAAGCCTAGGTGCTTCATCGACTTGTTGAGTGTTGCCGAGCAATTTGTACCGCCAATTTCACTTGCATATTGAGGGACAAGCCATTCGCTGTTTGATGCGGTGGCGCGTTTATGAAGTTCTTTTGCGGCATCAAGCGACACGCCAAGTAAAGGTACTGCTCGAATACTTGCTTTGGTTTTTCGATCAGTGAACTTGTTTTTCCGCACCCACAAATGTGGAATTTCATGGTCAAGTACTAAGTCCTCTAGTCGTGCCATGGAAGGCTCAGAAATTCGCATCCCTGTATTGAGCTGAATCAGTCCAATCATTTTTGCTGGTGATTGCCAATGAAGCAGATAGGCCTTCACTTGCAATAAAAGCTCTTTGGTGATGTTGGGAATAGGTCTTGTGTTTTCACCTTCACCACGAATGCTAAGTCCCCTGAATGGGCTAAGCCTATCAATGTCTAAGTGTTTGAATGCCATGTTAATCATCGCATTCAGTATGTTGTTATGTTTACGAATGCTGTTGGGGTGAAGTCCGCGTGCCAATAAATGGTCACGGTAGCGGGTGATGTGTGAATGGCTAAGTTCATCCAAATACAGATCGCCAAAAAACGTTGTGAACGTTCGGAAATATTGATTTGCGTTGGTTTGAAATTTCCGTCGATGCGAAGATGTGTTCTCTTGCATGTAAATTTCAAAGGCGTTAGAAAGTCTAGGTCTTTGATGTTTTTGGAACTGGGTCATGTGCTTGCTGACCAGTTCGCTTAAGAAGTCTTCGTCAAACTCCACTCCGCATAGAGGGATTCGCCTTTTGATAGTTGTGCTTAAAAAAGTATTCGGTGTCAGTTGGATTTCATTCGTCATGTGATTCTTCAAAAGTTGCTTAGCCTAAGCAAATGCGTTTACGCAATTGAAAGTCACACAAATTTAGTTTCGACCACACAGGCTGGGCAACCGTTCAGGGAAGAGTCCCAGAGTATTGGAAGGGTTCTTCGAGATTAGTGAAAACGTAAAAGTTAGCAAACCCGAAATCTTAGTTTTTTGACTTTGTAACCGAGTAAGTGGGGCGGAGCAAAAATGACGACGCCAAAGTCAAAAGTAGAGGTAAGGCTGGAAAAGTTGCGATATGCAACTTTCTATATTATGAGAGGCCTGCGAACTATTCGTGTAATAACCGTGTAATTGATGCTTTAGGTTAAAAACGTTTTATAAGTCGTTGAAATTAAACGACTTTTTTATCAAGGTAATGGGGGTTTTCCTAATGCCGCGGACTTAACAGTCCGGCGCTCTACCAACTGAGCTATTGAGGAATGGAGCCAAGATTATATAACCATTTTTGCCCGTTTTAAGACGCGCCCACAATTTTTTGAAACTCTCGCGCTGCGGCCTCTGGATCGCTCGCTTGCGTGATGGCGCGCACCACCGCAACCGAGCTCACGCCACTGCGCATGACAGCTGGCATGTGCTTGAGGTCAATGCCGCCAATGGCGACCAAACTGCGTTGTTGCAGCAGCTTGGCATAGGCATACAAACGTCCCAAGCCTTGCGGCGCTGTGACCATGCGTTTGAGCGTGGTGGGAAACACTGCGCCCAAAGCAATGTAGCTGGGCGCTACGGCATCGGCTCGCAACATTTCTGCATAGCCGTGTGTGCTTAAACCCAGACGCAAACCTGCCGCGCGTATGGTTTGCAGTGGCGCGTCACTCATGTCCTCTTGACCCAAATGCACGCCATAGGCTTGGTGTTCAATGGCGGCTTGCCAATGGTCATTGATAAAAAGCAGTGAATGCGTGCCTTTGACCGCTTGCACAGCGGCTTTGACTTCGCGTTCAATGGCTGTTGCGTCATCTGACTTGAAGCGCAATTGCAGCGTTGGCACGCCCGCTTGTGCCATGCGTGAAACCCATTGCGCATCGGGCAGCACGGCGTACAAGCCCAAACGTTGAGGGCAGGGGGCGAAGCCGTTTTTTTGCGGCGTGATTGAAATACCAAAGTCTTGCGGCTCACACGGCCAAGCGTGTTCATCAAAATGGCCGAGCCGTTGAGTTTGCGCTGTCCAAGCCTTGGCCACGCATTGGGCATCATGTTCTAAAAAACCCAACATGCGGCAGCCTTGCAGCACGCCCGCAAATTCCTTGGGTAACTGTGCGTCGCTGGCGTGCGTCGCTGTGTCGATAGATGCGCCATCGCCCGCCAACATAGGCGCGTGAAGCTTGGCGATACGCAAGGCAATATCTTGCGCAGTCATGCTTGATGCCAAAAAGGCGTGCCCATGACAGGCGTGCTGGGTTGCGCAGATTCTTGCGCTTGCATGGCGCCTGCCAAAAACGCAGCGCGACCTGCATTGACCGCATCGGCAAACGCCCGTGCCATGCGCACGGGGTCTTGCGACAAAGCCACTGCGGTGTTGAGCAGCACGGCGTCAAATCCCCACTCCATCACTTGACAAGCATGTGAGGGCAGGCCCAGGCCTGCGTCCACAATGAGTGGCACATTCAAACGTTCGCGCAGGGTACGCAGGGCGTGTGGATTGGTGGGGCCTTTGCCTGTGCCAATGGGCGCCGCCCACGGCATGACGGCTTGGCAGCCCACATCGACCAAGCGTTGGCACAACACCAAGTCTTCGGTGCAATAGGGCAGTACTTTGAAGCCCGATTTGATCAAACGACTGGCTGCTTCGGGCAAGTTGAGCGTGTCGGGCTGCAAGGTGTAGTCGTCGCCAATGAGTTCGAGCTTGATCCAATCGGTCTCAAACACCTCGCGCGCCATCTCCGCTGTGGTCACAGCTTCTTGAATGCTATGGCAGCCCGCCGTATTGGGCAGCACAGGCACTTGGGCGTCGCGCAGCAAATGCCAAAAACTTTGTGAGGCTTCGGGGCTGGCCGTTTGGCGGCGTAATGACGCAGTGAGCATGGCAGGCTGCGCAAGGGCTATCGCGTCCAGCAAGATTTGTGGCGATGGATAGCGCGAAGTTCCCAGCAGCAAACGGCTTGAAAAATGTTGTCCGTAAAGAACGAGGGTGTCGGTCGAAGTGCTCATGAAGATGTGTGGGCTTTAACCGCCTGTAATGGGCGAGATGAGTTCAATTTTGTCGCCGTGTTGCAGCGCGTGTTGGGCATATTGCTGCTTGGGCACAAACTGCAAATTGACGGCGGCGGCAAAAGGCGGTTGAAGCTTGGCGTGTTGTACAGCATCGGCCAAGCTCGCACCTATCGGCAGTTCAACAGCTTGTTGGTTGATAAAAACTTGCAGAGGTTTAGACATGTTCAATCGTCAATCCAAAACGTGTGGCTAAATCGCTGTGACCGCTTTCTACCAACTCTAAGGTGGCATCGAGCATGGCGGGCGCAATTAAAAAACCGTGACGGTACAAACCGTTGATTTGCAATGTGCGCTCGCCCAAGCGACGAATGGCAGGCAGGTTGTTGCGCAACGTGGGGCGCGCTTGCGTGGCAATTTCAAGAATGCGTGCCTCGGCAAAACCGCTGTGCACTGTGTAGGCCGCACTGAGCAATTCCAAGGTAGAACGCACGGTGGCGGGAGAGATGTCTTCAGATTCAATTTCGGTTGCACCAATCACAAACACATGGTTTTCTTTGGGCGCAATGTAGAGCGGATAACGCGGATGAATCAAGCGCAAGGGGCGCAGCAGGGTGACATCTGGTGCGTACAAGCGCACCACCTCGCCACGTACACCGCGCAGTTTCTGCCATTGCTCGCGAGCGCCCAAACCTCTGCAGTCAAACACCCAATCGGGTTGGCCAGTTTGTCCGGCAGAAAAATCTTCTACCGATCGTGGTGTATTCCAGTGCAACGTCACACCTTGAGTTTGCAAACTTTGTAGCAATGCGTTGAGCAATTGCCGGTTGTCGAGTTGACCTTCTTCCGGCAAGTACAAGCCATGTGCAAAACGGTTTTCTAGCGAAGGTTCTTGCGCTTGCACTTGCGCTGCATCCAAGCTGTGCAATGCAGGCAGGTCGGGAAGTTGTTGTTGCGTGCGTTGCAGCAAACGCTCAAAACGTTGGGCTTCAGCGCTGTCTTGCCGATGCCAAACGATCAACGTGCCGTTTCGCTGAAAAAACACGGGTTCGCTCAGTTGTGCAATCAACTCAGGCCAACGCCCCAGCGCGTGTTGCCCCATGCGCACCACAGGTAACTCGGTGATCGCCGATTCGGCCAAAGGCGCCAACATGGCTGCGGCCACGCGTGCTGCAGCACCTTGGGCGTCTGCGCCTTGGGCTTCAAATATTTCGACTTTGTGGCCAAGTCGTACCAAGCTGTGCGCCAACAAACGACCCATCAGACCCGCGCCCAACACCACACTTTTGACAGTAGAACTCATTCGCGTATTGTCCCCTGTGTCAAAAGCCCTGTTTGTTGCGGATAATTCGCAGCATGACTGACTTTCAAAAAACCTCTCGTTATCCCCGTGTATTGACCATTGCAGGCTCCGATTCGGGTGGCGGCGCCGGCATTCAAGCCGATCTGAAAACCTTCGCCGCACTGGGCTGTTTTGGCATGACCGCCATTACCGCATTGACTGCGCAAAACACGGTCGGCGTGCAAGGCATTCATGCTGTGCCACCCGCTTTTTTGAAAGCCCAGTTGCAATCGGTGATCGAGGATATTGGCGTAGACGCCGTGAAAATTGGCATGCTGCATGCGCCCGAAATTGTCGATGTTGTGGCTTGGGCAATTGACCATTACCGACTTGCGAACGTGGTGCTTGACCCTGTCATGGTCGCAACCAGTGGTGACACCTTGATCGCTCAAGACACCGTCAGTGTTTTGGTGCGCGAGTTGTTTCCTCGTGCTTGCGTGATCACGCCCAACTTGGACGAGGCTGCGTTGCTGTTGCAGCGTCCCATTGCCGATGCCCACAGTTTGCCCCAGGCTGCGCTGGACTTGCTTCACATGGGCGCACAAGCGGTGTTGCTCAAAGGCGGACACTTGAAAGGCGACGAGGTGGTGGATTTGTTGGTACAAGCCAACGAACCTCAGGTTCGCTTGGCCTCGCCGCGCATTCACAGTCGTAACGTACATGGCACGGGCTGTACGTTGTCGTCGGCCATTGCCGCGCATTTGGCGCTCGGGCATGCCTTGCCCGAGGCCGTGCGTTTGGCACGTACGTATATTTTGGAGGCCATTGCGCAGGGCGCGGGCGTGACCACAGGTCACGGCCACGGGCCTTTGAATCATGGACATAAGCCCCAAGCCATGAATGTGGTGTTGCGTTGAATCAAGCGCGTGGGCGTGTCAACCATGCCAATACCAAAGTGAGGGCTAAGCTGGGCAAGGCGGATCCGTATTGTGGAGTCCACGTTGCGCTGGCGTGAAACACGGCGACGCCCGCGAACCACAACAGGGCTGCGCTCCAATCTATGGCTTGAGCGGAGGTGTTTGAAGCACTGTTTGTAGCGGGTTGCGACACACCCAAGCGTCCCAAAATGACGCCAAACAAAGGAACAAACACCGAGCTCAAAAACAACAAAAAGGGTTCTAAGTCGTGAATAGGCAGCAGCAAGGCCAACACGGTACACAAGACCGCAGCTGCCACGCCCCAGGTGCGAATCGACCACTTGGACAACAAGCTGTGCGAAGACACGGCGCTGGAATACACGTCGCCATAAGCGTTGTCGAGTTCGTCCAACAAAATCAAACCCAAGGCCAATAAACCACCTTGCGCCAACAGCAAAGCGCTGACCATTTCTGTATCAGGTGGCGACACACTCACCACGAGCACGCCCAAGGCATAGCACCACATATTGGCAAAAGCGTAGCCCAACCAAGTGCCGCTGAAAGTGCTGCGTCCAGTTTTGCCATGGCGGGCATAGTCGGCCACCAAAGGCAGCCAAGATACAGGCATGGCTATGACCAAATCGAGCGCTGACAACATGCCCATCGTGCCTTCACCTGGGCGGCTCCAAAACGCATCAACACCTTGGGCTTGCAACACGCCCACAAAATGCCAGCTCAACCACAGCAAAGACAAGATCACCAAAGGCAAACCCACGCGGCTGACGAAGCGCCGCACCAAGCTCAACATGGAGCCGCACATCAAAGCCACCAAAACACCGCCCCACAGCAAAGTGCTTAACACGGGCGAGATGTCTAAGCCCAAGGCCTTCTCGCCAATCGCGTGCGTGCCATCGCGCATGACCACCAATTCAAAGGTCGTCCAGCCCACCAGTTGCACAATATTGAGCATCACGGGCAGTTTGGCAAACGCGCTGCCATACACATGGTGCATCAAGCCCGAGCTGGACAAGCCTGTGTCGCAACCCACTTTGGCGGTCCAAGCCAGCAAAGCCGCACCCAGCAAAGAGCCGATAAGAATCGCCACAAAAGCGTCTTGTGTGCCGACCGCAGGCACCAAATACGCGCCCACTTGCATCACCAACAGGCCAACGCCTAAGCTGAACCACAAAGAGGCGTGCGAAAGCCCGTTAAAGACACGCTGCTCCTCGCCCACGGGCGTGAGAGCATGATTGATAGAGTTGTTATTTGCCATCGTTTTTCCAAAAGTGAATGGCAGTTCGGCAAAGTCCAAACCGTTAGACAACTCAATGGCGAGCGAAGAGCGTAAACGGTATTGAACTGGCTTCCCTGCGCGAGGATTACCTCAATCAGGTTCAAAGGGACTTTCTCAGTCGAAGCCTTCACAGGCTTCAACACCCCTAGCGAAGTCACGGCATGTTTGTCGTGACCGTGTGGATTCTAAACAATCCCCAACAAGCGATGCAACTCAGTCGAGGTGGTGGTGTATTGCAACAAGGTTTTGCGGCTGGGATGCACCAAGGCCGCAGCGCCAAAAGCGGCCAGCGTGGCTTCGTGAAAGCCGCACAAAATCAGTTTCTTTTTGCCAGGATAGGTGTTGATATCGCCCACCGCAAACACGCCGCTTTCGCTGGTGGAAAAATCTTCGGCGCTGACTTGCAGTTGTTTGCGTTCCATCGCCAATCCCCAGTGCGCCACAGGCCCGAGTTTGGGCGACACGCCAAGCAAGGCCAAGATGTGCTGCGCAGGCCGCTCGATGAGTTGGCCGTCCGCTGTCGCAATTTGCAGCGCGTTCAGTGTTGGATGGGGTTGCGTTTGATCCATGATCAGCGCCGTGGTTTGGCCAATTTGCAATTGCAAGCGACCTTGCGCCACCGCGTCGCGCATGGCTTGCACCAGCGCAGGCTCGCCCTGAAACACATCACGGCGGTGCAGCAGGGTCACGCGGCGCGGCGCTTGAGTCGGTGGTAAATCAATCAAACGCAAGGCTGCAGCCAGCGCAGAGGCTTCACCGCCCAACACCCACACGTCTTGGTTGGCGCATGCTGTGGTTGCACTTGCCGCTGGCTCTTGCGCAAGCCTGTCGGGCATGAATGAAACGCCCAAATCTTCAAGCTGGTAATGAATATGACGGCCTTCCAGCATGGCCGCGCCTTCTAGACTGAGTTTGCGCGGCTGAAACGCGCCCACGCCAGCGGCAATGAACACGGTATGGGTGATGAAGGTTTGTCCCTGCGTCACGCCTGCTGCGCTACGCGCCAACACTGGCGCGGTTTGCACCTGCCAGCGTCCATCGTCCAAGCGCTGCAACTGCGCCACTTCTTGGTTCAAATGAAACTGCGGCGCAAAAGGCGCAACTTGCTCGCGTAAGCGGGCAATCAATTCAGCACCTGTGCAGCGCGCAATGCCGGGTATGTCGTAAATCGGTTTGTCTGCATACAACTCGACGCATTGACCACCCACATGGGGCAGGGCATCGACGATGTGGCAGCGTATGTCTTGCAGGCCGAGTTGAAAAGCTTGGAACAAGCCCACAGGCCCTGCGCCCACGATGACGGCTTGGGTTTCGATCACATCAGCCGTCATGGGGCGTGCGTGTGATTAACGCTGGAGTTGGGCGAGTTTGCCCGTTTTGTCTTTCCATGCATCGGCATCGGGCAAAGGAGTTTTGCGCTTGGTGATGCTGGGCCAGCCGATTTGCGACAACTCGGCGTTCAGAGCCGTCATGTGTTGTTGGCCTTCAGGCACGTCTTCTTCGGCAAAGATGGCGTTGGCAGGGCATTCGGGGATGCAGACCGCGCAGTCAATGCACTCATCGGGGTCGATGGTCAAAAAGTTGGGGCCTTCGCGGAAACAATCGACAGGGCAAACATCCACACAGTCGGTGTATTTGCATTGGATACAGGCTTCGGTGACAACGTGCGTCATGACAATTCAATCGGTAGAAAAAAGTCGGGCACAGCCTACTTGCTGCGCCAAACCTTTGATTTTAAACGGCTTTCAAATGCCCTTGAAAACTGCACTGAAGCAGATCACAAAACCAGCACAGCGCCAGAGGTCTTGTGGCTGGCGGTGTCGACCAGAATCATTGCGCCCAAGATGCGCGATTGCTCAAAAGGTAGCGTCACCAAGGGCTCTTGGAAGGCCAGCGTGACGTGACCAATGGCGTTGGGCGGCAGTTCGGTGGCGTCTTCTTCGGCCAAGGTGTTGACGTTCAAGCGGTGAATCACACGCTGAACTTTGGCCTTGACCCAGCGGTGGCCGTGCAGCGCCCAGTACAAGCGACCTGCCACCAACGGCTCGTCGTCCATCCACGCCACAGTGGCGTTGATTTGGCGTTGCGCCTCGGGTGCGTGCTGGGCATCGACCAGCCAGTCGCCGCGCGACACATCGACCTCGCGGTCGAGCACCAAGCCCGCACTTTGGCCGCTCACACTGTCTTTGGACTGTCGCGTGGCGCTCAAGACTTGAGAGATCAGCGCCGTTTGGCCGCTCGGAAACACCTTGACGGTTTGCCCCACAGCCGCTGTGCCTGTGGCCACACGACCCCAAAACACGCGGCGACCTTGGGTGGTCACGCCGGAGTCGTGAAATTTCTCGACCCACTGCACCGGAAAACTGAAAGCCACATCGGTCTCGGGCGGCGTGACGGGGAGTTCTTCCAAAATGCTGAGCAAATTGGGGCCCTTGTAGCCGCACCAATCGGGCTGCGAATCCACCACATTCCAGCCTTTGAGGGCAGACATCGGCACCATGGCGGTGTAGGCAATGCCTGCCTCGGCTGCGAATTTTTTCAGCGCGTTGGCGATGTGGGTATAGGCCAGCGTCGCATCTTCTACTGCGTCGAGCTTGTTGATGGCAAACACGATGGAGGGCACGCGCAGCATCTTCACCAGCAGCGAATGGCGGCGGGTTTGTGGCAGCAATTCCAGCGCAGGGTTGCGCCAATCGAGCTTGATGGCGTCCACCAAGACCACGGCGGCGTCGGCGCTGGAGGCCGCTGTCACCATGTTGCGGGTGTATTGCTCGTGGCCAGGCGCATCGCCAATGATGAACTTGCGGGTTTCGGTGCTGAAGTAGCGGTAGGCCACGTCAATCGTGATGCCTTGCTCGCGCTCGGCGCTCAAGCCGTCGGTGAGCAACGCCAAATCGGTTTCGCCTTGGCGTTGCACGCCGGCCAAATGGTCTTGCAGCACGGCTTTGGTGTCCACCAGCAAACGGCCAATCAAAGTGCTTTTGCCGTCGTCCACCGAGCCGCAGGTGATGAATTTCAATGCGTTCATTAGAAGTAACCGTCTTTCTTGCGTTTTTCCATGGAGGCGTCGGAGGTTTTGTCGTCCATGCGCGTGGCGCCTCGTTCGCTCACCTCAGCGGCCAGTGTTTCAATCACGATTTGTTCGGGCGTGGCCGCATCGCTCTCGACTGGGCAGGTACAGGTGATGTCGCCCACGGTGCGAAAACGCACGTCACGAATCACCACTTCTTCGCCTTCTTTGGGCGGGGTGAGTTCGGTCACGGGCACCAGCAGGCCACGACGGTCCACCACTTCGCGTTTGTGGGTGTAGTAGATGGAGGGCAGAGCAATGTTTTCGCGGGCGATGTATTGCCACACGTCCAGCTCGGTCCAGTTGGAGATGGGGAAGACACGAAAGTGCTCGCCCGGCTGCAAGCGGGTGTTAAAGAGCGACCACAGCTCAGGGCGTTGCGCCTTGGGTTGCCACTGGCCAAAACTGTCGCGGTGGCTGAAGATGCGTTCTTTGGCGCGGGCTTTTTCTTCGTCGCGGCGTGCGCCGCCAATGAGGGCGTCAAAGCGAAACTCTTCTATCGCTTCGAGCAAGGTGACCGATTGATGCACATTGCGGCTTTCGCCGGGATGCGCCAAGCGCACCGTGCCGCGTTTCATTGAATCTTCCACGCTGCGCACAATCAGTTCTGCGCCGAGTTCTTGGGCGCGGAAGTCGCGAAAATCGGTCACTTCACGGAAGTTGTGACCGGTGTCGATCATCAACAGCGGATAGGGCAGGCCGCCTGCGCCAAAGGCTTTTTCGGCGCACTTGAGCATGACCAGCGAGTCTTTGCCGCCCGAGAACAACAAGGTGGGGCGTTCAAAAGCGGCAGCGGTTTCGCGCAGGATGAAGATGGTTTCTTCTTCCAGCGCATCTAAATGGGCGTTGCTCAAGTGGTGCAACTCGGCGTCAGTTCTTGCGTTCATGGCGTTCTCGTGTTTCATTTCTTGACGTGCAGTCCACACTCTTTGGCGGCTTCGTCTTCCCACCACCAGCGGCCTGCGCGAAACTCTTCGCCAAGGCTGATGGCGCGGGTGCAGGGCGCACAGCCCACGCTGGGGAAAAACTGATCGTGCAGTGGGTTGTAATCGACGTGGTTGAGGGCAATGTAGTGCCACACATCGCCCCAAGTCCATTTGGCCAAGGGGTTGAATTTGCTCAAGTTTTTGGTGGCAACTTCGCTGTCGTCTTGCAGCGGGACATCGGCGCGGGCGCTGGACTGTTCTTGGCGCAAGCCCGTGATCCATGCGCGTTGGCCTGCCAAGGCACGCGCCAGCGGTTCCATTTTGCGAATGCCGCAGCATTCTTTGCGCAGCGCAATGCTTTGGTACATCGCATCTTGGCCCTTGTCACGCACAAATTGAATGACCGATTCGTGTTGCGGGCGGTAGACATGAATCGGTGCTTTGGAATGCGCTTGGCTGCGTTCGAGCAAGGCCAAGGTTTCGGTGTGCAGCGCACCGGTTTCCAGCACAAACACCGCAACATCGAGCTGCAAGCTGTTGATGAGATGGGTGATGACCACGTCTTCCGCGCCCAAACTGGAGGCTTGGGTGATGGGCGAAAACTCAGCCGCAGCGCGTTGCAGCAAGGCTTTGCTTTCCGCCAATTTGGCCGCAAAGTCGGGGCTGGCTTTGGCGTTGAGCTCAGTGGCCTTGGTGCTGCGTTGAGATAAAGAAGATGTTTGCATAAAAATCAGAGTGAGCTTGGCTGCAACAGGCAGCGCAACGCGGTTGCTTCAAGCCGCCACTTTCTTGAACAAAGGCTCGGCGTTGACCGCATCGCCTTGGTAAAAACCGTTGTAGTGGGTGAGCAACTTGGCGCCATGCGCTGCGTCTTGACCTTCGCGCAGCACGGCACTGGAAAAGCCGCTGCGCTGCATTTGCAGCAATTGGTCAATCAACACATCGCCATGGGCGCGAATGTCACCCGCAAAGCCGCGACGACGCAGCACAAAGGCTTGGCTGAAGGCTCGTCCATCGGTGAATTTGGGAAACGTCAAATCGATGCGCGTCACGCCGTCCAAAGCCACGCTGTGCGCGTCGGCGTCGTTGGGCAAATTCAGCGCATGGGCCGAGTCGGCGTCGGTGTGGGAGGTGAGGATGTTCAGGCTCATACAAATCTCGTGTGGGTTTACGCCGCAGCGCGGGCGGTGGTGTGGCGGGCAGCGTTGGCGGCGGTTTTGAAGGCGTCAAAGCCCACGCGCTGCAAGGCGTCAATGAAGGTTTCACTGGGTTGGCGTTGGTCTTTGTAGACGTCCAAAACGGCTTCGATCACGTCCACTACTTCGTCGGCGGCAAAAGAAGGGCCGACCACTTTGCCCGGTTTGGCCGCGCCACTCAAGGCGGAGCCGTCTGAGCCACCCAAGGTGACTTGGTACCACTCTTGACCGTCTTTGTCCACGCCCAAAATGCCAATGTGGCCGCTGTGGTGGTGGCCGCAAGAGTTGATGCAGCCGCTGATGTGCAGGTCAATTTCGCCCAAGTCGAACAATTCGTCCAAGTCTTGGAAGCGCTCGGTGATGGCTGCCGCCACTGGAATCGAGCGGGCATTGGCCAAGGCGCAATAGTCGCCGCCGGGGCAGGCAATCATGTCGCTGAGCAAGCGCAAGTTGGGGCGGGCAAAGCCAGCGGCGCGGGCATCGCGCCAGAGGTTTTGCAATTGATCGATGCTGACCCACGGCAAGAGCAGATTTTGGTCGTGGCTCACGCGCACTTCGCCCAAGCTGTAGGTATCGGCCAATTGCGCCGCCGCGTTGAGTTGCTCGGCGGTAGCGTCACCTGGGGCGAGACCCAGGCGTTTGAAGGACAGGCTCACCGCACGCAGTTGCGGGTTTTTGTGGGCATGGACGTTTTGTTGCAACCAACGGCCAAGCTCTGGGTTTTGCGCGGCAGCGGCTTGCAAGTCGGCCTCGATCTTGGCTTGGTCGGCAGATGACAAAGCTGGCTTGGCTTGGGGCGCGACAAAGCAGGCGCTCACGCGATCGAGCTCGGCTTGCGGAATGGTGTGGTGCGCGCCGCTGGTCAAAATGCGTTGGTATTCGGCCTCGACCTCGTCAAAGTAGCGCTGGCCTTCGGCTTTGACCAAAATCTTGATGCGTGCTTTGTAAATGTTGTCGCGACGACCCCAGCCGTTGTAGACCCGCACCACGGCTTCGAGGTAGTTGATGATTTGGTTCCAAGGCAAGAACTCGCGAATTTGAGTGCCAATGACGGGCGTGCGACCCATGCCGCCACCCACAAACACCCGAAAACCCACGTCGCCCGCGTCGTTGTGGATGAGGCGCAAACCAATGTCATGCCACAAAATGGCGGCACGGTCTTCACGCGCACCGGTGATGGCGATTTTGAATTTGCGTGGCAAATAGGCAAACTCAGGGTGCAGCGTGCTCCATTGGCGCAGCACTTCGGCATAGGGGCGGGCGTCAATTTCTTCGTCCACGGCAATGCCGACCAACTCGTCGCTGGTGATGTTGCGAATGCAGTTGCCACTGGTTTGAATGCCGTGCAGGTTCACGCTGGCGAGCAAGTCCATCACGTCGGCGCTTTTGTCCAAAGGAATCCAGTTGAACTGCACGTTTTGGCGGGTGGTGAAGTGGCCGTAATTGGTGGTCAGTTTGGGCGCAGGGGCGTGGCCAATTTTGTCTTGCGTGGCTTGTGCCGTGGCCAACAATTCGGGCGAGGGCGTGTCGTAGTCTTGCGCGATTTGAGCCAACACACGCAGTTGCGCACTGTTGAGTTCGCCATAGGGCACGGCCACACGCAGCATGGGCGCATAGCGTTGGATGTACCAGCCGTTTTGCAAGCGCAGTGGACGAAACTCGTCGTCAGCCAAGCTGCCCGCCAAATTGCGCGTGAGCTGGTCGCGGTACTGTGCGGCACGCGCTTGAATAAATTGTTGGTCGAATTCTGTGTATTGGTACATGACAAAACTGTTTTAAAAAATCAGGCAAACACCAGCTTGCTACCCGCCCAAGCCAGCAACAGAGAAAGAATGGCGCGAATCAAGCGTTCGGGTGTTTTGTTCACCAAACGCGACCCCAGCCAAATTCCCGGCAACGAACCCGCCAGCAACAAGCCCAGCAAGGGCCAATTGACCGAACCGATGCTGGCATGTCCCAAGCCCGCGACCATCGTCAACGGCACAGCATAGGCAATGTCGGCGGCAATGATGCGCGACAAAGGCAACTGCGGGTACAAGATCATAAGCACTGTCACGCCAATGGCTCCCGCGCCCACGGAAGTGAGGGTCACTAAGGTTCCAATCAGGGCGCCAAAAAGGACCGGCAGCGCCCAATGGCGTGGATGTGTGGCCTGTTCTAAATGGTTGTCGGCCAAGGTGCGCGGGGCTTGTTTGCCGCGAATGGCTTTGAACAACATGGCGGCTGCCGTGAGCAGCAAAGCCACGCCAAGGGTGAAAGTCATGACATGCTGCACCGCAGGGTCGGAAGGCCCAACATTGCTGAGCACCCACAGCGTGATGGCGGAAGCCGGAATGCTGCCCGCACACAAAGACGCCACCACTCGCCAAGGCACCAAGCGCTGACGCGCCATGCTCAAAGTGCCGCTGCTTTTGGTGAAGGCGGCAAACAGCAAATCTGTGCCAATGGCCAAATGCGGCTTGATACCAAAAAAGAAAATCAAAATGGGCGTCATCAAGGAACCGCCGCCCACACCTGTCAAGCCGACGATAAAGCCGACAAAAAACCCAGCAAATACAAAGCCAAAATCTTGCATGGGCGTGACTGTAATACCTTGGGTGTTAAAACCAAACGATTTGTTTGTTCTACCTATATTCCCAATACGAATAAAGACAAGAAATCTAAAATTGAAAACAAATGAATTCTAGGTCGATATTATTTGAAATTTGTGAAGCGCTAGACTTTTTGCCATGACTTGTCTGGAGCGCTCACATGGAAAATTTTGATCCCAAGCAGTACAAAATTTTGTGCGTCGATGACGAGGCCAATATTTTGTCGTCAATGCGACGCATGTTGTCGCTTGAAGGCTATCAGGTGAGCATCGCTCAAAGCGGCGCTGAGGCTTTGCAAACCCTTTCTAGCAGCAGCTTTGATGTGCTTATTTCAGATATGCGCATGCCGCAAATGGATGGCGCCGAGTTGTTGTCTTTGGCGCGAAAAAAGTACCCTTTGACCATCCGCATCCTGCTCACAGGAGCTGCCGATGTCAATAGCGCCATTTCAGCCGTGAATGAAGGCGAGATTTTTCGCTTCATGACCAAGCCTTGGAATGATGCAGAGCTGCTCAATGTCATTCAAGTCGCAGCTTTGCAAGGCAAGCTTGAGCGTGACAAAGAGGTCAAACTCCGTGCTTCTTATGTGTCCACACTCAAAACATTTTCGGGTTTGATGGCTTTGCGCCGTCCCGATTTGTTGACCCATTCTCGCCGTGTTGCGCAACTCTCCCGTCGCGTTGCACGAGGGCTCGGTTGCACGGAGCCACAAGCGCAAGAAATCTACATTGCGGGGCTGCTGCACGATTTGGGCAAGATTGGCTTGAGCGACCGGATTTTGAGTACCAAATTCATTGAGCTGCCATTGGGCGACGCCAAGATTTATCGCAAACACGGTGAAATGGGGCAAAGCAGTCTGAAAATCTTGCCCGAGTTAGAGGAGGTGGGGCGTATTGTGCGGTCTCACCATGAGTATTTCGACGGCTCAGGCTACCCCGACAAGCTCATGGGGGATAGTATTTCGCAAGGTGCCAGAATTTTGGCCGTGGTCGAAGCCTTCGAAGAATTGGTGGCGGGTGAGTATTCCAAAACACCGCACACACCCAAGGAAGCTTTGAAAATCATTGTCAGCAACCGAGGTAAATTGTTTTGCCCTCAAGTTTGCGATGTTTTTGTGCCGCAAATGGCAAGCCTCATCAACGAGGTGGTTTGGCTAAGTTAAAGCCCCCATGCCGCGCAACAACAACCCTACTAAGCTGCACATGACGATGACTTGAATCACGCTGCGCTTGAACCTGAACAAGGCCAAACCAGCGGCAAGGCTCAATGCTGCGCTCTCAACATCCATCGTCCCAGCAAAACCTGCTGGCCAGATGACGTGATAGCCAAAAAACACCGCCAAATTCAGCATCACGCCCACCACGGCGGCTGTGATGCCTGTCAGCGGAGCTGTGAAGTTCAAGTCGTTGTGGGTGCTTTCAACCAAAGGCCCGCCTGCCAAAATAAAAATAAACGAAGGCAAAAACGTAAACCAAGTGACCCAGCACGCCGCCACAGCACCCGCCAGCAGCGCATGGTCAGCACCTAAAAACGCTTGGCCGTAGCCCGCCAAAAAACCAACAAACGAAACGATCATGATGAGCGGCCCTGGCGTGGTCTCACCCAGCGCCAGCCCATCCATCATTTGCGTCGGCGTGACCCAAGCAAACTGCGTGACTGCCGCTTGGTAAACGTAAGGCAGCACAGCGTAAGCGCCGCCAAAAGTGAGCAACGCGGCTTTGGTAAAAAACCAGCCCATTTGCGTCAACCCATGATCCCAGCCCCAAAGTGCGTAAGACCCGCCCATGGGCAACACCCACAACAAAGCACCCAGCGCCAGCACTTGCAGCAAACGGCTCACACGAAACTTGGCGTGCTCGGGCGTGGGCGTTGCGTCATCGATGATGGCGTGCGCTTGACTGATGAGCGATGTGCTGTGCCCGCCGCCCAAGGCAAACCATTGCGGGGCAATGCGACCTCCCACAAACCCAATGGCCGCCGCGCACAGCACGATGGCAGGAAATGCAATGTCGAGGGTGAATATGGCCCCAAACGAAACGGCGGCCATGCCCCACAAGACCTTGTTTTTCAATGCGCGCGAACCGATGCGATGCACCGCTTGCACCACAATCGCCACCACTGCTGGCTTGATGCCCCACAACACAGCCGCGATCCAACTCAGTTTGCCGAACACGACGTAAACCCACGATAGCCCTATCAAAATAAATAACGAAGGCAACACAAACAAAGCGCCTGCGATCACGCCACCCCATGTTCGGTGCATCAACCAACCGATGTAGGTGACGAGTTGCTGTGCCTCGGGACCGGGCAAGATCATGCAGTAATTGAGCGCGTGCAAAAAGCGTTTTTCTGAAATCCAGCGTCGCTCTTGCACCAGTTCGCGGTGCAAGATGGCGATTTGCCCAGCAGGGCCGCCAAAACTCACAAAGCCCAATTTGAGCCAAAACTTGAGTGCGTCAAAAAATCGAATCGATATGGGCGTGTTCATGACTTTATTTTGTCAGCAAAGCGTGATGCCCTGAGCGATCGCAACATGTGGGGTTCGATGGCGAGCGGCTCGTTGTGCCACATAGCGGCCAACAACTCGCCACACAAAACCCCTAGCGTTAAACCCCGCGAGCCCAAAGCGCACAGGGTCCATAAGCCTGCAGGCGCGCCAGCAACTTCACCCATCAAGGGCAGCCGATCGGGCACGCTCGCGCGCACTCCCGCCCAGCTTCTGAGCTCAGGTGAGGCGCAAGGTGTGAACAGATCGCGAAGTGCATGCGCCGTGTCGGGCAACAGAGCCGATAAGCGTGAAAAATTGTCTTGGGTGTCGGCCTCAAAAACCTCATGGCTGTTGTGCTGACGGTCATAACTTGAGCCGCAAAACCAAGCCAAACCATCGGACGTTGGAATGTTGCAGGCAAAGCTTCCGTTGCCGTTGACGGGGTGAGCCAACGGCACTAGCTGGGGCGCTTGCGCCATCAAGCCCCAACTCAATTGACCCCGCAATGGCTGAATGGGAGGTGCTGCAACTTGGGCTGATGCAATCAATGCGGCACTGGCTGGTCCAGCGGCGACGACCACTCGGTCGGCCTGAGCCAGCAAGTTGTCCCCTTGCCAAATTTGCCACATGTTTTGCGTGCGGTCATGGTGAAGACGTTGCACATTTTGTTGGCCTTGCCAGGTGATTTGAGGGTGATTGAGCAAGGTTTGCACCAGTCGTGCAGGTTTGACCCATGCGCCTTTTTCGTGCCAGAGTGCGGCTGGATGCGTCGTGTCGGGTCGGCTCCACGCTTGGGCCGCGGGCGCAAGCTCTGGGCTTGACCAGCTTGCAGGCGCACCGCCTTTGCGGGTCTTGCCGGGCAAACGTCGCTCCTGCACGCCCGTTGAGGCCCAATCTTCGCCTGCAATCAACAGTCGTTGCATGGTCTGCTGCATACAGCGAACGCCTGCGCGTGAGAGGCGAGAAATTAAGGCGTCGTCTGGAGATGTATGCGGCGCCACTAAACCCAAGGGCAAACCAGATGCGCCAGCGGCGATGTGGCTGGCTGCATCGAGCACACGCACCTGCCAACCCCGTTCAGCCAATGCACGGGCACTGGCTGCGCCTGCAATTCCCGATCCAATGATGACAACGCTTCCAGTGGGAGTTGCAAGGGCGTTGTTAAAACAAGTTGGCTGCTCGCCAAGCTGCTCAGTTAGGGGGCTTTCATCGCCTACCCAGAGGCTCAGGTGCACCCGACCTTGGCTCAAACGCAAACGGTGCAATCCGGGCAACAAGCCCCAGCATTGCGCGGCCAACTCTTGGCCTAAGTTGTGCCATGCCGTGTCTTGGCTTTGCGCCAGCAAACTTTGTGCTGTGGGCGCTTGTTGCGCCCAGGTCAGCACATGCAGCACATCGGGGCGTTGCGGGTCGTTTTGCCAGCGATGCCAGATGTCGAAAAACGTGGGCGCGTCAAACTCAAACGGCGCCATGCGCCACATGCGCTGGCCTTGCCACGGGGCGCTTGCGCTCAAGGCGTGGGCGGCACATAGCCTTGCACGGCGTCTGCGCCATCGCCGAAGAAATGTTTTTCCATTTGGCGTTTGAGGTATTCGCGGGCGCGCTGGTCGGCCAAATTGAGGCGGTTTTCATTCACCAACATGGTTTGCTGCTTCATCCATTCGGCCCAAGCTTGTTTGCTGACCGATTCCCACAGGCGCTTGCCCATCTCGCCGGGGTAGGGTGGAAAATCGAGGCCTTCGGCTTCAACGCCGAGTTTGATGCAATTGACGGTACGTGCCATGTTTGTTCTGATCAAGTTAAAAAACCAATAAGGGCGAGACTTTAACAAGCTTTTAGATCACCCTGAAGTGGTGAGTGCCATCGCGTGCGAGTTGTTCGACCAAGCCAAATTCCCAGTCCAAATAGCCTTGCATGGCGGCCACGGGGTTGTCTGTGCCTTCGTAGGGACGGCGGTAACGATCGATGCGCTCGGCGGCGAGTTGGCTATCGCCTGAGTGCAGCTTGTTGCCTGCTTTGAGCCACGCTTCGTTGCCACCTTCGAGCCACAGCACCGACACGCCCTGTTTGACCAAGGCTTGCACATCGGCCACGGCAAAGCGTGAAACGCTGCCGTCTTGACACGTCAGCACATAGCGATGGCCTTTGTGGGCTTTGTCCAAGCTGGCCTTGAGTTGCGAGCGCAGCACCCACCAAGCGTTTTGAACATGACCTTTGACAAACTGCGCACTGGTACTGAAATCCAGCACCACGGTGTGGCTGTTGCGGTCGTTGAGCCAGTTTTTGAGCTGTGCAGCTTGCGTGCTTTGTAACTTGCCCACGGTCGGCGGCAGCGCTGATTCGGGTGCTTGCGTGGTGTTGAATTGCTCGGCAGCAATGTCTTTGAGCACATACACTTCCCAGCCCATTTGCGCCAACCAAGAGGCGCTCATGTTGGCGCGCACGCCGTCGGTGTCGCACAACACAATGCGTGCGCCGCGCACGGGCGCTTGGTGATCGGTTTCTTGCACCAATTGGCCGCCGGGGGCATTGCGTGTACCGCTGATGTGGCCTGCGGCGTATTCTTGCGGTGTTCGGACATCAAAGAAATACGTGGTTCTTGTATCGTCTTGTTGCCAAGCTTGCAATTCGTCTAAGCCGATGCGCTTAACGCCTGCGCGATAGGCCACGGCCAAAGCCGAATTCGCAGCGCGTTGGCGCTCCGCCTCGCTGATCTCTGGAAAGCGCTTGTCTGCGCCCTTGACCAATTCTTGCCCCGCCAGCGTCCAGCCAATCGTGCCATTGCGCAAGGCGCTGACCGGATTGGGAATGCCCGAATTGATGAGCGACTGCGTGCCAATGATGCTGCGTGTGCGCCCCGCACAGTTGACGATGATGCGGGTGGTCGCGCTCGGCGCCAAGGTGCGCGCTCTGAGCACCAATTCTGCGCCGGGAACGCTCACGCCGCTGGGAATGCTCATGGTTTGGTATTCGTCAAAACGCCGCGCATCCAGCACCACCACGTCGGCCTTGTTGTCGATCAAGGCTTTGACTTCTTGCGCCGACAACGACGGCGTGTGGCGTTTGGATTCGACCAGCTCGCCAAACGATTTGCTGGGGACGTTCACATCACGAAACAACTCGCCGCCACCGTCTTGCCAGCCTTTCAAGCCGCCAGCCAGCAATTGCACCTGTGCATAACCCATGCGCTGGAGGGCGCGGGCGGCAGGCAAGGCCAAACCTTCGCCGTTGTCGTACACCACAATGCGCGTGCTGAGGCGTGGAATGCGCACCCAAGCGTCTGCTTCGATGCGGCCCAGCGGCAGGTTGGCCGCAAACAGCGGATGAGATTGGGCAAAAGGGTCTTCTTCGCGCACATCCAAGATGGCAATTTCTTCGCGCTGGAGCAAGGCTTGGCGAATTTGCAAAAACGTGGTGAGCGGAAATTCAGTTTGCGTTTCAGCCAAGGCGTTGCTGTAGCCGGAAATAAAGTCTTTCACCGTACCGTCGGGTGCAAACACATGGCGGCGCACTTTGCCAATGTTGGCGCCATACACATGAATGCTGATCGAGACTTGATCGGCATAGGCGTTGAACACGCGGTGCACATCGCCCAGCGTGGGCGAAACGGCTTCGACTTTGCCCATCTCCAAACGGTGTTGTTCGCCGCTCGCCGCCCATTGGCCTTGCTCATTTTTCGCAAATGACTGGCACAGCTCTGCGCCGCGTAACACGCCAATCAAGCCCCACACCGTGTGGTCGTGAATGGGCGTGGCCTGACCCGGCCCCCAAACAAAACTCACCACCGAAAAACGGTCGTCTGGATCGGCGTAGAGCAAAAACTGCTGGTAGTGATCGGCGTGAGCTTGGGCGAATTCGTCGGCCAGCCAGTCGTCTTGTTGCACCAATTGCTCCAACAGCACCGTTCCGCGTTGCACAATAGCGGCTTCATCTTGCGTGCGGTGCAGCAAATCGTCAAATTGGGTGACGAAATGTTTTAGTCGCGGTGTTTGCTCCAGCTCTGGCGTGCGTAGGGTCATGGCTTGTCTTTATGGGTGTGTCGAATCGACCAGCTCGCATTGTTTCATAGCTCGAATTGCAATTTTGACGAAAGAATAGGTATATGTTGCTCAAAGTGTTTCAAAACCCGCGCCGTGTCTGGCTACTCATTGCCTTGTTTTGCTTGGGTTTGCTGGGCTTTGGCCTGTATTTGCAGCATGTGGTGGGCTTGGAGCCTTGTCCCATGTGCATTGTTCAGCGCTATGTGATGATTTTGATCGTCTTGGTCGCACTGGTGGGCGCTGTGTTGCAGTCGCGCCGCGCCGTTTGGGCAACGGGCGGACTTTTGAGCCTGCTGGCCGCATCGGGTGCCTATGTGGCGGCGCGCCAAAGTTGGCTGCAGTGGTATCCGCCCGAAGTGGTGAGTTGTGGCCGCGACTTTTACGGAATGATAGAAACCTTTCCTCTGCAACGCGCCATTCCCATGATTTTCAAAGGCGGCGGTGATTGCAGCCAAGTTGATTGGACGTTTTTAGGCGGATCGATTGCGAATTGGTCGTTTTTTTGTTTTGTGGGGGTGTTTTTATTGGTTGCGGGGGTCTTTAATTTTCGGACTAAATTTGCAGATAGTTGACTTTGTTACTTTATAGCCAACTTAAATGTAATTCAAATTAGTCTGTTAAACTTAGAAAGATGATGTTTAATTATTATATTGATAATGAAATTTGCTATTCGTTGCAAAACTAGCATTATTAATTGATGATTTATACACATCAACCTAGTTTCGCATACTCTAAATATGGAAGGAATTCTAATGCCCGGAATACATTTAAGCAAAACGGAACTTGATTTAAAGAACGCTTGGGATAGCGAGAATTTCGGAGATAAACCATTACTGAAATCAATAGAGATTGATGCTAAAAAAGGCAGTGGTCTTCTCGGAATTAAAACCTTGAAAATTGATTTTGATTATCCAGTGACCTTTTTTACCGGTCAAAATGGGGCTGGTAAGTCGACTCTTCTCGCACTTGCTGCGCTAGCTTATCATGGGGTGCCAGGTCATATCGCAAGCGTGAGGCAACATGTTAAAGAACACCAAGATGGTAATTTTAGTTACTTTACTTTTAGAGATTTTTTTCATCGTGGCCCAGGAGATTTAGCCGTAAAAGATGTAAATCTTACTTGGCGATATGATAAAAGAACACCTCTCGTATCGTTGGAGAAAAAGACTGAAAAATGGATGCGGTATGAGCGTCGACCAAAGCGTGCTGTCGAATTTTTGGGTATTTCTCGGGCAGTTCCTGCAATAGAGCTTTCATTTTTAAGAAATAACTTTAATGCTGATATTGCCGGGATAAGTCCTGTTCAAATGACCGATGAAACTCGAAAAATCATTCAAAAAATATTAGGTCGAAGTTACCCAAATGTAGAAGAAATTAATCGCAAAAAACTTACTATAAGAAGAACTGGAGAAGGCGGATATACGAGTTTCAATATGGGGGCGGGTGAAGACAGCCTAATTGCACTATTGGTATTGATTTCACAACTTCCAAAGGGTAGTTTAGTAGTGATTGATGAAATTGAAACAGCCCTTCACCCTGCTGCTCAGAGAAAATTAGTTGAAGCACTTCTTCAAATTTCTTGGGACAGAAAATTACAAGTGATTGGATCGACACACTCGTATCATATTATTGACAGTTTGCCTCGAGTTGCTAGAAAATTAATTATCCGAGAAAATGAGTCACACAGAGTTATTGGGTCACCAACAACCATGCTTGCTTTAGCTGAAATTTCCGACCAACAAAACAAGGAATTACTCATAATTTGTGAGGACTCTTTCGCTGGTGCATTATTGGCAACAGCTTTTCCTGCGGAAGTACGAAAGAGAGTTGATATTCAAGCATGTGGTTCTCAATCTGAATTGGCAAGATATGCCAGAAGCCACTTACGTGTTGCCCAAAGAGCTCGATGCTTAATTGTTTGGGATGGTGATGTCACTGATGCAAAAATAGACAATTATTTATCGAATTCCAAAGCGCAAATACCTGAGGGGAATGTTAATATTGACGATAGGCTGTTTAGTACTCGCTTGCCAGGCACCGTTCCACCAGAAAAATGGGCTTTGGAAACATCTAAATCTGATGGGATTGACTATATTATCTCTGAGTTTGGGCTTAATTCAGTTGAACAAGCAAAGAGTCTTCTTGATAAATGTAGTTTAAACAATGTTCATAATATTACTTATGAGCTTGCTTTAGCCTCTGGACTGAACGAGTCAAATGCAGCGCAATGTCTTGTTCGTTGCTCAGTTAATGCCAAAAGAAACGAATTTCAACCCATTATTGATTTGATAATTGATATTCTTGACAAGCCAAATGGCATTTAGTCACTTGTATACGATTCCATGAATTGACCGGGTAAAAACAAGTACGCCAATACATTGCTATCAACAACAATTACTTTCGCCCCTTGAGTTTTTCTGCCTGAATATCATTGGCTTTGAAAATAGCTTTGTTCAAGGAGGCGCGCAACTTGCGCACACGCGCAAGGCGATCAATGGCGTCAATCCGATTCGGCGCCAGCACAGATTCCAAGCAAACAATGGCCTCTGCGTTGAGGCTTCGGCGGTTGAGTTCAGCGGTTTGTATTAAGCGCAAATAAATAGCGTCGGGGATGTTTGTCAAAGTCAGTGAAGCTGGCATAAGGAAATCCAATGTGCAAACAATGCGGTTTTATTTTGAAGCATTTAATTTTTTTGCGCAATTGGGTATGAATCACATCATCAAACGCTTGAATGCTCTCCAAATTAGCTTGGACTAAAGCTGCTTGACCAGCACCAAACTCTTTCTATCCCAGTTGTATTTGCGTTTGCGCGCTTCGGGCAGCCAGTCGGGGTCGACTTGCACGAAACCGCGTTTTAAGAACCAATGTTTGGTGCGGGTGGTGAGTACAAAAATGCTTTTCAGGCCCTTGTTGCGGGCGCGTTGTTCGATGCGTTTGAGCACCTTCTCGCCATCGCCTTGGCCTTGCGACAGCGGCGAGACGGTGAGGGCGGCCATTTCGGCGGTCTTGGCTTCGGGGTAAGGGTAGAGCGCCGCGCAGGCGAAGATCACGCCGTCGTGTTCGATGACGGTGTATTGACCGGCATCGCGTTCAATTTCATTGCGGTCGCGCTTGACCAAGGTGCCGTCGTTTTCAAACGGCTCGATGAGTTGCAAAATGCCGCCCACGTCTTCGTGCGTGGCTTCGCGCAGGCTTTCGAGTTTTTCGTCCACCACCATGGTGCCAATGCCGTCGTGCATATAGACCTCTAGCAGCAGCGAGCCATCGACCGCAAACGGCAAGATGTGGCTGCGTTCGACGCCCGCTTTGCAGGCTTTGACGCAATGCTGCAAGTAAAACGCAATGTCTGAGGGGTTGGAGGTGTTGGGCAATTTCGCCAAGAGTTTTTCGGCGGCGTCCAGCGGTAATTCGGTGTCGATGGGGTTGTCTTCGCTGGTGGGAAGGCTGGGGTCAATTGGCACGCCTGCGCTTTCTGTGACAAACAGCAGTTTGTCGGCTTGCAGTGCAATGGCGACCGAGGTGGCGACTTCTTCCATCGCCAAATTGAAGGCTTCTCCGGTGGGCGAAAAACCAAAGGGCGAGAGCAAGACCATGGAACCATTGGCCAAGGTTTGGGTGATGCCCGCCACATCCACCTTGCGCACCACGCCCGAGTGCTGAAAATCGATGCCATCCACAATGCCCACAGGCCGCGCGGTGATGAAGTTGCCCGAGATCACCCGCACGGTCGAACCTGCCATAGGCGTGTTGGGCAGACCTTGGCTGAACGCTGCTTCTATTTCGTAGCGCAGTTGGCCGGCAGCCTCTTCGGCGCAGTCCAAAGCCATGCTGTCGGTGATGCGCAGGCCGTGTGAATACTGCGGCGCATGGCCTTTGGCCATCAGTTGTTCGTTGACTTGTGGCCGAAAACCGTAGACCAAGACAATGCTCACGCCCATGCTTTGGATGAGTGCCAAGTCTTGCGCGAGGTTGGGTAATTTGCCCGCGGCAATGGCCTCGCCCGCAATGCCCACGACAAAGGTTTTGCCTCGGTGCAAATGGATGTAAGGCGCGACCGAACGAAACCAAGGCACAAAGGTGAAGTTAAAGACGTTGGACATGGAGGTGTGTGGTGAGGCGGCGAGAGTGGCAGGGGATAATCGCGGATTGTCTACTAAAAATTTCCCTCCTCAGTGACCCGTCCCGAGACCCCGCCTTTGGCTTTTCAAATTGAGTTTCCCGAATCGCTGCCCGTGTCGGCACGGCGCGAGGAAATCATGGCGGCCATGCAAGCGCATCAGGTCATCATCGTATGCGGCGAAACCGGCTCGGGCAAAACCACGCAATTGCCCAAAATGGCCTTGATGCTGGGGCGCGGCGGCTGGGGGAAATTGGAATCTGACCCCAATTTAACCAATTTAAAGAAACGTCGTCCCATCATTGGGCACACGCAGCCCAGGCGCATTGCGGCGAGTTCGGTGGCCAAGCGCATTGCCGAAGAGCTCAAGACGCCGTTGGGCGAGGTGGTGGGCTACAAAATTCGCTTTCAGGACCGCCTGAGCAAAGACGCCTCGGTCAAGCTCATGACCGACGGTATTTTGCTGGCTGAGACGCAAAATGATCCGCTGCTCAAGGCGTATGACACCATCATCATCGACGAGGCGCATGAGCGCAGTTTGAACATCGATTTCTTGCTCGGCTATTTGCGTGAAATTTTGCCGCGCAGGCCGGATCTCAAAGTCATCGTCACCTCGGCCACGATTGACGCCGACCGTTTTGCCCAACACTTTGCCTCGTCCAAAGGCCCCGCGCCTGTGTTGATGGTGTCGGGCCGCACCTTTCCTGTGGAAATGCGCTATCGCCCCTACGAAGAAAGCCGCGACTACGACCTCAACCATGCGATTGCCGACGCGGTGGACGAACTCTGGCAGCAACCCAGCCAGCAGGGCGACATCTTGGTGTTTTTACCCGGCGAGCGCGAAATTCGCGAAGCCGCAGACCATTTGCGCGCCCACCTGAGCCACTCGCCCGTGTTGCGCGGCGCAGAAGTGTTGCCTTTGTTTTCGCGGCTGTCGCAAACTGAGCAAGACCGCGTGTTTGACAACCACCACGGCAGGCGCATTGTCTTGGCCACCAACGTGGCTGAGACCTCGCTCACCGTGCCCGGTATTCGTTATGTGATTGATGCCGGCACGGCGCGGGTCAAGCGCTACAGCTGGCGCAGCAAGGTGGAGCAATTGATGGTCGAGCCCATCAGCCAAGCCGCCGCCAACCAACGCGCAGGGCGTTGTGGTCGGGTGGCCAACGGCATTTGCATTCGCTTATACGATGAGGTGGATTTCAATGGCCGCGCCAAATTCACCGATCCTGAAATTTTGCGCAGCTCGCTGGCCGGGGTGATTTTGCGCATGAAGTCGCTGCATTTGGGCGATGTGGAGCGGTTTCCGTTCCTAGAAGCGCCGCGGCCCAAAGCCATTGCCGATGGCTACCAATTGCTCAATGAACTCGGCGCAGTTGACGATGCCAACGAACTCACGCCCGTCGGCGTGGAGTTGTCCAAACTGCCGCTCGACCCCCGCGTCGGACGCATGATTTTGGAAGCTCGCCACCGCGAAGCCTTGGACGAAGTGCTGATCATCGCCGCAGCTCTGAGCGTGCAAGACGTGCGCGACCGCCCCTTAGAAGCCCAAGCCGCCGCCGACCAAGCCCACGCCAAATTTGACGACGAGCGCAGCGAATTCAGCGGCTACTTAACCCTGTGGAATTGGATTGACAAAGCACGCGGCGGCCACGGTCAAGAACACAAACTCAGCAACCGCCAATACGAGGCCTTGCTGCGGCAAAACTTCATCAATGTGCGGCGTGTGCGCGAATGGCGTGACACCCACAGCCAGCTCCACACCGTGGTGGCCGAACACAAATGGCGCTTGAACAGCTTGCCCGCGAGCTATGAGCAACTGCATTTGTCCATGTTGGCCGGATTGCTAGGCAATGTGGGCTGCAAGTTAGACGATGACGAGGCTTATTTGGGCGCACGCGGCATCAAGTTTTACCGCCATCCGGGCGCGCATTTGCGCAAAAAACCGGGGCGTTGGTTGGTCGCCGCAGAGTTGGTAGAAACCACGCGCTTGTTTGGCCGAGGTTTGGCAGGCATTGAGCCGCAATGGCTGGAGCAAGTGGGCAGCCATTTGCTGAAAAAGCAATTGCTCGACCCGCATTGGGAAAAGAAAGCGGGTGAAGTGGTCGCCCTCGAACGCGCCACGCTCTACGGTTTGGTGGTCTACAACGGACGACGCAGGCCTTACGGCAACATTGACCCCAGAGGCGCGCGCGAGATGTTCATCCGCGAAGCCTTGGTCAACGGCGATTGGGAAACCAAGCTGCCTTTTTTGGCCGCCAACCTTCACATGGTCGCCAAGGTGGAGGAGTTGGAACACAAATCGCGTCGCCAAGACGTGTTGGTGGACGATGAGCTGATTTACGCTTTTTACGACGCACACATTCCCCAAGACGTCTTTAATGGCCGCTTGTTAGAACAGTGGTGGCGCGACGCCAGCCGCGCCAACCCCGAACTTTTGTTGTTGACGCGCGAAGAATTGATGCGCCATGAGGCCGCGGGCATCACCTCGCAAGCCTTTCCCAAAACCCTGCGTTTGGGTGGCGTGGACTGCCCAGCCACGTATTTGCACCAACCGGGCGACGCACGCGACGGCGTCACGGTCGATGTGCCCATTTTTGTCCTCAACCAAGTGAGCGAAGAACGCTGCGAATGGTTGGTGCCTGGCATGTTGAAAGACAAGCTGCAAGCGCTGCTCAAGAGCTTGCCGCAAAAGCCACGCTCGCGCTTTGTGCCGCTGCCTGAATCGGCGACGCGCTTGGCGCAAGCTTTGTCGGAGGTCGGCGTGTTTGGCAGCGGATCGTTGACCGATGTCTTGCTCATGCGCGTGCGTGATGAAACCAGTTTGGATGTCAAGCGCGCCGACTTCAAGCTGGACATGTTGCCCGCGCATTTGTTCATGAACCTGCGGGTGGTGGATGAACACGGGCGGCAATTGGGCATGGGGCGCAACTTGGGCGCATTGAAGGCAGAGTTGGGTGCCGTGGCGCGGGGTGCGTTTCAGGCTTTGGCGCAGTTGAAAACGCTGACGCCTTCTGGCGCTGCTGCGCCGCAGGCGCAGGGGCAAACGGTTTCTCAGGGTCATCACAAGTCGTCGCCCGCAGCCTCTTCGCATTCAGCGCAGCGGGTTGTGGATGCTGGCGGCGTTGTTGCTGAGACGCGCTATGTCGCTTGGACCTTTGGCGAGCTGCCTGAACTCATGGAAATTCGCAAAGGCACACAAAGCTTGGTGGGTTTTCCGGCGCTGGTCGATGGCGGTGACGCCGTGACCATTGAGGTGTTTGACGAACCAGAGGTGGCATCCGCCAAACACCGCCAAGGCTTGCGGCGTTTGTTTGCCCTGCAAATCAAAGATGCGCTCAAGTACTTGGAGAAGAACTTGCCCGATGTGCAGAAAATGTCGGTCACTTTCATGCTGGTCGGGCGTGCTGCCGACGGCTCGGGCGGTGGCACGGCGGACGAGTTGAAACAACACATTTTGGACGTCGCCTTGGACCGCGCCTTCTTACTCGACCCATTGCCCACGGGCGAGGCCGATTTCAAACGGCGTTTGGAAGAAGGGCGCGGACGCTTGACGCTCATCGCCAATGAAGTGGCACGTTTGGCGGCCACGGTGCTGACCGAGTTTGCAGCGGCCAGTCGAAAGCTCAAAGACACCAAAACCAGCCCTGACAGCGTGGCCGATGTGGCGCAACAGTTGCAGCGCTTGGTGGGCAAGCGATTTATCAGTGAGACGCCGTATGCCCAGTTGCAACACTTCGCGCGCTACCTCAAAGCCATTGTGCTGCGCTTGGACAAGCTGCGCGCCGATCCTGCCCGCGACGCCACCAAGTTGGCCGAACTCAAACCTTGGGAACAAAAATACTGGCGCTTGGTGGCCGAACGCAAAGGCGTGACCGATGCCCGAATGCAAGAATTTCGCTGGTTACTTGAAGAGCTGCGCGTGAGTTTTTTCGCTCAAGAACTGCGCACCCCTCAGCCGGTGAGCATCAAGCGCTTGGAGAAGGCTTGGGGGCAATTGGGGACTTAGTTGGATGTGAAGTCATGCCACCCGTGGCGCATAAGGATCAGCAGATCAACCTAAAGCAGCTAAGGCAATTTCAGGCGCTTTGTCCAGAACCTTGAGTAAAGCCTTTGCCGCACCTGTTGGGCTGCGCTTGCCTTGTTCCCAGTTTCGGATGGTCTCAAGCGAAACGTCTATACGTAAGGCAAATTCAGCTTGTGTGAAACCTAGGCGCCGACGAACTCGACGGGTAAATTTGGCTGCGTCTAATGCTGCTTGCGCGTTGTCTTCGGCGATCTGTTTTGTAATGTCAATTTCGCTGGTTGAATCGACTTGTCTTGGGTCGATTCGACCTGATCGGACTGCGGGATCAATTGTCATACGAACTGTTTTCATAGCGTTTGATCTCTCTCAAGTTGGCTTTACGAGCTGAAATGATGCGAATTGCTTTCGCCCTTGGCGTGTAAATGACAACGTAGATTCTTGAATCAATTTGCCCCAAGAGTTCGAAGCGATCTTCACCATAGTTGTATCTCTGATCTGATGTGACAACCCGATAGGGGTCTAAGAAGGCTTGCACCACATAAGCGAAGTCGAAACCTCTGAACTTGAAGCAGGCATTGCTTTTGGGTTCATCCCATTCAAAAATCATGCGAATTATAGGCCAATGGCCTAGTGCTGTCCGAGTTCTATCGGATCATATTGAGTTTTTACAACCTCGCCAACCGCCCCAAAGCCAAGCGCAAAGTCTCGTCTTGCTTGGCAAAGCAAAACCGCACCACGCGCTGGTCAAAGCCATCTGCATAAAACGCTGAAAGCGGAATAGCCGCCACGCCAATTTCGGTGGTCAGCCATTTGCAAAACTCGGCTTCGCTCAGGTTTTTTTCTGGCACGGCCAGTTTGTCGATGCGCACGCATTGAAAGTAGCTGCCCTCAGAGGGCAAGAGCTCAAACTTGGTGCTCGCCAAGCCTTGTCGAAACAAGTCACGTTTGGCTGCGTAAAAAGCGGGCAGTTCCAAATACGGCGCGGGGTCTTTCAAATAAGTTGCCAAGCCATATTGCACCGGCGTGTTGACGGTGAACACATTGAATTGGTGTACCTTGCGAAACTCAGCACTCAGGCTGGCAGGCGCGGCCACATAGCCGACTTTCCAGCCTGTGACGTGAAAAGTTTTGCCAAAGCTCGACACAATGAATGCACGTTCCGCCAAGCCCGCAAAGCTAGAAGCACTCAGGTGCTGTTTGGGCGCATAGACCATGTGCTCATACACCTCGTCGCTGATAAGCAAGATGTTGGTGGGCGCGAGCAAGTCTTGCAGCTTGAGCATTTCCTCGCGGCTCCAGACCATGGCGCTGGGGTTGTGTGGCGAGTTGACGATGATGGCGCGGGTTTTGGGAGTGATGGCTGCAGCAATTTTGTCAAAATCTGGTCGAAAAGTGCCGGGCGTGAGCGGCACGCGCACCGCCACGCCGCCTGCCATGTCGATGTTGGGAATGTAGCTGTCGTAGCACGGCTCCAACACAATCACCTCGTCGCCCGCGCGCACCACGGCCAATATGCAGCTCAAAATTGCCTGCGTTGCCCCTGCGGTGATGGTGATTTCTGACGTTGGGTCGTAGCGGTAGTGGCAGAGGCGCTCCACCTTGTCGGCCACGGCTTCGCGCAAGACGGCCACGCCGCTCATGGGCGGGTATTGGTTGAGGCCTTGCTGCATGGCGTCGGTGACGCAGTTCAAAAGCTTGGGGTCGCAGTTGAAGTCTGGAAAACCTTGGCCAAGGTTGACCGCATTTTTCTCAGTCGCCAGCGCTGACATGACGGTGAAGATGGTGGTGCCGACTTTGGGGAATTTGGTGTCAATGAGGGGAGTTGTCATGGGCGCTGCAAGGGGGAGGGGTTACATCTCAAAATCGGTGGGATGGCCGTCGAGTGCTTTGAGGATGAGGTTGCGGTCAAGCCTGTCGCTCAAGAGCGCGGCAAAGTCATAAACGAAGTGTCGCAAATACGAGCCGCGTTTGAATGCCACCCGCGCGACATTGCGGCCAAACAATTGCGCGGCTGGGCGCACCACCAAGTTGGGGTCGGCTTGGTCTTTCATGGCCATTTCGGCCACGATGCCAATGCCGAGTCCCAAATTGACGTAGGTCTTGATCACATCCGAGTCAATTGCCTCCAGCGCAATGCGCGGCGTGATGTGCTTGGCGGCAAAGGCCTTGTCAATGCGGGTGCGTCCCGTGAAAGACGGGTGGTAGGTGATGAGCGACTCTTGTCCCAAGTCTTCTATCGTGATGCGAGTTTTGCTGGCGAGTGGATGTGTTTTGGGAATGATCAAGACGTGTTCCCACTCGTAGCAGGGCAGCGTCACCAATTCGGGATAGTCCACCAGCGATTCGGTGGCCATACCAATCTCAGCCACCTCGTCGATCAGCATTTGCGCCACTTGCGCGGGTGCACCTTGGTGAAGGCTGACATTCACATGCGGATAGGTTTGCCTCAACTTGGCCACTGGCACAGGCAGTACATAACGCGCTTGTGTGTGGGTAGTGGCAATGGACAGCGTGCCGCTGTCTTGCGCACTGAACTGCTCGCCAATGCGCTTGAGGTTGCCCAATTCGCGCATGATGACTTCTATGCTTTTGAGCACATGCTGGCCAGGCTCAGTCACGCGCTTGAGGCGCTTGCCGTGACGCGCAAAAATTTCAATGCCCAATTCTTCTTCAAGCTCAATGATGGCCTTTGACACTCCAGGCTGCGAGGTATGCAAAGACTTGGCGACCTCAGTCAAGTTGAGGTTGCGCCGAACAGCTTCTTGAACAAATTTGAATTGGTGCAGATTCATGCGCGACGGCTCCAAAACCGTCATTATGCCTTGCTGATCTAAGAGTAGCGTTTCTTATGCGAATGCTAATTGTGCAAAAGCGCAATTTCTGCCAGCAAGTCAATCAGCGTTTCTTGCTCTCCCACAGCGGGTTGGCAGTGGATGGCCATGTTTGGATGCGCCTGACGCAGCGCCTGCACCAAAACGGGCAAGTCCTCTCGCGCATGTTTGCCCACGCCCAAAAACAGCGGCACGATGCTGAGGCTTTGTGCGCCTTGCGCAACGAGTGTTTGCGCTGCTTGCGGCAGATCGGGTTGGGTGAGCTCTAAATACGCGCAGGCCACGGCCACGCTAGGCTCACGTTGGCGTATGCGCTCGGCCACGGCTTGGATGGGCTTGTGCCACAGCGGGTCGCGTGAACCGTGGGCGAACAAAATAATGGCGTGCATGTGTTTATTGCCTCAAAACCAACCAACCAAACGCGCCTAAGGACAGCGCGCTGTAGAGCAGACCCGGCGCCGCTGCGGCAAACCAAGGCGACCAGTTGTTCAAATTGCCCACGTAGCCAAATACGTTGTTGAGCAAGAAAAAGCTGATGCCCGCCAACACACCCAAAAACACTTGACTGGTGATGTTGCCGCTTCTGAAATGCAAATACCCAAACGGCAGAGCCAGCGTGATCATGACCAAACAGCTCAAAGGGTAGAAGACTTTTTTCCAAAACTCGATCTCAAAGCGCTGCGCCACTTGGTCGTTGTCGTTGAGGTGCTGGATGTATTGGAAGAGATCGATCGTGCTCATGCGCTCGGGGTTGAGCAGGGCGACTGAGATCATTTCAGTGGTGATGTTGGACGGCCATTTGAGCTCGGCTTGATTGATGTGCTGAATGCTCGGGTGGTCGCCATCGCGCACGCTTTGGGTTTTGTCGACTCCGTGCAGTGTCCACATCGAATCATTGTCAATGGTGGCGCTGGCCGCTTGAGTGAGCGAGTTCCAGCGGCCATTGGCATCAAATTCAAAAATACGTATTTGCAGCGGTTGTCCATCCGGTGAAAGTTTTCCCACGTTGACCGAAAAATGCTGCTCCTTGTTGCGCTCACGCAGCCAAGCGCCAGTTTGGCCGACTGATATTTCGTTCAAATACCGCGCCTTGAGCAGTTGTGCGTATTTGGAGCTGATGGGCGTGATGTAGTCGCCCATCACGAAAGTGAGCGCGACAAAGCCCAGTCCTAGGGCTAACAACATGCGCAGCGCAGGTCCAGGCGAAAGGCCGCTGGTGCGCAAAATCGTGAATTCAGAACTTTGTGCCAAGCGAGCCATGACAAAAATTGCACCAATCAAGAGCGAGATAGGCAACAACTCATACAAATGATTGGGAATGAGCAGCACCACAAAACTCAGCGCGTGTTTGAGCTCGTAACGGTTGCCGTTGTGGTTGATGTTTTGCAACTCATCCACAAAGTCGAAGAAGAAAAAAAGCGCTGTAAAGCCCAAAATCACAAATGCGACCGCGAGCAAAATCTCGTTGTAAATCAGCTTGCGCAAGGTCTTCATGCGACTTCCTTGCGGGGTATTCTCGGGATCAGCAAACGGCGAATATCCCAATTGTTGTTGCGCCCAAGAAGCAACACAAAGCTAGCCGCAAAAGCACCGCCGTGCAAGACCAACATGTAGTTCAAAAACTCCACCTTGCCCAAGGTGATCCAGCTATTGCCCAAGTTGATAAAGTTGTAATAAATCATGAACACAAAAAACGCCAGCGCAAAATTGCCACTGCGTCCCACGCGTGGATTGGCGCTGGTAATCGCCAGCGCGATGATGGGCAAATTGAGCGCAGCAAATGCAATGCCCAAGCGCCATGACAGCTCACCTTGATGGACCAGGCTTGGTTCGGCAATCAAGCTCAAGGTGGGAATGGAGGCGTTGGAGAGGTTGTTGTTGACCTTGACGTCTTGCCCAATGCGGCTGCCGTAGGTTTTGAATTCACTCACCTTGATGTCCATTTGCCCAATCGTGCGCTCTAGGCGCTGACCGTTTTGCAGCATCAAAAATCGTTCGTCATCGATGAGCTCAATGTCGCCCGTTTTGGCCGAAGTCATTGAGTTTTTGCCGCGTTCGTTGGCTGCGATGAAAATGTTTTTACCCGTCTTGTTTTCTACCGAATCTTTGTCCACAAAGAACACTTTGGTGCCGTTGGAGGACTCTTGGAATTGGCCGGGCGTGACACGCTCTAAGTCACCACGGCGCTCAAAACGTTCGCGCAACTCCCCAATTTCGGCATTTGACCAAGGCCAGATGACCAGCACCAACACGGCCACGATGGCAATCAAGGGCCAAGCAAAAGAGGTGATGGGTTTTAAAAATGAACTCAGGGAACGCCCGCTGGAGAGCCAAACCACCATTTCGCTTTCTAGATAGATGCGCGACAGTGTGCCCACTGTGGCAATGAACAAGCTCATGGTCATGATGGTGGGCAAGTGGCCCAGCATGGTGAAACCAATGATCAGGTTGACCTCAGACGGGTTGATCACGCCTTGCGCCGCGTGGCCCAAGATGCGGATGATCATCATGGTGATGACGATGGTGACCATGACCACCAAGGTTGCACCAAAGTTTCGCGACAGTTCTTTGCGAATGGTTGAGTTAAAAAGCATTTGTAAGAATCAAAGACGGCATTATCGACGCCAGCGGGGGCAACCAGCCCCAAGAACTTAGAATGAGGGCAACTTTTTGACTGACACAACACATGACTGCTGCGCCCAGCGACCAACTCATTAGTATAGTTATTCCGGCCTATAACGAGGAAGACGTCTTGCACGAACTCCAGCGCAGGCTCATGTTGGTGCTCAATCGCTTGCCCATGCGCCATGAAATTATTTATGTGGACGACGGAAGCCAGGACACGACGGTTGACATCATCAAAACTTTCAGAGACGCCGATCCCAGCATAGGTCTGGTCAAGTTGTCGCGTAACTTTGGCAAAGAAATTGCCCTGACCGCAGGCTTGCACGCCACGCGCGGCGATTGCGTGGTGGTGCTCGATGCAGATTTGCAGGATCCGCCCGAGCTCATCCCGCAAATGGTCGCAGCTTGGCAAGGCGGTGCTGATGTGGTGAATATGCGCCGCAATTCCCGCGCGGGCGAGACCTTGTTTAAAAAATGGTCCGCGCACAGCTATTACAGAATCTTGAATAAATTGAGCGACGTCACCATTCCTGAAGACGTGGGCGATTTTCGTCTGATGAGCCGCAAAGTCATTCAAGCGCTCAATTCCTTGCCCGAAAGCAACCGTTATATGAAGGGCTTGTTTGCTTGGGTAGGTTTTACGCAAGTCACCCAGCTCTATGACCGCGATGCACGCGCTGCCGGATTGGTCAAACAAAACTATCCCAAACTCTTGGCTTTGGCGCTGGAGGGAATTACATCTTTCTCGGTCAAACCCTTGCGAATTATTTCCTTGGTGGGTTTGATGTGCGCCTTGATTGCGTTTGGTTTAACCGCGTTTTATTTGCTCAAAGCGATTTTTGTGGGCGACTCGGTGCGCGGCTTTCCTACCTTGATCGTGTCTTTGTTTTTCTTAGGCGGTTTGCAATTGGTGGGCATGGGCATATTGGGTGAATATTTGGGGCGCATGTTTATTGAAACCAAACGCAGGCCGCTTTATTTCATCGACGAACAATTGCCTTCTCATTCACCCACACGCGACAATTCATAATGGTTTCTTTGGTTAAAAAATATTCCGCCACACAGTTTTTGTGGCTGTGTTTGATTCTTTTGGTGGTGGTTCGCTGCGTTTCGATGGGCTGGTATCCGCTGATGGATTCAACCGAGGCGCGCTATGCCGATGTGGCCAGACGCATGGTCGAAAAATCAGACTGGATTACGCTGTGGTTTACGGACAGCGATCCGTTTTGGGGAAAACCACCTTTTTCTTTTTGGCTCTCGGCTTTGTCTTTTAAAGTATTGGGCGAGACAGAATTCGCGGCGCGTTTACCGCATTTTTTGAGCAGCTTAGCCGTGGTGGCGTTGGCAATGTTTCAAGTGCGTGCGCGAGGTAGCCGTTGGATGCTGCATGTGGCGGCGCTGCTTTTTGGCGCTTTGTTGTTCATGGTTTCTTCAGCGGCGGTGATTACCGATATGTCGCTCACCTTGGGTACAAGCTTGGTCATGATCGGCGTGTGGCAAATACTCAATACATGGAATAACTCCCGCGCCAGCATTGCATGGCATTGGGTGATGGGCTTGGGCTGGGTGATTGGGTTTTTAGCCAAGGGCCCTTTGGTTTTGGTGGTGTGCGGTGCGCCCATTGTTTTGTGGGCCATTTATCAACAGCGTGTGGTGGAGGTTTGGCAGCGCATTGCGTGGTTCAAAGGCATTGCAGGCGTGTTGTTGTTTACGCTGCCTTGGTATATTTGGGCAGAAATAAAAACCCCCGGCTTTTTAAATTATTTTATTGTGGGTGAGCATTTTCAGCGCTTTGTCGATACCGCGTGGGCGGGCGATAAATATGGTGTTGCACATGCAGAGCCACGCGGCGAAATTTGGTTGGATGCTTTGATTGCTACCTTGCCTTGGCCAATCTTGCTGCCTTTGTTGGCCGTATGGATGCGTTGGAAGAAAAACGCTTTAAACCCCAGCATTCCAAACATGGCAAAGGGTGAATATGCGTATTGGCTATTTTGGGGTTTGTGGCCGTGTGTGTTTTTTACTTTCTCAGGCAATATTTTGTGGACATATGTGCTGCCCGGTTTGCCCGCATTGGCCATTGTGTTGGCTGCATGGACGACCCGTTTTAAAAGCAGCGCTGTGGAATGGACTTTGAGCCTGGGTTTATTGGCCACGTTGGCTGGGCTTTTGATTTATGTCGATCAATGTCGGGGCAGCGAATATGCTTATCGAAAAGTCGCTATTTCAGTGGTTACAGATTATCAAAAGCGCGCTCACAACGCCGAGCCTTTGTATTTTCATGGTGATGTACCGTTTTCTGCGTCTTATTACACCAAGGGGCAGGCCAAGGTTTTTCAAGATTGGTCTGAATTGCCTGATCGCGCGTATATAGTGTTGGATCAGCCCAATCCAGAGTCTTGGCCTGAAGATGTTCGCCAGCACGCAAGCTATGTGTCCAGCCACGGAGAGCGTCAATTGTTTTTGTGGCAAAAGCCAAATCACTAAATTTTCAAGATGGGTACACACATGATTTTCGAACTCAAAACTGCTGAACTCAAATCCATCGCCCAAAGCAAAACCGATGCCTTGGTGATTTTGGTACCCAATGATTTCAAAGCCTCGCGTGATGCGCTCTCGGGCTTGATTCAAGACGTCAGCCAAGCCGCAAATTTTCAAGAATCTGCGGGTAAAGTGGTGAGTTTATGGAAGCCAGCGCAAGTGGATGTGCGGCGCTTGGTCTTGGTGTCTTGCGCCACGTCGCAGCCCAAGCACATGCGCCAAGCCGTAGCGGCGGCGCTAGGCGCTTTGAAAGCCACCCAGCCCAAACAGGTGACGATTCAATTGCCCACGGCAGGCCACAATGCGCTCACAGCTGCGATGCAAGCCGCTTCAGACGCTACCTATGTGTACACGGCCACCAAGCCCTCGGCCAAACCCAGCGGCATCAAACGCGTGGTGTTGACGCTGCCAACTGCACAAGCCGTCAAAGACGCGAAGACCGAGTTTGCGTATGCCCAAGCCTTGATTGCGGGTGTTGACAAAGCCAAAGAATGGGCCAATTTGCCCGCCAATCACGCAACCCCATCGGTATTGGCAAAAGCGGCACAAAGCTTGGCACGCCATAGCAAAATCCGCTGTGAAGTCTTGGGACCCAAAGAAATCGACAAGCTCGGCATGGGTGCTTTTGCCGCCGTGAGCCAAGGCTCTGCGGAGCCTGCGCGCTTCATCGTGCTGCATTACCAAGGCGCGGCCAAAACCAAGGCGCCAACCGTCTTGGTGGGTAAGGGCATTACGTTTGACACGGGCGGTATCTCCATCAAACCCGCTGCAGGCATGGACGAAATGAAGTTTGACATGTGCGGCGCGGCCAGCGTCTTGGGTACCTTTGAGGCCTTGGCGCATTTGCAACCCGCCATCAACGTGGTGGGCTTGATTCCCACCTGCGAAAACATGCCCAGTGGCACAGCCATCAAACCCGGCGATGTGGTCTACAGCATGGACGGGCAGTCGATTGAGATTTTGAATACCGACGCCGAAGGTCGTTTGATTTTGTGCGATGCTTTGACTTACGCCAAACGTTTCAAACCGCAGGCAGTGATTGACATCGCCACCTTAACGGGTGCGTGCGTCGTGTCTTTGGGCGCGGTGCGCAGCGGCTTGTTCTCGCCCTCGGACGACTTGGCCCAAGCCCTGCTCAAAGCCGGTGAGGCTTCGCAAGACCTGTGCTGGCGGCTGCCCTTGGACGACGAATACGCCGAAGGTCTCAAATCCAACTTTGCCGACGTGGCCAATGTGGCGGGGCGTGATGGTGGGGCGATTACTGCAGCCAAGTTCTTGCAACGCTTTGTGGGTGACATGAACTGGGCACACTTGGACATTGCTGGCTCGGCTTGGAAAAGTGGTGCAAGCAAAGGCGCAACCGGTCGACCCGTGGGCTTGTTACTCCACTATTTGGTGCACCAGTCTTCGGCCAGCCCAGCACGCAAAGCGGCATGACCGAGATTGCCTTTCATTTCAATGCACCAGACAAGCTGATTTACGCTTGTCGCTTGGTCAGAAAAGCGCTGAATTCCGGCGCAAAACTCGTACTTCAAGCGGACGCGTCCCAGTTGCAGTCCTTGGATTCGCAGTTGTGGTCCATGTCTGTCACAGAGTTTTTGCCGCATTGCTTGGGTTCGGCGCCGCCCGAACAATTGGCAGCATCGCCTGTCATATTGGTAAGTGATTTGAGTGAAATGCAAAATTTGCCACACCGCCAAGTTTTTATTAATTTAACGAATCATTTAAGCTCTGGCTTTGACAGCTTTGAGCGGGTGATTGAGGTGGTCACGCTGGATGAACAAGATCGACAATTCGCTCGCCAGCGCTGGAAACAATACACCGAACAAGGGTATGCGATCACGCGCCACGATCTCAAACTGAAGGAAACTTCGGCATGAATTTTTTAGTCATTATTGGAGAGAAACCATGAAAAAAACTTTCAAACTGAGCTTGCTCGCATCGATTTTGGCTTGCACCAGCGGTCTGGTGTGGTCGCAAGAAATCGTCAAAATCGGCCATGTAGGCCCCATCAGCGGACCGATCGCTCATTTGGGCAAAGACAATGAAAATGGTGCTCGTCTGGCCATTGAAGATCTCAACGCCAAAGGTCTGACGATCGGTGGCAAAAAAGTCAAATTCGAGTTGGTCGCTGAAGACGATGCCTCTGATCCCAAACAAGCCACAGCGGCCGCCCAAAAATTGGTCGATGCCAAAGTCAACGGCGTCATCGGTCATTTGAACTCCGGCACCACCATTCCAGCCTCAAAAATCTACAACGATGCGGGGATTCCTCAAATCTCTCCCTCGGCCACCAACCCCAAATACACGCGCCAAGGTTTTAAAACAGCGTTTCGCGTCGTCGCCGATGACGTGCATTTGGGCGGAACTTTGGGCCGTTACGCTTTCAAAGAACTCAAAGCCAAAAACATTGCCGTGATTGACGACCGCACTGCTTATGGTCAAGGTGTTGCCGAGGAGTTTGAAAAAGCAGCCAAAGCTGGCGGTGCCACTATCCTCACCCATGAATTCACCAACGACAAAGCCAATGATTTCATGTCGATTTTGACAACCATCAAAGGCAAGAAGCCCGATGTTGTCTTTTTTGGCGGCATGGATGCGGTGGGCGGGCCGATGCTCAAACAAATGAAGTCACTGGGCATCAAGGCCAAGTTCATGGGGGGAGATGGCATTTGTACAACCGAATTGGTCAAACTCTCCGCAGGCGCAATGTCGGATGGTCAAGTGGTTTGCGCCGAGGCGGGTGGCGTTGAAGGCAACCTGAAAAAGGCCTTCTATGAATTTGGTGCGCGCTACCAAGCCCGTTTCAATGATGACGTCAAGCTGTACGCACCCTATGTGTATGACGCCGTGATGGTGATGGCTGACGCCATGCAACGTGCGAACTCTACAGATCCTGCCAAATATTTGTCTGAATTGTCAAAATCAAATTACAAGGGTGTGACGGGCACCATTGCGTTTGATGAAAAAGGCGATATCAAAAATGGTGCTTTGACCCTCTACAGTTACAAAGACGGCAAACGCGATCTGATCTCTGTCGTTCGCTGAGTCACTTTCTACTCCTCAAAAACCACCTTCGGGTGGTTTTTTATTGTTTAAATTCAAAGACTTACGGTATTTGCAACTGTGTGAGGTTAAAAAAATCTTAAAAATTATTAAATTTTTTCTGAAACCTGTACACCAAATGCATCCCTCGTGCGTTGTTTTCTACATTGAATGCATTGAGGGAATCTTTGTGGACAAATCAGTTTTTCAAATGGATCCGCCAGAAGTGGCGCTTGAGCGTCGTTTCAAAGCCGTGACAGAACAAAAGCCCGGTATCAAAATGGCGTTTGATCGAATCCGAGCCCAGCTAGCGCAAGAGGCGGAGCAACGCAGCCGTCCTGTTTCTCGTATTTATTCTGGCTTTCGTGCCTTAAAAGCCTAACATTGGCTTTGTTTGATAAACCGCTGCCGGTTGGCAGCGGTTTTGTCGTTTATAGACTTAATTAATTTTTTAAATGTATCTGGCGGAGCAGGCGGGATTCGAACCCGCGGTGGGCTATTAACCCACGCACGCTTTCCAGGCGTGTGACTTAAACCACTCATCCACCGCTCCGAAGCCCGCTATTGTAACAGTTGGCGGGTACACTTCGCGGCTGTTGTTTGAACCTTGCTCAGTACTTCTCGGAGAGTTGCATGAAATTTCGTTTTCCCATCGTTATCATTGACGAGGATTTTCGTTCCGAGAACACCTCGGGTCTTGGCATTCGCGCCTTGGCCGATGCCATTGAAGGCGAGGGCTACGAAGTCATGGGCGTGACCAGTTACGGCGACTTGAGTCAATTCGCGCAACAACAGTCGCGTGCCAGCGCATTCATTTTGTCGATTGACGACGAAGAGTTCACACCCGGCCCCGATCTCGACCCCGCGGTCATGAACTTGCGCGATTTCATCGAAGAAGTGCGCCGCAAAAACGCCGACGTGCCGATTTACGTCTACGGCGAAACCAAAACCTCGCGCCATTTGCCCAACGACATCTTGCGCGAGTTGCACGGTTTCATTCACATGTTTGAAGACACGCCCGAGTTTGTGGCGCGTCACATCATTCGCGAAGCCAAAACCTATTTGGAAGGCGTGCAACCTCCGTTCTTCAAAGCCTTGCTCGATTACGCCGAAGACGGCTCTTACTCGTGGCATTGCCCTGGACACTCGGGCGGCGTGGCGTTTTTGAAAAGCCCCGTGGGGCAGATGTATCACCAGTTTTATGGCGAAAACATGTTGCGTGCCGACGTTTGCAACGCGGTGGAAGAACTCGGCCAATTGTTAGACCACAACGGTGCGATTGGCGAGAGCGAACGCAATGCGGCGCGCATCTTCAACGCTGACCATTGCTTTTTCGTGACCAACGGCACATCGACCTCCAACAAAATGGTCTGGCACCACGCCGTTGCTCCAGACGACGTGGTGGTGGTCGATCGCAACTGCCACAAATCGGTGTTGCACGCCATCATCATGACGGGCGCGGTTCCCGTGTTTTTGAAGCCCACGCGCAACCATTACGGCATCATTGGCCCAATTCCGCAAAGCGAGTTCGAGCCGGTCTCGATTCAAGAAAAAATCAAGGCCAACCCTTTGCTCAAAGGCAAAGACGTCAGCAAAGTGCAGCCGCGCATTTTGACGCTCACCCAATCGACCTACGACGGCGTGTTGTACAACACCGAAACCATCAAGCGCATGTTGGACGGCTATGTGGCCAACTTGCACTTTGACGAGGCTTGGTTGCCGCATGCGGCGTTTCATCCGTTTTACGGGCCCTACCATGCAATGGGCAAAAAGCGCGAACGTCCCGTGCATTCGGTGGTTTATGCCACGCAGTCGATTCACAAATTGCTCGCGGGCATCAGTCAAGCCAGCCATGTCTTGGTGCAAGATTCGCAAGAAACCAAGCTGGATCGCCATTTGTTCAATGAAGCGTATTTGATGCACACCAGCACCAGCCCGCAATACAGCATCATTGCCAGTTGCGACGTGGCAGCAGCCATGATGGAGCCGCCCGGCGGCACAGCCTTGGTGGAAGAAAGCATTGCCGAAGCGCTGGATTTCCGCCGCGCCATGCGCAAAGTGGACGAAGAATACGGCGACGACTGGTGGTTCAAGGTGTGGGGGCCAGAAGACTTGGTCGATGACGGCATTGGCCGTGCCGACAGTTGGATCATTCAAGACAAAGACCAAGACTCGGATTGGCACGGCTTTGGCAACTTGGCCGATGGCTTCAACATGCTCGACCCGATCAAGGCGACCATCGTCACGCCGGGTTTGGACATGAAAGGTAAGTTTGACCTCAATGGCATTCCAGCCAGCATCGTCACCAAATTCTTGGTCGAACACGGCGTGATTGTGGAAAAGACAGGGCTTTACAGCTTTTTCATCATGTTCACCATCGGCATTACCAAAGGCCGTTGGAATTCGTTGCTCACCGCCTTGCAGCAATTCAAAGACGACTACGACCGCAACCAACCCATGTGGCGCGTGATGCCCGAGTTCTGCAAAAAATTCCGCATGTACGAGCGCATGGGTTTGCGCGATTTGTGCCAGCACATTCACGCGCTCTACGCCAAGTACGACATTGCGCGTTTGACCACCGAAATGTATTTGAGCGATTTGACGCCCGCCATGAAGCCCAGCGACGCCTATGCCCACATTGCGCAGCGACGCACCGAGCGCGTGCCTGTGGACGCGCTGGAAGGGCGCATCACCACCAGTTTGGTGACGCCTTATCCGCCGGGCATTCCCTTGCTGATTCCGGGTGAAGTTTTCAACAAAAAGATTGTGGACTACCTCAAGTTCGCGCGTGAATTCAATTTGCAGTGCCCCGGTTTTGAGACCGACATCCACGGCTTGGTGGAAGTGGTGGGCGCAGACGGCAAAAAAGAATATTTCGCCGACTGCGTGGGAATTTAAGCCAGCTTAAGGGCTAGCAGCCACATCGGGATTGACCCGCAAGAACGTGGCAAAACGCGGCGTGCCTTGCTCGGTCAGACCTCGGTAGCGGTAGGTGATCCACTTGCCCACCGCAGGCGGGCTGCGTCGCTCATCATCGCTCAAGCCTGAACCTATTTTGAAGCGCTGACCTTGCGGTGTTTGCACCAGCAGCGCGCCCAGCAATCCTGTGTATTTGCCCGTGCCTGCAATGTGCGCCGTGACACGGGCTTCTGCGTCTTGTTGTGCTTTGAGTTTGAGTTGATCGTCACTGCGCCCCGAGCGGTAGTGCGCCTCGGCTAAGCGCAGCATCAGGCCTTCTGCGCCCAGTTTGATTTTTTCTGCATGGAGTTGGTGCAAGGCTTTGGCGTTGTCAACGCGGCTTTGTTCCACCGCTTGCACCCAAGGCTGGTTGATGCGTTTCACCAGTTCGCGGTAGGCGCTGATGCGCTCACTCAAACTTCCGCTGTGCGTGGGCGCGTCAAACACCATGACGCGCAGTTTTTGCCAAGCTTCGTCGCTGGCATGGCTTTGTTGGATCACCGAAGTCACGGCGCTGAACGCTGCTCGACCCGCCCACAATTCACCTTCAAAAGCGACACTGGCCCAGTTGGCACAAAACCATGCGGGCGGCTTGAGCGTGTTGCCGCCCCGCGTGATGAGGTTTTGCCCATTCCAGAGCACGCGCACGCCATCGTATTTTTCGCTCACCCAGTACTGACGCACATCCACGCCGTCTTTGTACACATTGGCCAGCCATAGGGCAGGCGGCTGTGAGCCAGTCGTTTCGTGAGCGGCTGCTTGCGCTGGCAGTAAACCGCCTTGCGCGGGTCTCATCAGTGAAGAGAGGCCAACACTGAGCGTGAAGCCGTGGGTGAATGTTTGGGCGATACATTCCATCGCCGAGCGTCGTTGCATGAAAACTCCTGACTGAGTTGGCTGCACCGACGCCCGAGCAGGGCGAATCAAGCAAGAAGCTTATTCAGCGGCGGGTTCTGCGATGCCGCCAACCACTTGACTAAAACCGCCGTCCACATAAGTTATCTCAGCGGTCACGCCTGCGGCTAAATCGCTCATCAAAAAGGCTGCGACATTGCCCACATCTTCGATGGTGACGTTGCGGCGGATGGGCGAGGCATCGGCCACCACCGATAAGATTTTTCCGAAGCCCTTGATGCCGCTGGCGGCCAAGGTGCGAATCGGGCCAGCGCTGATGCCGTTGGCACGCAGGCCACGATTTTTTGCGCCAAACGATTCGGCCAAGTAACGCACCGAGGCTTCGAGTGAAGCTTTGGCCAATCCCATGGTGTTGTAGTTGGGCACGGTGCGAATTGCGCCGAGGTAGGACAGCGTGAGGGCAGCCGCGTTGTCGTTGAGGTAGGGCAGCGCCGCTTTGGCCATGGCCGGAAAGCTGTAAGCGCTGATATCGTGCGCGATCTTGTAGCCTTCGCGGCTTAAACCCTCCAAAAAGTCGCCAGCAATGGCTTCACGCGGGGCAAAACCAATGGCGTGGACAAAGCCGTCAAAGGTCGGCCAATGCGCGGACAAGTCTTTGAAAAGCTGGTCAATTTGAGCATCGCTGCCAACGTCGCAATCGAAAATTAATTTTGAATTAAAGTGGGAGGCGAATTCGGTGATACGGTCTTTGAATCGTTCGCCCACGTAGCTGAATGCCAATTCGGCGCCTTGGTCGTGACAGGCTTTGGCAATGCCGTAAGCGATTGAGCGGTTGGATAAAACGCCTGTGATCAAAAACTTTTTGCCGGCGAGGAATCCTGATTTAGTAGTCATTTAAAGGTCTCCAAAAAATCTTGCAGAATTGTCTCATGCTCAGGTTTGCTTTTTTCTGCTTGGTTTTTGTCTCAACACACGGTTGGGCGGGGCATGCTTACGCCCAATTTGGGGACATCAAATACCCCCCCAATTTCCGTAACTTTGCCTATGTCAATGCCCACGCGCCCAAGGGCGGTGAGTTGGTGTTGGTGCCGCCGTCCTCCTTGTCCAGCTTTGACAAGTACAACCCCTTTACCCTCAAAGGCAACGCTGCGCCTGGTTTGGGCAGCTTGGTGTTTGAGAGTTTATTGGTGGGAAATATGGATGAACCCACCACCGCTTATGGTTTATTGGCCGAAGATGTCAGTGTTGCGGCGGATCGTCGCTCAGTGGTCTTTAGACTCAGGCCACAGGCACGCTTTAACAATGGTGATGACGTCTTGGCAGAGGATGTGAAATATTCCTTTGACAAACTTATCAGCAAAGAGGCAGCGCCCCAATTTCGAACCCTTTACGCCGAAGTGCTGGGCGTCAAAGTCATCGATGCTCACACGCTCAGATTTGATTTCAAAAGCGCCAATCCAGAGCTGCCCCTGATTGTGGGCGCCATGCCTGTGTTTAGCCGTCAATGGGGGCAAGAGAAGGGCGAGTCCAAGCCTTTTGACAAAATCGTGACGGACTTCCCCATTGGCAGCGGCCCCTATCTTGTGGGGCGAGTGGTGTTTGGGCGCGATATCAGCTACGACCGCAATCCAGAATACTGGGCCAAAACCTTGAATGTGCGCCAAGGCATGTTCAATTTCGATCGCATCACGTTTCGGCTCTACAAAGACAATACCGCGCAGCTCGAGGGTTTCAAAGCTGGCGAGTTCGATTTGATTCAGTCTTTCATTGCCCGCGAATGGGCGCGCGCCTACACGGGCAAACAATTCAGCAGCGGGCAATTGATCAAAAAAGAGCTCCAGCACAGCAATGCGGGTGACTTCCAAGGGTTTTTGTTCAACACAAGACTGCCTAAATTTCAAGATGTGCGTGTGCGCGAAGCCATTGGTTTGGCAATGGATTTTGAATGGATGAACCGACAACTGTTCTACAACGCCTACCAACGCGTGCGTGGCTATTTTGTAGGCAGCGATTTCGAGGCCAAAGACTTACCCGGTGCGGATGAATTGGCGCTGTTGCAGCCCCTGCGCAATCAATTGCCAGCACAAATCTTCACCCAGCCCGTGCCGCTGCCACCGCAAACGCAACTCGACCCGAATTCAGGTGAAACCTTGCGCGACCATTTGCGCCGCGCCAAAGCACTGCTGTCGCAAGCGGGTTGGAATTACCGCGATGGCGCGCTGCGCAATGCGATGGGCGAGCCTTTCACAATAGAGTTCATTGACAACTCTGGCGCTATGGGGCGGGTCGCAACACCGTTTGCGAAAAACTTAGGGAAGCTGGGCTTTCAATTCAAATACAAGGTGGTGGATTTTGCGATTTTGCAAAAAAGATTGGATGTGTTTGACTTTGAGATGATGAGCACCCGCTGGCTGGGCAGTTTGTCGCCGGGTTCGGAGTTGGTGGAGCGTTTTGGCGCCAAGCAAGTGGCGCAGGAGGGATCTTCCAATTACATGGGTGTGCGCGATCCTGCCATTGACGCTTTGCTCAACCAAGTGCTGGCGGCCAAAACTCGGCCACAGTTGAGCACCGCCTTGAGGGCCTTGGATCGAACTTTGCGTTTTGGGTTTTATTGCGTCCCGCATTGGTATGGCGGGGTGCATCGCGTTGCGTGGCGCAATGGAAAATTTCAACAACCTGCGGTCATGCCCTTGTACTACCAACCCGACAGCTGGGCCATGATGACTTGGTGGGGCAGTGGTAGCAACCTGACCTCGGTGGCACCCTCGCAACATGAAGGCAAGGACTAAGACATGCTGAGCTATACCCTCAAACGCCTGTTGCTGATGATTCCAACGCTGTTGGGTGTTTTGCTGCTGACCTTTGCGGTCATTCAGTTTGTTCCGGGCGGTCCGGTCGAGCAAATGGTCTCGCAACTGCAAGGGCGCGATTCGGGTGGCGAGGGCGCGGCCGTCTCTGGCTCTGGCTACCGAGGTAGGCAAGGCGTGGACGCAGCGCGGATTGAGGAAATCAAGCAACTCTATGGCTTTGACAAGCCACCGACCGAGCGCTTTATGCAAATGCTCACACAGTTTGCACATTTCGATTTGGGCAAAAGTTTCTTTTATCCCAAAGACGTCTGGCAGTTGGTCAAAGAAAAACTACCCGTCTCCATCAGCCTAGGGCTGTGGACTTTCTTTTTGAGCTACTTGATTTCTGTGCCTTTGGGTGTTGCCAAAGCCGTGCGAGCCGGTTCGCGTTTTGACATGCTGAGTAGTTTGGTGGTGTTGGTGGGCTATGCCATTCCTGGCTTTGTGCTGGGTGTGGCTTTGTTGGTGGTGTTTGGCGGGCAATTGCAATGGTTTCCGCTGCGCGGCTTGACGTCGGCCAACTGGCATGAACTGAGCTGGCCAGCACGCATCGTGGATTACCTGTGGCACATCGTCTTGCCCGTGACGTCAAGCGTTCTGGGGGCTTTTGCGGTCACCACGATGCTGACCAAAAACGCTTTTTTGGAAGAAATCCGCAAGCAATACGTGCTCACTGCGCGTGCCAAAGGTTTGTCTGAGCGGCGTGTGCTCTGGCGCCATGTCATGCGCAACGCCATGATTCCACTGGTGACGGGTTTTCCGGGCGCATTCATTGGTGCTTTTTTTACCGGGTCGTTGTTGATTGAAACTCTTTTTTCGCTCGACGGTTTGGGGCTGCTGAGCTATGAAAGCGTGATGCGACGTGACTATCCGGTGGTGCTGGGCACTTTGTATTTATTTACGTTGATAGGTTTGTTGACCAAACTCATCAGCGATCTTTGTTATGTTTGGGTGGATCCGCGTGTCAAATTTGACTGATCTTTCTCCCAGCCCCTCGCACCGCGCTTGGCTGCGGTTTAGGCGCAACCGCCTGGGTTTTTACAGCTTGGTGTTGTTTTGCGCCTTGTTTGTGATGAGCTTGTTTGCCGAGCTGGTCTGCAACGACAAGCCTTTGTTGGCAAGTTACGAAGGAAGTTGGTATGTGCCCATGGTGCAGTCCCTGCCAGAAACCAACTTCGGCGGTGACTTTGACACTCCGACCGATTTTCTGGACCCATTCATTCAAGCGCAGTTTGCCAAACCTGGTAATTGGGCGATCTATCCGCTCAATCCCTACCACTACGACACCTTGAACTACTTTGCCAAAGCACCCAACCCAGCGCCACCGTCTGCTGAAAACTGGCTCGGCACAGATGACCGTGGACGCGATGTGTTGGCGCGTTTGTTGTATGGCTTTCGGTTGTCGGTGTTGTTTGCGCTGGCGTTGACGATCTTTGGTACGGTGCTGGGCGTTTTTACCGGCGCGATTCAGGGTTTTTTTGGCGGCGTCACCGATTTGAGCGTGCAACGCTTCATTGAGATTTGGAGCGCCATGCCTGAGTTGTATTTGTTGATTATTTTTTCCGCCGTGTTCGATCCCAGTATTGGTTTGTTGCTCATTTTGTTGGGTTTGTTTGGCTGGATGGGGTTGTCAGACTATGTGCGGGCTGAATTTTTGCGCAATCGCCAACTTGACTATGTGCGCTCAGCGCGGGCTTTGGGCTTGTCGAATAGCCAAATCATCTGGCGTCATGTCTTACCCAATAGCTTGACGCCTGTTGTGACTTTTTTGCCGTTTCGCATGAGCGCGGCAATCTTGGCGCTGACCTCGCTCGACTTTTTGGGCTTGGGTGTGCCGCCTGGCACCCCCAGTTTGGGCGAGTTGTTGGCGCAAGGCAAAAACAACATTGATGCGTGGTGGATTTCTATCTCCACCTTTGCGGTGTTGGTCATCACCTTGATGCTGCTGACCTTCATGGGCGACGCGCTGCGCGATGCGCTCGACCCCAGAAAGGCCGACCAATGAAGTTGCCATTGCTGCAAGTGCGGGACTTGAGCATCAGCTTTGGTACGCTGGAGGTGGTGCATCAGATCACGTTCAATGTCGAGCAAGGTGAAAAAGTAGCCTTGGTGGGCGAGTCGGGCTCGGGCAAAAGCGTGACGGCTTTGAGTTTGGTGCGCTTGGTCGAAGGCGCACACATGACGGGTCGATGCTTGTGGACAGCCTCCGAAGATGAGGCCGACGACAACGAAGCGCCACAAACCTGGGATTTGGTCAAGGTCAAAAAACGCGAGCTTCAAGCCATTCGTGGCCATGACATCGCCTATGTGTTTCAAGAACCCATGACGGCGCTCAACCCCTTGTTTACCGTGGGTGATCAAGTCTGCGAGGTCTTGCAAATCAAGCGCGGCGTGCCAGCGCGCGAAGCTTGGTACGAGGCCACGCGTCTGTTGGCTGATACGGGCATTGACCATCCGGCCTTGCGCATGATGGCTTATCCGCATCAACTTTCGGGCGGACAGCGCCAGCGGGTCATGATTGCCATGGCTTTGGCCGCCAAAGCGCGTTTGTTGGTGGCCGATGAGCCGACCACTGCCTTGGACGTGTCGCTGCGCGCACAAATCTTGGATTTGCTCGACAGCTTGCAAAAAAAGCATGGCATGGCCGTGTTGCTCATCACCCACGACTTGGCCACCGTGCGCCGCTTTGCCGATCGTGTCTTGGTGATGGAAAAAGGCCACTTGGTGGAGTCGGGCAACACCGCTCAGGTCTTGAGCGATCCCAAGCACCCCTACACCCAGCGTTTGCTCAACAGTCACCCTGTGCGTGATGTGCCTTTGGTTGATGACAATGCCGCCATACGCTTACAGGCTCAGGGTTTGCAGGTCAGTTATGCCACCAAGCGGCCTGGCGTTTTGGGTTGGTTTTTAAAAGGCCGATTTGACGCGGTCAAACGGGCTGATTTCGTCTTGCGTGCTGGACAAACCTTGGGGGTGATTGGCGAATCTGGCTCTGGCAAATCCACGCTGGCCTTGGCAGTGCTGGGATTGTTGCCCCACAAGGGCTTGCTCACGGTGGATGGCACGACGTGGTCGGGCAATGCCAGAAAAGACCTGCATTTGCGCGCCAAGGTTCAGGTGGTGTTTCAAGACCCGTTTTCATCTTTGTCGCCCCGCATGACAGTGCAAGAAATCGTCAGTGAGGGCTTGGCCTTGCACGAGCCGCAGCTCGACAGTTTGGGCCGCTTGAGGCGCTTGCTCATCACGTTGGCCTCAGTGGGCCTGACCGAATCGGAGTTTCCCAACCTTTTGCGCCGCTATCCGCATGAGTTTTCGGGCGGGCAGCGTCAGCGCTTGGCCATTGCGCGGGCGCTGATGGTCAACCCTGAGGTGTTGGTTCTGGATGAGCCTACCAGTGCTTTGGACGTCTCCACCCAGCAACAAGTGCTGAAATTGTTGCAAAAACTACAAAAAGAACGCGGTTTGAGCTATTTGCTGATCACCCACGATGTGGCGGTGGTACGTGCGATGGCGCATCAAGTCTTGGTTTTGCGCGCTGGCGAGGTGGTGGAGTCGGGCGCTTGGGAGCAAATCAGCCAGCAACCCAACCATGACTACACACGCTTGCTGTTGTCGGCAGGTTTGATGGATTAATTTATATAAACCTTGCAAAATCAATGATTTAGGCGCTACAATGGCGGCTTCACGACCAAACGGGCGGGTAATTACCGCCCGTTTTTTTTGGTCGATTCTTTTTTGATTGTTGTTTTTGAAGGTTTTAGATCGACGTGAGTTTGCAAAGCATCGCAGAAGAAACTGTGACAGGTTTGGGTTACGACTTGGTAGAGATTGATCGCTCTGCTGGGGGCTTGCTGCGCATCACGATTGATTTACCTTGGAATGCAGATCAGCCAGAGCAGTTTGTCAACGTCGAAGACTGCGAGCGCGTCACGCGCCAATTGCAGTTCGCCCTTGAGGTCGATGGCGTTGAGTACAACCGCTTAGAGGTGTCGTCTCCGGGCATTGACCGCCCCTTGAGGCATCAAGCGGATTTTGAACGTTTTGTGGGCTACGAAATTGATGTCACGCTCAAAGCGCCTATGGGTGCGGCAGCAGCGGGGCAGGTTGCGGCGAATCGCAAAAAATTTCGTGGCACGCTGGAGCGCCCTGACAGTGGCGAAGGTTGGCAAATCACTTGGCGTGATGAGCCCGATGCCAAGCCCGGTGCGCGTGTGAGTAAAAAAAGAGAGCAAGCCCCGCTCAATGCGCTGGGCTTCACGCTGGACGAATTGCGCGAAGCACGTCTGGCCCCGATTGTTGATTTCAAGGGCCGTGCGCCCCGTTGAATTGAGGAAAAGGAGCAGTTGTCATGAATCGCGAAATGTTGATGTTGGTTGAAGCCATCTCGCGTGAGAAAAATGTGGAACGCGACATTGTGTTTGGTGCAGTTGAATCTGCCCTCGCACAAGCCACAAAAAAATTGTACGAAGGTGATGTGGATATCCGCGTCGCCATGAATCGTGACACGGGCGACTACGAAACCTTCCGCCGTTGGTTGGTGGTGCCTGACTCGGCGGGTTTGCAAAACCCCGATGCCGAAGAGCTGTTGATGGACGCGCTTGAGCGTGTGCCTGATGTGGAAGAGGGCGAGTTCATTGAAGAAGGCGTGGAGTCTTTGCCGATTGGCCGCATTGGCGCGATGGCAGCCAAGCAAGTGATTTTGCAAAAAATCCGCGATGCTGAACGCGAAATGATTTTGAGCGACTTCATGGCGCGTGGCGAAAAGATTTTTGTCGGCACAGTCAAGCGCATGGACAAGGGCGACATGATTGTCGAATCTGGACGCGTTGAAGGCCGCTTGCGCCGCAACGAAATGATCCCCAAAGAAAACTTGCGCAATGGCGACCGTGTGCGCGCCATGATCATGGAAGTCGATTTGACGCTGCGCGGTGCGCCCATCGTTTTATCGCGCTCCTCGCCTGAATTCATGGTGGAGTTGTTCCGTCAAGAAGTGCCTGAAATCGAACAAGGCTTGCTCGATATCAAATCATGCGCCCGTGACCCTGGTTCGCGCGCCAAGATTGCTGTGCATTCCAACGACAAGCGCGTTGACCCCATTGGCACTTGCGTTGGCGTGCGTGGTACGCGCGTCAATGCGGTGACCACCGAATTGGCCGGCGAGCGCGTAGACATTGTGCTGTGGAGCGAAGACCCTGCGCAATTTGTCATTGGCGCTTTGGCGCCAGCCAACGTCAGCTCCATCGTGGTGGACGAAGAAAAACATGCAATGGACGTGGTGGTGGACGAGGAAAACTTGGCCATTGCCATTGGCCGTGGCGGTCAAAACGTGCGCTTGGCTTCTGACCTCACGGGCTGGAAGATCAACATCATGGACGCGGCTGAATCCGCCGAGAAACAAGCCAATGAAACCCACGTCACCCGTGAGTTGTTCATGGCCAAGTTGGATGTGGACCAAGAAGTGGCCGACATCTTGATCGAAGAAGGCTTTACCAGCTTGGAAGAAGTGGCCTATGTCCCGCTTCAAGAAATGCTGGAAATCGAAAGCTTCGACGAAGACACAGTCAACGAGCTGCGCGCACGCGCCAAAGATGCCTTGTTGACGATGGAAATTGCACGCGAAGAAAGCGTGGAAGAAGTCTCGCAAGATTTGCGTGACTTGGACGGTTTGACGGTTGAATTGATTGCGAAGTTAGCCGAAGGCGGCGTACACACCCGCGACGATTTGGCTGACTTGGCCGTCGACGAGTTAATGGACATCACCGGACAAACAGAACCAGAGGCCAAAGCTCTGATCATCAAAGCACGCGAACATTGGTTCGCGGGGCAACAGTGATGGTCATGAGGAGGAATACCACATATGTCCAGTACGACAGTAGCCGAGTTCGCCAATGAACTCAAAAAATCGACCAGCACATTGCTAGAGCAATTGGCTGCCGCCGGTGTGTCCAAGGCTTCGGCCTCGGATGCATTGACCGAATCAGACAAGCAAAAATTGCTCACACACTTGCAAAACAGTCACGGTACAGCTACGGCTGAACGCAAAAAAATCACCTTGGTCAAAAAATCGACCAGCGAAATCAAACAAGCTGATGCCACAGGCAAAGCCCGCACGATTCAGGTGGAAGTGCGCAAAAAACGCACCTTCGTTAAACGCGATGAAAACGACAGCGCTGAAGGCGCTATCGAAGCACCCGAAGAATTAGAAGTCACTACGCCAGCCCCGCCCATCATTGACGAAGCTGAACTCGCCCGTCGTGAAGAAGAAGCGCGCCGTCAGGCCGAGTTGATTCGCCGCCAAGAAGAAGAGCTGGCCGAAAAACGCCGCGTCCGCGAAGCCCAAGAGGCTGCCGAACGCGCCCAAGCTCAGGCCAAAAAAGAACAAGCTCAAGCCGCTGTCGTAGCCAGCGAAGCCGCCGAGGCCTCGCTCGATCAAGACCACGCCGCGCAAGAGCAAATCAAGGCGCAAGCTCAGGCGCAAGCCAAAGCAGCCGAAGAAGAATTAGAAAAAGCCGAACAAGCCATCAAAGCCCGTGCGGCGGATGAGGCTCATCGCGCCAAAGACTTGGATTCGCGTCGCCGCAAAGCGCTCGACGAAGCCGAAGCCATTCGCGCCATGATGAATACGCCCAAAAAAGTCATGGTGGCCAAGAAGCCAGAGCCTGTTGTGACTGAAAACAAAGCCGCCATGAAAGGCACTTTGCACAAGCCAGCTGGCGGCGGTACGGGTGCTGCGCACAAAGCAGCAGCTGCGCCCGCAGGTGGCGCTGCTGCGCCTGCCGCAGGAGCAGGCAACAAAGAAGTCAAGAGCGCCAAGCTGTCCTCTAGCTGGGCGGACGAACAGGCCAAGAAAAAAGAAATCAAAACCCGTGGCGACGCCAGTGGTGGCGTGGGCCGCAACAGTTGGCGTGCGGGACCCAAAGGGCGTCGTGGTGGCAATGACCATCGCGGTGGACGTGAAGAGCAGTCGCAAGTTTCTACAGAAGCTCGCGTCATTGAAGTGCACGTGCCCGAAACCATCACCGTGGCGGAGTTGGCGCACAAAATGGCGGTCAAGGCCTCTGAGGTCATCAAGCAATTGATGAAGCTGGGTCAAATGGCCACCATCAACCAACCGCTGGACCAAGACACCGCCATGATTTTGGTGGAAGAAATGGGGCACAAAGCCATCATCGCGGCGCTGGACGATCCCGAGGCCTTCACCGAAGAGGAAGCATCCGCGCATCACGCCGAATCCATTTCGCGTGCGCCAGTCGTGACCGTCATGGGTCACGTCGATCACGGCAAGACCTCGTTGCTCGACTACATTCGCCGCGCCAAAGTGGCTGCGGGCGAAGCCGGTGGCATCACGCAGCACATTGGTGCTTACCATGTGGAAACACCACGCGGCATGATTTCCTTCTTGGACACCCCGGGTCACGAGGCTTTCACGGCCATGCGTGCACGCGGTGCTAAGGCAACTGACATTGTGATTTTGGTGGTGGCCGCCGACGATGGTGTCATGCCTCAAACCAAGGAAGCGATCAAGCACGCCAAAGCAGCCGGTGTGCCGCTGGTGGTGGCGATCAACAAGATCGACAAACCCGGTGCCAACCCCGACCGCGTCAAAGGCGAGTTGGTGTCAGAAGAAGTCGTGCCCGAAGAATTCGGTGGCGATTCACCCTTTTGCGAAGTCTCCGCCAAAACTGGCGCAGGCATTGATGAGTTGCTCGAACAAGTGCTCCTGCAAGCCGAAGTTTTGGAACTCAAAGCGCCCGTCGACGCCATGGCCAAAGGCTTGGTGATTGAAGCGCGTTTGGACAAAGGTCGCGGCCCTGTGGCGACTGTTTTGGTTCAATCTGGCACCCTCAACACCGGCGACGTTATTTTGGCTGGACAAACCTTTGGCCGCGTGCGCGCCATGTTGGATGAGAACGGCAAGCCCATCAAATCGGCCGGCCCTTCCATTCCTGTGGAAGTGCAAGGCTTGACCGAAGTGCCACAAGCAGGCGACGAATTCATGGTCATGAGCGACGAGCGTCGCGCCCGTGAAATCGCCACTTACCGCGCTGGCAAAGTGCGCAACACCAAGCTGGCCAAACAACAAGCGTCTAAGCTGGAAAACATGTTCTCGGACATGACTTCTGGCGACGTCAAAATGTTGCCCATCATTGTCAAAGCCGACGTGCAAGGTTCGCAAGAAGCCTTGGCTGCGTCGCTGCTCAAACTCTCGACCGACGAAGTCAAAGTTCAGATGGTGTATGCCGCTGTGGGCGGCATCAGCGAAAGCGACGTGAACTTGGCGATTGCGTCCAAAGCCGTCATCATTGGTTTCAACACCCGTGCTGACGCAGGTGCCCGCAAATTGGCCGAAACCAATGGCGTGGACATTCGCTACTACAACATCATCTATGACGCTGTGGACGAGTTGAAAGCCGCCATGTCTGGCATGTTGACGCCCGACAAGAAAGAAGAAGTCATCGGTACCGCCGAAATTCGCCAAGTGCTGCGCGTCAGCAAAATTGGTGCGATTGCGGGTTGTATGGTGACCTCGGGCTTGGTGCGTCGTACCGCCAAGTTGCGTTTGTTGCGCAACAACGTGGTCATCTTCACGGGCGAGCTCGACAGCTTGAAGCGTTTCAAAGACGATGCCAAAGAAGTCAAAGAAAACTTCGAATGCGGCTTGACCGTTAAGAACTACAACGACATCGTCGAAGGCGATGTGTTGGAATTCTTTGAAATCAAAGAGGTCGCTCGTACGCTTTAAAGCGAGTTCGATATGGCGCGTAAACCCAGCAGCACACCCAACCGGGGCTTCAAAGTGGCCGACCAGATCCAGCGCGATCTGGCCGAGTTGATTGCGCGCGAGTTGAAAGACCCGCGTGTGGGCATGATCACGCTGCAAGGCGTGGAGGTCACGCCAGACTATGCCCATGCCAAGGTGTTTTTCAGCGTGCTCACAGGCAAGCCCGAAGACGCCACCGAAGGCTTGAATCAAGCCGCTGGATTTTTGCGCAACGGCTTGTTCAAACGCTTGCAAATCCACACCGTGCCGACTTTGCATTTTGTCTACGACCGCACCACAGAACGCGCTTCTGACATGAACGCTTTGATTGCCAAAGCCGTGTCTTCTCGCGCCAAGGACGACTGAGCATGAACGCGCCGCGCACCAGGGTGCAGCGACGCCCTGTGCACGGGGTGTTGTTGCTCGATAAACCCTACGGACTCTCCAGCAACGATGCTTTGCAAAAGGCCAAGTGGTTGCTGCGCGCTGAAAAAGCCGGTCATACCGGTACGCTCGACCCGTTGGCGACGGGCGTGTTGCCCTTGTGTTTTGGCGCAGCCACCAAATTCAGCCAACTGCATTTGGATGCTGACAAATCGTACGAGGCCGTGGCTGTGTTGGGCATTCAAACCAGCACCGCAGATGCCGAAGGCGAAGTGATTGCGCAACTGCCCGTGAGCTTCACGCCCGAGCAGCTGCAAGCTGTGCAGCAGCAGTTCTTGGGCGAGATCGACCAAGTGCCACCCATGTACAGCGCTTTGAAAAAAGACGGAAAAGCCCTCTACGACTATGCGCGGGCGGGCATTGAAGTGGAACGCGAATCGCGTCGCATCACCATCCATGCGCTGGAAGTGCAAGAAACAGCGGTCAATGAAAAAGGCCAACGCTGTTTGCGCATTCGCGTGACTTGCAGCAAAGGCACGTACATCCGCACTTTGGGTGAAGACATTGCCAAAGCGCTGGGCACATGTGCGCATTTGAGCGCTTTGCGCCGCGTGCAAACGGGGCCTTTCAATGCCGAGCAATGCATCAGCTTGAACGACTTAGAGGCTTTGGCCGAGAGTGATCGGGCCAAGTCGTTGTTGCCTGTGGACACTTTGTTACAAGGCCATGAAGCTGTCACGCTAGACGTGGAAGATTCAGGCAGATTTTTAAGCGGTGTGCGCCGACGCGGGTCTTGGCCCGATTGTGCGCACACGGCTGTGTATGGCAAGACGCCACACGCTTTGTTGGGCACTGCGCACATCAAAGCTGGCGAACTGATTCCGGGGCGATTGCTGAGCCCGATAGAAATTCAATCAATTTTGGAGAGTCAAGCATGAGTAAACAAATTCGAAACATTGCGATCATCGCCCACGTTGACCACGGTAAAACCACCATGGTCGACCAGTTGCTGCGTCAATCCGGCACTTTTGCCGACCACGAAAAAGTGGTGGACACTGTGATGGACAACAACGCCATCGAACGCGAGCGCGGCATCACCATCTTGGCCAAGAACTGCGCGGTGAGCTGGGAAGGCACACACATCAACATCGTTGACACCCCAGGACACGCGGACTTCGGTGGTGAAGTTGAACGTGCCTTGTCCATGGTGGACGGCGTGGTCTTGCTCATCGATGCGCAAGAAGGCCCGATGCCACAAACCCGCTTCGTGACTAAGAAGGCTTTGGCCTTGGGCTTGAAGCCCATCGTCGTGGTCAACAAAGTGGACAAGCCCGGCGCCAACCCAGACAAAGTGGTGAACGCCGCTTTCGACTTGTTTGACAAACTCGGCGCAACCGACGAACAACTGGACTTCCCCGTGGTTTATGCCTCGGGCATTAACGGCTGGACTTCTTTGGAAGAAGGCGCTCCCGGCGAACAATGGGGTCCCGACATGTCGGCCTTGTTCAACACCGTGTTGAAGCATGTGCCACCGCAAGCGGGTGATCCTGCTGCTCCGCTGCAATTGCAAATTTCTGCGCTCGACTTTTCGACTTTTGTCGGTCGCATTGGCGTGGGTCGTATCAGCCAAGGCACCATCAAACCCATGATGGATGTGGTGGTCATGGAAGGACCAGACGGCAATGTGGTCAAAGGCCGCGTCAACCAAGTGCTCAAGTTCCATGGTTTGGACCGGGTGCAAGTGACAGAAGCCGGCCCTGGCGACATTGTGCTTATCAACGGTATTGCCGACCTCAACATTGGCGTGACGGTGACTGATCCCGCAAATCCTGCCCCGTTGCCCATGCTCAAAATTGACGAGCCCACCTTGACCATGAATTTTTGCGTCAACACCAGCCCTTTGGCAGGTCGCGAAGGCAAGTACGTCACCAGCCGCCAAATTTGGGACCGTTTGCAAAAAGAACTGCAACACAACGTGGCTTTGCGCGTCAAAGAAACTGACGAAGAAGGCGTATTTGACGTCGCTGGTCGCGGTGAATTGCACTTGACCATTTTGTTGGAAAACATGCGCCGTGAAGGCTACGAATTGGCTGTGTCCAAGCCCCGTGTGGTGTTCCGCGACATTGACGGTGTCCGCCACGAACCTATCGAATTGGTGACGGCTGATATTGAAGAAACCCATCAAGGCGGCGTCATGCAAGCTTTGGGCGAGCGCAAAGGCGAACTGGTCAACATGGATCCAGACGGCCGTGGCCGCGTGCGCTTGGAATACCGCATTCCTGCGCGTGGCCTGATTGGTTTCACCAACGAGTTCTTGAACTTGACCCGTGGCTCGGGCTTGATCTCCAACATTTTTGACAGCTACGAACCGCACAAAGGTGAGATCGGTGGCCGTAAAAACGGCGTGCTGATCTCCATGGACGATGGTGAAATCTTCACCTACGCCTTGGGCAAATTGGACGACCGTGGCCGCATGTTCGTCAAAGCCAACGATCCCGTCTACGAAGGCATGATTGTGGGCATCCACAGCCGCGACAACGACTTGGTGGTCAACGCCACGCGTACCAAACAATTGACCAACTTCCGTGTCTCGGGCAAAGAAGATGCGATTAAGATCACGCCTCCGATTGACCTCACGTTGGAATACGGCGTGGAGTTCATCGAAGACGACGAGTTGGTTGAAATCACGCCCAAAAGCGTGCGTCTGCGCAAACGCTACTTGAAGGAGCACGAGCGCAAACGCGCTTCGCGTGACTAAGTAGGAGACAGTTCATGCTGAGTTCACATGTGCGTGCCGCCTGGGCAATGGTGGCAGTCACCGCCATGTGGGCCACAGCGGGCGTGTTGACGCGCCGCTTAGAAACCGCACAAAGTTTTGAGATCACGTTTTGGCGCAGTGCGTTCACCGCTGTGTTCGTGAGCTTGATTGTGTGGTGGTTGCAAGGCCCTGGCATTGTGCGTCGCCTGCTGCAAGCGCCTCGCGCTTTGTGGCTCAGTGGCGCGTGTTGGGGTGTCATGTTCACGGCCTTCATGATGGCACTGACGCTTGCCACGGTGGCCGAAGTGCTCATCACCATGGCCATCAGTCCGTTGCTCACAGCCTTGTTAGCGCGGATTTTTTTACGTCAAAAAATTCATCGACATACCTGGGGCGCCATCGCCGTGGCTGCTGTGGGCATGGTGTGGATGTTCGCCCAACCGCGTGTCACCCAAGGTGTGCCTTGGGGCTCCATCATTGCTTTGTTGGTGCCTGCCTCGGGCGCGGCCAACTGGTGTTTGTTGCAACACCGCCAAGCGCAACACGATGCCATCGACATGATGCCCGCTGTGCTCATTGGCGCGTGTTTGTCCAGCTTGGTGACCCTGCCATTGGCGCTGCCGTTTGCGGCCAATCTTCACGATATGGCTGTGTTGTCGCTTTTGGGTCTGGTGCAATTGGCGATTCCTTGTACGCTCTTGGTCGCTTGCGCCAAAGTGCTGCCCGCGCCAGAAATTTCTCTGCTGTCCTTGCTTGAAGTTTTGTTTGGCATTGCCTTCGCATGGGCATGGGCCAATGAAACACCCAAACTCCAAGTATTGTGTGGTGGCACATTGGTGCTCTTGGCTTTGCTGGCCAACGCTTGGCAAAACTGGCGACTCACACAAGGAAAATCTGCATGAACCGTTTCACCACTGACGTCCACCACGAACAAGTAGGCAACTTGGGGCTGATCACCCTCAACCGCCCCAAAGCATTGAATGCTTTGTCTTTGGACATGGTGCGAGAGCTCACCGATATTTTGCTGCGTTGGCAGGCAGACATCAGCGTGATCGCTGTGGCCATTCGTGGCAGCAACAAAGAAGGCGCATTTGGTGCGTTTTGCGCGGGCGGCGACATTCGCTACTTTCATCAAGCTGCGTTGGCGGGCGACGCGAGCTTGGAAGATTTCTTCACCGAAGAATATGCGCTCAACCATTTGATCCACAGCTACGGCAAACCGTATATCGCGTTCATGGACGGCATCGTCATGGGCGGGGGCATGGGCTTGAGCCAAGGCGCGGCGCTGCGCATTGTGACCGAGCGCACGCAAATGGCCATGCCCGAGACGCAAATTGGTTTGTTTCCCGATGTGGGTGGCGGCTACTTTTTAAGCCGTTGCAAAGGCGCCATGGGCGAATATTTGGCACTGAGCGGGCAGTTGCTCAAAGGCGCGGAATCTCTTGCTGTGGGGCTGGCCGATGTGATGTGTGAGTCATCGGCTTTAGCTAGCTTGTGGCAGGGCATGTCGCAACACAGTTTTGCCACTGGCGAGGCCGTGTTGACTTGGCTGCGTGAACAAACCCTTACAGCAACGACGTCGTACCAAACCTTACCTGCATGGTCTAACGAACACATTCATACCGTGTTTACCTTGCCCACGGTGGCGCAAATGGTGGTTGCATTGCAAACCTTGGCGCAACAAGACGGCGCTGACACTTGGGCCGCACAAACGCTTGCCACCTTGCGTCATAAATCACCGCTCATGCTCAACGTTACCTTGCAACAAATTCGTCGAGGCCGCAGCCTGAGTTTGGCTGACGATTTACGCATGGAGCGCGACTTGGTGCGCCATTGTTTTCATACCGCGCATTTGTCACGCAGCGGCAAGACCAGCGAAACCGTCGAAGGCATTCGCGCCTTGGCGGTGGACAAAGATCGCACACCGCGCTGGCTCCCGGCCACGATACAAGAAGTCACGCCCGAGATGGTTGAACCCTTTTTCGACAGCCCTTGGCCTGCTTGGGCGCATCCTTTGGGATATTTAACGTAGTGTCAAATGTGTATACAATTGCGTGGTTGATGGATGCGGTTTTCTGGATTTGATTGGGATGATGGCAATTGGCCTAAATGTTCAAAACATGGGCTGACAAAGGGTGAAATTGAAGACATTTTTCAATTCAGTCCTTCGGTCATGCCAGATCCTTATCCAAATGAGCCCAGAATGCGTGCCATTGGCAAAACTCGCGCAGGTCGCTATGTCTTTTTGGTCTTCATGTTTCGGCAAGCGCAGGGTAAAACATTGATTCGTCCCATCAGTGCTCGCTTCATGCATCGAAAAGAAATTGAACACTATGAAAACAAAGACTAAGCCAATGCCTTCACTCAAATCTGATGTGGAGGGTGAAGATTTTGTTGAAAACGCAGATTTAGCGACCTACGATCTGTCTGGCTTCAAACCCATGCACTTCGAGTTCGAGCCCAAGTCTGCGGCCTTGAACATGCGCTTGCCGCAAAGCCTGTTAGATGCTTTAAAAGCCAAGGCGCAGGCCAAAGGCATACCGTACACACGTTATGTGCGCTTGTTGCTGGAAAGCGATGTGGCGGCCTAATCCACCCTTGCGCCCGTTGCCTTCACCACGGCTTCATAACGCTTGAGATCTTGCTTCATCAAGGCGCCAAATTGCTCGGGTGAGGTTGGCACGGGTTCTGCCATGAGACGGGCAAAACGTTGTTGGGTGTCGGGCAATCGCAGCGCATCGGTGAAAGCTTTGTTCAAGGCCTGCACGGTGCTCTTTGGCGTGGCTGCGGGCGCAATCAAGCCCCACCATGTATCAATTTCAAACCCTTTGAGGGTGTCGCTCATGGCAGGGACATCAGGCAATTCGGGGCTGCGCTTGGCGCTGGTGACAGCCAACGCGACAAGCTTGCCTGCATGAATGTTCGCCGCCGATGTGGCGAGGTTGTCAAAGTTGAAATCCACTTGACCTGACAACAAAGCCAATTGCGCGGGGTTGCCACCGTTGTAGGGAATGTGAACCGCGTGAATGCCTGCCGCTTGTTTGAACATTTCACCCGCCAAATGCCCTGCGCTGCCGTTGCCGCCAGAGCCGAAGTTGAGCTGGCCGGGGTGGGCTTTGGCGTAAGCCACCAAATCGTCCAAACGACGAATGCCCAAGCGCTGTGCGCTGGCGGTATTCATGACCAAGACATTGGGCACGCGCACCCATTGGGTGATGGGGGCAAAGTCGTGCGCGGCGTCGTAAGGCATTTTGGCAAACAGCCACGGGTTGATGGCGTGTGTGGCGACTGCGGCAATGCCCAAGGTCAAGCCATCGGGCGCAGCTTTGGCGACCGCATCCACGCCCAAGTTGCCACCTGCGCCGGGTTTGTTTTCAACGATGACGGTGCCTAGACTATCCTTTACCGCATCCGCCAAAATCCGCGCCGTTGCGTCGATGGGACCGCCTGCTGCATAGGGCACGATCAGACGTATCGGTTTGCTTGGCTGTGCATGCGCTGGCAACAAAGCCGCCAGTCCGGCGGCGCACAGCCATTGGCGGCGTGAGAAGACCAGCGATTGTGGCGCAAACATCATGTGGCCAAGGTGTGCAAAGGAATGTCTTGTTGCAGCGCCAACTTGTTCAATTGCTGGCGTGTTTGCGTGAGCAAGAAGTCGGCAATCGCGCGGTGGGTTTTGGCTTGGCGCATATCGTGTGCTGCGCTGGCTGCCAGTCCTGCGGCTTCGCACAAGCTTGCAGCAAAGTGTGGCTCCAAAGCGGCTACGGCCACGCGACCATTTTTGCAAGGATAGACGCGGTAGCCTGCGTGTGCGCCACCTACATCGCCTTTGGGCGTGGTCAAACCCCATGTGCGCGGCAGCGCCAAATACGCAGCGGCGTCGCTCAGCGCAATTTCTTGGAACACGCCTTTGGCTTTGTTGCCTGTTTGACGCAGCAACAAGGCTTTGAGCAAGGCTTCGGTGGTCAGCAATGAGCCGCCCATGTCGGCGTACAAAGTGGGCGGTAAATCTAGGCCGTTGACCAAGTTGTTTTCGGCCAAATAGGTGAGGTCGTGGCCGGGTTCTTCGGCGCGTTCGCCGCTCGCACCGACGATGCTGACCATGCACAAGGCCGGGTAGCGCTTGTGCAGTGTTTTCCAGTCGAGGCCGAGTTTTTTCAAGGCTGATGGGCGAAACGAGGTGATCAGCACATCTGTTTTGGCCAAAGCTTGGTGCAGTGTGGCTTGTCCGGCGGGGGATTTGAGATCGGCTTGCAACACCTTCATGCCGTCATGCATGACTTGGTAGGCGTCGGGCTTGTAAATCGCCATGGGATCGCTGGATGCACCACTGGCCGTGGCGGGTTCAAGCTTGGTGCAAGTCGCGCCCATGGCTTGTAAACGCATCACGGCAGCGGGGCCAGGCAAGTTCAAGGCGAGGGTGAGAACGCGCACGCCTTTGAGGGGTTGGGATAAACGGGTGGTGGAGGTGCTCATGGCTTAATTATGGCGTTTGCTTCATGGGCAACACCTGAGCAACTTCCCGAAGAATTTATCAAAATCCAGCGTGACTTATTCCCCAAAATTCAAGGGCAAGCCTACATAGTTCTCCGCCAAGGAACGCGAGGCTGCATCGCTGTGGATCAAATAGTCCAACTCAGCTTCTTGAATTTTTTGACCAAAACCGCCGGCTTCTGGAAATTGGTGCATGAGCGAGGTGAACCACCACGAAAACCGCTCAGCACGCCAAATGCGGCGCAAGCAGCGCTGTGAGTAGTGGTCGACGCCAGCATCGCTTTTCTCGGCATAGTGTTCGATGAGCGCATCGCTCAAATACTTCACATCGGTGGCGGCCAGGTTCAAGCCTTTGGCACCTGTGGGGGGCACGATGTGGGCAGCGTCGCCCGCCAAGAACATGCGACCAAATCGCATGGGTTCGGCCACGAAGCTGCGCAGCGGAGCAATGCTTTTCTCAATCGACGGGCCGGTGACCAAGGTTTCTTGTGCTTCTTCGTCCAAGTGCGCGCGCAAATCTTTCCAAAAGCGTTCGTCAGACCATTCTTCGACTTTGTCGGTGAGCGGCACTTGCACGTAATAACGGCTGCGGGTGGGGCTGCGCATGGAGCACAGGGCAAAGCCACGTTCGGTGTTGGCGTAAATCAATTCGTGCGAGACGGGAGGCACATCGGCCAAGATGCCCAGCCAGCCAAAAGGATAGACTTTTTCGTATTCTGTGATTGCGCCTTGCGGCACGCTGGCTCGGCACACGCCATGAAAACCGTCGCAGCCGGCGATGAAATCGCATTCCAAAGTGTGCGATTTGCCATCTTTGTCATAGGTGATGCGAGGATGGCTACCTTGGTAGTCGTGCACTTGCACATTGTCGGCTTCGTAAATGGTGGTGTGGCCTTTGGCGGCTCGGTCGGCCATCAGGTCGCGGGTGACTTCGGTTTGGCCGTAGACCACCACATGTTTGCCTTGGGTGTGTTGGTTCAGATCGATGCGATGGCGTTGGCCCGCAAACAGCAACTCAAAGCCCCCATGCACCAAGCCTTCTGCGTGCAGACGCTGGCTCACGCCGACTTCGTCCAACAAATCAACGGTGACTTGCTCCAGCACGCCCGCACGGATGCGTCCTAGCACATAGTCGCCGCTTTGACGTTCCACAATGATGTTGTCAATGCCCGCTTTGCTCAGCAAAGCGCCCAACAACAAACCTGATGGACCAGCACCAACAATAGCAACTTGAGTACGCATGTATGTCTCCTGAATAGATGTTCGCAACGATAGAGCTGTCAGAACGATGAAACTGACAAGAGCTAACAACTTTGTGCGATGATCAGATGAAATGCGCGATGATCGCGCAAGAGGTGATGAATCATGGCAATTGCAAAAGCAGATCTCATTGAGGGCATGGTCAAAGGCATGGCAGTGTTGGAGAGCTTTGACACCGAACGTCAGCGCCTGAACGCAAGCCTAGCGGCGCAACGCGCAGGCATCACCCGTGCGGCGGCACGCAGGCATTTGTTGACCTTGAGCCACTTGGGTTATTTGGAAACCGATGGCAGCTATTTTTGGCTGGCTGCCAAGGTGATGCGTTTTTCGGGCAGCTACTTGGCCTCGTCGCGCTTGCCGCGCATGGTGCAGCCCACGCTCAACCGTTTGTTGGCTCAAACCGGACATTCGTTTTCTGCCGTTGTGCTCGATGGCCAAGAAGTGGTGATCGTGGCGCGCAGCGACGCAGCACGAATCTTGGCTTATGGATTGCATTTGGGCGCTAGGCTACCCGCGCACGCCACGTCCACAGGCCATGTGTTGTTGGCCGCCAAAAACAAAACCCAACTCAATGCTTGGCTCAAAGACCGCATGCTGCCCAAACTCACAGGTCGCACCTTGACAGATGCCAAAGCCCTGAAAGCCCGAATTGCACAAGTGCAAGCGGATGACTACGACATCAGCATCGAAGAGCATGAATTGGGCGTGAGTGCCATGTCTGTGCCGCTGCGCGATGCGCAGGGGCATGTGATGGCCGCATTGAACGTGGTCTTGCCAGCCGCAGCATGGAAGCTGCCTGAAATCAAACGCGATTTTTTACCCTTGTTGCAAGGCGCAGCACAAGAGTTGCGGGCGCTGCTTTAAGGTTTACACCGAGCGCAATTTAAAGCGCTGAATTTTCCCAGTTGCTGTTTTGGGCAACTCGTTCACAAACTCCACCCAGCGTGGGTATTTGTAAGGCGCAAGCTGGCTTTTGACGTGCTGCTTGATGGCATCTTCGCTCAAGGATTCACCCGCTTTGAGCACCACATAGGCCTTGGGTTTGATGAGTTCATCCACGTCAGCCAAACCCACGACCGCTGCTTCGAGCACCGCCGGATGGGTCATGATGGAAGCTTCTACTTCGAAGGGTGAGACATAAATGCCGCCGACTTTGAGCATGTCGTCGCTGCGTCCGCCGTAGGTGAAGAAGCCGTCGGCGTCGCGGGTGTATTTGTCGCCGCTGCGTGTCCATTCGCCAGCAAAGGTGGCTTTGGTTTTTTCGCGGTTATTCCAATACATCAGCGCGGCGCTGGGGCCATTGATTTGCAGCTCACCCAACTCGCCGTCTTTACACACCGCGCCATCTTCACCGACGATGCGCAGCTCATAACCCGGCACGGCTTGTCCCGTGGTGCCATAGCGCACATGGCCTGCGCGGTTGCTCAAAAAGATGTGCAACATTTCGGTCGATCCAATGCCGTCCAAAATATCGCAACCGTATTCGGCGCTCCATTTTTTGCCGATCTCTGCGGGCAGCGCTTCGCCAGCGCTGGTGCACACGCGCAAGTTCAGCGCCGATTTGGCAGGACGCTGGCCGTCAGCCATGAGCGCGGCAAACAGTGTGGGGACGCCGTAAAAAATCGTCGGTTTGTAGTGTGTGAGGATGCGAAACACCTCTTGCGGCGTGGGGCGTGCGGGCAAGAGCAAAGTCGTGGCGCCCACACTCATGGGAAAAGTCAGCGCATTGCCCAAGCCGTAGGCAAAAAACAATTTCGCAGCGGAATACACCACGTCGGTGTGCTGAATGCCCAACACGCCTTGGCCGTACAACTCTGCTGTTTGAATCAAATGGCTGTGCAAATGCACCGTGCCTTTGGGCGATCCGGTGGAGCCACTCGAATACAACCAAAAACACATGTCGTCTGGGCTGGTGTTGGCAGGCTGCGCCAAGGGCTGAGCAGCGTCAATCAAGGCCTTGAGCGACTGATGCGAGGAGGGCGCAGGCGCATCAGCCACGATGACTTGCTGCAAATCGGGCAGCTTACCCAGCAAAGGCTCAAATGCAGGCAGCAAGGCGTGCGACACCACCAAGGCTTTGGCGCGTGAGTCGCGCAGCATGTAATCAAACTCTTTGCTGGTCAATAGCGTGTTGGTCGCCACAGGAATCACGCCCGCCAAGATGCAGCCCAAAAACACCACTGGCCACTGCGGCGTGTCCAACATGCAGACCATCACCCGGCTTTCGGGCGCAATGCCTTGCGCCAAAAGCGCGCTGGCAAATTGGTGCGCTTGGCGGTGGAGCTCGCCATACGTCAACTGGGTGCCATGGAGTGCATCGATGTAGGCCACTTTGTCGGCGTGCTTGAGGTTGCGCGTGAGCAAATCAGACGCTGCGTTGTACTGGCGTGGCAATTGAATCGGGTGCATAAAGGTCTCCTGCATTAAATTGCAACTTTATTCGATTTAGGCAATATAGTGCATCATGGTTTCCCCGACATGAATTCAGGTTAGAATGCAAGGCTTCGGGGCGTAGCGCAGTCTGGTAGCGCATCTGGTTTGGGACCAGAGGGTCGTAGGTTCGAATCCTATCGCCCCGACCATTAAAAGAAAAAGGATCCTTTTGGGATACTTTTTTTGTGTGTTCTGCCCGTAGCTCAGTTGGATAGAGCAACAGCCTAGATCGGAAGAGCACACG
>CAILCI010000079.1 GCA_903832625.1 uncultured Burkholderiales bacterium | reverse complement strand
GCCTACTGGCACGGCGTCTTGCATGGCTTGGGCTCTGAAACGCACCAATGGCGCGGCTTGCGCCAGCGTCAGCACGCCAGCGGCCACCAGGGCAGCGTATTCGCCCAAAGAGTGTCCTGCCACCACGCTAGGTGTTGCGCCACCTTCGGCCAACCACACACGGTAAGCGGCAACACCTGCCACTAGCATAACGGGTTGGGTATTGGTGGTCAGCGCCAGCGCTTCTTTCGGGCCGTGTTGGATGAGTTGCGCCACGTCTTCGCCCAAGGCGTCAGACGCTTCGACCAGGGTGTGTTTGACCACGGGGTGATCGCCCCAAGCGTCCAACATACCGACAGATTGGGAACCTTGTCCCGGAAATACAAATGCAAATATTGTCATGATTTAAGTCGTCAACTGTGACATACCCAGACAGCGCCAGCCTTACAGCTTGAGGAGCACAGCGCCCCAAGTGAAACCGCCGCCCACGCCTTCGAGCATGAGCGTTTGCTCAGGCTTGATTTGACCGCTGCGCACACCGGCATCCAATGCCAGCGGAATCGAAGCCGCCGAGGTGTTGCCGTGGTTGTGAACGGTGAGAACCACTTTCTCCATCGGCAACTTGAGTTTTTTGGCCGTGCTTTGAATGATGCGAATATTGGCTTGGTGCGGCACCAACCAATCGATGTCGGTGCTTTGGAGGTTGGCTTTAGACAGCGCCGCGTTGGCCGCGCCCTCTAACAAACCCACGGCCAATTTGAAAACGGCTTGGCCGTCCATTTTGAGCAACGGGTCGCCCAAAATATGGCCGTTTTGCACATGGCCTGGCACGCACAAAATGCCCACATGTTTGCCATCGGCATGGATATCTGTCGCCAAAATGCCCGGTGTTTCAGAAGCCTCAAGCACCACTGCGCCTGCGCCATCACCAAACAGCACACACGTCGTGCGGTCTTTGAAATCGAGCAAACGTGAGAAAACTTCCGTCCCCACCACCAACGCGCGTTTGGCCGAGCCAGCGCGAATCATGGCATCGGCCACGGTCAGTGCATAAATAAAGCCGCTGCAAACCGCTTGCACATCGAATGCTGGCGCGCCAGCAATGCCTGCGGCTGCACTGTCGATTTGCGCCAACTTGTGTTGCAAGATGCAAGCGGTGGAGGGAAACACCATGTCGGGCGTTGAAGTGGCCACGATGATGAGGTCTATGTCTTGGGGGCGACGGCCTGCGGAGTCCAGCGCTTTTTTGGCCGCCTCAAACCCGAGGTCACTGCTGTAGACACCTGCATCGGCGAAGTGACGCGAGCGAATGCCCGTGCGCTCCACAATCCATTGATCGGAAGTCTCGATTCCGTCTTGCGCAAGTTTTGCCACCAAATCTGCATTGGTCAAACATTGCGGAGGAAGGTAGCTGCCTGTGCCGGTAATCCGGGAATAACGCATCATCTAGTTTGAGGCTCAGTTCGTTACTTGTTGCAAAGGTTCTAATGACAGCAACGGCGCTGCGTGAACCAAGCGTGAACGAACGCGTTCGAGCAAGTTGTGATTGGCTGCATCATACGCTCGGTTCAAAGCGGTCTCAAAAGCCACCTCGTCAGCCGATCCGTGGCTCTTGAACACAATGCCGTTCAAGCCCAACAGCGCCGCACCGTTGTAGCGACGGTGATCCACCTTGTCTTTGAAGTCAGATAAGACAGAATAAGCAAAGAAAGCAGCAAGTTTGGTGAAGATGTTGCGCGTAAACGAATTTTTAAGGGTTTCGCTGATCTTGTGCGCCAAGCCTTCGCTGGCTTTCAAGGCCACATTCCCAACAAAACCGTCACAGACGATCAAATTGACCACGCCTTGGTAAATATCAGTACCTTCGACGTTGCCGTAAAAATTCAAATCACCAGATTTAGCCGCAGATCGCAACAGATCGCCGGTTTTTTTGATGATTTCATTGCCTTTTATCGCCTCTTCGCCAATATTGAGCAAGCCCACGGACGGGCTTTCTATGTCGTCGAGCACCGACACCAAGGCTGAGCCCATGACAGCGAATTGCAACAAATGTTCGGGCGTGCAATCGACGTTGGCGCCTAGATCAAGCATGGTGGTGCCGCCGCCTTTGAAGTCGGGCATACGCCCGGCAATGGCTGGGCGATCAATGCCGTCCATGGTTTTGAGCACATAGCGGGCAATGGCCATCAAGGCGCCGGTGTTGCCGGCAGAAACTGCCGCTTGCGCTGCACCGTCTTTGACTTGCTCAATGGCGACGCGCATGGAGGAGTCTTTTTTGCGGCGCAAGGCCACTTCTACCGGGTCGTCCATAGTGACCACTTCGCTGGCGGCCACCACGCGGGCGCGGGGATGATCCAAAGCCGCGAGCGCCTCGGGCTTGCCCACCAACAGGAGTTGGGCTTGGGGATGCGCTTCTAAAAACCGGCGACATGCCGCCAGCGTGACGCTGGGGCCGAAATCGCCGCCCATGCAATCAACGGAAACGGTAATCATGCAAATGATGGAGTGTTTGACAAAACAAAGGCCCGGGGCGCTTTCAGAGCCGCGGGCCTATGGAAGTCTGAATGGATCAGGCTTCGGATTTGTTCTTCAACACTTTGCGACCACGGTAAAAACCTGTGGGGCTGATGTGGTGACGCAAATGAACTTCACCGGTGGTGGATTCAATGGCGGTGCCTGGCACGTTCAAAGCGTTGTGTGAACGGTGCATGCCGCGCTTGGAAGGAGATTTTTTGTTTTGCTGGACGGCCATGTCAGGCTCCTAGACGTTAGAGTGGGTTGATCTGTGGGCCCCAGCCAAACCAAAGGCTTAGCGAGACGCGAAACCCACGATTATAGACCAAGTCCTTGATTCGTTTAGTCTTTGGGCAACTTCAAGTTCGCCAAGACCGCAAATGGGTTGGGTTTTTCTGACAGTGGCGCCACATTTTCTTGCGAAGTTTGTGCCCACTCACTCTCACAGGCTGCATGCATAGGAAACAAGGGCATGGCCATGATCAGCTCGTCTTCGACCAATTCAAGCGCATCCAAGTCGCGAGAGATGACCAACAGGTCTTCTTCGGACTCTTCGTCTTGCGCCCAAGCCGTGTCTTCGTCTGGCACAAAGCGGAAATCGCGCTTTACATCCAAGGGCAACAGCAAGGGTTTGAGGCAGCGTTGGCAGATCAAGGGCACGCTGGCTTGGGCGGTGAGCGTCATCCAACTGGCGTCGACCGAGCCGGGGCCTGGGCGAATGTCGCCGTGCAATGCCCAGCTCACCTGGCCTGCGCTCGCATCGCTGGCGTCTTCGGCCAAGCGCTCAAATTCGCGCAACGGTGCGCTGCCGGACAGGGCTTGCTGCGCTTTGGCGAAGGCCTGCACATCGAGGCTGGAGGGATTGAAGTCGTGTTTCATCTGCGCCAGTGTAAGAGAATCCACACCATGTCTGATTCAACACACCTGATTTTGGGCTCTACCTCGCGCTACCGCCGCGAGTTGCTGGAGCGTTTGCGTATTCCCTTTGATGTGGTCGCCCCCGAAGTGGACGAAACCCCGCGGCAAGACGAAGCGCCGCTCGCGCTCGCACAACGTTTGGCGCTGGCAAAGGCGCGTGCGGTTGCGCAGCAGCATCCACATGCGGTGGTGATTGGCTCCGACCAAGTGGCCGATCTGCATGGTGAGCCCTTGGGCAAACCTGGCACGCATGAGCGCGCCGTGGCGCAGCTACAACGTATGCGCGGGCAAACCGTGGTGTTTCAAACGGCGCTGGCGGTGGTCTGCCTTGCCCGTGGCTTTGAAGCGGTAGACGTGGCCGCAGTGCGCGTCAAATTTCGCGACCTGAGCGATGCCGACATACAAGCCTATTTGCTGGCCGAACAACCCTATGACTGCGCAGGCAGCGCCAAAAGCGAGGGCTTGGGCATTGCTTTGCTAGACGCCATCGACAACGACGACCCCACCGCCTTGATTGGCCTACCCTTGATTCGCACCTGCCAACTCTTGCGTGCCGCAGGGGTAAAACTGTTATGAACACACAGCAACGAGGCACGCTCTACCTCATCCCCACGCCGCTGGATTTTGGCTGCGAGCCGCAAGGTGCGATTGCCGATGTACTGCCGCAAGAAACCTTGCGCGTGGCAGCAGCCACCACGCATTGGATCACTGAAAACGCCAAAAGCACACGCGCGTTTTTGAAACGGGTCGATGCCGTGACGCCGCTGGTAGCACCTGTGCAGCAGCACACCATCACCGAGCTGCCGCGTGAGGTGCACAAAAAGGGCGATCACGATGGCCTGTTCGACGCAAAACCCTTGCTGGCTGCGGCCTTGAGCGGTCAAGACATCGCGCTGGTGAGCGAAGCGGGAATGCCAGCAGTGGCCGATCCTGGCTCGTCCGTGGTGCGCGCTGCGCACGATTTGGGTCTGCGTGTTGTGCCTTTGGTCGGCCCCGTGTCTTTGTTGTTGGCATTGGCCGCGAGCGGCTTGAATGGCCAGAACTTTGCCTTTGTGGGCTATTTGCCACAAGACAACACCGAGCGCACCAAGCGACTGCGCGAGTTGGAATCGCTCGCGCACAAAACGGGGCAAACACAACTTTTTATTGAAACGCCCTACCGCAACGCCGCCGTGTGGGATGCCATGCTGCACAGCCTGCAAGCCAACACCCGCATCGCACGCGTGAGCGGCCTGTCGCTGCCCAGCATGTCGGCGCTGTGCCGCAGCGTGGGGGCTTGGAAGAAATCGCCTCAACCCGTCAGCGCGGAGCCAACGGTTTTTGCGATTGGGAAATAGTTAAAACAATTAGCGCAGCGACATCTGGCTCTGCAACGCATGAACTGCGCCCTCGCCCATCGCGGCGCCAAAGCGCTTGGCCAAGCGTTCGGCCACGTTGTCGTGACGGGTGTAGTCGATGATGTCTTCGGCTTTGACCACTTCGCGTGCCACATAGTCCAAGCTGCCCATGCCATCGGCCAGACCTAATTCCACGGCTTGTTGACCGCTCCAAAACAAGCCGCTGAACATCTCAGGCGTTTCTTTGAGTCGGTCGCCACGGCCATCGCGCACGACTTGGATGAATTGCTGGTGAATTTGGTTCAGCAAATTTTGTGCATGGGCGCGCTGGGTCTTGCTTTGCGGACTGTAGGGGTCAAGAAAACCTTTGTTCTCGCCCGCGGTCAACAAGCGGCGCTCCACGCCGAGTTTGTCCATCAATCCGGTAAATCCAAAGCCATCCATCAACACGCCAATACTGCCCACGATGCTGGCTTTGTCGACATAAATTTGATCGGTGGCCACCGCAATGTAGTAGGCCGCAGAGGCGCAAGACTCTTCCACCACGGCGTAAATTGGCTTTTTGTGTTTGGCTTTGAGGCGGCGAATTTCGTCATTCATGATGCCCGCTTGAACTGGGCTGCCGCCGGGCGAGTTGATGAGCAACACCACCGCTTTGGAGCCTTGGTCTTCAAAGGCCGCGCGCAGCGCCGACACAATGGCCTCGGCGCTGGCATCGCTGTCGTCGGAGATTTCACCTTTGAGCTCAACCACAGCTGTGTGCGGCAGATTGGGGTCGCTTGCACTCATGCCGCTTTTTTCTACGCCCGTCCACAGCACGGCCACAGCCAGCAACAACCAAGCAAAGCGGAAAAAAATGCGCCAGCGACGGCTGTTGCGCTGCTCTTGCAAGGTGGCAAAAGCCAAGCGCTCCAAAGTGTCGCGCTCCCACACCACTTTGTAGCTGGGAGATTCGGGCGTTTGGGGTTCAGAGTTTTGTGAATCAGACATATTTTTGCCGATTAAATTGGAAATTCGAAGGGTTTCAAGTTGTAAGCAGTATGCCAGTAGACCACGCCGTCGTGCTCGCTTAACTCAATTTTGATCAAACCGCCGCGACACGGCCCACCTGCGCAAGCACCCGTGGTGGGTTCGTATTCTGCGCCATGGGTAGCGCACATGAGCCAGCGCCCCGAAGCGTCAAACACGCGGTTGGGCTGGAAATCCAGCTCCATCGCCACATGCGTGCAACGGTTGAGATAGGCCTGAACTTGGCCTTCAAAGCGCACTGCAAACGCGCGGCAGGTTTGTCCGGCATAGACCACATCAAAAGGCACGGCCAAGCCGCCGTCCACCAAATCGGCGCTGTTGCACAGGGCCACGGTTGGGGACGTGCGCGCATCAGGCATGGGCGTTCAACCAATCGTGCAGCTCGCGCACGCTGTGCGCCACATGCAGGGGTTGGAGATCAGCAAATGCGGCGTGATCGTGTGCGCCGTAGCTCACCCCCACGCTGGCGCATCCGGCGTTGCGTGCCATTTGCAAGTCGTGGGTGGTGTCGCCAATCATCAGAGTGCGTTCGGGCTCAACGCCAAATTCGCGCATCAATTCGTGCAACATGAGCGGGTCGGGCTTGCCAGCGGTTTGGTCTGCGGTGCGCGAGCCGTCAAACACGCCTTGCAAGGCTTCGGCATGCAGCACATCGTCTAGGCCGCGACGGCTTTTTCCGGTGGCAATCGTCACCCAATGGTGTCGGGCGCGCAAATCGGCCAACATGGGCAACACGCCATCAAACAGGCTGATGTCGTCTTGGTGCTTCAAATAATGAAAGCGGTAACGCTCGCCCAGCGCGGGGTATTTGTCTTTGGGCACATCTGGCGCGGCGTGTGCCAAAGCGGGCATCAAGGCCATGCCGATGACAAAGGACGCAGCCTCGTCGCTGGGTTTGACGCCGCCCACATCGACCACCGCCGCCTGGATGCAGCGGGTGATGATGGCGGTCGAGTCAAACAAGGTGCCGTCCCAATCGAAGGCAATCAAATCAAATTGGCGGGGGCGTTGGCTCATGGTGGGCTTAGTGAGATTGGATGATGGGCGGCTGCACCGAATCCACAAATTGTTGCAGTTCTGGCGGAAGCGGTGCTTTGAGTGTGGTCAATCGCCCGCCTTGCGGATGGCTGAATTTGAGTTCCCAAGCGTGCAAAAACATGCGTTTGAGCCCCATTTTTTGCAATTGTTTGTTGTGTTCGAAGTCGCCGTATTTGTCGTCGCCCGCAATCGGATGGCCTTGGCTGGCCAAATGCACGCGAATTTGGTGGGTGCGTCCGGTTTTGATGGTCACTTCGAGCAAGCTGTAAGCGCCAATCGTGCGCGCCACCCGCACCAAAGTAATGGAGCGCATGCCGTTGGGGTCGTCTTTGCCAACCACTTTGACGCGGCGCTCGCCTTCGCCCTCGCCTTTGTCCACGGTGTATTTGAAGAGCGGCGAATCAATCACTTTTTTGTTCGACGGCCACAGCCCCAACACCAGAGCCAAATAGGTTTTGCCCGTCTCGCGGTCGCGAAACTGGTCTTGCAGGTTTTTCAAAGCACTGCGTTTTTTGGCGATCAACAACACGCCCGAGGTTTCGCGGTCTAAGCGGTGTACCAACTCCAAATTGGGGCAGGCGGGGCGCGCTTGGCGCATTTGCTCAATCACCCCAAAGCTCACGCCGCTGCCGCCATGAACGGCCACGCCTGCGGGTTTGTCGATGGCGATCAAGGCCTCGTCTTCGAGCAAAACGGGGAATTCGCGCGCTGGCGCGGGCGAATCGACCTTGGCCTGCACTTGCGCTGAAATGCGCACCGGCGGCAAGCGCACCCAATCGCCCGCTTGCACCCGCTGATCGGCGCTGGCGCGGCCTTTGTTGACGCGCACCTCGCCGGATCGGATGATGCGGTAGACGTGGGTTTTGGGCACGCCTTTCAAATGGCGCATGAGGAAATTGTCCAAGCGCTGTCCAGCCGAATCTTCATCGACTTGCAGCATTTGGGCAGCGGGAGCGGGGGTTGGGGCATCTGCCCCTATAATGTTGTTCACTAGCGATTTGTTCTAAGTGCTTGATTTAACAGAGATTAGAGCACGACCGACAAGCGCAGTACGGTGGATGCCACTTTCAGGCTCGCCCAGCAGACCCCGTCCCCAAGAGACGGGGTGGCTCAGCGCCCTAGAAGTCGAGCAAACGCACAGAAAACACTGAAATGGAATACCTCAGTGAATGAGACTGATCTCAGCCTCATTCACGGATCACTGCGAGAAGCACACCTATGGTGATGGCGATGATGATGTTGAATGTCTGCACGCAATGGCTTTGGCCTTTGCCGGTGCGCAGCATCGCCCATCGCGCACCGTCGCCTCAACTCCCCCACGCTCCCCATGCACGCCTAACCCGCGTGGTGAATCATGCCGAGCCGGAGTTAGCTCACCTCGCCCACATCCACGTGCCTTACAACTCTCCTCGTCGGCGCTAAAAGCGCCTATCGTGCCGAGAGTCTCAAGCGGCGGTTCCCTTCGTTTTCTTGCGTTCGTTCTGGCAACCAGTTGGCTCGTCATGAGCCTGTGATTTGTGAACGAAAAGGAACGCATCATGAAACGGATGCTTATCAACGCAACCCAGTCCGAAGAACGCCGTTTGGCGATTGTGGACGGGCAAAAACTGCTGGACTACGAAATTGAAATCGAAGGCCGCGAACAACGCAAGGGCAACATCTACAAGGCCGTCGTCACCCGCGTCGAGCCTTCGCTAGAAGCCTGTTTTGTCGATTACGGCGAAGACCGCCACGGCTTTTTGCCATTCAAAGAAATTTCTCGTCAATACTTCGCCCCCGGCGTGTCGGTGAGCCAAGCGCGCATCCAAGACGTCATCCGCGAAGGCCAAGAACTCTTGGTTCAGGTCGAAAAAGAAGAACGCGGCAACAAAGGCGCAGCCCTCACCACCTTCGTGAGCTTGGCAGGACGCTATGTGGTTTTGATGCCCAACAACCCACGCGGTGGCGGTGTGAGCCGTCGCATCGAGGGCGACGAACGCGCCGAACTCAAAGAAGCCATGGACCAGTTGGAATACCCCAACGGCATGTCCATCATTGCCCGCACCGCCGGCATTGGCCGCAGCGCCCCCGAATTGCAATGGGACTTGAACTACTTGCTCAAGCTGTGGACCGCAATTGACGGCGCCACCAAAACCAAAGGCGCGTTCTTGATTTACCAAGAATCGAGCCTGGTGATTCGCGCCATCCGCGACTACTTCAACAATGACATCGGCGACATCTTGATCGACACCGATGACATCTACGAACAAGCGCAGCAGTTCATGGCGCACGTCATGCCCGAGCATGCCGCCCGCGTCAAACGCTACAACGACGAAGCGCCGCTGTTTAGCCGCTTCCAAATTGAACACCAAATCGAATCGGCTTATGCCCGCACCGTCACCCTGCCCTCGGGCGGCGCGATTGTGATTGACCACACCGAAGCGCTGGTGTCGGTGGACGTGAACTCGGCGCGCGCCATCAAAGGCGGCGACATCGAAGAAACCGCCACCCGCACCAACCTCGAAGCCGCTGACGAAGTGGCACGCCAAATGCGCTTGCGCGATTTGGGCGGCTTGATCGTCATCGACTTCATCGACATGGACGAGAGCCGCAACCGCCGCGACGTGGAAAACCGCTTGCGCGATGCGCTGCGTCAAGACCGCGCCCGCGTGCAGTTTGGCACCATCAGCAAATTCGGTTTGATGGAAATGAGCCGCCAACGCCTGCGCCCTGCGCTCTCCGAAGGCGCCTCGATTCCTTGCCCACGCTGCGGTGGCTCCGGCCATGTGCGCGACACCGAGAGCTCGGCGCTGCAAATTTTGCGCATCATCCAAGAAGAGTCGATGAAAGACAACACCGCCGCAGTGCACGCCCAAGTGCCGGTGGAAGTTGCGTCGTTCTTGCTCAACGAGAAGCGCACCGAAATTGCCAAGATCGAAATTCAACAACGCATCAATGTGTTGTTGGTGCCCAATAAAACGCTGGAGACGCCCAACTACAAGCTCGAACGCTTGAAGCACGACGACCCGCGCTTGGACAAAATCGAAGCCAGCTACAAAATGATGGAGGAGTTTGAAGACCCCACCTCCGTCACACGTCGCTCGCAAGAACCCACCAACAAGCAAACGCCGGTCATCAAAGGCGTGCTGCCCGATGCGCCCGCACCGATTGCAGAACCCAAACCTGTGGCCGCTGCCAAGCCCAAAGCCGCGCCTGCGGCCGCTGCCGCACCCGCTGCAGAAAAAGGCTTTTTCAGCTGGATCAAAGGCCTGTTCAGCGGCGACAAAAAAGAAGCGCCCGCTGCCGACAAAAAGCCTGCTGATGCCAAAGGTGACAGCCGCAACACACGCGAAGGTCGCGAAGCTCGTGACGCACGCGGTGGTCGCAACGAAGGTGGCCGTGGACGCGGTCGCAACTCACGCAATGGCGAAGGCCGTGGCGCTGAAGGACGCAATGAAGGACGCAATGAAGCACGCAATGAAGCACGAGGTGAGGGTCGCGGTGATCGCGCCGAAGCTCAAGGCCAAGCGCGTGGCGAACGTTCACCCGCCAATGGCGAGCGTCGCAACCCAGAGCGCAACGCCGAGCGCGGCGAGCGCGGCGAACGTGCCGAACGCGGTGAACGCAATGAGCGACCCAACGACGGTTCTGGCGAAACACAAGGTCGCGGTCCACGCCAAGAGCGCAACAACCGAGGCTCACGCCATGCAGGCGACGCACAAAATGCCCGCCCCGCCGATGCCCAAGCTTTGGCCGACAACGCCAGCCCCGAAGCGCAAGCCGAAGCCCGCGCCAAAGCCCGCAACGAGCGCATGGCGCGCGAAGAACGCGACGAGCAACAACCTCGCCGCGATCGTGCGCCCCGTAACGACATGCGCAATGAGCCACGCAACGAAGCCCGTCCAGACAACCGCCGTGGCGAACGCCCTGGCCGTCAAAACGAGCAAATCGATGCACAAGCTGCATTGCCTTTGGGCGAGCACGACCTTGCAGGGCAAAACCCTGGGGGCGAAACAGGTGACGGTCAAAACGCACCCGCTGGTGAGCGCCGCGAACGCCGCTCCCGCGACCGTTATGGCCGTGATCGTCGTGAACGTTCTTCTAACCACGGCGCTGAAGACAGCTCTGCACCGTTTGTGGCCAACGAACACCACGACTCAGCTGCGCACACAACGCACAACGCAGGCCACGCTGAGCCAGCGCAACACACGCATGGACAGCACAATGCAGCGCCATCGCATGCGCCCGCAACAGCATCATCGGCATCGCCAGCATCTGCCGGCATGCCCCGTGTTCAGGCCTTCACGCTGTCCATCGAAGCCTTGCAAGATGTGGCGCGCAGCAGCGGCTTAGAGTGGGTCAACTCCAACCCAGAGAGCATCGCAGCCGTCAAAGCCGCGATTGCCGCTGAACCCAAGCCCGTGCATATTTCACGCGAGCGCCCACCCGCCGTGGTGTTGGACGAAGGTCCTTTGATCTTGGTGGAAACTCGAAAAGACCTGTAAGCTCACAGGCCAGTGTGATCGGGGTTTAGCCGATCACCACTTCAGCGGCGCGTCTCCAGCAAAACTGGGCACGCGCCGTTTCTTCTTTGTGCTCGGCCAGCAAGGCCAAAGTGCGCCAGGCTTGACGTTGCATTTCGGGATGCGCGAGCTGATCGGCGGCGGGCTCCAGCATTTGCTGTGCTTTGCCCCACAAGGCATGCTGCCAGCACACCATGCCAGCCAAAAACTGCAACTCAGGCCAGCGCGGATAGGCCACACGAGCGCGTTCAATGCTGGAGAGCCAATCGGTGTTTTTGGGCTGCGCCATCAAAGTTTGCGCCAGCAAAAACACCAAGCGATAACGCACCGCAGGCAACATGCTGTCGGGCTTTTGCAACATGCGATTCCACAGCGGCGTGAGCCACAACATGACAGCCTGGGCTTCGCCCTCAAATTTGATCATGCGCTGCGCGGCATGGAGGGCGACTTCGGTCATCGCACGCTCTTGCGTGTCCAAGCTGTTCCAAGCGCGCTGAAGTTGTGCGGGGTCTTGCGCATCGTTCAAACTGGCGATGGCGAGTTCGCGCAACAGGCTATGCGCGGCAATGTCTGTGAAAGCGCCATGCTTGGCGAGTAAACGCGCGGTATCCAAGGCCAGCAAATATTGCTTGTCCAAGCGCGTGGCTTTGAGGCGCAAACGCAAGGTCAAGGTGCGCCGCGCCGTGCCTAGACGCAAACCGTTGAGCCATTCCAACGCCTGCGCCGGATTGCGGTCGCGCAAGGCCCAGCGGGCAGCTCGCAAGCGGGAGGCTTCCACCACGTCTTGCACAGCGTCAGCCATGTGGCGCTCGCCCAAGCGTAAAACAGACTGCAAATGTTGTTCACGCCGTTCTTGGTCGCTCAAGGCATGGGCGCTTTCAGCGGCCAACAAATGTGCCAAGGCACGCAATTGATTGGCGTGGGCTGGCAAAGCATCGCCCAAACGGGCTTGATCGGCCAAGACTTGTTCCAAATCCAAGGTTTTTTGCGCTGATTTGGCCGCCCGCACATAGCGGCCTGTGAGCAATTGCACCATGGCGTCAAGCAAGCTAGCGTGCATGGCGCGTTCTCGCTGCTGCAAGCGCCAGCGCTTGGCCAATTGCGGCAAATCAAACAAGGCCGACAAGGCCCGCAACGCCAAATGAATCGTGATGAACAAAACGGCCAACACCGTCAGTGCCAAGTTCAAGGACACATCCACACGATACGGCGCCCAAAACACCGTCACCATGCTGTGGTTGTTGCCCGCCAACAAGGCTGACGCCACGGCAACACCGAACAAACCTACCAACCAAAGAGCGGCTCTCATCTCATCGCCCCGCTGCGGCTGTGGTGAGCGCGCTCAAGGTGTCGTCGATGCGAGGCAACTCAGTTTGCTTGGCTTGGTTCAACACTTCGCGCGCCAAGGCCAACGAGGTTTGGCCTTGCCGCGAGGTGGTGTCAAAGTATTTGACCAAGTCTTGGTTGACTTGGCTCAGATCAGATTGCGCCACATCAAAGTGCCGCGCCAGCAAACCCAAGCGGGCGTTGAGCAAGCGCAGCTTGAGGTTTTCACGCACAAAATAACTTTGATCTGGGGCGAGCAAACTGGCGTCAGGTTGGTCAACGCGGCTGATGCGCACCAAATCGCGCACATCACCCAGCAGCTCATAGGCCATGCGCTGCCACCAACTCAGGCTGATGGCACGCGCCCAACTGCTTTGGTTGGCGGCGACTGGCTCGGGCGCGGCCTTGACATGCTGTCCCACGGCGTTGAGCAAAGCCAACTCGTCCACGGCGCGCACCAACTCATCAACCTTGAGCAACAGACCTGGCGTGTCGGTCACGGCTGCGGCTTTGATGCGGTCGGTGTCACGCAAGATGGCACGCAACACAGGCGCCAATCGGGGTTGCGCGACTTTGTTCAACCGCTGCTCGGCCGATTTGAGCGCGGCCAGCAAAGGCTGCACGCTGCCCGTGAGCTGCGATTGTTGCAACGCCAAACGCAGTGCGGAGTCGATGTCCACCACCAAGTTTTCATCGCGCGAGCGCGAGAGGCTTTGCATCAGGTCTTCCAGCTGGCTGCGCTGCAAAGCCACTTCGCTGAGTTTGGCTTCCATGACCGCCAGCTGCGCAGCGGTATCGCGTGACAAATCTTGCGCTTGCTTGGCGCTCAAACGCGCTTCCATGGCTTGACTGCCGGAGTCAGCGCTTTGGCGGGCGAGTTGTTCTTGGATATTGCTGAGTTTGAACCACATCAAACCCGAACCCGCCGCACCCGCCAGCGCGAGCACAGCCACTGTGTAGCGCAGATATTTTTGCGCCGACTTGGGGTTGACATTTGCATGGACTTCGGTCGTGGCGTCCAGCTTGGCGTCTTGGCTAGGTTGTTCTGAAGTCATAGGCCGATTCTAGGATGCTGCGAAGACAGGGTTTCAAGCACATCAGAGAGCACCGGACGGCATGTCCAACACTGCGCAAAACCCAGCGCTTTGGCGGCTTGCGCCACGCGCTCGTGGGTCGCCAAACACAGTGCCTGCGACCAATCTTGTTGTGGCAGCAAAAGCTGCAAATTTGCCACTGCTTGCGAGCTGGTCAACAGCCACACACTGGCGTTGGAGGCCGCGGTTTGGGCTTGGGTCAGTTGCTGCGGTGTCCAGCGCGGCACGACTCGCTCGTAGGCAAGCAGCCATTGCACCGGCACGCCTCGGGCTTGCAATTGCTGGGCGAGCCAATCGCGGCCTGCGCCTTGGATGTTGGCTGGGTCTGACGCGCCCAGTCCCGTTGAATCGCGCCCGCGAACAATGAGCACCGCTTTGTCTGATGTCAGGTTGGCTTGGACGACGTCCCACAAGGCTTCTGAATCAAACTGCGCGGCGTTGTCTGGCGGGCTGAAGATGCAGTGCGCCGCCACACCCGCTTGCAGCAAGGCGCGGCGCGTTCCCAAACCAGTCGCCCAGCACGGCGTGCTGCCCAATGCCGTGTCTTCGGGGCGTTGCGCGAAAAACATGCGCACGGCCTGAGCACTGACAAACATCACCGCTTGAAAACTATGCCAATCCTGCCACGCAGCAGCCAATTGGCTTGTATCCCGCATGGATGCTATGTCTATCAAGGGCAAAGACAGCGCTGTGTGGCCTGCCGCCGACAAGTCTTGCAGCCAAGCCTGTGCTTCAAGGGCTGGGCGGGTGACGATCAATTGCATGGCGGTCGATTCAGGCGCTGCTCAATGGGCGTTTAGCCCGCGCCCTGCGCTCGCAAAGCTTGCGCCACCGATTCGCCCAAGGCATTGGCTTGCGCATGGGCCTGCGGGTCGTGCAAAGCTATGGATTGATTGGCTTGCGAACGCGCCAAAATAGGCGCTCCTGACGGGTCGCCCCAAGCGGCGTCCAAGCGCAGCACGCCTTCGTGCCATGTGGCGTGCGCGGCCAGCGGCATTGAGCAACTGCCGCCCATGGCGCGGCTGACGGCGCGTTCTGCGGTGACCGCCAGCCAAGTGGTGGCGTCGGCCAAGGGTGCCAAGGCCTGCGCTACATCGGCGTGTTGGCTGCATATTTCGATGCCCAGCGCGCCTTGTCCGGCGGCGGGCAGCATTTCGGTCACGTCAAAAATATGGCGAATGCGCTGCGCCAGCCCCAAGCGCTTCAAGCCCGCAGCGGCCAACACAATGCCGTCGTACTGGCCTTCATCCAATTTGCGCAAACGGGTGTCGAGGTTGCCGCGCAAAGGCTCAATTTTCAGATCAGGCCGCAGGGCGCGTAACAACACAGTGCGGCGCAAGCTGGACGTGCCGACCACAGCGCCTTGCGGCAGATCGTTCAAATGCGCGTAGTGAGAAGACACCCACGCATCGCGCGGGTCTTCGCGCTGCATGACGCAGGCCAGATCGAAGCCTTCGGGCAAATCCATGGGCACGTCTTTGAGCGAGTGCACGGCCAAATTGGCGCGGCCTTCTTGCAAGGCCACTTCCAGCTCTTTCACAAACAAGCCTTTACCGCCGACTTTGCTCAAGGAGCGATCCAAAATTTGGTCGCCCTGCGTGGTCATGCCCAGCAATTGCACGCGATGTCCCAAGGCTTGCAACAAAGCTTGAACGTGTTGGGCTTGCCACAGCGCCAAGCGGCTTTCGCGGGTGGCGATGGTGAGCGACAAGGAAGTTTGGGGTGCAGTAGACACAACGAAAAGCTCGCAAAAAAGAGAGAAAGCGCCGCTGCACGCACAGTGCAGCCAAAGAAATCGGCCAGCACAAATGTTAGCAGGCGAGAACTGGCCGCCAAGCCCGATAAAATCAGCGCTTATGTCTAAAAACCAACTCGATACCAAAGCCCAAGCGTGGTCTGCGCTGTTTTCTGAACCCATGAGCGAGTTGGTCAAGCGCTACACCGCCAGCGTGTTCTTTGACCAGCGTTTGTGGCAGGCCGACATCACCGGCAGCTTGGCACACGCTGAAATGCTGCATGCCCAAGGCATCTTGAACGCCGCCGACCACGACGCCATCCGCCAAGGCATGGCGCAAATTTGGACGGAAATTGAAGGCGGCAACTTCGAGTGGAAACTCGACTTAGAAGACGTTCACCTCAACATCGAAGCCCGTTTGACGCAACTCGTGGGCGACGCGGGCAAACGCCTGCACACAGGCCGCAGCCGCAACGACCAAGTCGCCACCGATGTGCGGCTGTGGCTGCGCGGCGAGATGGACCTCATCATCGACTTGCTGGTCGATTTGCAAAAATCGCTGGTGGCCGTGGCCGAGCACAACGTGGACGTCATCTTGCCCGGTTTCACCCATTTGCAAGTGGCGCAACCCGTGAGCTTTGCCCACCATTTGCTGGCCTATGTGGAAATGTTTGCCCGCGACGTAGAACGCATGGTCGATGTGCGCCGCCGCACCAACCGCCTGCCCTTGGGCAGCGCCGCGCTGGCAGGCACTACCTATCCGCTCGACCGCGAACGTGTGGCCAAAACCTTGGGCATGGTGGATGACCACGGCCAGCCGCAAGTCTGCCAAAACAGCTTAGACGGCGTGAGCGACCGCGACTTCGCCATTGAATTCACCGCAGCCGCCAGCCTGTGCATGGTGCACATCAGCCGCTTGAGCGAAGAGCTGATTTTGTGGATGAGCCAAAACTTTGGCTTCATCCGCATTGCCGACCGCTTCACCACCGGCAGCTCCATCATGCCGCAAAAGAAAAACCCAGACGTGCCCGAACTCGCTCGCGGCAAAACCGGGCGCGTGGTTGGTCATTTGATGGGGCTCATCACCCTCATGAAAGGCCAGCCGCTGGCCTACAACAAAGACAACCAAGAAGACAAAGAGCCCTTGTTTGACACGGTGGACACGCTCAAAGACACGCTGCGCATCTTCAGCGAAATGGTGGGCGGCCAAACCAACCCGGCCACGGGCCACAAAGAAGGCGGCATCACCGTCAACCCGCAAGCCATGGAAGCCGCAGCCAAAAAAGGCTACGCCACCGCCACCGACTTGGCCGACTACTTGGTCAAAAAAGGCCTGCCGTTTCGCGATGCCCACGAAGTCGTGGCGCACGCTGTCAAAACGGCTCAGGCGGCGGGCAAAGACTTGTCGGAGTTGCCCTTGGCCACGCTGCAACAGTTCAACTCGGCCATTGAACAAGATGTGTTCGAGTGTCTGAGCCTGATCGGCTCACTCAACGCCCGCAACACCTTGGGCGGCACAGCGCCAGTGCAGGTGCGTGCGCAAATTGCCCGTCATCTGGCGCGCTTAGCCTAAGCTGATGACCCAACACCAGCCATCGCGCAAAGCCCTGCACGCCATTGCCAGCTTAGAAGCCTTCAAAGGTGTGCTGGCTTTGGCGGCGTTGATTGGCCTGCTTGATTTGCTGCATGAAGACGCCCGCGCATTGGCAATGGCTTGGATTGGACGCTTTGGCTTGAACCCCGAAGGACATTACTCCTCCATCGTGCTGCATTACGCAGAACTGTTGCCCAATACCGATGTCACCCTGCTGATTCAACTCGGCATGGCCTACGCCTTGATTCGCTTTGTCGAAGCCTATGGACTTTGGTTTGACAAAGTGTGGGGCGAATATTTGGGGGCGTTGTCGGGTGCGATTTATGTGCCGTTTGAGCTGCGGCATTTGATAGAAACCCCCGACTGGATTTCCGCCTTCGTGCTGCTGTTCAACTGCTTGATCGTGGCTTATTTGGTGCGCGTGTTGATGCGAAAAAGAAGCTCAAACCGCAATCAGTATCAATCTTAAATTAACTTTTAAGTATTCTTTATTTTATATTTATAGGTATTTATTAATACTTTAAATCTATAAAATTTATGAATGCAATTCATTTTAAAAAAGCTTCACACGCAGTGTGATCGGCAAAGCCCTGCTGTATCGCTGCGGCTGATTCGTCTGTATGCAGTTGCCAGCGTCGCGTGGACGCCCAGCGTTTGGGCGGATCAACCCAGCGCAACGGCCAGCAGCCCGTGGAGTTACACGCTGGGCATGGATTTTTGGTCGCTCTCGCCTTCAGCCAAAACCGACACGCTCAAAAGCCATATCGAAGAAAACTCAAACCTGTTTTTGCCAAGCTCCTCCGCAACCTGGCATTACAAAAACGCCTCGCCTTTTGTGCGCATCATTGGCGATGAACATATCAATGCTTCGACCAGCTTGCATTTCAAAGCCCGCGCCGACCAAACCGTGGGGTCACGCATTGACGAGCTCAATGTGCAATGGGAAATGTCGCCCAAACTCGGATTTCGTGCGGGCGTGGTGGCCTACAAAACAAGCTGGTGCCAAGCCTACGAAACACATTCCCCGTGGATCAGACAAACCGACACCTTGTGCGCCACCAAGCAATTCATCGACGTCACAGGCGGCGCGCCGGGCCTGCAAATCTATACCAACACCAGCACAGAGAGCACCATTTATCAATCTGCGCTGGGCATTTATAACCCCTTGTGGTTCAGATACGCGCCAAGTGAATACGGCAATTTAGTCCCCACAGAAGAAACCTTTGTGGTCACTTCAAACAAAAAATGGGGGCTCAACCTCAGCGCCTTGAACATCGACAACGGCACAGAATTGCGGGCCGCTTACATCCATGCCAACCAACGCGGATATGCACCCGATCCGACGCTTTTGGGGGACAGCGCCCATCACTACGACTTGATTTATGCAGGCATCAACATGCTTGTGCTGTCACAGACACGGCTCAAATTCACGGCCAGCCACAGAATACAAGAGATGGTGTTTAACGCAGCCCCCGAAAGCTACGACCTCCAGCTCAAGACCAACACCCGTACCTTGGAGCTCACCCATCAATTGGATTCAAAAAACACCCTCGCCGCTTCGTTCAGCATCATTAAGCTGCACCTCTATCACGAGAATTTCTACGACGCCAATCGAATCTACCAAGGCACGATAGACCCAGCCCTACTCATCCCTGTTCAAATTTACGGGCTGGCTTGGCGGCATGAGTTCAGCAAAGGCTTGTTCGCCATCGCGCAATACACCCACAGCCGGGCTGGCACTTGGGCTTCTGGCTGGGATACGGGCTTTGATCAAGAGTACTACCCCAGCTATGGTCATGCGCTGGGCGTGAGGTTGGGCTACCAGTACTGATTCAAGACCAGCCAAGTTACGATTAAGTAAATATTTACCGATACTTAATACTTAATATGATGATATTTTTATTAAAATTTGAATATTAGAACGACAAAATTAAAAACGTTTTCGTATGAAAAATCCAGTTGCGGCCATTTTTGCGCCACGCTTATGGCTCAGCATTCTGTTTTTGCTGTTCATGGCTGGCTATGCAAAAGCGGACGCCGTTGAAAAAGCCAGTGAATGGAGTTTTCAAACGGGGTTTGACAACTGGAGGTTGTCGCCTTCGACTGGGGCTGATGATCCCTCCACCCCCAACTTATTACAGGCCAATGCTTTCACCAAATGGCATTACGAGAACTCATCACCTTTTGTGATCATTACAAACAACACTCAGCTCACCCGAGATATTTCATTCAGTCTTAAAGCACGTTCAGATCAGCAAATGGGAAGCCGTGTTGACGATTTGAGTCTGCAATGGGAAATATCACCAAAGCTGGGCTTTCGTGCAGGCGTTGTCGATTACAAAACCAGTTGGTGTAGAACCTACGAAACCGATTCGCCTTGGATGCGAGAGATTGATGGGCTTTGTGTCACGCCTCAGTACCGCGATGTGACCGGTGGTGCACCCGGTGCACAGGCTTACACCAATAGTGAGCTTGGCGACTACCGCATCCAAACACTGATTGGTCTATACAACCCACTGTGGTTGAACTATGCCCCTTTGGAATTTGGCAACTTAGTTCCACCCGGTAATTACGCCATCACTTCGAATAAAAAAATTGGTTTCAACTTGAATGCCATCAACACTTACTCTGGATTGGAATTCAAGTTTTCTTACATACGTGCGAATCAAAGTGCTTATAGCGCTCCCCCAGACTGGTCCATGACATCGCAACAAAAGCAAGACATGTATTACGTCGGAATGAGTTTTCCAATTGCTTCCAATCTAAAGTTAACTCTTACCCAGTCTTACCGAACTCTCAACCAAACTGCCAGAACCGACCAGGGATTTAGCTGCTTACCTCAAACGTATTGCAATTACAACGCTGAAATAAAGTATCGTTCAAAAGTTGCTGAAGTGATTTATCAATACGATGCCAAAAATCAAATTGGCGCGTCTTACAGCAATGCCAATATTAGACTTGGGCAATACTTTTACGATAACCCAATCACGACTTTGTTGGAATCAGACCCCGACAATTACCATATCTCTACCCGATTAGCGGGCTTGACTTGGCGACATGATTGGTCCAAAGGCGTTTTCACTATTTTGGAATATATCCATAGTAACGCACTGTTTGCTTATTCAAGTCAATTTGATAGCCCGCAGCTTTTTTACTCCTTTGGCAACGCCGTCGGCTTCAGGCTAGGCTACAAGTTTTAAGCTCCTGTTCAGCCCCATGGCGGCTGGAGCACAAAAACAAAATACCCTCATTCTCAGCATTATTCTCAATTCAGCATCGGTATTGTTGAGATGCTAAAACGCAAGTGTCCAGAGTCTGGACACTTCGGTTTTTAGCATCTCGCCAAAAATACCAAAATCCAAGCCTTGTAAATAATTTTGATAACTTCCCAAATGCCTTGACACGCATTTAAAGCTGTTTTTTAGCTCGATACCGAATTTGAGCCACAGCAACAGAACTGTGAAATTTATTTCACCCTCCCAACCCCAGACTTCAAAACCGAATCACGCGCCAGCGGCTAATATCCGTCTCAAACCCTAGGAGACTTGTTTCATGCCCGTGATTACCCACATCGAAGACTTACGTGTTCTGGCTCAAAAGCGCGTGCCGCGCATGTTTTACGACTACGCCGACTCCGGCAGTTGGACCGAGAGCACGTACCGCGCCAACGAGAGCGATTTTCAAAAAATCAAGCTGCGCCAGCGCGTCGCGGTGAACATGGAAGGCCGCAGCACGGCCACGCAGATGATTGGTCAAGACGTGGCCATGCCCGTGGCCATTGCGCCCACAGGCCTCACCGGCATGCAGCACGCCGATGGCGAAATTTTGGCAGCCCGCGCTGCGCGCAAGTTTGGTGTGCCTTTCACACTCTCGACCATGAGCATTTGCTCCATCGAAGACGTGGCCAAGCACGCGGGCGAAGGCTTTTGGTTTCAGCTCTACGTCATGAAAGACCGCGCTTTCATTGAACGGCTGATAGACCGCGCCAAAGCCGCCAACTGCAAAGCACTGGTGCTGACGCTGGATTTGCAAATTTTGGGGCAACGCCACAAAGACTTGAAAAACGGCTTGTCCGCGCCGCCCAAGCTCACGCTGGCCAACATCCTCAACATCGCCACCAAACCGCGCTGGGCGCTCAACATGTTGGCGACACCGCGCCGTCAATTTGGCAACATCGTCGGCCACGTCAGCGGTGTTGAAAACATGGGTTCACTCTCCGCGTGGACGGCGCAGCAATTTGACCCCGCGCTCAATTGGGGCGATGTGGCGTGGATCAAAGAACGCTGGGGCGGCAAGCTGATTTTGAAAGGCATCCAAGACGTGGAAGATGCGCGTTTGGCCGTGCAATCGGGCGCAGACGCCTTGATCGTCTCCAACCACGGCGGGCGTCAGCTCGATGGCGCGCAAAGCAGCATCGAGGCGCTGCCCGCCATCGTCTCCGAAGTGGGCTCACAAATTGAGGTTCACATGGACGGCGGCATTCGCAGCGGCCAAGACGTGCTCAAAGCCGTGGCGCTGGGCGCCAAAGGCACATACATTGGCCGCTCTATGCTGTATGGCTTGGGCGCCATGGGCGAAGCGGGTGTGAGCAAGGCGCTGCAAATCATCCACAACGAACTCGACCTGAGCATGGCGTTTTGTGGTCGCACGCAAATGGCGCAGGTGGACAGCTCCATGTTGTTGCCGGGCACTTTCCCCGTCGCGTAAAGCCTGCATTCGGCGCAAAACTGGGTGAGGAACTGAGGCACACTTGCAGTCTATGCAAGAAAACTCACTTCCTACCCCGCCCACGGGCGTCAGCGCTTGGTGGCGCGGCCTGTCGATCACCTTGGTGTTGATCGTGATGTTGGGCACTGCCACCGCGCTGAGCATGTTTGAGCAACTCAAAGCGCAAATTCACCATGCTGAACAACGGCTCAAAGACATCCCACAAATTCAGTTTGTGAGCGTCATGTCGGGCGACGAAGGCAAGGCCGAAATTTTGGTCACCTACAGCCCCGCATCAAAAAGCCTGCAAGTGCAGCGATTGACCGATTTGCGCGAAAGTCGCGAGCAAAGCCTGCACCTGTGGGCGCTGTCTAGCCATGACGCACCCATTTTGCTGGGCGTGCTCACCAGTCGCTATGCGACCACCCAAATCGAGGTGGACCCAAAAGCGCTAGAAGGCGCGACACAATTGGGTTTGAGCGTTGAATCCAAGGACAAAGGTCCAATCAACGCCCAGCCGCGCCAGCCTTGGTTGTTCAAAGGCTGGTGGGTGCAAAAAGCAATTTAGCTGCGCTCGCTCCAAGGCACGCCGCCGGTGGCCCAATCTTGGCGCGGCACATCAAAAAACAGCACGTCCACAGCTTCGGGCTTGCTGCCCAATGTGTCCACGCAAGCTTGGGTCAGAGCTTGGGCGAGGTTTTTCTTTTGCTCAGGTGTGCGGCCTTCGAGCAGTTCAACGCGGATGGTAGGCATCGATTTTTCCTTGGTTTAAAAATGTCAACGATTATGCGACGCATTGCCCACCTCGACATGGATGCTTTTTATGCCTCCGTCGAATTGCTGCGCTATCCGCAACTCAAAGGCCTGCCAGTGGTCATTGGGGGCGGTCGGCGGCGCGAGGACGATGTGTTGGCCAAACTGCGTGAAGCGTATCCCGAGCACGAATGGTCAGAAGAGCGATTGCACGAAATTCCGGTCGATTTTTTTCCACGCATCGCGGGCTACACCGGGCGCGGCGTCATCACCACCGCTACCTATGCGGCGCGGCAATTTGGCATTGGCTCGGCCATGGGCTTGATGAAAGCCGCCAAACTCTGTCCACAAGCCATTTTGTTGCCCGTGGACTTTGACCAATACCGCCATTTTTCGCGCGAATTCAAACGCATCATCACCGAGATTGCGCCCGTGATGGAAAACCGGGGCGTGGACGAGGTGTTCATCGATTTCACCGAAGTCCCAGGCGGTCAACGCGAAGGCGGTCGGGTGTTGGCGCGGCTCATCCAAAAAAGCATTTTTGACGCCACGGGTTTGACGTGCTCGGTGGGTGTTGCGCCCAACAAATTGCTGGCGAAAATGGCCAGCGAGTTCAACAAACCCAATGGCATTTCCATTGTGTCACCCGACGATTTACAAACCCTCATCTGGCCGCTGCCGTGTCGCAAAATCAATGGCATTGGCCCCAAGGCAGAAGCCAAATTGCAAGCGCATGGCATTCAGACCATTGGTGATTTGGCGCAGCGCGAGCGTTTTTGGTTGATGGAGAACTTCGGCAAAAGCTACGGCGCATGGCTGCACGACGCGGCGCTCGGCAAAGACGATCGCCCAGTCGAAACCCACAGCGAACCCGTGAGCCTGAGCCGCGAAACCACGTTTGAGCGCGACCTCCATGCTGTGCGCGATCGCGAAGAACTGGGCCGCATCTTCACCCGCTTGTGCGAGCAAGTCGCCAGCGATTTGCAGCGCAAAGCCTATGTGGGAAAAACCATTGGCATCAAGCTGCGCTATGACAATTTTCAAAGCGTCACACGCGACCACACGCTGGAGCAGCACACCGATCAAGCAGCACTGATTCGCCAAACCGCAGGTCAACTCTTGAAGCGGGTTGATTTATCGCGCCGTATTCGCCTGCTCGGCGTGCGCGTGGGTTCGCTGCAAAAACAGGGGTTTACTGACGCGCCGTCCGAACACTCGCAGGCACAGCTTTGGGGTGACTTGTCCGCCACGGATTGATGTCCAAACCCCCGCGTCGGGTGTAGCGGGCGTAGACCTCTAAGCGCAGGGGCTGACACTGGCGCATGATGTCCATGTAAATGCGCTCCACGCATTGCTCATGAAATTCGTTGTGATTTCTAAAACTCACGATATAGGCCAACAACCCGCCTTGGTCGATTTGCGGTCCGCTGTAGCTGATGCGCACACTGCCCCAATCGGGCTGTCCCGTCACCAAACAATTGCTTTTGAGCAAATGGCTGGTGAGGGTTTCCGTCACAGGCGCTTCATCCATCTTGGCGCTGAGCAACTGCGGTGCGGGTTGGAAATGCGTGCATTCCAAATCGAGCCGATCTAGGTTGACACCATCCATTTCGTGCACCGGTTCGCGGTCGAATTGTTCAGGCAACACCAACTGCACGCCCACACTCGCTTGCACCGCGCCGCCGTGCCAAATGGCCTCGCTCAGGTCTTGGCGCAGCAGGTTTTGCAGCTCGCTGATATCGGCCAAGCGTGTGTTGTTGAAGCTGTTGAGATAAAGCTTGAACGACTTGCTCTCAATGATGTGCGTCGATTCCGCTGGAATGGTGAACCGGGCCAGCGCCACTTGGGGCTTGCCGCGCACATTGAGCCAACTCAGCTCGTAAGCCGTCCACAGGTCTGCGCCCATGAAAGGCACTTGGCCTTGGATGCCGATTTCTTGGCGCTTGCCCAAGCGAGCAATGGGAAACAACAAGCTCGCATCGTAGTGATCGACATAGGCCGAGACTTTGCCAAGTTGCGATTGTTCAGGGGTGTTCATACCCCTGATTGTCGCCGCCTAAACACCAGGCGATCCGCCGTCGAGGCATCTGGCGCAAACGCATAGCCATCCAAGTCAAAGCCTTCCAAGCCTTTGGGGGTTTTGATGTGATGGGTGATGGCATAGCGCGCCATCAAACCGCGCGCACGTTTGGCGAAAAAGCTGATGATTTTGTATTTGCCGTCTTTGAAATCTTCAAACACGCAATCCATGACGCGGGCTTGCAAGGTCTTGAGATCGACCGATTTGAAATATTCCTGCGACGCCAAATTGACGATGACGGGAGATTTTTCTTCGGCCAACCGTTGGTTCAAATACGCTGCAATTTGGTCGCCCCAAAATTTATACAAATTCGCGCCCTTGGGGTTGTCCAGCGATGTGCCCATTTCGAGACGGTAGGGCTGCATCCAGTCGAGCGGACGCAACACGCCGTAGAGGCCACTCAAAATCGCCACATGGTCTTGCGCCCAGGCCAAATCTTTGGGTTTCAGGCTTTTCGCGTCCAAGCCGTCATACACATCGCCATTGAAGGCCAACACCGCAGGTTTGGCGTTTTGAGCGCTGAATTTGGGCTTCCACGCTTGGTAGCGCGCCACGTTGAGGCTGGCCAATTTGTCGCTCAAACTCATCAAACTCGCCACCTCTTGTGGCGACTTGTGTTTGAGGATGTCAATCAACGCGCTGGCTTGTTTGACAAACAAAGGCTGCGTGGGCTCCACGCCCGCAAAAGGCGTCTCGTAATCCAAGGCCTTGGCCGGAGAGAGCACAAACAGCATGTTTATTTCAAGTCGCCTGCCAAGGAGGCCAAGGTGTCCGCCGCCACTTCGAGGTGCGCGGGGTAATGGGTGTGGTCGCAGCCGCATTTCACGCCTGCGCCCGCTTTGACCGCAGCGCACATGGCGGGGGTCAACTCAAAACGCACAAAGTGAACGGCAGAGGTTTTTTCGTCGTTTTCGCGGTCCATGTCTTCGTCAGCAATTGCGTAAACGCGGGCATGGCCTTCAACCTCGACAAACAAGCGGTCTTCAATGCCAATGAGTCGCGCCAATTCGCGTTTGCGCTCGTTGATGTCGATGTATTCGATCATCATGGTCGCTTTCCAATTGCTGCCGCTGGGCACCAAGGGCGCGTAGGCTTCGATTTCTTGCAAGATGCCTTCTTCTTCGAAGACTTTTTCAATGCGCAGCATTTCTTGAATTTGGTAGCGAATGGTGGTCTCGCTCTCAAACTGCAAGTTCACATGCTCGCCCAATTGCACGCTGCGCAGTTTGCGGTGCGCGATCACGTCGGGTTTGTGCAGTTTGCGCCATTTGGTGTAGGCCTCCAGCGACATGAGGCTTTCGGGTGTGATGTGTCCGGTGAGTTGCATGGTGTTTCTCGTGTGTGTTTAGGCCAGACCGTAGGCTTTGCGCACCAAGGTCAGCGGATGGTTGAGTTCGGGCTCGCCCAGTTGATTGACCTCAAAGCCCTGCGCGATGTGATGGCCACCCAAGGGGCAGTCGGAGCTGATGTAGTCGGGCTTGCTGCCGTCTTTCATGGTGGCCATGGCTTTGAAGACGGGCTTGCCAATCTTCATGGCGGTTTCGTGCGATGCTTTTTTCACGCCGTAGGTGCCTGCGTGTCCAGAGCAACGCTCAATCGTGTTGATTTCGGTGCCGGGAATCATCTTGAGCATTTCCTCGGTCTTTTTGCCGATGTTTTGGACCCGACCATGACAGGGAATTTGGTAGCTCACATTGCCCAAGGCCTGCGGGAACTCGGTTTTGAGCAAACCATCACGTTTGCGCGCCATGAAGTATTCAAACGGATCCCACATGTGGGCTTTGACCAATTGCGTGTCGGCGCAATCGGGGAACATGAGCGGAATTTCTTGCTTGAACATGAGCGTGCAGCTGGGTACGGCAGACAAAATCGCGTAGCCCTCTTTGGCGTATTTGGCCAACACAGGAATATTGGCCTCTTTGGAGTCCTTGACCGAATCCAAATCGCCCAACTCCAGCTTGGGCATGCCGCAGCATTGTTCTTTGTTCACCAAGACATAGGGAATGTCGTTGTGGTCCAAAATTTTGAGCAAGTCGTGGCCAATGCCTGGCTCGTTGTAGTTGACGTAGCAGGTCGAATAAATCGCCACTTTGCCCGGCGTTTTCTCGCCATCGACCACTTGTGTGGCGCTGGCTTTTTCGGCGCTGGCGCGGAATTTGTGGGTGGCCAACTCGGGCAACCAAGCGTTTTGATCCACGCCCGCCACCGACTCCAACACACTGCGGCCAATTTTGCTGTTGTTGATCGCGTTGACCGCCTGCACCACGATGGGAATGCCAGCAAATTGGCCGTGTGTGTCGGTAGAGGCCAAGAATTGCTCGGCCACCCCCACCTCACCTTTTTTGAACTTGATGGCTTTGGCGCGCAGCATGGTGTGCGGGAAATCCAAATTCCACTCGTGCGGCGGTGTGTAAGGGCATTTGGTCATGTAGCACAAATCGCACATGAAACACTGGTCCACCACTTTCCAATAATCTTGCTTGGCCACGCCGTCCACTTCCATGGTGCTGCTCTCGTCCACCAAGTCAAACAAGGTGGGGAATGAGCCGCACAGGCTCACGCAGCGTCGGCAGCCGTGGCAGATGTCAAAAATGCGTTCGAGTTCTGTGAAACAGGCTGCTTCGTCATAAAACTCGGGGGTTTGCCAATCGAGCGCGTGCCGTGTGGGGGCTTGCAAATTGCCTTCGGTAGCCATAGGTCTGTCCTGAAATGGGTGGGTGATTTTTTCAAAGCGCTGGCGCGTGTTGTTCAAGGCTTTGAAAAAATCACTGCGCCCGAAGACGCAGCGATTCAGAACGCGAAAGGCGGAATCAATCCACCAATTCGGTCAAAGCTTTTTGGTAACGGTTGGCGTGTGAACGCTCAGCCTTGGCCAAAGTCTCGAACCAGTCAGCGATTTCGTCGAAACCTTCGTCACGGGCAGTTTTTGCCATGCCGGGGTACATGTCGGTGTACTCGTGGGTTTCGCCAGCCACAGCAGACGCCAAGTTTTGACGTGTGGAGCCGATGGGCATACCTGTTGCGGGATCGCCAGATTGCTCCAAGAATTCCAAGTGACCGTGGGCGTGACCTGTTTCACCTTCAGCGGTGGAACGGAACAGTGCTGCCACGTCATTTTGACCTTCAACGTCAGCTTTGTTTGCGAAATACAAATAGCGACGGTTGGCCTGAGATTCGCCTGCGAAGGCGTCTTTCAGACATTGTTCCGTGCGCGAGCCTTTGAGTGCTGCCATGAAAAAATCTCCTATGGATTGAACAAACGGCTTTGACAATTTGTCAAAGACAAACCATAGGGTAGCCGTATTTAATGACCGGGTCTAATTGCTTAAGCCAATATGTACGATTAACAAAAGCTATCAATGGCCTAATTTGCATTACAAGAAGTGATGGCGCAATCTCTCAACGACCTAATCACCCAACTCAACCCCATAAAAATAATTTCGCCCCACGGGGTTGATCACAATGCCTTTGATGCCACGACGAACAATTTTGTACTGCACTGTGTGCGCAATGGTGTACCAAGGCAGCTGTGTTTTGAGACGCTGCTGCGCATCACGGTACAAACGCACTCGCTCGAGCTTGTTGGTGGTCAGACGGGCTCTTTGTACCAAATCTTCATAGGTGGCATCACAAAAACTGGCCAAATTGTTCAAGCCCACCGAATCGCATGACAACAAGGTGTGCAAGAAATTGTCTGGATCCACAATGTCGGCGGTCCAACCATAGAGCATCAAGTCGTGCTCACCCTTTCTCGCTTGCGAGACATAGTTGCTCCAACTGGGCATTTGAATGTCAACTTTGACATTGATATCCTCCAGCTCAGCCTTGATGATGCGCGCCACCTCCATCGGATTGAGCATGTAGGGACGCTGCACCGGCATGGCCAAAAGCACCAGCGACAAGCCCTTTTCATAGCCAGCCTCTTTCATCAAAGCACGGGCTGCTTCGACGTCGTAGGGAGGGTCTTCCACATCGTTGTTGTAAGACCACATAGCAGGGGGAAAGGGATTGACCGCTGGCAAAGCGGTTCCGCGATAGGCCATGCGCAACAAGCTGATTTTGTCAATCGACATGGTGATGGCTCTGCGCACACGCAAATCGTCCAAGGGCTTTTTACGAAGATTAAAAGCCATGTAGCCAATGTTCAATCCCGTTTGGTCCATGACCTTGACCGAGGGCGTGTAGCGCATTGAAGACAAGTCGGCGGGGTTGGGGTTGGTCATGACATGGCATTGACCTGAGCGGGTTTTGCTCCATCGCTCAGAGCCGTCCGGCGTGATGTCAAAGACCAGCTTGTCGAGCTTTGAGCGTCCGCGCCAAAAGTCGTCAAACGCGACGAAATTGAGCTTTTTGCCTTTTTCGTAACTTTCCAAAATAAAGGCACCGGTTCCCAAAGGCTCGTTGTCAAAAATTTCAGGATGCCCTTGTTTGAGCATGGCTTGGGCATATTCGGCGGACTGAATGGCCGACCAGTGCATGGTGAGATCTGACAAAAATGGCGCCAAGGGTTGGTTGAGCACAAATTTAACGGTGTAGTCGTCCAACTTGACAATGTCTTGGATGATTTGGTTCAAACCCAATCCGCTGAAATAGGGAAATTTCCCATAGCCAAGAGAGTGGTATGGGTGATCCGACTTCCACTGACGATTGAAGGTGAACATCACATCGTCTGCGTTGAAAGCGCGCGAGGGCTTGAAATACCGATTGGACTGCCACTTCACGCCTCGCCTAAGCTTGAAGGTGTAGCTCAAACCATCGGGAGATATTTCCCAACTCTCGGCCAAAGACGGTACGGTTTGGAGCGTTGTCAAATCCAAAGTGACGAGCCGTCCATAAATATGCGCCATCACATCAAATGATGAAGCGGTGGAGTTGAAGGACGGCGTCATGTATTCGGGCGCGCCCTCGGCACAAAAGACCAGCGTTTTATCGGCTGCCCATGCACAGGCACAGACCCCCCAAACAACCCAAGCGCACAATATCTTTTTCATTTATTCGCCATGATTAAATTAAATCAAAGGTTTAATTTAGACCAAGTCCGAGTCTTTTTTGGTAGTGAAAATCACAAAAAGCGATTAACCCAACCCCGCTAAAATTCCGCATCTTGCAAGTCCACTGTCCAATGGCCGCATCAGCGCGCCGTTTTCTGTTTTTACGCCCCATGACCACCCAAACCGCCACCTCGCCTGAGCAGCCCAGCCTCAACAGTCTTTCCAAATCGTTTGAGCCCACTGCGCTTGAGGCCCACTGGGGACCTGAGTGGGAAAAACGGGGCTACGGCGTGGCGGGCTTTCGTGGCACGGGTCAACCGGACGCGCATCAGCCGTCTTTTGCCATCCAGCTGCCGCCGCCCAATGTGACGGGCACGCTGCACATGGGCCATGCGTTCAACCAAACCATCATGGACAGTTTGACGCGCTACCACCGCATGAGCGGGCACAACACAGCCTGGATTCCCGGCACCGACCACGCGGGCATTGCCACCCAAATCGTGGTGGAGCGCCAACTGCAAGCGCAAAACATCAGCCGTCACGACATGGGGCCCACGCCCGCCGAGGCGCGCAAAAACTTTGTCGCCAAAGTGTGGGAATGGAAAGAACACAGCGGCAACACCATCACCCAGCAAATGCGCCGCATGGGCGACAGCGTGGACTGGAGCCGCGAGTACTTCACGATGGACGACAAGCTGTCGCAAACCGTCACCGAAACCTTTGTGCAGCTCTACCAACAAGGCCTGATTTACCGAGGCAAACGCTTGGTCAACTGGGATCCCGTGTTGCAAAGCGCGGTGTCAGACTTGGAAGTTGAGAGCGAAGAAGAAGACGGCTTTTTGTGGCACATCCGCTACGACTTGGTCGATGGTTCAGGCCATCTGACCGTCGCCACCACCCGCCCCGAGACGCTGCTGGGCGACGTGGCCGTGATGGTGCATCCAGAAGACGAGCGCTACCAAGCGCTGATTGGCAAACACGTTCACTTGCCGTTGTGTGGCCGCAGCATCCCCGTGATTGCCGACGACTACGTGGACCGCGAATTTGGCACCGGCGTGGTCAAGGTCACGCCCGCGCATGATGTGAACGACTACGCCGTGGGTCAGCGCCACCAACTGCCCATCATCGGCGTGCTCAACTTAGACGCAACCATCAACAGCAACGCGCCCGACAAATACCAAGGCCTCGACCGCTTCGCCGCACGTAAAGCGGTGGTGGCCGACCTCGACGCGGCGGGTTTGTTGGTTGAAACCAAAAAGCACAAACTCATGGTGCCGCGCTGCGCCCGCACAGGCCAAGTGGTGGAGCCGATGCTGACCGACCAATGGTTTGTCGCCATGAACCAAGTCGGCAAAGGCGACGCAACAGGCAAAAGCATTGCGCAAAAAGCGATTGACGCCGTGCAGTCGGGCGCAGTGAGTTTTGTGCCCGAGAACTGGGTGAACACCTACAACCAGTGGATGAACAACATCCAAGACTGGTGCATCAGCCGCCAACTCTGGTGGGGACACCAAATTCCCGCTTGGTACGACGAAGACGGTGCGGTGTACGTGGCACGCAACGAGGCCGAGGCACAAGCGCAAGCGCCCGGCAAAACTTTGCGCCGCGACGACGACGTGTTGGACACTTGGTATTCCTCAGCTCTTGTTCCCTTCTCCACCCTAGGTTGGCAAGGAAACGCCCCCACTGCCGAACACAAACCCGCTGCCGCTGCCGCCGCGGCTAGCGCTGGCGGTCTTGCTCATGCTCGCTTCGCTCGCAAAATCGCTGCGTCCGCCAGCGCTAGCCGCGGCGGCAGCATCAGCATCAGCAGCAGCAGAGGGGTTGTGTTTGGAAGTGGGGGCGTTTCCTTGACAACCCAAGGTGGAGAAGGGAACAAGAGCTGAGGAATACCACGTGT
>CAILCI010000078.1 GCA_903832625.1 uncultured Burkholderiales bacterium | reverse complement strand
GGTGGCACAACTTTGCGCCAAACATTTGATTGTGCGCACCTCGTGGGTGGTCGGCGCGCACGGTGGAAATTTTTTAAAAACCATGTTGCGTTTGGCGGCTGAGAGAGAGAGCCTGCGCGTGGTGGCAGACCAAGTGGGCGCACCGACCAGCACGGTTGTGCTGGCGCAGGCAACCCGAGCGGCCGTTACTGCTTTGACCCATGCAGATGCCCAAGATGCCCGCTGGGGCATCTACCACGTTGCAGCGTCTGGCGAAACCAATTGGTGCGACTATGCCCGCCATGTGATTGCGCAAGCCGCCGCGCGCGGCGCGGTGTTCAAAACCACACCACAAAGCATTGAGGCCATCACCACTGCGCAATACCCATTGCCTGCACCACGGCCACTCAATTCGCGTTTGAACACGCACAAGTTTCAATCCACCTTCAACATGAAGTTGCCCGATTGGCGCGAGGGCGTGAACGCTGTTCTAGATCAACTTTTTCTACAAACAAAATGACCACACAACGCAAAGGCATCATCTTGGCGGGCGGCTCTGGCACGCGGCTTTATCCATTCACGCAATCAGTGAGCAAACAGCTCATGCCGATTTACGACAAGCCCATGATTTACTACCCGCTGACGACCTTGATGCTCAGTGGGATTCGCGATGTCTTGATCATCTCCACGCCGCAAGACACACCGCGATTCAGCGAGTTGCTGGGCGACGGCAGCCAGTGGGGCATGAACATTCAGTATGCGGTGCAGCCCAGTCCTGATGGCTTGGCGCAAGCCTTCATCATTGGCAAGGATTTTGTGGGCAACCATCCGTCGGCGTTGGTTTTGGGGGACAATATTTTTTATGCTAACGAGCTAAGTAAAGACTTACATCAAGCCAATGAGCGCATGCAGGGTGCAACTGTGTTTGCTTACCATGTGCATGATCCAGAGCGTTATGGTGTGATTGAGTTTGACGCACAGCATCGCGCGTTGAGCATCGAAGAAAAGCCGTTAAAACCCAAATCGAACTATGCGGTAACAGGCTTGTATTTTTACGACAACCAAGTGTGCGATATCGCGGCAGACATCAAACCGTCAGCTCGTGGCGAGTTAGAAATCACTGATGTCAATCGAAAATATTTGGAGCTTGAACAACTGTATGTTCGCATGCTTGGACGGGGTCATGCTTGGCTAGATACTGGAACGCACGACAGCTTATTGGAGGCCAGTAGCTTTATTGCTACGCTTCAAAAAAGGCAGGGTCTGATGATTTCATGTCCAGAAGAAATCGCGTTCTCCTCAAATTGGATCAATGAAGAAGCGTTCCGTAAATTGGCACAACCTTTAGCCAAAAATGCTTACGGTCAATATTTACTGGGCTTACTGAAATGAATCAGCGCTTTAAGGCAACTGCCACTCATATCAAAGATTTGTTGATGATCGAACCCAAAGTCTTCGGTGACGCCCGGGGCTTCTTTTTCGAAAGCTTCAATGCCCGTGACTTTGAGCAAGCCACTGGCCTAACACCCAATTTCGTGCAAGACAACCACAGCAAATCAGCCAAAGGTGTCTTGCGTGGTTTGCATTTTCAAGAGCAACATGCGCAGGGCAAGTTGGTGCGTGTCACCCAAGGCTCGGTGTTTGATGTGGCGGTAGACATTCGCAAAGATTCACCCACCTTTGGGCAGTGGTTTGGCGCCGAGTTATCCGAAGAAAACAAGCGCCAGATGTGGATTCCCGCTGGGCTGGCGCACGGTTTTTTAGTGACCAGCGATAGCGCAGAATTTTTGTACAAAACCACCGACTACTGGTATCCCGAATACGAGCGTAGTTTGCTGTGGAATGATCCGAACCTCGCTATTGACTGGCCGCTGCATTTATTAGACGCACCGCCGTTGTTAGCGGCCAAGGACGCGAAGGCTATGGCGTGGCAAGCTTTTTTGCAAAGCTCAAGCTCTTGACTGAGGCAATTGCCTCATCCAAACCGCCATCCCACCTAGCCCCAAAGCGCTGACGCAGGCGTAAACGGCCATGTGGGTGGATGCTGACAAGTCTGCCCCCAGCAGCGGCAGCAGCAAGGCTAGGCCTTGCATCACCACCACCCCCATGCAGCCCCACGAGTAGGCAATGGCAGAGCCGACCTGAAACGGGCGGTGGCTGAGTGAGGCAAAGACGCACGCGCTGGCTTGCCACAGTGCCAGCGGCCAGAGGTAGTCGAGCACACCGATCCAGCGCGGGTTGAGCCAACCCCAGTGCAACACCAAGGCGCAGGCGACGCTCAAAGCGGCGACCAAGCCCGCGGCCCAAACACCCATCAACCCAGTGCGGCCCTGAGCGCCATGCTCGTGCCCTTGTCTGGTAAGCATGACTTGAGCCCAAGCCATGTGAACCACCGCAGGCACAAAGCCCAACACGCGCAGCAAGGCGCTCATCCAGCCGGTTTCTTGTGCGCCATAGACCCGCTGCCAGACCACGATCAGAGCCGTGGCCATGAGGGCATCGCACAGGGTATGCGCCAAGCGCAGG
>CAILCI010000077.1 GCA_903832625.1 uncultured Burkholderiales bacterium | reverse complement strand
GCTGTCCACCAACTCAAACTTGACCGACATGCTGGGCGCCATTTTCCAGCCTGCGCCGCCTGTCATGTAGCACAGCGGCTCAGCGCCGCAATGGTCGCGCACATGTTGCACCATGCGTTCGACCGCACCAGCGATGGCAAAGGTGCCGCCACTCGTCAATGCGTCGCTGGTGTTGGTGGGGAATTCACGCACCTCGCCAGTGGGGACGCGCAAGCCGGCTGTGCCCGACTCCAAGGCCCGCAACATGATGCCGTGGCCGGGCAAGATGATGCCGCCCAAAAACTTGCCGCTGGCGTCTACCGCTTCAACCGTCACCGCGGTGCCGACCATGACCACCACCAAAGGGCGTGGCGCATCGCCAGCGGGCATGGCGCGCAACATGCGGGCGCGCGCGCCAATCACGGCCACCCAGCGGTCGGCGCCCAAGCGGGTCGGATGGTCGTAGCCATTGACCACGCCCGCTTCCGCCACCGAGGACACCGCCCAGTGCGGCACAAAGCCCCACATTTCCATTTGCTCTTCGACGCGCCGACGAATCGCTTCGCCCGCCACAATGCAGCCCAACATATGGGTGGGCTCGGGCAAGTCGCGCCAATCGCCGTCGGACAAATGATCGATGTTTTCTAGGAAAACCGCGCCATGGCCCAGCAATTCAGCGCCGGGCGCGGGCGAGTCATAGAGCGCCCATTTCAAACGGGTGTTGCCAACGTCCAAGGCGAGGAAGGTCATGACAGATTCAGTTTTGGCGCCAAGGCAAGCCACGTTGACGCCAACCGCCTGTGTGGCCACGGTGGCCGTGTTCGTTGGCATCGCCCTCGAAACCTTCGAGGATGTTGTAGGCTTCTAAGCCCAACTCGGTGGCGCGTTTGGCGGCAGCGATAGAACGCACGCCACTGCGGCACAACAACACCACTTTTTTGCCTTGAGCCGCAGCTTGTAGTTCAGCGTCAAAGCTGGCGTTCATGGCCATGCCCGGCCATTGTTTCCATGCAACATGGGCTGCGCCTGGCACAAAACCGACCCATTCAATTTCGGCGCTGGAGCGGATATCGACCAACACCGCTTCGCCGCAAGCAAACCATTGGTGCGCCAACTCAGGGCTGACGTCTCCGGCATAGCCCTCAGCGGGGCGTGCTTGCAAGTTGGAGGGCGAATTCATGAAAGGTTTGGCGCGAGGCTAATCAAAAGGTCGTCAGTATAGAGACACTCTGCTGGCCCGCAGCCGGGCTGGCAGAGTGAAAACCCCTAGATTGCGGCCTTGTGGCTCAATGTCCACCGCCCAAATACGCGGCTTTGACGGCGGGGTCGTTTTTGAGTTTGCTGGCTTCGCCGTGCACCGAGATGCGACCGTTTTCCAGCACATAGCCGTAGTCGGCCACGTTCAGGGCAGCGGCGGCGAATTGCTCCACCAACAACATGGTCACGCCTTCCGATTTGAGGCGCTCGATGATGCGAAACACCTCTTCCACCAAGATCGGTGCCAAGCCCATGGACGGCTCGTCAAGCAACACCACTTCGGGGTTGAGCATGACAGCGCGCGCCATGGCGAGCATTTGTTGCTCGCCGCCGGACAAAGTACCCGCCAACTGCGTGCGGCGCTCTTTGAGGCGGGGGAACAAATCCATCGCACGGTCTAAGTCACCGGCCACATCGCCTTTGGGGCGACTGCCTGTCAAGCGCGGGAAAGCGCCCAAAATCAGGTTGTCGGTCACGGTCATGGTGGCGAACACGCGGCGGCCTTCGGGCGAATGCGCCAAGCCACGTTTGGCAATGGTGTAGGACTCCAGACCATCGATGCGCTGGCCGTTGAGGCTGATCTCGCCCTGTGTGGGCACGATCATGCCGCTGATGGCGCGCATGGTGGTGGTTTTGCCCGCGCCGTTGGAGCCGATGAGGGTGACAACTTTGCCTTTGGGCACATCCATAGAAATGCCGTGCAAGACCTGCACTTTGCCGTAGCCGGCATGGAGATTTTGAAGGGTCAACATACGTTTTTTTCTCCGGCTTTACGCGGCAGTGGTGCCCAAATAAGCCTCAATGACTTTTTCATTGGCTTGAACGTCGGCGGGTTTGCCTTCGGCGATTTTTTGACCGAAGTCCAACACCGAAACGGTGTCACAAATGCTCATGACCACATCCATGTGGTGCTCGATCAAGATGACGGTGATGCCGTGATCGCGAATCTTGCGGATGATGGCCACCAACTCTTTGATGTCGGGCGCGGTCAGGCCTGCTGCGGGCTCGTCCAACAACAGCAGTTGCGGATCAAGCGCCAAGGCGCGGCCAATTTCTAGCAGGCGTTGTTTGCCATAAGGCAGGTTGCGTGCTTGTTCGTCAGCCAAGTCGGCCAAGCCGACAAATTGCAACAAGCCCAAGGCGCGTTGCGTGGCGGCGGCTTCTTCGCGTTGGTAGCGCGGCGTGTGCAAAGCGACATCCACAAAATGGCTGTCAAAGGTGTGATGCAAGCCGACCAACACGTTTTGCAGCGCCGTCATCTCGCCAAACAACTGCACGTTTTGGAAGGTGCGCGCAATGCCCGACAAGGCAATGTCAGACGAGGTGCGCCCCACCACCGAGCGACCTTCAAATTCGATGCTGCCAGCCGTGGGCACATAGATGCCGGTGAGCACGTTCATCATGGTCGATTTGCCCGAGCCGTTGGGGCCAATCAGGCCGTGAATCGTGCCGCGTTTGATGCGCAAGTCAACTTGGTTGATGGCTTTCAAGCCGCCGAACTGCATCAAAATTTGCTGACCCACCAGCAGGTTTTCTTGCCCTGTTTTGGCAGAGCGAATGACTGACGCTTGATCGCTCACAACTGCAGCCGCGTGCGTGACTTCGCCTTGGGTGCGCAGCGACAACAAATGCCGCACAAAGCCCACGATGCCGTCTTGCAAGTAGTAGACGACGAACAAAATCATCAGACCAAAAATCGACAAGCGCCAATCGGTGATGTTCTCCAACTGGTAGGAGAACGCCGACAAGGCCGCTGTTCCCAGCACAGGCACAGCCATGGCTTTGACGCTGGTCACACGGCGCGACACCGCCAGCAAAGCGCCGACAAACATGAGCACAGCCAAGCCTGTGGAGACGGTGCGGAACATGTCCAAATCGTCCAACAACTTGGGCAAGAGCACGATGATGGTTGCGCCCAGCAAGGCACCCAAACGGGTTTTGCGCCCACCCATGATGATGGCGAGCAAGAACATGACCGTCAGTTCGTTGTTGTAGGTATTGGGCGAAATGTATTGCTCAGAATACGCATACAAACAACCCGCCAAACCTGCAAAGCCCGCGCTGATGACAAACGCATACACCTTGTATTTGTAGACCGACACGCCCATGCAATCGGAAGCCACAGGGCTGCCGCGCAGGGCTTCGAAGGCGCGTCCCAACTGCGAGCGCAACACGCGATGCACCACCACCAGCGACAAGGCCAACATGGCGCACACCACCCAGTAAAAGCTTTGCTCATCGAGCTTGACGCCCAACAAATAGGGCTTGGTCAGCTTGATGCCCATGGGGCCTTCGGTAAGAAAGCTCATTTCGTTGATCAAAATCTGGATGATCGTGCCAAAGGCCAACGTCACCATCGCCAAGTACGGACCCGACACGCGCAGCGCTGGCAAGGCCAGCACTGCGCCAAATAAGGCGGTGACGGCAATGCTCACGGGCAAGATCACCAAAAACGGCGCACCCAGCTTGAAGAACAGCACACCGGCGGTGTACGCGCCGATGCCAAACAAGCCCGCATGTCCCAAAGACACCTGGCCTGTGTAGCCCACCACAATGTCCAAGCCGAACAACAGCACGGCGTAGATCATGATCGTTTCGACCAAGTGGATGTAATAAGGGTTGTGTGTGAACACGGGCACCAAGGCCAACACAATGAAGCCGACCAATGCGGCCAATACAGTTTTGCGATTCATGGTCAGACTTTCTTGATCGCAGATTTACCAAACAGCCCAGCCGGTTTGACCGCCAAGACCAAGAGCAACAACACCAAGCCGGGCACATCTTTGTAGCCAGTCGAGAGGTAAAACCCCGTCGTGGTCTCGGCCACGCCCAAAATAATGCCGCCCACAATGATGCCCATGCCGCTGGTCAAACCACCGATGATGGCCACCGCAAACGCTTTGAGACCCAGCACCGAACCCATGGTCGCACCGGTCAAAGTCAAAGGCGCAATCAGCACGCCCGCGAAAGCTGCCGTGAGTGACGACAGCGCATACGAAAAGGTGATCACCAAACCTGTGTTGATGCCCATCAGCTTGGCCGCATCGCGGTCATTGAAGGTGGCGACCACGGCTTTGCCGTAAATGGTTTTGCGGTTGAAAAACTCGACGGCCAGCATCATCAGCAACGCGCCAGCAATCACCAACAACTCCATGGGCAGCACATTAGCGCCCAGCAATTTGATGGGGGCTTCGGGCAGCGGGGAAGGAAATTTCAAATCGTCACGGCCCCAAATGTTTTCGGCCACGTTCTTGAAAATAATGCCCAACGCAATGGTGGACATGATCCAACCAAACTCGCTTTTGATTTTGATGGCGGGGCGTACACCCACACGCTCGACCAAGGCACCTTGCATCAAGCCAAACACGCCCACCACCGGCAAAGCCAACCAGTAGTTCATGCCAAAACTGTCCACCAAAGTCAGGCCGACCAAAGCGCCCAGCATCAAAGCTTCGCCTTGACCAAAGTTCAGCGTGTCCGAGGTGGCAAAGGTGAGCTGATAACCAAACGCGATGACCGCGTAGATCATGCCCAGCGCGATACCGCTGTAGATGAGTTGCAGCAAGATTTCCATAGTGCGCTTTTGTTGTTATGAGAAGAGAAATTCAGAGAAAAAAGCACCGCATCTTTGACAATGCGGCGCTTTGTTCAAACGAAGCAATTATTTTTTGGCGTCTTTTTTGACCACCTTGGTGCGAATGTCAGAGCCTTTTTTGGCATCTTCTTCATACGCATACACCACGCGCGAGCCTTTGACTTCGCCAAACACAGGAATGTTGGCGGTGATGGCTTCGTGGTCGTCGTGGGTGAAAGGCTTGTCGTACACAGTCACAACGCCTTCCACCTTGGTTTGCAGGTTTTCCAAAGCTTCGCGCACTTTGATGCCGTCCGTGGTGCCGGCTTGTTTGAAAGCTGCTGCCAAGAGGTAAATCGAGTCGTAGCCTTGCGCGGCAGACACAGGTGAGTCAATGCGGTTGTTTTTGGGCTTGAAGGTTTTCAAGTACGCATCAATGAAGGCTTTGCGTTTGATGGTGTTGGGTTCTTGAATGAAGGTTTGGGGCATGCGTGCGCCCTCGCCGCCAGGACCTGCGTTGTCAATGTAGTTGGCCATGGACAAAGTCCAGCTTCCGATCATGGGCACTTTCCAGCCCAGCTTGGTCATGCCGTTGGCGATTTGTGCCAACTCGGGGCCAATGCCGTAAGTCAGCACCACTTCAGCGCCAGCCTCTTTGGCTTTGAGCAACTGGGCGGTCATGTCCACGTCTTTGATGTTGAATTTTTCAACGGCCACGGCTTTGACGCCTTTGGCGGCCAAGGCTTTTTCCAAGTCTTCACGACCGAGCTGGCCGTAGTTGGTGGAGTCCGACAAAATCGCGACTTTCTTGAAACCACGGCGTGTGATGGCTTCTTCCACGATCATGGGCGCTTGGATGCTGTCATGCGCGGCGTTGCGGAAAATATAGTTGTCGGGGAACTCAGGCGCTTTGAACTGCTGGGTCACGATGGAGCCGGTCGCCACGTTGTTGAAGACAGGAATCTTGGCTTCTTGATAAAAGCGTTGCGAGGCCAAAGCCACGCCGGTATTGATAAAGCCGACGGTAGCAACGACTTGTTCTTTGTTGATCAGCTCTTGCGCAATTTGCACGCCACGCTCGTTTTTGGCTTCGTCGTCACGCTCCACCAATTGGAGTTGTTTGCCCAGCACGCCGCCAGCTTTGTTGATTTCGGCCACGGCCAGCTTGACGCCGTCGCGCATGCTCACGCCCATGGACGAAGAGCCACCGGTGTAGGGGCCAGTTACGCCAATTTTGATGGCGTCAGCTGCATAAGAAATACCAGCCGCGAACATGACCGAAGCCAGAGCGGTTAATTTGAGAGTGCGAATCATGAAGGTCTCCTACAACCAAATGTTTGTGAAATGACAGACGCCATTCTCTTCGTCTAGGACATATCGCGCCATCCCATTTCACTAAGTAGAAATACGATGCCGTCACCCTGGCGACTAGTAAAAACCCTTGTATTTGCGTTAACTTACAGCAACTTACAAGAACACGGCTCAGAATCGATTCGTTACCGCTATGATTGACGTTTACGTAAACGTCAATCAGACATTGCCTGCCGCCCCCGTTTTTTGGAGCCTTCTCATGACCGATTTGTCCGCCGAATTCAAAGCCTTGGCCAACTACAAACCCACGCAAAAGGTGCGCTTTGTCACCGCAGCGAGTTTGTTTGACGGCCACGATGCAGCCATCAACATCATGCGCCGCATCTTGCAAGGCATGGGCGCGGAGGTCATCCATTTGGGGCACAACCGTTCGGTGGATGAAGTCGTCACCGCAGCGCTGCATGAGGATGTGCAAGGCATTGCCATCAGCTCTTATCAAGGCGGGCATGTGGAGTATTTCAAATACATGGTCGATTTGCTGCGCCAGCGCGGGGGCGCGCATATTCAGGTGTTTGGCGGCGGCGGCGGGGTGATCGTGCCGCCAGAAATCAAAGAACTGCAAGCCTATGGCGTGACGCGCATCTACAGCCCCGAAGACGGCCAGCGCATGGGCTTGCAAGGCATGATCGGCGAGATGATCATGCGCTGCGACAAAGATTTGTCCGAACACGCGCCCACCACGCTCAAGGCCATCCAAGGCCACGACGACATGGCGTGGCGCAAATTGGCGCAGCTCATCACGGCTCTTGAAAACGGCGCAGCTTCTGCCGACGCCAACTTACTGGCCGCCCTTCGCCAAGAAGCGCAAAGCAAAAGAGTGCCCGTGCTGGGCATCACCGGCACCGGTGGCGCGGGTAAATCTTCGCTCACCGACGAGTTGGTGCGCCGCTTGCGTTTGGATCAAGAGGACAGCTTGCGCATTGCCGTTATCTCCATTGATCCCTCACGCCGCAAAAGCGGTGGCGCGCTGCTGGGTGACCGCATTCGCATGAATGCCATCTCGCCTTGGCGTAACGGCCAGCGCGTGTTCATGCGCAGCTTGGCGACACGCGACTTTGGCAGCGAAATCAGCGCGGCTCTGCCCGATGTGCTGGCCGCAACCAAGTGCGCGGGTTTTGACCTCATCATTGTGGAGACCTCGGGCATTGGACAAGGCGACGCCGCCATCGTGCCGCATGTGGACGTGCCCATGTATGTCATGACGCCCGAATTTGGCGCAGCCAGCCAGCTCGAAAAAATCGACATGCTCGACTTTGCCGAGTTCGTTGCCATCAACAAGTTTGACCGCAAAGGCGCCAGCGACGCGCTGCGCGATGTGGCCAAACAAGTGCAGCGCAACAAAGAAGCTTGGCACACACCCACCGAACACATGCCCGTCTTTGGCACCATGGCCGCACGCTTCAACGACGATGGCGTGACCGCGCTCTACCAAGCCCTCAAAGTGCGCTTGACTGAACTGGGCTTGAACTTCAAGCCCGGTCGCCTGCCCTTGGTAGACGTGCGCCACAGCACCAACCAAACGCCCATCGTGCCCTCGGCACGCACTCGCTATTTGGCCGAAATCAGCGACACCGTGCGCGGCTACAAAAAACGTGCGCGCTCACAAGCCAAACTGGCGCGTGAAATTCAGCAATTGCGCGCCGCCGCCGACATGCTGCGCGAAGGCAAGCCCGAACGCGCCCGCGCTGCCGAAGCCGCCATCGACTTGGCCGTGGCGCGCGAAGAAGGCTTGGGTGCGACCGAGCGCAAACTCCTCGCCCAATGGCCTGCCATGCAGCAAGCCTATGCGGGCGATGAATACGTGGTGAAGATTCGTGACAAAGAAATTCGCACCGCGCTCACAACCCAATCACTCAGCGGCACAACCATCCGCAAAGTGGCGCTGCCGCAGTACGAAGACCACGGCGAAATTTTGAAATGGCTCATGCTCGACAACGTGCCGGGCAGCTATCCCTACACCGCAGGCACCTTCGCCTTCAAGCGCGAAGGCGAAGACCCGACCCGGATGTTTGCGGGCGAAGGCGATCCATTCCGCACCAACCGCCGCTTCAAGCTCGTCAGCGAAGGCCTGCCCGCCAAGCGTTTGTCTACGGCGTTTGACTCGGTCACGCTGTACGGCAACGACCCTGACCCACGCCCCGACATCTACGGCAAAGTGGGCAACTCGGGCGTGAACGTCGCCACGCTGGACGACATGAAAGTGCTCTACGACGGCTTTGACTTGTGCTCGCCCACCACCAGCGTGTCCATGACCATCAACGGCCCCGCACCGTCGATTTTGGCCATGTTCATGAACACCGCCATCGACCAAAACTTGGCCAAATTCAAGGCCGACAATGACCGCAACCCGACCGACACCGAAGCCGCCAAAATCAAAGAATGGGTGCTGCAAAACGTGCGCGGCACGGTGCAAGCTGACATTTTGAAAGAAGACCAAGGCCAAAACACGTGCCTGTTCAGCACCGAGTTTTCGCTCAAGGTCATGGGCGACATTGCCGAATACTTTGTGCACAACCAAGTGCGCAACTTCTACAGTGTGTCCATCAGCGGCTACCACATTGCAGAAGCAGGCGCGAACCCAATTTCTCAGTTGGCCTTCACCTTGTCCAACGGCTTTACATTTGTCGAAGCCTATTTGGCGCGCGGCATGCACATTGACGACTTCGCGCCCAACTTGTCTTTCTTCTTCAGCAACGGCATGGACCCCGAATACACCGTCATGGGTCGGGTGGCGCGACGCATTTGGGCGGTCGCCATGAAAGAGAAATACGGTGCCAACGAACGCTCACAAAAGCTCAAGTACCACATTCAGACCTCAGGCCGTTCACTGCATGCGCAAGAGATTCAGTTCAACGACATCCGCACCACGCTGCAAGCACTGATCGCCATTTACGACAACTGCAACAGCTTGCACACCAATGCGTTTGACGAAGCCATCACCACGCCCACCGAAGACTCGGTGCGCCGCGCCATGGCGATTCAGCTCATCATCAACCGCGAGTGGGGCTTGGCGAAAAACGAAAACCCCAACCAAGGCGCGTTCATCATTGAAGAACTCACCGAGTTGGTGGAAGAAGCCGTGCTGGCCGAGTTCGAAAAAATTGCCGAGCGCGGCGGCGTGTTGGGTGCAATGGAAACCGGCTACCAACGCGGCCGCATCCAAGACGAATCCATGACCTATGAAATGCTCAAACACACCGGTGAGCTGCCCATCATTGGCGTCAACACCTTCCGCAACCCCAAAGGCGACACTACGCCCGAGGTGCTGGAATTGGCACGTTCTACCGAGGAAGAAAAAGAGTCGCAACTCACACGCTTGCAAGACTTCCAACAACGCCATGCCGCACAAGCCGCCGTCCAACTGCAACGCTTGCAGCAAGCCGTGATTGACAACACCAATGTGTTTGCCGTGTTGATGGACGCTGTGCGGGTGTGTTCGCTGGGACAAATCACCCATGCGCTGTTTGAGGTGGGTGGGCAATATCGACGCAACATGTAATATGGTGAGCATGAGCATACGCCCACCCTTCACGCCCCCCAGCCGTCACAGCGACGCCGACAGCGCTTTGTCGCAAGTCCAAGCGCTCTACACCGCCAGCATTGAGCATTTGCGCCAATGCATGCGCCGCTTTGTCGATGGTGAAAACTTCAGCCAGCGTGTGCGGGCCTACTACCCCTTTGTGCGCATTCACACCGAACGCAACACGCCCGCCAAAATCACCGACACCGCACAACTGAGCTATGGCTTTGTGGCTGGACCCGGTCGCTTTGAGGCCACGCTCACTCGACCCGATTTGTTTGCCGCCTACTTGCACGAGCAATTTCGCTTGCTGCTGCAAAACCACGGTGGCGAGTTGGAGGTGGGCATCAGCAACCAACCGATTCCCGTGCATTTTTCGTTTGCCGACAGCGACCACATTGAAGGCGAGATGAGCGCGGAGCGCCGCCAACTCATGCGCGAAGTGTTCGACCTGCCCGACCTCAGTGCCATGGACGACAGCATTGCCAACGGTACGTTTCAAACCGAGGCGTCTGCGGTGCAGCCTTTGTCGCTGTTCACTGCCGCGCGCATGGATTACTCGCTGCAACGCCTGCGCCACTACAGCGGCACCAGCCCAGAGCATTTTCAGAACTATGTGTTGTTCACCAACTACCAGTTCTACATCGACGAATTTGTGCGCTTAGGCCACGAAGCCATGCAAGACGCCAGCAGCGACTACATCGCGTTTGTCGAACCGGGCAACGTCATCACCCGACGCGTGGGTTTGAGTGCTGAAGCCATTGACGCGTTGGGCAAGGCACCTCCGCGCTTGCCGCAAATGCCGGCCTATCACTTGGTACGCGCCGATCACAGCGGCATCAGCATGGTCAACATTGGTGTGGGACCGGCCAACGCCAAGAACATCACCGACCATGTGGCCGTGCTGCGCCCGCACGCTTGGCTGATGCTGGGCCACTGCGCGGGTTTGCGCAACACGCAACAGTTGGGCGACTATGTGTTGGCGCACGGTTATGTGCGCGAAGACCACGTGCTGGACGAAGAGTTGCCGCTGTGGGTACCGATTCCCGCCTTGGCCGAAGTGCAAGTGGCGCTGGAGCAAGCCGTGGCCGATGTCACCCAATGCCAAGGCGCGGAGCTCAAACGCATCATGCGCACAGGCACAGTGGCGAGCACCGACAACCGCAATTGGGAGCTACTACCCGACAACACGCCACAACGCCGTTTCAGCCAAAGCCGCGCCGTAGCCCTCGATATGGAAAGCGCCACCATTGCCGCCAATGGTTTTCGATTCCGCGTACCTTATGGCACCTTGCTGTGTGTGAGCGACAAACCGCTGCATGGCGAAATCAAGCTGCCCGGCATGGCCAACCACTTCTACCGCGAACGGGTAGACCAGCATTTGCGCATTGGCATGAGGGCCGTAGAGTTGCTACGTGCGCAAGGCTTGGCAAAGCTACACAGCCGTAAGTTGCGCAGCTTTGCAGAGGTTGCGTTTCAGTAAAAGCGGGGGGCTTTAGGCGAAAACACGGTCACCCATCTTTTCGCCTAAGCGCACCGGCTTGCTGGCCAGCCATTCTTGCGAAAAATGCACCGTGTCTTTGGGCCACAGCATCACCACCGTTGAGCCGAGCAAAAAGCGCCCCATTTCTTGCCCTTGCGCAAAATCTACAGGTTCAGCGTCGTAATGCCACTCGCGCACCGTGGCTGATCGCGGCGGGTTGACCACGCCATGCCACGTGGTCGCCATGCTGCCGACAATGGTTGCGCCAACCAACACCAAGGCGAATTGCTTGGCTGATTCATCGCCCTTGGCGGGCAAGTCAAACACACACACCACGCGTTCGTTACGGGCAAACAAACCCGGCACGCCCCGCGCCGTGGCAGGGTTGACCGAGAACAACTCACCCGGCACATGCACCATGCGGCGTAAGCGCCCTGCGCTGGGCATGTGGATGCGGTGGTAGTCCTTGGGGCTTAAATAAATCGTGGCGAAATCGCCATCTTCAAACTGCGCGGCGAGTTCGGCATTGCCGCCGAGCAATGCGCGTGTGGAATAGCTGTGCCCTTTGGCCTGAAAAATTTGATCGCCTGCAATGCACCCCAACTGGCTGATGGCGCCGTCGACAGGGCACACAAAATCGGCTTCGGCCAATGGACGGGCATCGGGGCGCAAAGCGCGGGTGAAAAATTCGTTGAAGCTGGCATATTGGGTGACGTCTGGTTGCGCGGCCTCCAGCATGTTGACGCCGTAGCGACGTATGAACCAACGGATCAGCCCGTGCGTCCAAGCGCCCCGCTGTGCATTGGCGACAAACCCAGCAAACACAGTGAGCGCAAGCTTGGGCGCGGCATGCTGCAACAGGATAAATAATTTTTCTATCATCTGCCCGATTTTAGGTGGTGCAGATTGGGTGGCGCTTAAGCCAATAACAACAGGCTGAAAACCAAAGCAATGGCAGCTGCAAAAATCAAAACGGTGGGAGAAACACCTTTGGTGGCCTCCAAATCCTCTTTGTACAACTCAAACACAATCTCGCCTTTGGCAAATACCCGCACCACCTTGTGGCTGCACAACTGAACAGAGATGGGCGTGCCTTCAGGATAAGGGAACAATTTTTCATAAGCCAAGTGGTATTCGGGCTTGTAGTCGTCCGAGCCTTCAACGGCTCGACCCAACAACAAGCGATTGCGCTTGTCAATTTTCAACAGCAAAGTGCCGTTCAAGTTTTGAGATAACACACCGTTTTGAGTCACTGTTTCACAGGGCAAGGCAG
>CAILCI010000076.1 GCA_903832625.1 uncultured Burkholderiales bacterium | reverse complement strand
GTGCCGCTCACGCAGGCTTGGTTGTAGCTGTCAAGCGTGTGCTCGAACACGTCGGGGTCGAGTTGCAATTTGAGCGCCAATTCGCGCAAGCTGTTGGCTTGCACGCCCTCAAACACCGGAGGCATGAAGCGCCCCACGGCCTTGGCGTCGATGATGGAATACGCAATTTGCCCCGGTTGTTGCGCCACCAGTCGGCCCCAAATTGCGTAGCGCTTGGGCCAGAAGTCTTCGCCTTCGTCGTAGAAGCGTTGCGCCTGACGGTTGACCACCACACCCAGCGACACACAGTCGATGCGGGTGCAAATGCCGCCGTCGTACAAAGGCGCGCGCGCATCAATGGCGACCATGTGCGCTTGCGTCGGGTCGCCAATGGTGTCAGCGCCTTGATCGATCAAGTGCTTGAGCAACACGCCTTGGTTGAATTGCGTGCCGCGAATCAAAAAGTTGTCTGCTGTCCATTCGCCCAAGTCGTTTTGTCCCCAAGCCTCGCGCAGCCATTCGCGGTTGGACTCAAAGCCGCCCGCCGCCAACACGCAAGTGCGGGCAGCAATGCGTTCTTCGCCCACGTAGGCGGCAACAAATCGTCCGTTTTGAATGTCCAGCTTAGACACAGCCGCGTTGTAGCGAATCTGTACGCCAAGTTTTTCGGCGCTGCGGTAATAGGCGTTGACCAAGGCTTTGCCTCCGCCCATGAAAAACGCATTGGTGCGCGCCACATGCAACGCGCCTGACAGCGGCGGCTGAAAATGCACGCCGTGCTGGCGCATCCAGTCGCGGCAAGTGGAAGAAGCGCGAATGGTCAGACGGGCGAGTTTTTCATCGGTCAGCCCGCCCGTGACTTTGAGCAAGTCTTGCCAAAATTCTTCTTCTGGATAGGCGTCCACCAACACGTCTTGGGGGGCGTCGTGCATGCAACGCAGGTTTCGCGTGTGGCTGGAATTGCCACCCCGCCACTCGCGCGGCGCGGCTTCAAGCAGCATGACGCGCGCGCCTGCCTCAGCGGCCATGAGCGCAGCGCACAAAGCAGCGTTGCCGCCGCCGATCACCAAGACATCGATATCAGCCAAAGCTTATTTACTGCCTTCGAGCTTGAGCATTTGCGCCCCTTCGCCCAGAGACAACAAGCCCGCTTTGGCGTAAACGCCCAGTTTGGCGCGGGTGTCGGTGATGTCCAAGTTGCGCATGGTCAATTGGCCGATGCGGTCAAGCGGCGAGAACGGCGCGTCTTCGACCTTCTCCATGCTCAACCGTTCGGGTGCGTAAGTGAGGTTGGGGCTTTCGGTGTTGAGCAAGCTGTAGTCGTTGCCACGGCGCAGCTCCAGCGTTACCTCGCCTGTGACGGCACGCGCCACCCAACGCTGCGCGGTTTCGCGCAGCATGATGGATTGCGGGTCAAACCAGCGGCCTTGGTAGAGCAAACGACCCAAACGCAAACCGTTGATGCGGTATTGCTCAATCGTGTCTTCGTTGTGAATGCCTGTGACCAAGCGCTCGTAAGCAATGTGCAGCAAGGCCATGCCGGGCGCTTCGTAAATGCCACGGCTCTTGGCTTCGATGATGCGGTTCTCGATCTGATCGCTCATGCCCAAACCGTGGCGACCGCCAATTTCATTGGCCTTGAGGAACAATTCGACGGGCGATTCGAAGGTCTCGCCGTTCAAGGCCACGGGCTGGCCTTCTTCAAAGCGCACCGTCACTTCTTCGGCCTTGACCGCGCAGTCCTCGCGCCAAAACGGCACACCCATGATGGGATTGACGATGCGAATGCCGCTGCTCAGGTGTTCCAAGTCTTTGGCTTCGTGGGTCGCGCCCAGCATGTTGCTGTCGGTGGAATAGGCTTTTTCGGCGCTCATTTTGTAGCCAAAACCGTGGGCTGTCATGAAGGCGCTCATCTCGGCGCGGCCACCCAATTCGTCGATGAACAACTGGTCGAGCCAAGGCTTGTAAATTTTCAGGCTTGGGTTGGTCAACAAACCGTAGCGGTAAAAGCGCTCAATGTCGTTGCCTTTGAAGGTCGAGCCATCGCCCCAAATGTTGACGTCGTCTTCTTTCATGGCCGCCACCAGCATGGTGCCGGTCACGGCACGACCCAGCGGCGTGGTGTTGAAGTAGGTCACGCCCCCCGTGCTGATGTGAAATGCGCCGCATTGAATGGCTGCAATGCCTTCGTGCGCGAGCTGCAAACGGCAGTCCACCAAGCGGGCTTTTTCGGCACCGTATTCCATCGCTTTGCGGGGAATTTCGTTGTAGTCGGCCTCGTCAGGCTGGCCGAGATTGGCGGTGTAGGCGTAAGGCAGTGCGCCTTTTTGCTTCATCCACAAAAGGGCGGCGCTGGTGTCCAAACCGCCGGAGAAAGCGATGCCGACTTTTTGCCCTTTGGGCAAGTGTTGCAAGATGGTGCTCATGGTGTTCAATCAGGCTCGGGATCAACCGAAATGGCAGATGTAGTGGTAGGGCTCGCTCACGCGGATGTCAAATTTGGAGTTGCCAGGCACGCTGAATTTCTCGCCCGCGCTGGACTTGAGCCAGACCTCTGAGCCGTCGAGCTTGTATTCACAAAATCCACCCACGCACTCCATGATTTCAGGCGCGCCAGTGTTGAAGGTCAGGGTGGCCGGCAAGATCACGCCCACCGACAGCTTGGTGCCGTTGGCGGTGGTGAGGGTGTGGCTGATGCATTTGCCGTCAAAAAACACATTGGCTTTGGTGGTGGCGCTGACGTTGTCGATTTTTTCTGTGGTCATGGTGCGACTTTGGAGGGTGGAGCAAAACCGTTGATTTTAGGCGACTGCGAAAAAGGGCGATGACAGAGGAAACAAAGTACAAACGCAAGCCTTTGGACAAAACAAAAGCCGCACTAGGCGGCTTTGGGGTTTGCGCGGCTGATCCGCTGTGCTTACCAACGTGGGGCAGAGCCGGGAGGCGGCACATTGTTGTTGTAGGCATTGTTGGGGCTAGGCGCAATGGGGGTGATTTGCAAACGCACAGTCGGGCCTGGGTCGGAGGGCATTTGCACTGTGTATTGTTTGCCGGCAAATTCATAGACCACGTTGTAGGCCATGGTGCGGTTTTCGTAGAAGGTTTGGGTGGAGCAGTTTTGCACATTGCGCACTTCTGAGGGCGCATTGCCTTCGACGTGGTCACCCAAAATCGCGCCGCCAAACAAGCCCAGCACTGTCGCAGCAGCGCGGCCATTGCCGTTACCAATGCTGTTGCCAATTGCGCCACCCGCAATCGCGCCCATGGCAGCGCCCGCGCCCGATTTTTGGCCAGGCGTGACCACTTGTTCGGTGTTGCACACCTGGCGTGGCACAGCGACTTGTTGAATGATGGGCGTGCTGGTGATGACACGACCCACCTCTTGGGCTTGTGCCGCGCCAGACAGGCCCAGCGAGGCCAGTGCTACGCCGATCAAAGCGGAAGTTGTTGGTGTGAATTTCATGGTGTCACCTAAAAGTGTTATCAAGTGGGTAGTTTAATCGTTGCGCTTTTCTGGGCTGTAAAGCCTTCGTAAAACTTCTTTGAAAAGTGTTGGCGATTCAAGCGGCGATTCAAGCTAAAACGCGCGACCATGCCTCTGGGTTGACGCCCACCAGCACCGTGTCGGCGCTCACCCACACGGGGCGCTTGATCACACTGGCATGCGCCAACATGACTTGCTTGGCGCTGGTGGCGTCTGTCACGCTGGCTTGCAGGGCAGGGTCGAGTTTGCGCCAGGTCGTGCCTTTGCGGTTGAGCAAGACTTCCCAGCCCACCTGTGCCAGCCAATGGTCAAGCGCGGCTTCGGGCACGCCTTGTTTTTTGAAATCGTGGAAGGTGTAGTCAATGTTGCGTTCACTCAGCCAGGCGCGGGCTTTTTTGACGCTGTCGCAGTTGGGAATGCCGTAGAGGGTGATGGAGAGGGCGTGAGTCATCCCCAAATCATGCCTCAAAACCAAGGGCTTGCAAGGCTGGGCGACAATTCGGGCATGAATTCATTAGAGAGTTGGCTCGCCCACTGCGAGCGTTTGCATCCCGTTGGCATCGACATGGGGCTGGATCGCGTGCGCCAAGTCGCGCAGCACATGGGTTTGCACTTTGAATGCCCCGTGGTGACGGTCGCTGGCACCAACGGCAAAGGTTCGACCTGCGCCATGTTGGAGGCGTGTTTTTTGGAATCAGGCTATCGGCCAGGCGTTTTCACCTCGCCGCATTTGGTGCATTTTGAAGAACGTGTTCGCCTGCACGGCGAGATTGTCCAAGCTGCCGATTTGCTGGCGCACTTTGAGCGCGTCGAGGCGGCGCGGCTTGCTATTGCGGTGTCTTTGACCTATTTTGAGTTCACCACTTTGGCGATTTTGAGCTGCTTGGCTGCAGCCAATTTGGATGTTGTGATCTTGGAAGTGGGCTTGGGCGGGCGCTTGGATGCGGTCAATATCATCGACGCCGACTGCGCCGTCATCACCAGCATCGACCTCGATCACATGGAATATTTGGGGCCAGACCGCGAATCGATTGGCTTTGAAAAAGCCGGCATCATGCGCGCGGGCTGTCCCGTCATCGTTAGCGATCCAGTGCCACCGCAAAGCGTGATCGACTACGCCGCGAAAGTGGGCGCTGACATTTGGTTGTTTGGCAAAGACTTCAATTTCAGCGGCGACAAACAGCAGTGGAATTGGGCAGGGCGTGGGCGACGTTATGGCGGCTTGGCCTATCCCGCGTTGCGCGGGGCCAATCAGTTGCTCAACGCCAGTGGCGTGTTGGCTGCACTTGAGGCCTTGCGCGGGCGCTTACCCGTCACCGCCCAAGCCGTGCGCAATGGCTTGGCGATGGTCGAGTTGCCGGGGCGCTTTCAAATCGTGCCCGGCCAACCCGCGCTGGTGCTGGACGTTGCGCACAACCCCCATGCCGCTGCCGCCTTGAGCGAAAACCTCGATGCCATGGGTTTTTACCCGACCACCCACGCCGTGTTTGGCGCCATGGCTGACAAAGATGTCACGCCCATGCTCAAGCGATTGGGTGTGTTGGTGGACCGTTGGTATTTCTGCGATTTGCCCACGCCCCGTGCGGCCAGCGCTGAGCAACTCCAAACCATCTGGCAAACCCAAAACGAGCGCAAAGACGCCCACAGCAGCACCCATGCCAGCCCTCAAGCTGCGCTGGACGCGGCGGTCGCCGGCGCAGACCCCGCTGATAGAATCGTGGTTTTCGGGTCATTCTTCACGGTGGGCGGTGTGTTGCAGCACGGAACGCCGCGTTTGGATGCCCCTCATTTGAGTTCTTGAGACCTCTCGCACATGGCTTTTTTTAAGTTCCGATTGCCCGGCCAAACCGCCGAGCCCCAAGGTAATTTCAGCCAGCCTGCGTCCGAAAGCGTGGAGGCCATGCGCCGCCGCGCTCGCCATCGCTTGATTGGCGCTTGCGTGCTGGTCTTCATTGGCGTGGTCGTTTTCCCCCTGATTTTCGACACCCAACCGCGCCCTGTGTCGGTCGATATTGCGATTGATATTCCAGATCGCGCCCACAGCAAGCCGATTAATGCCAATTCAAGCGCTAATGCGAGCACGAGCGCAAATTCCAGCGCTAGCGCGTCGGCAAATAGCAATGCTGCCTCAAGCTCAAATGTCTCAGCCTCAGCGCCATCGGCGCCAACAAACACCAAGCCTTTAGACACCGCAGCCGCTTTAGACGCCAAAGAAGAAGTGGTCAAGACGGTCGCTAAAACAGAGACCAAAACAGAGACCAAAGCTGAGGCAAAACCTGAGACCAAAGCCACCGATACAAAAGACGCACCCCGCTTCATTGTTCAAGTAGGCGCCTTCAGCGATGAGGCCAAGCTGCGCGAAGTGCGCGCCAAGGTCGAGAAATCAGGTTTCAAAACCTATACCCATGTTGCCGACACCAAAGAAGGCAAGCGCACTCGGGTGCGTGTGGGGCCTTTTGCCAGCCGCGAAGAAGCTGACAAAGTCGCCAACAAAATCAAGCAGTTGCAGTTGCAACCGCAAGTCTTGACGCTCTAAGGTGAATGCAGCATCTATGACTGCTGTGGATTGGATGGTTGTGGCCGTGCTCGGGTTGTCCAGCCTATTGGGCGTGTGGCGCGGGCTGGTCAAAGAACTGCTGTCATTGGTGAGCTGGGCGGCCGCATTTTGGGTGGCTCAAAAATACGCGGGTCTCGCCGCCGATTGGCTGCCCATGAGCGGCAGCTCTTCCATGTTGCGCTATGTGGCGGGTTTTGTGGTCTTGTTTGTCGCGGTACTCATCGTGGCGGCTGTGTTGGCTTGGTTGATTCAGCAGCTGCTCAGCGCTGTGGGCTTGAGTGGTTTTGACCGTTTCCTGGGCGTCGTGTTTGGCGCTTTGCGAGGGATGCTTATTTTGTGTGTCATCACCTGGGTGGTGAACATGACGCCAATGCGCGAAAGCGAGGCTTGGCAACAAGCTCAAGCGAGGCCTTGGCTCAATTGGGGTTTGCAAGTGTTGAAGCCGGCGTTGCCGGCTGATTTTGGAAAGTACATCTCCTCATGTGTGGAATCGTCGGCGTGGTCAGTCACGCACCTGTCAATCAGTTGATTTATGACGCCTTGTTGCTCTTGCAGCACCGAGGCCAAGATGCTGCGGGCATCGTCACCCAACTGGAGCGCAAATTTTTCATGCACAAAGCCAAGGGCATGGTGCGTGATGTGTTTCGCACTCGCAATATGCGCGCCTTGCCCGGCAACAGTGGCTTGGGTCAAGTGCGCTATCCCACCGCAGGCAATGCGTACAGCGAAGAAGAGGCGCAGCCTTTTTACGTTAACGCGCCCTTTGGCATGGTGCTGGTACACAACGGCAACTTGACCAACGCACAAGCGCTCAAGGCCGAGTTGTTCAACGAAGACCATCGCCACATCAACACCGAGAGCGACTCCGAGGTCTTGCTCAACGTGCTGGCGCATGAACTCGAAAAAACCACCCGTGGCCTGACCTTGACCAGCGCCGATGTGTTTGAAGCCGTGCGCCGTGTGCACCGTCGCATCAAAGGCTCGTATGCCGTGGTGTCCATGATTGCTGGTCACGGCTTGCTCGCGTTTCGCGACCCGTTTGGCATTCGCCCGCTGTGCTTGGGGCGTAGCAAAGACGGCACCTACATGGTGGCCAGCGAGTCGGTGGCCTTGGAAGGCACAGGCCATCTGTTTGAGCGCGACATCGCGCCCGGCGAGGCGGTGTTCATCGATGTCAACGGCCAAGCCCATTTCATGCAGTGTGCCAATGCGCCGCATTTGCATCCGTGTATTTTTGAGTTTGTGTATTTGGCACGTCCTGATTCGACGATGGACGGCATCTCGGTTTACCAAGCCCGTTTGAATTTGGGCGAGACCTTGGCCAAGCGCGTCATCTCCACCGTGCCGCCGAATGAAATCGATGTGGTCATTCCCATCCCTGAATCGAGCCGACCCAGTGCCACGCAACTGGCGCATTTGCTGGGCCTGCCCTACCGCGAAGGCTTTGTGAAAAACCGCTACGTTGGCCGCACCTTCATCATGCCGGGGCAGGGCGTGCGTAAAAAATCGGTGCGTCAAAAACTCAACGTCATCACCAGCGAGTTCAAAGGCCGTAATGTGCTGCTGGTGGACGACTCCATCGTGCGCGGAACCACCAGCCGCGAGATTGTGCAAATGGCGCGCGACGCTGGCGCGCGCAAGGTCTACATGGCCAGCGCAGCACCGCCCGTGCGCTTTCCCAACGTCTACGGCATTGACATGCCCACGCCCGAAGAGTTGGTGGCGCACAACCGCAGCATTGAAGAAGTGCGCGAACTCATTGGCTGCGACGCGCTCATCTACCAAGACGTCGAAGGCATGCGACAAGCCGTGCAAAAAGCGCGCTTGGGCAATGGCTTTGCAATTGACGGGTTTGAAGCCTCCTGCTTTGACGGCTGCTACATCACAGGCGACGTCTCGGCCAGCGACATTGCGCGTTTAAACAGCAAGCGTGTCAGCCAGCAAGAAGGCGATGAAGACAATTCCCGCCTCGCCCTGCCCAACGCCTCGGAGTAAGCCATGAGCCAACAACCTTTGCCACCAAATTTGCACGTTGACACCTTGGCCGTGCGCGCTGCCGTCGATCGCAGCCAATACGGTGAAAACTCCGAAGCCCTCTACCTCACCAGCGGCTATGTGCAGCCCTCAGCCGAAGCTGCGGCCGCACGTTTTGCGGGCGAAGAAGACGGCTACACCTATGGTCGCTCGGGCAACCCCACCGTCAGCAGCTTTGAAATGCGCTTGGCCGCACTCGAAGGCAGCGAAGCCGCACTGGCCACCTCCAGCGGCATGTCGGCCATCACGCTGATGCTGTTGAGCTTGCTCAAAGCGGGCGACCATGTGGTGTTTTCTCAGTCTTTGTTTGGCTCCACCATCAAGCTCATTGGCTCAGAGTTTGCGCGCTTTGGCGTGACCTCCACCAGCGTGCCGCAAACCGATTTGGCGGCATGGCAAGCGGCGATCCAGCCCAACACCAAAATCTTGTTTGCCGAAACCCCGACCAATCCTTTGACCGATGTCTGCGACATTGCCGCCTTGGCCGACATGGCGCACAACGCGGGCGCATGGCTCGCGGTGGACAACTGTTTTGCCACGCCCATCTTGCAGCGACCCATCGCCTTGGGCTGCGACATCGTCACGCACTCGGGCACCAAATACTTGGACGGACAAGGTCGCGTCATGGCTGGCGCTTTGTGTGCCAGCGAGGCCATGGTCAAAGAAAAATTCTTGCCCGTCATGAAAAACTCGGGCTTGGTGCTCTCGCCTTTCAATGCTTGGGTTGTGCTCAAAGGTTTGGAGACCTTGGACATTCGCATGAAAGCCCAAAGCGCCAATGCCCACGCACTCGCGCTGTGGTTGCAAGATCATCCGCAAGTTCAGCGCGTGCATTACCCCGCCTTGCCCAGCCATCCACAACATGCCTTGGCCATGAAGCAAATGTCTAACTTGGGCGGCGCGGTGCTGTCGTTTGATGTCAAGGCCAATGACCCCGAGCAAGCCCGTGCGCGGGCGTTTCATGTGCTCAACCAATTGCAAGTGCTCTCTTTGTGTACCAATTTAGGCGACACCAAGAGCTTGCTCACGCACCCTGCCAGCACTTCGCACGGCAAGCTGGCCGAGGCGCAGCGCCAAGCCGCAGGCATCGGCCAAGGCTTGATCCGCGTGGCCGTGGGCTTAGAACATATTCAAGATATTCAAAACGACCTGCTGCGCGGGTTGGACAGTTTGTAAACACACCACATGACCACCAAAATTCGCACCCGCTTTGCGCCTTCTCCCACAGGCTTTATCCATTTGGGCAATATTCGTTCGGCGCTGTATCCGTGGGCATTTGCCCGTGCCACAGGCGGCGACTTTATTCTGCGCATCGAAGACACCGACTTAGAGCGTTCCAACCAAGCCTCGGTAGACGTCATCATCGAAGGCATGAAGTGGCTCGGCCTCGACCACGACGAAGGCCCTTTCTACCAAATGCAGCGCATGGACCGCTACAAGGCCGTGCTGGCCGAATTGCAAGCCGCAGGCCACGTCTATCCTTGCTACATGAGCATGACCGAGCTGGACGCCTTGCGCGAACAACAAATCGAGAACAAACAAAAACCCCGCTACGACGGCACATGGCGTCCCGAGCCAGGCAAAACCTTGCCCGCCATTCCCGCAGGTGTGCAGCCCGTGCTGCGTTTTAAAAACCCGCAAGGCGGCGTGGTGGCGTGGGACGACAAGGTCAAAGGCCGCATAGAAATCAGCAACGACGAGTTGGACGACTTGGTCATTGCCCGACCCGATGGCACGCCCACCTACAACTTTTGCGTGGTGGTGGACGACTTGGACATGGCCATCACCCACGTCATTCGAGGCGACGACCACGTCAACAACACGCCGCGCCAAATCAACATCTTCAAAGCCTTGGGCAAAGAGCCACCGGTCTATGCCCATTTGCCCACCGTCTTGAACGAGCAGGGCGAAAAAATGAGCAAACGCAACGGTGCCAAAGCCGTGACCCAATACCGCGACGAAGGCTATTTGCCCGACGCCATGGTCAACTACTTGGCGCGTTTGGGCTGGAGCCACGGCGACGATGAAATTTTCAGCCGTGCTCAGTTTTTGGAGTGGTTCAACCTCGATCACTTAGGCCGCAGCGCCGCCCAGTTTGACGAAGCCAAACTGCGTTGGGTCAACGCCCAGCACCTCAAAGCCATGCCAGACGCCGCATTGGCCGACTTGGTGCAGCCCATTCTGGCGCAACGCGGCGTGACAGCCGACACCCGTTTGGCAGACATTTGCGCCTTGTTCAAGGACCGTTGCGACACCTTGCTGGTGCTGGCCGATTGGGCGCAAAAGTTTTATGCCGATGTGACGGCCAGCCCTGAAGACTTGGCTCACCACGTGACCGAAGCCATTCAACCCGCCTTGCAGCAATTGAGTGCGCAATTGAGCACCTGCGAATGGTCGGTGACTGCGATTGCAGCCGCCATGAAACAAGTCTTGACCGAAGCGGGATTGAAAATGCCACAACTCGCCATGCCCGTGCGCGTGTTGGTGATGGGCACACCGCAAACGCCGTCGGTGGACAAAGTGCTGTGGCTGTGCGGCAGAGAAAAAGTTTTGGCTCGGCTTGCCAGAGAGTGAAAATATGCGCTATACTCTCGTTCTCGACAGACATTGAACGAGTTTTCTTGAAAAAGAAAAAACAGGGGGTATAGCTCAGCTGGGAGAGCGCTTGCATGGCATGCAAGAGGTCAGCGGTTCGATCCCGCTTACCTCCACCAATCAATGTCGAGTGAGAAGTAGGAAATTAAAAAATCCTATTTTGTTTGAGTCCAAAGGTTTTGACCCTATCGTCTAGAGGCCTAGGACATCACCCTTTCACGGTGAGTACCGGGGTTCGAATCCCCGTAGGGTCGCCAAGTTTTGCAACACTTGGCCAAGCGCCACAAGCGCGAGGCAAACGTTGCAACCACGCGGAGTGGTAGTTCAGTTGGTTAGAATACCGGCCTGTCACGCCGGGGGTCGCGGGTTCGAGCCCCGTCCACTCCGCCATTTATTAAAAACCCTTATAAGTCGTTGATTTATAAGGGTTTTTTCATTTTGAGTGTTTGTCTTATACCACATGTTTTTACCACATGTTTAAAAGTTCAATTTTGAACTTGATTGACGCCCCCTAGAGCCCTATAAATAGTTGCTTTGCTGAGCCCATACTCAGCCATCAAATCAGCTACTTTTATTCCTTCTGATCGTTTTAAGATTATTTCTTTGATCTGTTCTGAAGATAGAGATCTCTTGCGTCCAAACTTGATTCCTTTGCGCTTTGCAAGATCGACGCCCTGCATCTGACGATCTTTTCGTAAATCGTTTTCAAAAGTTGCGATTGCACCAAGCATCGTGAATAGAAGCATGCCAGTTGGTGTTGATGTGTCTATTTGCTGATACAACACCTGCAACTTGATACCAGAGGACACCAGCCTCTGCATGATGTTCAACAGATCCCTTGTAGATCGTGCGAGGCGATCAAGTTTTGTGATGATTAAAGTGTCACCCTCACCCAGGTAGTCGAGACATTTCTGAAGTTGTTCACGATCATCGGTCCGCGCTGACTGCTTCTCCTTAAAGACAAGATCGCAGTGAGACAACTTCTCTAGTTGAACCTCTAGAGACTGACCCCATGAAGAGACACGGGCGTAACCGATAAGACACATGAATCCATCCAAAAGTTAAGGGGGTGTGGATGGTGAGACATGAATTGAGAAAAGGCAACTGTTCAGGACTTAAAACTTTCTAACACCGTCTCAAAATGTTTAGAAATAGATACACAACTAGCTGCGATTGTGATCATTCTTAACTGATATAGTTGAAAAAACTTTCAATAAATTTGCTATCTGAAATTCTTAACGATGGCTTCTTGCGTGGATCCACTGCATGAACATTTCATTATTTAAAACTTCCAAAATGTTTAGATTTATTCTGATACTGTTTTGCATACTGCAACTGTCAATTCACGTTTCAGCTGTAGAAACTACCAACAAAAGTGCTGCTGATTCAAATTACAAGAAATCTCTTGATGAAATTTTTAGTGAAAATGTTAAACAACCTATATTGGCTGGTGAACAGAAAGATCATTATCTAAACGAACTGCGGGTTAGATTGTCTTTTCCAAAAGCTACTTGGATACAGGATTCACCAACAGGGTGTAAAGTTTTTAATCCGTTACCAACTGATGGAGAAACAATCAAATACACGGGTTCATGCAAATCTGGATTCGCTGATGGCGAGGGTAAAGTTGAATGGTTTAAGGATGGCGAGCCGAATGGTGTTTCTGTTGCCACACGGACCAAAGGACTCGAAACTGGCCACGTTACGCATACTTGGTCCGGTGGTAGTTTTGACGGGAATTATGTAGATGGTCTCAAGCAAGGTCCAGCAAAAGTTCAATTAAATGACGGTTCACAGTTTGTTGGTGAATATAAAAATGGCAAACGTTTCGGACATGGCGTGATAGTATTAAAAGATGGAATAAGGTTGGAGGGTGAGTATTTTGAAGATAAGTTTATGAGCTACCTGCCGCCAATTTCAGATGGAAAAACAGTAAGCAATGGTATTGGCCTCTTAAAATTAATAAAAATTAAGCTATCTAATTTATTGCAAAAAATTACAGGTGGTTATGAACGAAACGGAATTCTGATCAGCGCAATAATTTTTGTCTAGGTTTATTTGGTGGATCATTTTTAACTAATTTAACAAATATATACACCTTAATTAAAAACATTAAAAATAAAGGTGAAACTCCTCATTTTGGATATTTCAAACCATTAGGATACTGTCCGACTTGCGGTACCCAATTGAATTGGAAAAACATGATTCCTATAGCTAGTTTTCTAATTCAGAAAGGGAAATGCCATAACTGCAAGGCTGAAATTGGTATTCACTATCCGTTAATTGAATTAATTACTGCATCAATATTTTTGTTGGTTAGCATTTTTTGGATAGAACCTTTGCAAGTTTTATTTTTCAGTATTTGTTTTTTTACTTTAATATGTATTGGCGTTATAGGTTATCGCGAAAGTTCGATTCCAAAATTCATAAATGTTGGTTTCATTGTGTTCGGATTAATTGCATCGGCGCTGAAAGTTGGTTCTATTTCGCCTGATGATGCAATTCTTGGTGGGTCTTTCGGCTTCCTGATCCCTTTTATTTACAACTTTACATACAGTCGTCAGCACTGGAAAAGTAACCTTATAGAGCCGAGTAATTTTCTATTGTTAGCTGCAGTTGGTGTATGGGTTGGTCCAGTGTGCATTACTTTTATTGCTATTGTGGGATTATTTACCCAAGGGTTAGCAAGTACCCTTTATGCTAGTAATGAATTCAAAATTCTCGACTATCACAAAACGCTAATTTGTGCGCTTGGTGTTATCACAATTCTCATGAGGCAATAACATGTCAGAGAAAGATACAGTTACATATATTGACGCTTGGCGAGATGGGCATGCTGAAGGCATGACATTAGCACTAAAATTAATTAATGAGAATTGTGGGACAAGTTTTTCCAATCCATCGGATGCAATTGTTCATATTCAAACCGTTCATGATCAAGTGCAATCACTTGGCGGTGAGCTAGAGGGTGTTTCTTTTCCGTATGAGGTTGAGCCTCCTACAGTGGCTGAATTGAGTGCACAAAGTGCTCAGGAACTTGAGGAAATTGAATATGAGCCTCTACTATTTTATTGTGTAGCT
>CAILCI010000075.1 GCA_903832625.1 uncultured Burkholderiales bacterium | reverse complement strand
ATTCAGCGCAAAACCCGCTGACGTGGTGCATGAGTGGTTTGTGATTGACGCCACCGATAAGGTGCTCGGACGAGTAGCCAGCGAAGTTGCTCTCCGTTTGCGCGGCAAACACAAAGCCATTTACACACCCCACGTCGATACCGGTGACTTCATCGTCATCATCAACGCCGCCCAACTCAAGGTCACTGGGACCAAGAACTTGGACAAGGTGTACTACCGTCACTCCGGCTTCCCCGGCGGCATCACTGCCACCAACTTCCGCGACATGCAAGCCAAGCACCCCGGTCGTGCTTTGGAAAAAGCTGTCAAAGGCATGTTGCCCAAAGGCCCTCTCGGCTACGCCATGATCAAAAAGCTCAAGGTGTATGGCGGTGCAGAGCATCCCCACACAGCGCAACAGCCTAAAGTGCTGGACATCTAAGGAGCTGACATGATTGGTGAATGGAACAATGGCACCGGCCGTCGCAAATCCAGCGTCGCACGCGTGTTTCTGAAAAAAGGCTCCGGCCAAATCACGATCAATGGCAAAGACATCGCCGCTTATTTCGGCCGTCAAACCTCGATCATGATCTCCAAACAACCTCTGGTTTTGACCAACAACGCTGAAGCCTTTGACATTCAAGTCAATGTGCACGGCGGTGGTGAGTCCGGCCAAGCGGGTGCAGTGCGTCACGGCATCACGCGCGCTTTGATCGACTACGACGCGGCCTTGAAGCCCGTTCTGTCACAAGCCGGTTTCGTGACTCGCGATGCCCGCGAAGTGGAACGTAAAAAGGTCGGCTTGCACTCTGCGCGTCGTCGCAAACAGTTCAGCAAGCGTTAAAACGCTTTTTGCTCTGCTCAAAAAAGCCGCATGGGTTTTGCCCTTTGCGGCTTTTTTGTGGGTTTTATAAAAGCCCCATTAAAAGTAGCGTTAATCAATAAAACCTCGTCTATTCCCGACTAAACCGCTATACTTTAAGTTCGAAATTGGAGAAAACCATGAGTGCAGTTGCCGAAAATATTCAGACCGAAATGCCCGAACCCATCGTCTTCACCGACAGCGCGGCCGCCAAGGTGGCTGATTTGATCGCGGAAGAAGGCAACCCCGAACTGAAATTGCGCGTGTTCGTGCAAGGCGGTGGCTGCTCGGGTTTCCAATACGGTTTCACCTTTGACGAAATCACCAACGAAGACGACACCACCATGACCAAACACGGTGTGTCTTTGCTAATCGACGCCATGAGCTACCAGTATTTGCTGGGCGCAGAAATCGACTACAAAGAAGATTTGCAAGGCGCGCAGTTCGTCATCAAAAACCCCAACGCCACCACCACCTGCGGTTGCGGTTCGTCGTTCTCGGTTTAAGCGTTAAACCACAAACTACGCTGGAAAAATTCCACCCAGTATGCGGGCGCCTTGAGCGCCCGTTACTTTTGGTGCGTTGCCCGGCAAGCCGTTCAGGGTTTGGCAGGCCAGCCAAGCAAAGGCGCAGGCTTCGACTTGCAGCGGCGGCATGCCGCAAGCTTCGGACGAAAGCACGGGCAGGTTCAGACCCGCTTGCAAGCGCGACATCAAATGCAGGTTCAAGGCACCGCCACCACACACCACCAACCGTTGCGCATCAGGCGCGTGGCGCAGCACATCTTGCACGCAGACTTGTGCGGTGAATTCGGTCAACGTGGCTTGCACATCGGCGGCAGGCAGGCTTTCAAAGGCTTGTAAATGGGCTTCTAGCCAAGCGGGGTGAAACAGATCGCGTCCGGTGCTTTTGGGGGGCGCGAGGTGCAAAAACGGCTCTTGCAAAAGCTGGTTCAGCAAGCCCGCGTGGACGTGTCCGCTTTGCGCCCATTGGCCGCTGTGGTCAAAGTCTTGCCCGGTGTGGCGTTGGCACCAATGATCGAGCAGCGCATTGGCCGGGCCGCAATCAAAGCCGAGCACCTCGCCGTCGGCGTGCAACACGCTCAGGTTGGCAATGCCGCCCAGGTTGAGCACGGCGTGGGTGTGTCCTGGGCTGGCGAACACATGTTGGTGAAACACAGGCACCAGCGGCGCACCTTGACCGCCAGCCGCCACATCGCGGCTGCGGAAATCGGCCACCACGGCAATGCCAGTCAATTCGGCCAAGAGCGACGGGTTGTTGAGTTGCAGCGTGTAGCCCGTGCCGTCAAACAGGCCGGGGCGATGGCGCACCGTTTGCCCATGTGCGCCCATGGCGCGAATGTCTTGGGGTTGGCGCTGTGTTTGTTTCAGCAAGGCATGAACCACCTTGGCATACACCTGCACCAAGGCGTTGGCGGCGAGGGCGGCGCGGTGCAGCTCATCGGCGCCGCTGTGGTTCAAGGCCAAGAGTTCAGCTTTGAGCGCGGCGCTCAAGCCCGTGCTGTGATGCGCCAAAACGCGCAAGCTGGGTTGAGAGAAATCGACCAACACACCGTCTACGCCGTCGAGTGACGTGCCCGACATCAACCCGATGTAGAGCGCGTCGGTCATTTATTCGGCGCTGGTGGATTGAACGCTGGCCGCCGCCGTCAGCTCGGTGCGGGACTGCGCAATTTGGCGCTTGAAGGCGTCGCGTGCGGCGGCAGACACTTCCACGGAAATACTTTCACGCGCCATCAAAATGGGGTCTTTTTGTGTGCCGTTGACGCGGAATTCAAAATGCAAATGCGGCCCAGTGGCCCAGCCCGTTTGACCCACCAAGCCCACAGTTTGGCCTTGCGCAATGCCTTGACCGCGTGTCACGTTGATGCGGCTCAAATGCGCGTACACCGTGGTGTGGCCGCTGTTGTGCTTGACCATCACCACATTGCCAAAACCGTTTTGCACGCCCGCGAAATCGACCACACCTTGGCCAACGCTGCGTACTGGCGTGCCTGTGGGCGCAGCGTAATCCACGCCCAAGTGGGCTTTCCAAGTTTGCAAAATTGGGTGAAAACGCATTTTGAAGCCACTGGTAATGCGCGAAAACGCCAAGGGCGAGGCCAAATAAGCGTGACGCAGGCTCTTGCCGTCGGCGTTGTAATAGCCGCCTTTGCTGCCGGGCTCTTGAAACCAGAAGGCTTGCAGTGTTTTGCCCGCGTTGACAAATTCTGCCGACAACACACGGCCTGTGCGCAGCGTTTCGCCATCGGCTTCGAGCGATTCGTAGACGACCGAGAAACGATCGCCCTTGCGCAAAGCACGTTGAAAATCGATGTCGCCCGCAAAGACATCGGCCAGTTGCGTGGCGACGTTGTCGGGAATATTGGCGTCGTCGGTTGCTGCAAACAACGAGGTTTGGATGGTGCCGCTGCCCAAGCGCGTGGTGACGGTCAAAGGCGCGTTTTCTACCGATTGGGTCAGGCCGCCGTCTTGACGCTGGAGCGTCCAGCGGGTGAACTGATCGGAATTGTCAGCGCCCCAACGTGCCACCAAGCGCAGCAAACGGTGGTTTTCATCAGCTTCGGCGCTGACCACGCGGCCTGCGCGTCCGAGCAATTGTTGCCGCGCCAAGGGCGTGTTGCGCAAAAAAGTGGCGGCTTCAGCATCGTTCACGCCAAGGCGGCTGAGCAGGCTTTCGGCGGTGTCGCTGGAGCGGGTGGTGTCGGTGCGAAAGAGTTGCAGCTTCTTGGTGGTGTCCAAACTGGGCAAAGACAAGCTGCTGACCGATTCCACCACTTGGCGCAAGGGCTGTTGGCTCGCGTCGGGTGCGAGGTTGACCACGGCTACCGCACCTCCGCCAATCAAGGACAAAGCAATAGCAACCCCAGCCATGAAACGGGTGGGGTGTTGCTGAATGCGTTGTTGAAGCGATTGAGTCAAAGCGAGCAAAAAGGGAAGCAAAAGTCAGGTCTCCGGCCAAAGTGGGCATACAGCCAACTAAAATCGGCCAAGAACACAAAGGTCGAATTATAGTCGATCTAGTAAAAAATCCTTATGAATCAAGTACCTGCAAACCCCTATCCCGTCACAGACCGAGTGCTGGAGGCCTTGGCGGTTTCCAAGCGAGGGTGTGAAGAACTCATCCCCGAAGCCGATTGGCTCAAAAAGCTGGCGCGTTCGGAAGCCACGGGGCAGCCGCTGCGCATCAAGCTCGGTCTCGACCCGACGGCGCCCGACATTCACATTGGGCACACGGTGGTACTCAACAAAATGCGCCAATTGCAGAACTTGGGGCATCAGGTCATCTTTTTGATTGGCGACTTCACCAGCCTGATTGGTGACCCGTCTGGGCGCAACAGCACCCGCCCGCCGCTCACGCCCGAGCAAATCAAGGCCAACGCCGAGACTTATTACAAACAAGCCTCTTTGGTGCTCGACCCCGAAAAAACCGAAATTCGCTACAACAGCGAGTGGAGCATTCCACTGGGTTCGATGGGCATGATTCAGCTCGCCGCCAAATACACCGTGGCGCGGATGATGGAGCGCAATGATTTCCATGACCGTTTTCATGCCAACACGCCCATCAGCGTGCACGAATTTTTGTACCCGCTCATGCAAGGCTATGACTCGGTGGCTTTGAAGTCCGATTTGGAGTTGGGCGGCACCGACCAAAAATTCAACCTGCTCATGGGACGCCATTTGCAAGCCGAGTACGGCCAAGAGCCGCAGTGCATTTTGACCATGCCGCTGCTCGAAGGCTTGGACGGCGTGGACAAAATGTCCAAATCCAAAAACAACTACATCGGCATCAGCGAAGAACCCAACACCATGTTCGCCAAGGTGCTGTCCATCTCCGACACGTTGATGTGGCGCTGGTACACCTTGTTGTCCTTCGCGTCAGAGCAGGCCATCGCGGCACTGAAACAAGAAGTGGAGGCAGGCCGCAACCCCAAAGACGCCAAAGTCGCGCTGGCCAAAGAAATCACGGCGCGTTTTCATGGCGCGGCGGCGGCAGATGCGGCGGAACAAGACTTCATCAACCGCAGCAAAGGCGGTGTGCCAGATGTCATTCCAGAACTCAGCCTGAGCGGTGCGCCCATGGGCATTGGCGCTTTGCTCAAAGCAGCAAATTTGGCGCCCTCGGGCAGCGAGGCCAACCGTTTGATCGACGGCGGCGGGGTGCGCGTGGACTCCAACGTGGTCAGCGACAAAGGCTTGAAGCTGGACGCTGGCACCTATGTTGTGCAAGTAGGCAAGCGCAAATTTGCCCGCGTCACACTGGCGTGATGCAATGACATGACCTACAAAGACGCCTCATGAACACACGCACCCACAGCGCTTCGAAATGGCTCACTCCGCAAGGTTTGCTGGGCGTGTCGGTGGTGGTTGCCATCGTCACCATTGCGCTCAAAACCTTGGCGTGGTGGCTGACCGATTCGGTGGGCTTGCTCTCCGACGCGATGGAGTCGGTGGTCAACTTGGCCAGCGCTGTGTTTGGTTTGATGATGGTCACCGTGGCCTCGCGGCCTGCGGATGAAGAGCATCCCTATGGGCATCACAAAGCGGAGTATTTTTCTTCCGGCTTTGAAGGCATTTTGATTGTGGTGGCATCGCTGGGCATTGTGTGGGCGGCCAGCCATCGGTTTTTTGACCCCCAGCCCATCGAGCAAGTCGGTATGGGTTTGACCTTGTCAATCATCAGCTCGGCGCTCAACGGCGTGTTGGCGTGGGTCATGTTTCGCGCGGCCAAAGCCCATCGCTCGGTGGCACTGCAAGCCGATGCCAAACATTTGGTGACCGACGTCTGGACCTCGGCAGGCGTGGTGGTCGGCATTGGTTTGGTGGGCGTCACAGGCTGGACTTGGCTGGATCCGCTGGTGGCGATTGGCGTGGCTTTGAATATTTTGAAAGAGGGCGTCCACTTGGTGTGGGACGCTTCGCAAGGCTTGATGGACGAGGCGGTCGAGCCCGAAGTGCTGGCGCAAATCAAAGACACGTTGCAAGGCTTTGAGCACAAGCGCGGCGAGCACAACATCATCCGTTTTGACCATGTCACCACACGCAAAGCCGGGCAACGCCGATTTGTGGACATGCACATGCACATGCCCGCCGAATGGTCGCTCGGACGCGCCGCCGCACTGCGCACCACGGTCGAACAAGCCTTGATGGACGCCGTGCCGGGCTTGCGCGCCACCATCCAATTGCTGCCCAGCGATGTGGAAGCACACTCGGTAGACGCGCAGCACTGAAGCCGCCATGAAAGCCGTTTTGCAACGAGTCAGCCAAGCCCGCGTGGTGGTCGAAGGGCAAACCGTTGGCGAAATTGCCCACGGCATTGCGCTGCTCTTGTGTGCCGAAAAAGGTGACAGCGAAACCACAGGCCAAAAAATGCTCGACAAAGTGTTGAAGCTGCGCATTTTTTACGACGAGGCAGGCAAGATGAACCGCAGCTTGCAAGACGTGCAAGGCGGCTTGTTGGTGGTGAGCCAATTCACCTTGACCGCAGACACCCGCAGCGGCACGCGCCCCAGTTTCACCAGCGCTGCCCCAGCCGACGAAGGACGGCGTTTGTACGACGCCTTTGTGGCGCAAGCCAAAGCCCAGCATCCCAAGGTGCAAACCGGCGTGTTTGGCGCAGACATGCAATTGCATTTGGTCAACGATGGCCCCGTGACCATTCCCATCACGATAATGGGTGCATGACTGCAACCCCACACTCTTTCGCTTCTTTGCCTTTGACGGCCAACACCTTGGCCAACCTCACCCAACTGGGCTACACCGCCATGACGCCGATTCAAGCGGCCAGCTTGCCGCTGAGCTTGGCCGGAAGCGATGTGCTCGCCCAAGCCAGCACAGGCAGCGGCAAGACGGCTGCATTTGGCATCGCCTTGGTGGAAAAACTCAACCCTGCCCAGTTCGACCCGCAAGCTGTGGTGCTGTGCCCCACCCGCGAGCTGGCCGATCAGGTCACCCAAGAGCTGCGCCGCTTGGCGCGTGCGGTGGGCAACATCAAAGTCGTCACGCTGTGCGGCGGCGTGGCTTTGCGCGGCCAAACCCTGAGCCTTGAGCACGGCGCGCATGTGGTGGTGGGCACGCCCGGGCGCATCATGGACCATTTGGAGCGCGGCTCCTTGACCTTGCAGCACATCAACACCTTGGTGCTGGATGAGGCCGACCGCATGTTGGACATGGGCTTTTTTGACGACATTGCCAAAGTCGCCCGCCAATGCGCCAAAGAGCGCCAAACCCTGTTGTTTTCGGCCACTTACCCCGAAGGCATTGCCAAGCTGGCTGCGCAGTTCATGCGCGAACCGCAAACCGTCAAAGTGCAAGCCCAACACGATGCGGCCAAAATCAAACAAATCTGTTTTGAAGTCAAAGACAGCGAACGCCTGCATGTGGTGTCGCAATTGCTCAACCACTACCGACCCGAATCGACCTTGGCGTTTTGCAACACCAAACAACAATGCCGCGACTTGGTGGCTGTGCTGCAAGCGCAAGGCGTGAGCGCCTTGGCCTTGTTTGGCGAGTTGGAACAGCGCGAACGCGACCAAGTGCTGGTGCAATTTGCCAACCGCAGTTGCTCGGTGTTGGTGGCCACCGACGTCGCTGCACGCGGCTTGGACGTGACGCAGTTGGAAGCCGTCATCAACGTGGACGTCACGCCCGACGCGGAAATTCACATCCACCGCATTGGCCGCACAGGCCGCGCCGACTCAGAAGGGCTGGCGCTCTCGTTGGTCAGCATGGACGAAATGGGCAGCATCGGCAAAATCGAACAATTGCAAGGCCGCGAATCGGTTTGGCAAAGCGTGAGCAGCTTGACGCCCAGCGCTGGTGGCGCTTTGCAGCCGCCCATGGCCACGCTGCAAATTGTGGGGGGCCGCAAAGAAAAAATCCGCGCTGGCGACGTGCTGGGCGCGCTGACCGGAGAAGCTGGCTTCACCCGCGAGCAAGTCGGCAAGATCAATGTCAACGAGTTCTCCACCTACGTCGCCGTCGAGCGCAGCATCGCCCAAGAAGCGGTGAAGCGCTTGTCAGCCGGGCGGATCAAGGGCAAGTCGGTGCGGGTGCGGTTGTTGGAGGGGTGAATTTGATATCAAATAATGATATTATTCTGATGTATGAATAGCGCCCAGAAAAACACCCTAGAGGCAGTCTATTCTTCACCCGTCCCATCCACATTGGAGTGGAGAAAGCTAGAGTCATTGTTTGTTGCTTTGGGTGCGCAAGTTATCGAGGGGAATGGATCACGAGTTCGCTTTGAATTGAATGGGGTGGTGGCATCGTTTCATCGACCTCATCCGAAAAAAGAAGCTAAGCCTTATCAGGTCAAAGATGCTCGTGAATTTTTAACTCAAGCAGGAATCAAACCATGAATGTCATGAGTTACAAAGGGTATTTGGCGCGGATTGAATACAGCGATGAAGACGCCTGTTTTATCGGACATCTGGCAGGAATTCAGGATGTAATTGGCTTTCATGGTGATTCGGTGGCTGAGTTAAAACAGGCGTTTAACGAAGCGGTGGATGACTATCTGGCAACCTGCAAGAAGTTGAATAGAGCAGCGCAAAAACCCTATTCTGGAAAGATGATGCTGCGCATTGACCCCAGCATCCACGCCAAAGCCGCGATGCTTGCCCAAGCGCAAGGCGTGAGCCTCAATGCTTGGGCGCAGGCGGCATTAAATCAGGCAATTGCTGCGCATTGAGTCTGTTGGACTCACTTACAAACCTCGCAGATCACCCCCCGCACCTCACCCGCCCGCAATAATTCACACAAAAATGGCAACCCGTCATGGGCAGCCAAGACGGGATTTGGTAGCGTTGTTCAAACACGCGCTTGAGCACAATGTCGTGATACGCCGCATAGTGAAAGCGCTGGCCTTGCACGCCGTAGACGGTGATGCCGTCTTGCTCGGCTGAAAACTCGCTCACCGCATCAAAAAACGGGGCGTACGCTGTCAAGTCTGGTTTTTGGAACGTCACGACGCGCAGGGTTTGCTGGTCGTAGTCGGCAAAGTTGAGCCACAAATCGTCTTGGCGGGCATGAAAATCGCCTTCACCAAACACGGGCACATAGCGTTTAAGCATTTGCCCAAAGGTGGCCGAGGGCGTGTAAGCCGTGGTCATGAGCACCGTGTCGGGCGCTTGCAATTTGTCCAGCAAGGCTTGTGTGCGGTAGCTGCGCACAATTTGTGGATACATGCCCACGTTTTTCCAATCCGACAACTGGCTGCTGTACATCACCACCAGCGCCACCAAATGCAGCGCCAAAAAAGCACTCATGGCATAGGCGCAACGTCGCACTTGAACTATCGGCAAAGCCAGCGCCAACAGCACAAAAAACAAGGGATAAAAATTGAGCACCCAATGCAAGCCAACTATTTTTTTGACCGATAAGAGCGCAAAAAACGCCAGCGGAAACACCACCAATGTCGCCAACAAAGGCCAACGTGCGAGGGTTTGGCCAAGCGCTGCGCGCTCCCGCCAAGCCAGCCACACGGCGCCCGGGGTGAGCAAGTAAAACCACGTCAGCGCATACAGCGCGGGCTTGTCCCAACTGAAGGCCTCGCCTTGGTTGCGGTTGTACACATTGAACATGATGTTCGCCCAGCCGTGTCCCATGTTCCACCAGAGGTTGATGGCTGGCCCCGGCAGCGCAGCCAGCACCATGAGCAAAAAGCCCAGCCAGCGTTCGCGGCGGTAAATGGCAAAGTACAGCATGTACGAAAAGCCAATGACCACGGCAAAGTATTTGGACAAGAAAGCGCAGGCCAAAAACAGACCGCTCAAGCCGTGCAGCGTCAGCGCTTGTCGGTCTTGCGCGGCGCGCAGTTCAGCGCGCACCATGCAGGCGACGGAGAGCAGCGACCAAAAAATCAGCGGCGTATCGGTGGTGATGAGGCTGTTGAGCCAATTCAGCGGCGCGAGCCAAAACAGCAGCACAGCCCAAGCGGTTTTTTCTCGGTCGATGGGCGAAAAAGCCCACCACATTGTCGCCCCCAAGGCCAGCGGCAACACCATGGCTGGCCAGCGAATGGACAAGGTGCTGTCGCCAAATAACTGCAACATGGCCGCCACCCACCAGCCCGCCATGGGCGGGTGGTCGTAATAGCCCCAATCGGGGAAGACGCCCCACCAATAAAAATACGCCTCATCACCCGTGATGGGCAGGGTCGCACCTATCCAGATTCTCACCAACAGCGAGAGCAAGCCTACGCCAATCAGGGCGTGTTTGAGGTGTGGGCTCAAGGGAAAGACGGGGTTGGGCTGGCGCATGGAGAGGTGTGAGAAGTTGTGTTCGGTCATCCGGCTTGATCAAAGGCGGCATCAATACGGGCAATCAAAGCCCAGTGCGGCCAAGAGCAGAATTTCCAGCGTTTCCATCTCCAGCGCATCGCCTTCGTTGGTTTCGTGGTCGTAGCCTTGGGCGTGCAGTGTGCCGTGGATCAGCAAATGTGCGTAATGGGCTTGCAGGGGTTTGCCTTGCGTGGCGGCTTCGGCGGCCACCACTTCAGCGCACAGCACCAAATCGGCCATGACCACGGGTGTTTGCGCATAGTCAAAGGTCAGCACATTGGTGGCGTAGTCTTTATGGCGATAGCCTAGGTTCAGGGCGCGGGCTTCGTCAGCACCCACGATGCGCACCGTCATCTCGGCGTCGCTTTGCAAGGCATGGCGCAGCCATTTGGACACAGCAGCTTTGGGCAGTGCCGCGCGGTGCAGGGCGCGGTCGGGCACGTCGCCAAACTGCAAAGACAAATCAAGATGGTTCAAGGACATGGTGGATTCCCAATGCCTAAGAGCGCTTGCGCACGGGCGCGCCGGTGGTGGCGCTGCGTTGGGCGTCGTAGGCGTCCACAATGCGCCCGACCAGCGGGTGGCGCACCACATCGGCGCTGGTGAAGTGGCACACCGCAATGCCTTTGACGCGCTTGAGCACGCGCTCGGCGTCGATCAAGCCGCTCAGCGTTCCTTTGGGCAAGTCAATTTGGCTCACGTCGCCCGTCACTACCGCCTTGGCGCCAAAGCCGATGCGGGTCAAGAACATCTTCATTTGCTCGGGCGTGGTGTTTTGCGCTTCGTCCAAAATCACAAAGGCGTTGTTCAAGGTGCGTCCGCGCATAAAGGCCAGCGGCGCAATTTCTATGGCTTGGCGTTCGAAGGCTTTTTGCACGCGATCAAAGCCCATGAGGTCGTACAAGGCATCGTAGAGTGGGCGCAAATAGGGGTCTACTTTTTGGCCCAAATCGCCGGGCAAAAAGCCGAGTTTCTCGCCCGCTTCGACGGCGGGGCGCGTCAACACAATGCGTTGCACCGCGCTGCGCTCCAGCGCGTCCACTGCGCAGGCCACGGCCAAATAGGTTTTGCCAGTGCCAGCCGGGCCAATGCCAAAAGTGATGTCGTGCTGGGCGATGTTTTCGAGGTAGACGCTTTGGTTGGGCGTGCGGGCGCGCAACTCGCTGCGGCGGGTTTGCAAGACCATGTTGCCGCTGTCGGCGTCAAAGATGTCGGGGTCGCCCGCCAGCATGAGCTGCACTTGGTCGGGCGGAATGGGGCGCGAGGCGCGCTCGTACATGGCTTGCAGCACTTCCAGCGCGCGCGTGGCTTTGGCCTTGAGGCCATCGACCTTGAATTGTTCGTGCCGGTGGGCAATTTTGACGTCCAGCGCCAACTCGATGGTGCGCAAATGCGCGTCCATGGGGCCGCATAAATTGGCCAATCGGGTGTTGTTGGGCGGGGTGAAGTTGTGGCGAAGAATCAAGTCGATAATCTCGTAAAAAGGCAGACCCCCAATGATAGGCAAGTTAAGCGGCATCCTCAGCGAGAAAAATCCACCCCAAGTTTTGGTGGATTGCAACGGCGTGGGCTACGAAGTCGATGTGCCCATGAGCACGTTCTACAACCTGCCCGCCACCGGCGAGCGAGTGTCTTTGCTCACGCATTTTGTGGTGCGCGAAGATGCACAAATTTTGTACGGCTTTGGCACGGCCACAGAACGCGCCACCTTCAGGCAGCTCATCAAAATCTCGGGCGTGGGTCCGCGCATGGCTTTGGGGCTGTTGAGTGGCATGAGTGCAGAAGAGCTGGCGCGAGCTGTGTCTGAGCAAGACGCGGTGCGCTTGACCAAAGTGCCGGGCATAGGCAAAAAGACCGCCGAACGCTTGCTGCTCGAGCTCAAAGGCAAACTCGGCGCCGATTTGCCAGCGCACGCCGTGGCCACCACCGACCACCAAAGCGACATCTTGCAAGCCTTGCTGGCTTTGGGCTACAGCGACAAAGAAGCCAGCGCAGCCCTCAAACTCTTGCCTGTTGAGGTAGGGGTGAGCGATGGCATCAAGTTGGCGTTGAAATCTTTGGCGCGATGAGGCAACTATGAGCATTCAAACCGACAGTTTTGGCGAAGGCTTTGGCGGCGACTTCATCCCCGCGCCTCGCGTGGTCTCCGCCGCACCCGTTTCGCCCAACGAAGAAGCCATAGAACGCGCCTTGCGTCCCAAGCTGCTGCAAGAGTATGTGGGGCAAATGAAGGTGCGCGAACAGTTGGAGATTTTCATCGGCGCGGCCAAAAAGCGCGGTGAAGCGCTCGACCATGTGCTGCTGTTTGGCCCGCCCGGCTTGGGCAAAACCACATTGAGCCACATCATTGCGCAAGAGTTGGGTGTGAATTTGCGCTCCACCAGCGGTCCGGTGCTGGAAAAGCCCAAAGACCTGGCGGCCTTGCTCACGGGTTTGGAAAAAAACGATGTGCTGTTCATCGACGAAATTCATCGGCTGTCGCCCGTGGTCGAAGAAATTTTGTATCCCGCATTAGAGGACTACAAAATTGACATCATGATTGGTGAAGGCCCTGCGGCACGCAGCATCAAGCTCGATTTGCAGCCCTTCACTTTGGTGGGCGCGACCACGCGGGCGGGCATGTTGACCAACCCGCTGCGGGATCGTTTTGGCATTGTGTCGCGGCTGGAGTTCTACACGGCGGAAGAGTTGCAGCGCATCGTCATGCGCAGCGCGGGTTTGCTCAACACGCCCACCGAAGAAGACGGCGGCTTCGAAATTGCCCGCCGCTCCCGCGGCACGCCGCGCATTGCCAACCGATTGCTGCGCCGCGTGCGCGACTATGCCGATGTGAAAGGCACGGGGCGCATCACCTTTGACATTGCCAACAAAGCGCTGGCCATGTTGGATGTCGATCCGCAAGGCTTTGACTTGATGGATCGCAAGCTGCTTGAAGCCGTGATTCACCGCTTCGACGGCGGCCCGGTCGGATTGGACAACATTGCCGCCAGCATTGGCGAAGAGCGCGACACGATTGAAGACGTGATTGAGCCCTATCTCATCCAACAAGGCTATTTGCAGCGCACGCCGCGTGGGCGCATTGCCACCTTGGCAGCGTACCGGCATTTGGGGCTGACGCCGCCCGATAAAGACGGCAGTTTGTTTGAGGCCTGATCAGGCCGAGGTCTCGTCGCGCGGCTTGCCCTTGCGCGGTTCTTCACTCAAATGCGACACATCGCCCCAGCCCACCAAGCTCAAGCCTTGCGGCGTCCACAGCAGGCGGTTGATGGCGGCATTGCCAAGCTGCCAAGTGCGCGGCGCTTGGGTGTCTTGTTGTGTCGCCAAGCGATACAACACATCCATCACCCCGCCATGCGCGATCAGCACAATCGATTGCCCCATGTGCTGCGCGGCCAAACGCTCCACGCACGCTGAAATGCGCGCGCGCAACACCACCAAAGATTCACCGCCTTCGGGCGACCAATGCGGATCGCGCTCGCGCCACAGCTTGGCGTCGTGGGGCCACTGTTCACCAATTTCCGCCCACGTTTTGCCCTGAAAGTGACCGAAGTGGCGTTCGCGTAAATCCACTTCGGGTTGCACACCAAGCGCCACTTGGGCGTGCTGGGCAATGGCCTGCGCGGTTTCAAAAGCACGGCTCAAATCGCTGCTGTAGATGGCGTGTAGCGACTCTTCTTGCAGCGCCAAGGCCGCGCGCTGGGCTTGCCAGCGGCCTTGGTCGTTCAAGCCAATGTCGAGTTGGCCTTGGATGCGGGTGTCCACATTCCAAGCGGTTTCGCCGTGGCGAATGGCAAATATTCGGGTGACTTGCATGGCTTGAGTTTAAAAGCGGTTTTTTTGGTGCAAAATAGCACGATCGTTCTTTTTTGGAAAGCCTATGGCATCCCGCTCCCTCAGCGCCGAGCCGCGCACCGCGCACAAAGGCCAGCAAACCAAAGCCAGCATCATCGATGCTGCGCTGCGCCTAGCCACCCAAATTGGTTTGGAAGGTTTGAGCATTGGCGCTTTGGCCGAAGTGGCGCACATGAGCAAGTCGGGCGTGTTTGCCCATTTTGGCTCGCGCGAAGAGTTGCAATTGTCGGTGGTGCGCGAATACCACGAGCGTTTCGAAAACGAGGTGTTCTACCCCGCACTCAAAGCCGAGCGCGGCCTGCCTCGACTCAAAGCCTTGTTTGAAAACTGGACGCGCCGCACCTCTGCCGAAATTGACACCGGTTGCCTCTACATCAGTGGCGCCGCCGAATTTGACGACCGCCCAGGCCCCGTGCGCGACGCACTGGCCAGCTCGGTCAAAACTTGGTTGGCTGCGGTCTACCGTGGCGTGCTGCAAGCCCGAGACGAAGGGCATTTGGCCGCCGACATGGACGCCCAGCAAATGGTGTTTGAGTTGCACGGCTTGATTTTGGCTCTGCAATACGAAGCGCGTTTTTTGCGCTCAGCCAAGTCGCTCGACCGCACCGCCAAAGGCTTTGACAATATTTTGCTGCGCTATGGCGCGCATCTACCCAAAGCTCCTAAAGTCGCGGCAAAAACCACTGCAAAAAGTGTTGCCCTGCGCAAACCGTCATCATCATCCGTCAAGATTGGCCGCAGCGCCAAAGTTTCTCAATAAGGAGTTTTTATGCCCGTCTACAACCCACCCCTACGCGACATGCAATTTGTGATGCACGAGGTGCTCAAAGTCACCGACGCGCTCCAGCACATGCCCGCCCACGCCGAGATGGATGCCGACACCATGACGGCTGTGCTCGAAGAAGGCGGCAAATTCGCCGCTGAGGTGTTGTTTCCTTTGAACCAAATCGGTGACGAGCAGGGCTGTCAGCTTGACCGCGACACCCACGAAGTCAAAACGCCCGACGGCTTCAAAGCCGCGTTTGAACAATACGTGCAAGGCGGCTGGCCTGCGCTGAGTTGCGATCCCGCTTACGGCGGCCAAGGATTGCCTATCGTGCTCAACCAGTGTTTCTATGAAATGCTCAACAGCGCCAACCAAGCGTGGACCATGTACCCCGGCCTCACCCACGGCGCTTACGAAGCCTTGCATGCGCATGGCACGGAAGAACAAAAAAGCTTGTACTTGCCCAAGCTCACCAGCGGCGAGTGGACAGGCACCATGTGTTTGACCGAACCCCATTGCGGCACTGACCTCGGTTTGTTGCGCACCAAGGCCGAGCCGCAAGCGGACGGCACCTACCGCATCACGGGCAATAAAATTTTCATCAGCGCGGGCGAACACGACTTGGTGAGCAATATTGTTCACTTGGTGTTGGCACGCTTGCCCGACGCACCTGTGGGCAGCAAAGGCATCAGCTTGTTTGTGGTGCCCAAATTCAATGTCAACGCCGACGGCAGCTTGGGCGAACGCAACGGTATTTTCTGTGGCGGCTTGGAGCACAAAATGGGCATCCACGGCAACGCGACTTGTCAGATGGTGCTTGATGGCGCAGTCGGCACCATGGTCGGCCAGCCCAACAAAGGCTTGGCCGCCATGTTCGTCATGATGAACGCTGCCCGCATCGGCGTGGGCATGCAGTCGCTGGGCTTGACCGAAGTGGCGTATCAAAACGCTTTGGTCTATGCCAAAGACCGCATTCAGTCGCGCAGCCTGACCGGCGTCAAAGAGCCCAGCAAACCCGCCGACAGCATCTTGGTCCATCCCGATGTGCGCAAAATGCTGCTCACCGCCAAAGCCTATGCCGAAGGTGGCCGCGCTCTGAGCCTCTATTGCGCTTTGTTGATCGACCAAGAACTCAACCACGCCGACGCCGCTGTGCGCGCCGAGTCCGCCGAATTGGTGGCTTTGCTCACGCCCATTGTCAAAGCGTTCATCACGGACAACGCATGGACGGCGACATCGGCGTGTATGCAGGTGTTTGGCGGCCACGGCTTTATTCGCGAATGGGGCATGGAGCAATACGTGCGCGATGCGCGTATCAACATGATTTACGAGGGCACCAACACCATCCAGAGCTTGGACTTGTTGGGCCGAAAAGTCTTGGGCAACCAAGGCGCAACGCTCAAAAAATTCGGAGCGCAGATCGCGAATTTGGTGAAGGAGACGCAGGGCAAAGAAGAGATGGTGGAGTTCACAAAACCGCTGACGCAACTCGGTCAGCAACTGACGCAATTGACAGGCGAGATTGGCTACAAAGCTATGCAAAACGCCGATGAGGTGGGCGCTGCGGCGGTCGATTATTTGCGCGTAACAGGGCACTTGGTGTTCGGTTATTTCTGGGCTCGTATGGCTCAGGTCGCGCTGGAGAAAATCGAGCAAGGCAGTCGCGATCCGTTCTACACCGCCAAGTTGCAAACTGCGCGTTTCTACTTTGCCAAGTTGTTCCCCGAAACCGCTTCGCTCATGGCGACGGCGCGCGCGGGTTCGGCTGTGCTGATGGAGACAGAGGCCGTGTTTGCGTGACGAGGTTTTCAATCACAATCCATTCATACTGAGTGACTCATGACTTACCGTAACTTTTTCAAAACCCTGACCGCCTTGAGCTTGGGACTGGCCTTGAACAGCTTTGCCCAAATGACGCCTGTCGGCACTTGGCAAACCGTGGATGACAACACGCACGAGGTCAAAGCAGAAATTCAAATCGTCGAGCAAAACGGCGTGTTGACCGGGCGCATCGTGAAAAGTTTCAAGAAAGAAACCAACGAAGCCACCGTTTGCGAAGACTGCAAAGACGACCGCAAAGGCAAACCTATCTTGGGGCTTGACATCATCCGTGGCGTCAAACAAGAGGGCGCAGACAACTTGTGGGCGGGCGGCGGCAAAATTCTGGATCCTGAAAACGGCAAGGAATACACCGTTCGCATGGTGCCTTTGGAAGACGGCAAAAAGCTGCGCGTGCGCGGCTACATTGGCCCCTTCTACCGCACCCAAGTTTGGAACCGGACGCAATAAACTGGAGACTTTATGACCGACATCTTGAATCACATCGACCAAGGCGTCATGACGCTGACTTTCAACCGTCTTGACAAAAAGAACTCCATCACCTCGGCCATGTATGCCACGCTGGCCGATGCGCTGGAGCAAGCCGAACATGACGCCGCTGTGCGTGTGGTGCTGATTCAAGGTCATGAAACCATCTTCAGCGCGGGCAACGACATTGCGGATTTCCTCAATGCGCCGCCCGCTGGACAAAACTCGCCGGTGTTTCGCTTTTTGCGCAACATCGCGAGTTTCCCCAAGCCTGTCATTGCGGCGGTGGCCGGGCCTGCGGTGGGCATCGGCACGACGATGTTGTTTCACTGCGATTTTGTCTATGCGGGCGACAACGCCGCGTTTTCTATGCCTTTCGTCAACTTGGGGCTGTGTCCAGAAGCCGCCTCCAGCCTGCTGGTGCCGCAAATGATGGGTTACCACCGCGCAGCCGAAGCGCTGTTGATGGGCGACCCGTTCATGGCCGAAGCGGCGCTGGAAGTGGGCTTGGTCAACCGCGTGGTGCCACCGACCGAACTCAACAGTTTCGCGCAAGCTCAGGCACGTAAACTGGTGAGCAAGCCCATCTCGTCCTTGGTGGAAACCAAGCGCTTGATGAAAGCTGGGCAAGCCGCACAGATCAAAGCACAAATGGCCGAAGAAGGCGCCTCATTTGGTCGCATGTTGCACGAACCAGCAGCCCGCGAAGCCTTTGGCGCTTTCATGGAAAAACGCCGACCTGACTTCTCAAATATTCACTGAACCACCTCATGACCCAAGCCCAGATCGAAAGCCCGTTTGATGCAGAATTTGTCGAAGGCATGCGGTCTATTTTTGAAGACAAAATCGTTTTCAATCGCTTGCTGGGCTTGAAGATGCGCGCTTTGGGCCACGACTTTGTGAGCGCCGAATTGACCATGAAGCCCGAACTGGTCGGCCACTTTGCCTACAACCGCTTGCACGGTGGCGTGATCAGCGCAGCGCTGGACGCGATGGGCGGCACAGCCTGCATGGCGGCTTTGGGCGCGCGCTACATCGACCAACCCGTTGACCAGCGTTTGGCGCACTTCATGAAAATGGGCACCATCGATTTGCGCATAGATTACCTGCGCCCCTCCATTGGCGAGCGCTTCACCATGCGTGCCGAAGTGCTGCGTTTGGGCTCGCGGGTGGGCAACACCCGCATGGAATTCAAAGGCGAAGACGGCAAATTGCTGGCCGTGGGCAGCGGCGCCTACATCGTCTCTTAATCTTTGGGGATGGGGCGCGGGCGGCCTTGGTCGTCAATCGCCACATAGGTCAGCGTGGCCTCGGTCACTTTGATGTACTGGCCTTGGCGGCTGAAGCGTTCGGCAAACACTTCCACTTTCACGCTGATGGAGGTGTTGCCCACTCGCACCACGCGGGAGAAAAAACTCAAAATATCGCCCACTTTGACGGCTTGCTTGAAGATGAATTCATTCACCGCCACCGTCGCCATGCGGCCGCGCACATAGCGCGCGGGGAGCACCGCACCGGCCAAGTCCACCTGCGCCATGACCCAGCCGCCAAAAATATCGCCATTGGCATTGCAGTCGGCTGGCATGGGAATGACTTTGAGCACCAGCTCTTGGTCGGTCGGCAAGGCGACAGCGTTGGGGTGTGAGGTGTTGGACATAGGCACAATGCAAGGAATAACAACCAGACATTGTGCAACACATGCGCTCCTTTGCTCCCTCGCCTTTGCCTACACCTACGCCTGCGCATCAGCCGCGCTCTGACGGTGAGACCCTCAAGCGTTTATTCCCCTATTTGTGGACCTACAAATGGCGCGTGATCGCTGCCTTGGTGCTCATGGTGTCGGCCAAGCTCGCCAACGTCAGCGTGCCGATTTTGCTCAAGCAGTTGGTCGACAGCCTTGCGATCCAGCCCGGCAACCCTGTGGCGGTGCTGGTTTTGCCCGTGGCCTTGTTGGTGGGCTATGGCGTGCTGCGTTGGTTGGTGACGGCATTTACCGAGCTGCGTGAACTGGTGTTTTCCAAAGCCACACAAGGCGCGGCGCGGCAAATTGCCCTAGAGACTTTTCAGCACTTGCATGGTCTGAGTTTGCGTTTTCATTTGGAGCGACAAACTGGGGGCATGACGCGCGACATTGAGCGCGGCGTGCGCGGTATTGAGTCACTGATTTCGTACTCGCTGTTCAGCGTCGTGCCGACTTTGATTGAGATGGTCTTGGTGTTGAGCATTTTGGCCGCCAAGTTCGACGCATGGTTTGCGGGCATCACTTTGGTGGCTCTTGTGGTCTACATTGCCTTCACCATTGTGGTGACTGAATGGCGCACCCAGTACCGCCGCAAAGCCAATGAGTTCGATTCTGCTGCGCACACCAAAGCCGTGGACTCTTTGCTCAACTACGAAACCGTCAAGTATTTTTGCAATGAAGCCTTTGAAGCCCAGCGCTACGACAAGAGTTTGTTGGCTTTGCGCCATGCGCGTTTGAAAAACCAAACCTCTTTGTCTTTGCTGAATGTGGGCCAGCAACTCATCATTGCTGTGGCATTGGTGGGCATGTTGTGGCGCGCGACGCAAGGCGTGGTGGATGGCCGCATGAGTTTGGGCGACTTGGTGATGATCAACGCTTTCATGATTCAGCTCTACATTCCGCTGAACTTTTTGGGCGTGCTCTACCGCGAAATCAAACAAAGCCTGACCGATTTGGAGCGCATGTTCAGTTTGTTGGAGCGTGAACGCGAAATTGCCGACGACGCGGGCGCGCCCGACTTGCGCTTGAGCGCATCACCCACCGTGCGGTTTGACAACGTGGTGTTCGCCTACGAGGCCGACCGCCCGATTTTGCATGGCGTGAGCTTTGACATTCCGGCGGGTAAAACCGTGGCGGTGGTCGGGCCTTCGGGTTCGGGGAAATCGACCTTGGCGCGTTTGTTGTTCCGCTTCTACGACGTGGGCGCAGGCGTCATACGCATTGACGGGCAAGACATTCGCCGCGTAACTCAAAGCAGCGTGCGCCGCGCTTTGGGCATCGTGCCGCAAGACACAGTGCTCTTCAACGACACGGTGCGCTACAACATTGCTTATGGGCAAACCAACGCCAGCCAAGAAGAAGTTGAACAAGCCGCCCGAGCCGCCCGCATTCACGACTTCATTGCTTCCACGCCCAAGGGCTATGACACGATGGTGGGCGAGCGCGGGCTGAAGCTCTCCGGCGGCGAAAAACAACGGGTGGCGATTGCTCGCACCTTGTTGAAAAACCCGCCGATTGTGATTTTTGACGAAGCGACCTCGGCCTTAGACAGCGCCAACGAGCGGGCGATTCAGTCGGAGTTGCAAACTGCAGCGCAAAACCGAACAACCTTGGTGATTGCACACCGTTTGTCCACGGTGGTGGATGCGCATGAGATTTTGGTGATGGATGCGGGGCGGATTGTGGAGCGCGGCACGCATTCGGACTTGTTGGTTTTGAATGGACGTTACGCACAGATGTGGGCGCTGCAGCAGACTGTGGCGGAGTCTGCCGAGGCATTGGGCTAGTGCTTTGGCTTGAGCGAATAGCGTGAGTTTGGGACTCAACGCGGCTCACATCGCTGCGCGATGAAAATCGCCGCATTGAGTCCCAAACTCGCGTAATTCTTTGGCTCCGCAGGCTGTTTCGATCAGAGTTTTGTGCGCAAAAGATGTGGGCTGGGCATGGGCTGATGCGGCGATTTTCATCGCGCAGCGATGTGAGCCGCGTCAGCCCATGCCCAACCCGCATCTCCCGCCAAAGAAACAAAAAAAGGCCTCCCATACAGAGAGGCCTTCATAGTGCCAACAAAGGCTTATTTCAAACCCGCTGCGGCCTTCAACACAGCCGCCTTGTCCGTGCGCTCCCAAGTGAATTCAGGCTCCTCACGCCCAAAGTGCCCGTAAGCCGCTGTTTTGCTGTAGATGGGGCGCAACAAATCGAGCATTTGAATGATGCCTTTGGGACGCAAATCGAAGTGCTCTGCCACCAAAGCCGACAACTTCTCGTCTGAAATCACGCCTGTGCCGGCTGTGTTCACCGTGATGTTCATGGGGCGCGCCACGCCAATCGCGTAAGCCACTTGCACTTGGCATTGTGTGGCCAAGCCTGCTGCCACAATGTTTTTCGCCACATAGCGCGCGGCATAAGCGGCTGAACGGTCCACCTTTGAGGGGTCTTTGCCCGAGAACGCACCACCACCGTGTGGACAAGCGCCGCCGTAGGTATCCACAATGATTTTGCGGCCTGTCAAACCGCAGTCACCTTGTGGCCCGCCAATCACGAAGCGGCCTGTGGGGTTGATCAAATACTTGGTTTCTTGCAGCCATTCTTTGGGCAAGACGGGCTTGATGATTTCTTCGATGATGGCCTCGACAAAGCTGTCCTTCATCTTGGTCGCCGTCTCCGACTGGTCGGGGCTGTGCTGGGTGGACAAGACCACGGTGTCGATGCTGTGCGGTTTGCCGTCCACGTAGCGCATGGTCACTTGGCTTTTCGCGTCGGGACGCAAAAAGGGCAGGCGACCATCTTTGCGCAATTGCGCTTGGCGTTCGACCAAGCGGTGAGCGTAATAAATGGGCGCGGGCATGAGCTCTGGTGTTTCGCTGCAGGCGTAGCCAAACATCAGACCTTGGTCGCCTGCGCCAATGTTGAGGTGGTCGTCAGACGCATGATCCACGCCTTGGGCGATGTCATTGGACTGCTTGTCGTAGCAAACCATGACCGCACAGCCTTTGTAATCGATGCCGTATTCGGTGTTGTCGTAGCCAATGCGTTTGATGGTGTCGCGTGCGACTTGGATGTAGTCCACATGCGCGTTGGTGGTGATCTCGCCTGCCAAAACGACCAAGCCGGTGTTGGTCAGTGTTTCGGCGGCCACGCGGCTGCGGGGGTCTTGCGCAAAGATGGCGTCAAGAATGGCGTCTGAAATTTGATCCGCGACCTTGTCGGGATGGCCCTCAGAGACCGATTCAGAAGTGAAGAGAAAGTCGTTGGACATGAAAAAAGCTCCGTTCAGTTGATGTTGGCGTTGCCAACTCTGGAGGGAGCCCGGCGAACGCTTTAGCAGAGGGTTGTGGCTTTCGCTCAACCCGAAACACCTTGGTGTTGTGTCGCCCTGCAAGTAGTTCTTTAACTCGGCGACAATCGGTATTCTATTGCAAGTTTTTTTGATAACTCTTTTTGTTTCACCTTCATGCTTGGGCTTTTTCAGTGTTTGGCACGACTGCCGCTGTCTTGGATGCAGCGCTTGGGCGCAGCTTTGGGTTGGCTGGTGTGGGCGCTGTCGCCCACGTACAGACGTAACTTCAAGGCGCATGTCAAGTCGGCGGGTATTGCTTGGCCTGAAGCTCGCCCAGCCATTGCAGCCATGGGTCAGATGGTGGCCGAGTTACCGTGGAGCTGGATGCGTGCGCCAGACGTCAAGCTCGCGCCGCACATTCATGAATGGCAAGGCGCAGAGTTGTTTGAGTCGGCCATGCAATCAGGGCGTGGGGCGATCTTCATCACGCCACATATTGGGTGCTGGGAGTTGGGCGCACAAGCGGTGGCCGAGCGCTTTTCGCCGCAGTTTGGCCCCATGGTGGTGCTGTATCGGCCTGCTCGTAAAGCCATGCTCGAAGCGGTGGTGTCCAAAGGACGTAACCGCCCGGGGTTTGTGGCCGTGCCCACCAATACCTCAGGCATTCGGACTTTATTGCGCACCTTGCGTTCAGGCGGTTTGGTGGGTTTGTTGCCCGATCAAGTGCCGCCCAAAGGGCAAGGCGTATGGGTGCCATTTTTTGGGCGCGAGGTCTACACCATGACCTTGTTGGGTAAGCTGGCACAACAAACGGGAGCCGCCGTGTTGCTCAGCCATTGCGAGCGCTTGGGCAGTGGAAAGGGCTTTCGCATCATCATTGAGCAACTCAATCCGCACGAATTCAGCGATGTCAACGCCACGCCAGAACAAACGGCGTCAGCCCTGAATCGCGGCTTGGAGCAACTCATCCGCCGCTTGCCGGGGCAGTATTTGTGGGGCTATGCGCGTGACAAGCAACCCCGAGATTTTGGGTGAATCAGCATGGGAAAGCTCGCTTTTAAAGCTTTGCAAATCTTGGGTTATTTGCCCTTGTCGTGGTTGCGTGGATTGGGGTTTGCTTTGGGGCTGTTGCTGCACAAAGCGGTAAAGGCGCGCAGGCGTGTGGTGCAAACCAATTTGCGACTGTGCTTTCCACACTTGTCTGAGCCAGAGCGCGATGCCTTGACGCGGCAAGTGTTTGTTTATTTTGCGCAAGCTTGGTTAGACCGCAGTTGGTTGTGGCATCGCAGCGCGGCCTGTGTTCAATCGCGCGTTAAGTTCTTGGGGATAGAACACTTGGCGTCAGACGAGCCGACGGTGTTCTTTGCGCCACATTTTGTGGGCTTGGATGTGGGCTGGACGGCCTTGACCTTAGCCATGCCCCATGCCTTCACCACCATTTACACCCCGCAATCCAATGCGGCAGCCGATGCGTGGATTGAGCGTGGACGCCAGCGTTTTGGGCAAGTGCGTTTGTTTCGGCGCGAAGATGGCGTCAAGGCCATTGTGAGCGCCTTGCGGCGTGGCGAGTGGTTGTATTTGCTGCCCGACATGAACTTTGGCCCAAGCGAATCTATTTTTGTCCCGTTCTATGGCGTGAGTGCGGCCACTGTGCCATCGCTGTCAAGGTTCTCGGCTCTGGGGCGTGCACGCGTGGTTCCGGTCATCACGCGCATGACAGACAAGGGCTATGTGGTTGAAGTTTTGCCCGCTTGGACAGACTTTCCCAGTCAAGACGTACAAGCCGACACAGCACTCATGAACGCACGTTTACAAACTTATATCGACGCCATGCCTGCGCAATATTTTTGGGTTCATCAGCGTTTTAAAACACGGCCTGAAGGCGAGCCCAGTGTTTACTGAGTGGGCGTTTCTTCGTTGAAAAAGTCTTGCAAATAAGCCGCTACCAACGCAGGTTGCTCATGCACCAACCAATGTGTGCCATCTGCCACGCGGTGCAGCCGCATGTTGGGAATGTAGGCATCTAAGCCGTCAATCAAGCTGGCGGGCAAAGCAATGTCTTGCATTGCCCAAATCACGCAAGTGGGCAAGTTCACGGTCAGCATGTCGTGCGGCAGTTGCAATGCGGCTGCGGCTGGGTCTTCGGGGCGCGGTGGGCGCATGGGAGACGCACGGTAGTAGTTGACGCCGCCTGTCAGGCCCAAATTCCACACTTCACGGTATTGGTCTTTCACCTCGGGCGTAAGCCAAGCGTGGGAGCCGTCCACTGCGCCCATGTTGGCGAAAAATTCCCACAAACGTCGGTAATCGTCTTCGGCCAAGAGTTGCTCTGAGTCGGGGCGAATCAAGAAATTCATGTAGGCGCTGGCTGCTTGCTGCTCCGGGTTGCTTTTGAGTTCACGCAAAAACGTGCCCGGATGCGGCGAGTTGATGATGGCCAAGCGCTGCATCAACGCGGGCTTTTGATTGCCTAAATTCCAAGCCACAGCGCCGCCCCAGTCGTGCGCGATCAGACAAACCAGTGGCGCATTGGGGCTTTCGATGTGAATCAAAGCCTCAATGTCTTGAGCCAGATATTTGGCTCGGTAGTCGCTGACCTGCTGAGGGGCGGAAGATTTTTCATAGCCTCGTAAATTGGGCGCTATGCAGCGAAAGCCGCCGTTTTCAGGCTTCGAAAAATGCGCTAACAAACCATCCCACACAAACGCTGCTTCAGGAAAACCATGCAAAAACATCAGCACGGGACGACCCGCTTGACCGCTGGCGCGGCAGCTCAGAGAAATGCCATGAGGCAGCGTGTGGGTGAGGTGTTCTATCAAGGATGCATCCAATCGTAGAGTTGCGAGGCCACTTCTTCCACGCCCTGTTTTTTGAGCGCAGAAAAGAGTTTGACCTCACCGCCGCCGGCTTGCAGTCGCGCAATCGACAGCGCCTTATTCGCCTCGGTGCGGTTGAGCTTATCGGCTTTGGTCAGCAGCACCAAAAACTTCAGCCCTTCTTCGACGCGTGGGCGAATCACGTCCAACAAAATATCGTCTAGTTCGGTTAAACCGTGGCGTGGATCACACAACATGACGATGGCTTTTAAATTTTCTCGGCTCACCAAATAGTTGGCCATGACCTGTTGCCAGCGAATTTTGTCGTGCTTGGGCACCGACGCGTAGCCGTAACCGGGCAAATCGGCCAGCACCGCATCGGCTTGGCCTTGGCGCCCGAGAGCAAATAAGTTGATGTGCTGGGTGCGGCCCGGCGTTTTAGAGGCGTAAGCCAGCTTTTTTTGCTGCGTCAACACGTTGATACAGGTCGATTTCCCCGCGTTGGAGCGGCCTACAAAGGCGATTTCGGGCAAATCGTAGGTGGGCAGATGGTGCAGCTGCGCGGCGGTGGTCAAAAACCGTGCGGTATGCAGCCAGCCCAGCGCATATTTGGCGTGATCGGCAGGGGCGATGGCGGGGGTGTCAGAAGGATTCATACAGCATTGTAGAATCAGCGAAGTTTTTCAACGTCTTTGCGCGTTTTCAACCTAAGCACCATTTATGAAACTCTTTGCTTCTTTGTTGATCGCAGCCGCTTTGGTGGCTCCAGTTGTTTCTCAAGCCAATGAACCCGCAGCCCCTGCGGTTGCCAAGCCAGATTTAGCGGCAGGCGGAGCCACGTTTGCGGCCAAAGGCTGTACAGCTTGTCACGGCGCTGATGGCAACTCAGCGATCACGACCAACCCCAAGTTGGCGCAACAGCACCCTGCTTACTTGGCCAAACAGTTGTACGAATTCAAATCCGGCAAGCGTGTCAACGCCGTGATGGGAGGCATGTCTCTGGCCTTGGACGACAACGAAATTCGCAACGTCACTGCTTGGTTGGGCTCACAAAAAGCTAAGCCCGGTTTTGCCAAAGACCGCGAGCTGGTGGCCATGGGTGAGCGCATTTTCCGTGGCGGTATTGCTGATCGTCAAATCCCCGCCTGTGCGGGTTGCCACGCACCCAATGGTGTGGGCATTCCTGACCAATACCCACGCTTGGCGGGTCAGCATGCGGATTACATTTCCACCCAGCTCATGGCTTTCCGTGAATCTGATCCCAAAGTTGGCCGCAAAAACAGTGTTCAAATGAACCAAGTCGCAGCCAAATTGAACGACCGCGAAATCAAAGCCGTGTCTGACTACATCGCTGGCTTGCGTTAATTTTCACAAGCCCCACAAAAAGCTGGCTTCTGCCAGCTTTTTTTTGCCCTTCTCAATGTTGTTGTTATCAAAACTATTCATAAAATATTCCTTTTGCAAGAAAGCGTCATGACCATGAACCGATACACACCCCACAGCAGCAGCGGCTTCATTCATCCTGTGAGCAGTGACATCACCCCTCAGGCCGTGTATCAACAACGTCGTGACTGGCTCAAACAAGTGGCCGCCCTGGCGGGAGGTGGCACATTGGCGGCTTGGGCTGGGCGCGATGCCTTGGCGCAATCCGTCAACCGCCCCGGGAAACTTTCAGCGCTCAAAACAGTGGCGAGCAAAGTGGATGGTGCCAACGTGATTGAAAAAATCACGCCCTACACCGACGCGAGCACGTACAACAATTTTTACGAGTTCGGCACCGACAAATCGCAACCTGCCGTCTACGCCAACACCTTGCGTACCGACCCGTGGTCTATTTCTGTCGAAGGTTTGGTGAAAAAAGACTTCACCATCGGCATGGAAGAGTTGCTCAAACTCAGCCCTTTGGAGGAGCGCATTTACCGAATGCGCTGCGTGGAAGGCTGGTCAATGGTGATTCCTTGGGTTGGCTATTCGCTGGCCGCCCTCATCAAACGGGCTGAACCACTGGGCAGCGCCAAATTCATCGAATTCACCACCTTGGCCGATCCTAAAACCATGCCCGGCGTGGCCTCGCGTGTGCTCGATTGGCCGTATGTGGAAGGTCTGCGCTTGGATGAGGCCATGCACCCGCTCACGCTTCTGAGCTTTGGCATGTATGGCGAAGTGTTGCCCAACCAAAACGGCGCACCCGTGCGTTTGGTGGTGCCTTGGAAATACGGCTTTAAAAGTGCCAAAAGCATTGTTCGCATTCGCTTTTTAGACAAGCAGCCCACCAACTCTTGGGGACGTGCAGCGCCACAAGAATATGGTTTTTATTCCAACGTCAATCCCAATGTGGACCACCCCCGTTGGAGTCAAGCCAGCGAGCGTCGCATTGGCGAAGACGGCTTGTTTGCGAAAAAGCGTAAAACCTTGATGCTCAACGGCTATGAGGCGCAAGTCGGTTCTTTGTACGCAGGTATGGATTTGAAAAAGCTGTTTTGATCCAAATGAAAGCCTCGATTCGCGCCGCATTGCGCCACGCAGCTTGCAAACCGCTCGTGTTTGCACTTTGTTTGCTACCCTTTGCGGGGCTGATTTTGGGGGTTGTGCAAGACAGCTTGGGCGCCAACCCAGCAGAGTTTTTGATTCGCGCCACAGGCGACTGGACAATGCGCGCCTTGTGCGTTGTGCTGTCCGTCTCGCCGCTGCGTGTGACAGCTGGCGTGCCTGAGCTGTTGCGACTTCGTCGTATGTTGGGCTTGTTTGTCTATTTTTATGTCTTCTTGCACCTGCTTTGCTACAGCTGGTTTGACATGGGCTTTGAATGGGAAGACATTGCCAAAGACATTGCCAAGCGCCCGTTTATTTTGGTGGGCTTTAGCGGCTTTGTCTTGCTGACGGCTTTGGCTGTGACTTCCTTTAACGCGGCCATACAGCGCCTCGGTGCTAAACGCTGGAAGCAACTACACATGGCTGTGTATGCCGTAGCGGGTTTGGCTGTGCTGCATTTTTGGTGGATGCGCGCAGGCAAACACAACTTTGCCGAAGTCTGGCTCTATGGCGTGATTTTGGGTGGCTTGCTGGCCTGGCGGATTTGGAATAAGTTCAGGCCTTCGCCAAAGTCACAGAGATAAGTCAAACCTTAGACCAAGCGCTCCAAGCCGAAAGTGTCAAACGCGGTTTCGCGCTGGCGTATCAAATGCACGTTTGCGCCATCTACCAAAACCTCCGCAGGACGGCCACGGGTGTTGTAGTTGCTGGACATGCTCATGCAATAGGCTCCTGCTGAAAGCACAGCCAGCAAGTCGCCGCTTTGGACATTGAGCGCGCGGTCTCGGCCCAGCCAGTCGCCACTTTCGCAGATCGGGCCCACCACGTCGTAAGTGATGACTTCGCCCGCCCGGGGTTGCAAGGCCGCAATTTGGTGAAACGCCTCGTACATGGCGGGGCGCGGCAAATCGTTCATGGCTGCGTCCACGATGCAAAAGTTTTTTTGTTCACCGAGTTTGGTGTAAATCACCTCGCTCAAGCACACGCCTGCATTGCCCACCAGTGAGCGACCTGGCTCGATCATGAGTTGGCGCTGTCCGTAGCCGCGTGCATCGAGTTTGGCGAGCAACTGCGCCCACAGCGCATCGGCCTGCGGCGGTGTGTCGCCGTTGTAGTTGATGCCCAAGCCGCCTCCAAAATCGATGTGATGGATGGCGATGCCAGCTTTTTCAATCTCAGCCACCAAATCCAAGATGCGATCCATGGCATCTAAATAAGGTGTTGTTTCGGTGATTTGCGAGCCAATGTGGCAATCAATGCCCACCACTTTCAGCCCCGCCAAGCGAGCTGCGTGTTGGTAGACCTGCACGGCGCTTTCGTGTGCCACGCCAAATTTATTGCCCTTGAGCCCAGTTGAAATGTAGGGATGGGTTTTCGGATCCACATTGGGGTTGACACGCAAGCTCACAGGCGCTTGTGTACCAAGGCTCAGGGCAACTTCACTCAACACATCCAACTCGGCTTCGCTTTCAACGTTGAAGCAGCCAATCCCAGCTTGGAGGGCTTGCTTCATCTCGGCGCGAGTTTTACCTACGCCTGAAAAAATAATCTTTTTGGCGTCGCCACCAGCGGCTAATACCCGCACCAACTCACCGCCCGAGACAATGTCAAAGCCGCATCCGGCTTGGGCAAACACTTGCAGCACAGCCAGAGAAGAATTGGCTTTCATGGCGTAGCAAATTTGCGCTTTGCGCCCTGCAAAGCCGCGTTGATAGGCGGCTAAGGCGTGCAGCATGGCGGCTTTGGAATAGACGAACAAAGGCGTTCCGAATTCACGCGCCAAGTCGGACAGCTTGACGTCTTCCAAATACAAATCGTTGTGGCGGTAGGCAACAAAAGGAGCGCCAGCAAGTGCGGAGTGAGACATTGAAAACTCGAATCTGTTTGAAAAATTATGGCGTGCCAGAGGCGGCGCCGAGTGGCGCAGAGGCAGCGCCTTGCGCAGGCTTGCTGGTGCCGGGCAGGTCAGGGAGCTGACGTCGCATGATGTCGGGCAAGGTAGCGCGTTGTTTAAAGTCTGGGTCGTTGGGCAGCACCAAACTGCCTTTTTGTCCGCACCCGCCCGCTAACAGCGTGACGCCAAACGCGGCCACACACACAACAAGGGCACTGCCCCTGACTAGAATTGATTGCTTGCTTCCCATACTCAAATTGTAATGACCGATCTCGAATTCATGAATCACGCCGAACAACTGCTCAAATCAGTGGAGCTGGCGTGTGACCGCATCAACGACGATGAGGATGCGGACATCGACAACCAACGCGTGGGTGGAATGATCACCTTGGTGTTTACCAATGGCAGTCAAATCATCATCAACCTGCAAAAACCCCTGCAAGAGGTGTGGTTGGCGGCGCGTTCAGGCGGCTACCACTTTCGCTTTGACGGTCAACATTGGCAAGACACCAAGGGCCAAGGTGAGTTTTTCAGTCGCTTGACTCAAGATGCCTGCGCCCAATCAGGCCAGGCGCTTCGCTTTAGTTTGTAAACAAGTCGAGAATTCGTTTCTTCTCGTCACCCGCTGGCAAAGGCTCCGTCGAAGAAGGCTTGGCGTCTAGCCCCAAGCTGCTCACGCCGCCGCCTCGGCTGAACTCGGTAAAGGCCCAGTCGCCGTTCTCATGGCTCAGTCCATCGCTAGGCATGACTTCTTGCACGGGCACGCCTTGCAAGGCGGTTTGCATGTAGTTGATCCACACGGGCAAGCTCAAACCGCCGCCCGTTTCACGGTCTCCCAATTTGCGTGGCGTGTCATAGCCAATCCAAGTAACAGCCGCGAGGGTGGGCTGAAAGCCAGCAAACCAAGCATCCATGGAATCGTTGGTCGTTCCAGTTTTGCCGTACAAATCGGGTCGTTTTAGTACTGCTTGCGCACGCGCTGCCGTGCCAGAGCGAGTGACCTCTTGCAGCAAACTACACATCACAAAGGCATTGCGTGCATCAATGGCGCGCATTGATTCGTCTAACTCGGGTGGTGTGTATTCGGAGAGCACTTTGCCCAGTTGGTCGGTCACTTTGCTGATCAAAAACGGGTTGACTCGATAGCCGCCATTCGCAAACACCGAATACGCCGTGGCCATTTGCATGGGCGTGACAGAGCCCGCGCCCAGCGCCATCGTCAGGTAAGGCGGATGCTTGTCGGGATCGAAACCAAAATGAGATACCCAATCTTGTGCGTACTGCGCACCAATGGACTGCAAGATGCGAATCGAAATCATGTTCTTGGACTTGGCCAAACCCTTGCGCAACGTCATGGGGCCGTCAAATGTGCCGTCATAGTTCTTAGGCTCCCAAGGCTGGCCGCCTGTCACGCTGGCATCAAAAAACAAAGGCGCATCGTTGACCACCGTGGCGGGCGTGAAACCTTTTTCAAGCGCTGCCGAATAAATGAACGGTTTGAAGCTGGAGCCGGGCTGGCGCCAAGCTTGGGTGACGTGGTTGAACTTGTTTTTATCGAAGTCAAAACCGCCCACCAATGCGCGGATGCCGCCGTTGCGGGGATCCAATGACACAAAAGCGCCTTCGACTTCAGGCAGTTGGGTGATTTCCCAGGTGTTTTTAGGTGTCTTGGCAATGCGCACCAAAGCGCCCGGGCGCAGCTTGATATTGGGCGCTGCTTTATCTGACAAGCCCGATTGCACGGGTTGCAAGCCTTCGCCTGTGATCTCAATTTCTTCACTGTTTTGGCGCATCACACGTACTTTTTTGGGTGTGGCTTCAAGCACAACGGCGGCCAGTAAATCGCCTTTATCGCCTTGCTCGATCAGCGCGTCATCAATGGCATCCTCGCGTTCGCTTTTATCGGCGGGTAGGTTGATGAATTTTTCAGGTCCGCGGTAGTGTTGGCGGCGCTCAAAATCCAAAATACCTTGGCGCAAGGCGGCATAAGCGGCTTGTTGGTCGCTGACTCGGATGGTGGTGTAGACGTTCAAGCCACGTGTGTAAATATCGCTGCCGTATTGAGCGAACATGAGTTGGCGCGCCATTTCGGCGACAAACTCAGAGTGCGTGTTTTGGTTGCTGTAGACGGTGCGAATTTTCAGCTCTTGTGCTTTGGCCGCTTCGGCTTGGGCTGCGGTAATGAATCCCTGATCTTGCATGCGCTCAATGATGTAGAGCTGGCGCGAACGCGCACGCTTTGGATTACTGATGGGGTTATAGGCGGAAGGGGCTTTGGGCAAACCCGCCAACATAGCGGCTTCCGCAATAGAAATATCTTTGATGGGCTTGCCAAAATAAGCCTCAGATGCAGCCGCAAAACCGTAGGCACGGTTGCCCAAATAAATTTGGTTGAGATAGATTTCGAAAATCTGATCTTTGCTGAGCATGTGCTCTAGCTTGGTAGTCAGCAAAATTTCGTAAATTTTGCGGGTGAAAGTTTTCTCAGAACTCAGGTAAACATTGCGTGCGACCTGCATGGTGATGGTGGACGCGCCTTGGCTTTTGGCGCGACCTAAGTTGGCAATGCTGGCGCGCAATAAACCGATGTAGTCCACCCCGCCGTGTTGGTAAAAGCGAGCGTCTTCAATCGCGAGTACAGCGTCTTTCATGACTTTGGGAATGTCTTTGAAAGGCGTGAGGTTGCGCCGCTCTTCGCCAAACTCACCAATGACCGTGCCTTCAAGCGAGTACACCCGCATTGAGAGCTTTGGTCGGTAATCTGACAGGTCAGAAATATCAGGCAACTGGGGGTAAATCATGGCCAGCGCCACACCCAAAAGCAAGCCAATCGCCACCATGCCCGCAGCCGCCAAACCCAATGCCCAAAAGAGCAAACGGCCTAAAAGCGAGCGAGGAGTGTTGGGGGAGGTGACGCTTTGTTGAGCGCCATTTGGGGAGGAGGAGTTCACCATATGTGTTTGGCATTATAAAAACCGCGCGGGGATTACAAAAACCCTAAGTTTTCGCTACACAACATGCTTATGATTTTGATACACAATTAACTAACTTTTGTATTAAAAAGTAGTTTCAAGATGAAACAAAATAGTCTTTCTGGTGGGCGTAAAGTTGATCGAATGTGTTCGGCTGGACTGAGCTTGTGCCATGGCAGCGCTCAATTGGTGGTCATCGCAGGTGGACGCGATGCGCCCGATCAAGTGTATTGTGCCGACCATTTGGCTGCGACCGCCAGTTTTGTTTCGAAAACAGAGCTGATCCATCCGGTCGAATTGGGTATTTGGCTCAAAAAATATTTGCTCGCACGCGATTTAGAGCCGCAGCACATCAGCTTTTCTGTGGCCGATACAGATGTGAACAGTTGCGTGCTGTCATTGCCCGCAGAGTTGAGCCAAGAGGATTTGGCGTTTCAACTCACTGCCGAGTTGTTGCACGGACGCTTGCAATTGGCAGATCAGTTTTGTGTCGACTATCAGCCCTTGACGCAACATTCCCTTAAACAAGACACGCAAGACGTGGCCTATCGCGCTGCCATGACACACAGCGCTCAGGTGCGAGCCTTCAAACAAGTCTCCAAGGCCTTGGGTTTGCCCATTTACGCCATTGAGCCTAGCGCAGATGCTCTACGCCGATTGGCGACGTTTGGTACTTTTGTGAATCAGCCCAACGTGACTGCATCGGGTGTTTTGCAATGCCAAGAGGCGTGTGGATTGGCGTTGTCCGCTTGGTCAAAAGATGAGGCATTTAACTTTTATCCATATCGCCTTGAGCAACAACAACGCCAGCAAAGGATGTGGGCCTTTCAATTGATGGCCTGCTTGAGTGCGGGTGTCTTGTTGGCCGTCACCGTTTCGGCAGGTTTGGCCTACAAAACCGAGCAGGTCATGAGCAGTTTGAGTCAAGGGTTTGCCATTCAACAAGCGCTCAGCGCCAACCAAAAGAAACAACAACAACTCGAACAAATTCTCAAATTGAATACCCAAACTCAGCAATGGTTGCTTGGCCATCAAGAGCAACGCCAACATGTCGATTTGTGGCGTTCAGCACTGTCGCAAATAGGATCAGACGTATGGATTTCAGACATTTCTGTGCAAAACAAAGATTGGGTCATTCAAGGTCAGGCGTTGAGCGCTGAGGGCGTGCACCAAGCGCTGGCTCAATTGGCAGCCTTGCCCGTTTGGGCACAAAAGCCCACTGTTGAGCGTCTGGGTATTTCAAACGAATCGGCCTTGCCCGTTTGGGGCTTCAAAGCCTTTGGTGAGCTAAAGGGCAGTTGATGCTTGTCAGACGCGTTGCATTGACCCAAGTCGCCACGCAGTGGGTGCGATGGTCTGCGCAGCACAAACGTATATCGCTGGTGGTCGCTGGGGGCGTTGGTGTTTTGATGTGCGCGCCCTTTTTTGTTGCAAATTGGCAGGCATTACAAACCAGTCTTGAAGCGCAAGACCAAATTGCGATAGAAAAAATGGATGTAGAAGCGCTGGAACAGCAAATCCAACGCTTAGAAGCTCAAATTGACATACTCAAAAATGAGCACAAGTTGTTGAATCAACAATCCTTGGGCAAGGTGCTGTCAGACTTGCAACGGCTGGCACACCAAGAGGGGTTGGTGGTGAATCATTTCAGCTCGGTGGTTCAAGAAACCCAAAATACCAGCCATCCCAGGCACCTCAAGCAGCAGGTTTTGAACTTTCAAGTCAAGGGCTCATGGGCGCAATGGCAAAAATGGTCAGACCAAGTTCAACAAAGCGTACCCAACGTTTATTTGAGCGGCCTCAACATGTCCAGCGACCAAGGTCAAGGCGCGGTGATTCACATGCGTTATGTCGTGCCTTATGAAGACATCGCAACCCCAGCAGCATGGGGCTTGGCTGGCATTGAGCAGGCTGACACCTCGGCACGACAAGAGCCACTTGATGCGCAGCGTTGGCAACAAGCTCAACAAGTCGATTATTGGCGTCGAACGGCTACAGGTTTGCCAAAGTTGGCACAGCACCCGCTGCATCCTTTAGAAAAAATCCCACTTCAAGCCATTGAATACGTGGGCCAAATTGCGAATCCGTCCAAGTTGGCAGCCGTGCTGCGCCTCAAGTCTGGACAGGCGGCTGAGTCATCGATTTTTATACTCCGAGTGGGTGATTTTTTAGGTAAGGACTTGGGTCAAATTGTGGACATCAAGCCCCATGAGTTGGTGTTGCGTGAGCTGGTGCTTGACACCAGTGGCGCATGGTTGGCGCGTACTGTGAAGTTGCCTCTGGCGAACAAAACTGCGTTGTAGTGAGATTTCAAGAGGTGGCAAAGATGCAAGTGCGCAGCCGTGGCGTATGTGTTTTATTGGGATGGATGCTGTGGCTCAACCCATCAAACGCGATGACTCATGAGGGACAAGAGCCACGTTTTACCGGTGAGCCCATGACGCTGAATTTCGCCTCGATCGAGGTGCGCTCGGCATTGCAGGTGGTGGCTGACTTTACGGGTCTGAATGTGGTGACATCCGATAGCGTGACGGGGTCGCTCAGTTTGCATTTGCAAAAAGTCCCGTGGGATCAGGTGCTCAACATCATTGCCCAAGCCAAGGGGTTGACGGTACGCCATCAGGGCAATGTGATTTGGATTGCGCCGCGTGCAGAAGTCGCTGCCAGTGACAAGTTGGAGTTTGAAAGCCGATTGGCTATTCAAAATTTAGAGCCATTGCAAACCCGTGCGTTTGCCCTGAATTACGCCAAAGCGCACGATGTGGTGCAACATGTCTTGGGCGCTTCGGTGTCTCACAACAGTGCCATTGCCGCTGCGGGTGGGCTGAACCCACCGCTCGCCAACACAAGCGCTCGCGTTTTGAGTGTTCGCGGCAGTGTGATGGCCGAGCCTCGGACCAACCAGCTTTTTGTGACCGATATAGCCGCACGACTTGACCAAGTGGCGCAAATGATTGATCGCATCGATGTGCCGTTGCGACAGGT
>CAILCI010000074.1 GCA_903832625.1 uncultured Burkholderiales bacterium | reverse complement strand
TTGGCTGGGTTCGATGCGGTAATCGACAACGGTGGCTTGGGTCATGGTGTCTCCAACAAGTAGGGCTGCGGCAGGAATTAAAGTGCATCATAGTGCATCTCTTTCGTTTTTGCAACTGCATTTTTATGCAGATTTACCCTTGATCAACAAGCCTCAATGTGGATTTTTTTTAAGTGCATATTAAAATAAAATTAATACTTAGGTTTGTAAATAATTCATAATAGTAAAAAAATACACACTTCACTACAGGAGATCGACATGAAGCGAAAATTTCTTCCGGTTTTTTTGTGTTCACTTGCTAGCTTGAGTGGCTGGGCGCAACAGGCAGACCAGCTGATGCACATTTATGCGGCGCCAATTGACACGCAAGGCACCAGTCACCTATCCACCCTGCCTGTTCCTAATGAGACTTTTGAAGCTGTTGCGCAAGCAACTCGAACTGGCAGAGCCTTGGCCTCGCCTTTGAGTGCTGTCGTTGTCACCACAGAAGAAATGGGTTATGGGAGTGCATATATTGCAAAATATAAGAATTCCGTATTGAATATATCCAATATGGTAGCGAATGATCCATTGTGTCTTGTATATGGCATTCCCAGCAACAAGTGTAAACCAGGCAATCCAGTCATTGGCTTTAGAAAACGTTGGCGCTTAAACGGGCCGGGGAATGGCTTATTCACTTTCCAGTCGACCTCTATCAATTATCCCAAAAATACATTCACCACAAGCATATTTATTCAATAGGAGAAAGAAATGTCAATCCAATCTATTCACCCAACACCGACTTATGCCAATCCGGCTGTGACCAAATCACCCAAAGTTGACAATCAACCGACGGCATTTAAAACCTTTCAAGTCAATGAAAAACCTGCAACACCGGCAAATAATTTGATTGCGGCATCTTCTTCAATACTTACCAACAATACTTCCAATAAAAACCGTTATACAGGCGCTGAATTTGATCAAGTTACAGCCATTTTGCGAGATTATGATCTCAATGACATCACCGATAATGAAGCAAATGAATTATGGACTAAACTTCGTGAAACAGGTATTTTTAAATCAAATGAATTATATTTTCCACCTCCATGCCCAAGCTTTTACAACCCTGAAACAATGGAGCGCCTCAATTTTGACCCAAATAAAAAATATAACTTGTTAGCCGAGTTATATGGAGTATCATATTCTCCCGGGGTCTGGTATAGGGATAATAACGAATTAATAAATGCCAAAAAATTATTTAATCTTGTAAATGCTGCCAACTTTGCGGCTGGGCATCAAGACTTGGCTTCAGTTTTTCCAGGATCTAGCACTCCAGAGGTTTCAGAGGCCATAGAAACCGCAAAAAAACAATATCTAGCTTCAAGCTCTTTATACGCATCAAGAAGCACTGAGGACGACAAAGAAGAAAACAAAACCCAACTCAAGCCGACAATTTCAAAGCCCCACGTACCTGCGCCCGCAGCGCCATAAAACTCTCTTCCAACGACAAAGCGCTGGTGTCAAACGCCAAATCGGCTTTGGCGTAAAAGGCGGAGCGGCCTTCAAGGATGCGTTTCAAATCTTCCAGCGCCTCGGGGCTGCCGGCCATTGGCCGCATATCGCCTTGCGCCGCCACACGACCCAAGTGGTCTTCGGGCTTGGCTTGCAGCCACACGGTGAAGCAATGCGCCAGCAATTCGTTGAAGGTGGCCGAGTCCGAGACCAAGCCGCCCGGCGTGGCAATCACCACCTCGGGGTAAATTTGAATGGCCTCCTCCAGCGCCCGCCGCTCATAGCGCCGATAGGCTTGTGTGCCGTAGAGGTTGTGAATTTCGCTGATGCTGCAGCCCGCGAACTTTTCAATTTCGCGGCTGAGTTCGATGAACGGAAAACCCAAATCGTCGGCCAACCGCTGCCCCAGCGTGGTTTTACCTGCGCCGCGCAGCCCCACCAGAGCAATGCGGTTGTTGCGTGATTGCGGGCTGTCTTGGGTGCCAAACAAATCGCTGATGTGCAGACGCACTTTGCGCAATTCGGCCTCGTTGCGGTGGCTCAAGAGTTCTCGAATCAACAACCATTCGGGCGAAGAAGTGGTCACATCGCCCAGCAGTTCAAAGATGGAGCATTGCAAGGCTTGCGCGACTTGCAACAAAATCAAAATCGAGGCGTTGCCCGTGCCCGACTCTAAATTGGCCAAATGCCGCTCCGACACCTCCGCCGCCTGTGCCACAGCCTTGCGCGTCAAGCCGCGTCGCGCACGCAAAGTGCGTACTCGCTCCCCCAAGCTGTTCAAGAAAGGATGTCGCTCAGTGTCTTCGTCAGTCGTCATGCCTGCACTTTAATGCAATTTTGGGTTGAGTTGCAAGATAGTGCAGGTTAAGGGATTCAAGTCGCCTTAGAAATCTTGATACTCGGAAACTTGGAAGTCATGTCTTTGGCCTTGGCGGCTATCTTGATGGCGACTTGCCGCGCCACGGCTTTGTAAATACCGGCCACTTCGCCCTCTGGATCGGCCACCACGGTGGGTTTGCCGCTGTCGGCTTGCAAGCGAATTTGCATGTTCAGAGGCAGCGCGCCCAAGTAATCCATGCCGAATTCGGAGGCCATTTTTTTACCGCCGTCTGCGCCAAAAATATGTTCCACATGGCCGCACTGGGTGCACACATGAACCGCCATGTTTTCGATCAAACCCAAAATCGGAACGCCAACTTTTTCGAACATCTTGATGCCTTTTTTGGCATCCAACAACGCAATGTCTTGCGGTGTGGTGACGATGACCGCGCCCGTGAGCGGCACGCGCTGGCTCAACGTGAGTTGAATATCGCCTGTGCCGGGGGGCATGTCCACGATGAGATAGTCGAGGTCTTTCCAATTGGTTTGGCGCAGCAGTTGCTCCAAGGCTTGGGTGGCCATGGGGCCGCGCCAAATCATGGCTTGGTCGGGGTCCACCAAAAAACCAATCGACATGACTTGCACACCGTGGTTGGTCAACGGGGTCATGGTTTTGCCGTCTTCGCTCTCGGGACGACCTTCAATGCCCATCATCATGGGCAGGCTGGGGCCGTAAATATCGGCGTCCAACAGGCCAACTGTCGCGCCTTCCGCAGCCAAAGCCAAGGCCAGATTGGCCGCCGTGGTGCTTTTGCCCACGCCGCCCTTGCCAGACGCCACTGCGATGATGTTTTTCACGCCAGGCAAGAGTTGCACGCCCATTTGCACCGCATGCGCCGCAATTTGGCTGCTCATTTGGATGCTGACTTTGTTCACACCCGCCACAGTGTGGGCTGCGGCTGTCAAGCGTTCTTGCAATGCCGCCATTTGGCTCTTGGCGGGATAGCCCAAAACCACGTCAAACGACACATCAGCGCCTTGTATTTGCAGGTTTTTCAAGGCTTTGGAACTGACCACATCGAGGCCAGTGTTGGCATCGACGACGGTTTGCAGGGCTTGGAGGAGTTGTTCTTGGGTGGGCATGGGGGTTGTGTTGTATACAAATTAGCAAATCGGGAGTCTACCCAAGCTGATTCATCCTTATGAAATGTATGGTGGAAACAACAATACAAAATAATATTCATTAATTACTCACAATCAAAATTTATGTAATTTTTTGGTGATAAATTTACGGAATCAAAAAAATCAATCAACGAAAGTTAATCATGAAAAAGGCTCGAAAAACCATCATTTCAGCAGCAATCACACTTACTCTAGCCGTTTTGTCAGCTTGCGGCGGGGGTGGAAGCACCTCTACAACTGCAGCCACGCAAACAGGTTATTTCATTGACTCCGCTGTTTCTGGACTTCAATACACAAGTGGTAGTTTGTCAGGGGTTACTGGCTCAGACGGATCATTTCAATACACGCCGGGACAACCGGTTACATTCAAAATTGGCAATTTGACTCTGGGTTCAATCACGCCCAGCAGCAGCAATGTGTATCCCGTTGATTTGGTCAGTGGCGCTACCAATCAGACCAACGCCAACGTCACCTTGATCGCACAAATCTTGCAAACGCTGGACGACGATGGCAACACCGCCAACGGCATCACGATTTCTCAAAATGTGAAAAACGCATTGTCCACGAGTAACTTTGCGGCCATTCAGTTGAACACAGCAGATGCAAGCGCAGCGACAACTCAACTCGCGACAGCGTTGCAAACCGCCCCAATCACGCTCTCGAGCGGCCAAGTCAACGCTTTGGTTTCCGCCGCAACGGCCCAAGCCCACTTGCAAAGCAATTTGTTGAATCAATACATCAACACAAGCTGGAAAGGCACTTATTCTGGAACAGACTCTGGCACTTGCCAACTCACTGTTCTGGCTGCAGGCGGCTTAACCATGCCCGTAGGAACAATTGCAACCACAGGCACTTGCACCAGCAGCAATCCAGCCTATTCACCATTCACCTTGATAGGTTATGTCTCGAGTTCAGGCACTTGGACAGTTGGAACAGTTTCATCTGGCGCCTACTTCACAGGCAGCCTTTCAAGAAACGGAACAGGTTCGGGGACTTGGCAAAACCAAACGGGTAGTGGCTACTCGGGCACTTGGACCATGACCAAACAATAAAGCAATTCATCGAAACAGCGACAAGCCTTCGTTGAAGGCGTGGTTGGCAAGAACTAAAATCAGACCCTTTGCCCAAAAACTGATTTTTCAAATGCAACAGCGCCAGCTCTTCGTCACCACCGCCTTGCCGTATGCCAATGGCAATTTCCACATCGGCCACATCATGGAGTACATCCAGGCCGATATCTGGGTGCGGTTTCAGCGAATGCAGGGGCACAAGGTCGATTTTGTCGGCGCAGACGACACCCACGGCGCGCCCATCATGATTGCCGCTGAAAAAGCGGGCATCACGCCGCAGCAATTTGTGGCCAATATTGCTGCGGGGCGCAAGCCGTATTTGGACGGTTTTCACATTGCGTTTGACAACTGGCACAGCACCGACGCGCCCGAAAACCACGCGCTGGCACGGCAAATCTACCTCGACTTGAAGCAAACAGGCTTGATCGAAACCCGCACCATCGAGCAGTTCTTCGACCCCGAGAAGAACATGTTTTTGCCCGACCGCTTCATCAAAGGCGAATGCCCCAAATGCCACAGCAAAGACCAATACGGCGACAACTGCGAAGTCTGCGGCGCGGTCTATGCGCCCACCGATTTGATCGAACCGTTCTCGGCGCTCTCGGGCGCCAAGCCGGAATTGCGCAGCTCGGAGCATTTCTTTTTCAAGCTCTCTGACGCGCGTTGCGTGGCGTTTTTGCAAGCGTGGACGCAAGATGGCCGCTTGCAACCCGAAGTCGCCAACAAGGTCAAAGAATGGTTCAGCGTGCGCACCAACCCCGATGGCACGACCAGCGAGGGCTTGGGCGACTGGGACATTTCTCGCGACGCGCCCTACTTTGGCATTGAAATTCCTGACGCGCCGGGCAAGTATTTTTATGTTTGGCTAGACGCGCCCGTGGGCTACTTGGCCTCGCTCAAAAACTTGTTGGACAAACGCGGCGAGAGCTACGACGACTATTTCAACAACCCCAACTTAGAACAACACCATTTCATTGGCAAAGACATCGTCACCTTTCACACGCTGTTTTGGCCGGCCATGCTCAAATTCAGTGGTCGCAAAACGCCAGACAAAGTGCATGTGCACGGCTTCTTAACCGTCAACAACGGCGAAAAAATGAGCAAAAGCCGTGGCACCGGTTTAGACCCGCTCAAGTACCTGAGCTTGGGCATGAACCCCGAATGGCTGCGCTATTACTTGGCAGCCAAACTCAATGGTCGCAACGAAGACGTGGACTTCAACGCCGAAGACTTCATGGCACGGGTCAACTCCGACTTGGTGGGCAAGTTTGTGAACATTGCGTCGCGGGCAGCGGGGTTTATTGCCAAGCGCTTTGGCGGTCAGTTGGGCGAGGTGTCTGCCGACGGCCAGAGCTTGCTGCAATTGCTGCGCGAGGGCTTAGCGCCCATTGCCAAACTCTATGACGAACGCGACTACGCCAAAGCACAACGCGACATCATGGCCTTGGCCGACCGCGTGAACGAATATGTAGACGCCAACAAACCGTGGGAACTGGCCAAGCAAGAAGGCCAAGACGCGCGTCTACAAGATGTGTGCAGCACCTGCATCGAAGCCTTTCGCGTGTTGAGCTGCATGCTCAAGCCCGTGCTGCCCTCGCTGGCCGCGCAAGTCGAAGGCTTTTTGAACATCGCCCCCATGAGCTTTGTCAACGCCGCACAAGCCCTTGGCGCTGGACATGGCATTGGCGAATACAAACACCTCATGCAACGCGTTGACATCAAAATGCTCGACAGCTTGTTTGAAGCGCCCGAGCCCGTGGTGCAAGCCCTCACACCCGGCGGCGAAGACATTGCGCCCACCATCAGCATTGACGACTTCGCCAAGATCGATTTGCGCATTGCCCAGATCGTCAAGTGCGAAGCCGTGGAAGGCTCGACCAAACTGCTGCGCCTCACGCTGGACGTCGGCGAAGGCCGCATGCGCAACGTGTTCTCCGGCATTGCCAGCATGTACCAACCAGCCGATTTAGAGGGCAAGCTGACCGTCATGGTGGCCAACCTCGCGCCGCGCAAAATGAAATTCGGCGTGTCCGAAGGCATGGTCTTAGCCGCCAGCCATGCCGACGAAAAAGCCGAGCCCGGCATCTACGTGCTCCAGCCTTGGCCGGGCGCCAAGCCGGGCATGAGAATTCATTAATTGGAATCTGACCCCAAATAAGCCAAATAAACATGTTGTTCAGACCCAAACTCCTCGACGCGCTGCAAGGCTATGACAAAGAGCGTTTGATTCAAGACGTGGGCTCGGGGCTGACGGTGGGGGTGGTGGCGTTGCCGCTGGCGATGGCGTTTGCCATTGCTTCGGGCTTGAAGCCCGAGGCGGGTTTGTTCACCGCCATCATTGCGGGATTTTTGATCTCGGCGCTGGGCGGCAGTCGGGTGCAAATTGGCGGGCCCGCAGGCGCGTTCATTGTCATTGTGTACGGCATTTTGGAGCGCTATGGGTTGGCCAATTTGATCATTGCCACCGCCATGTCGGGCGTGATTTTGTTTGTCATGGGCGTGCTGCGCCTGGGTACCTTGATTCGCTTCATTCCGGTGGCGGTGGTGATTGGCTTTACCAACGGCATTGCGGTGCTGATTGCGGTGTCGCAACTCAAAGATTTTTTGGGGCTTCCCATCGCCTCTATGCCTGCTGATTTTTTCAGCATCTTGTTGACCTTGAGCCACCATCTCGAGCAGTTCAATCCACAAGCCTTGGCCTTGGCCGCGGGTTGTTTGGCGGTGCTGGCGGTGTGGCAATTGGTGTTGCCGCGCTGGCATGAACGCTGGCCTTGGCTGAAAAAACTCAGCGTCTTACCCGGCTCCATCGTGGTGCTGGTGGGCGCAACCGCAATCAGCGAGGCCTGCGGGCTGGAAGTGCAAACCATTGCCTCGCGTTTTGGCAGCATTCCCAGCGGTTTGCCTGCCTTCAGCTTGCCCAATTTCGATTGGGAAACCGCCAAATTCTTGTTGCTACCCGCCACCACTTTGGCCTTGCTGGGTTCGATTGAGTCTTTGCTGTGCGCCCGCGTGGCCGACCAAATGATGGCCAACTCGCCCTACGCCGACAAACACGACGCCAACCAAGAGCTGATGGCGCAAGGCATTGCCAATTTTGTGACGCCGTTTTTTGGCGGCATGCCCGCCACTGGCACGATTGCGCGCACCGTCACCAATGTCAAAAATGGCGGCAACAGCCCCATCGCCGGCATGGTGCATGCGCTGAGTTTGCTCATCATCATGGCACTGGCCGCGCCACTGGCAGGCCATGTGCCGCTGGCGGCGTTGTCGGCCATTTTGATGTTCGTGGCGTGGAACATGGGCGAATGGCGTGAGTTTGTGCATTTGCGCCAATACCGTATGCCTTACCGCATCACCTTGCTGGCGGTTTTTTTGCTCACTGTGGTGGTCGATTTGACGGTGGCGGTCGAAGTTGGGCTGATGGCCGCCTGCCTGACCTTTATTTACCGAATCTCCAGCCTAACCCGCGCTGAATCGGTCACGGCTTTGCAATTCCCTGAATTGACGGGGCATGAAGGCCGCATTCAAGCCCACAGGCTTTATGGTGCTTTGTTTTTTGGTGCCGTCAAATTGATTGAAGACATGCAAGAACACCTGCCCGAACAGGTCTTGGTGCTGGATTTGAAAAACCTGATTTACGTCGATTCCTCGGGCTCCGACGTGCTGCTGGCCTTGGCGCGCGCTTGCCAAAAGAAAAACGTGCGCTTGGTGCTGTGCGGCTTGGCGCATCAACCGCTGGACATTGCCCAGCGCAGCGGTTTGTTACAACTGGTATCGGAGGCTGATTTGGCAGCCGATTTGCCCCAAGGTTTGGCGCTGGCGCTGGATCGCTAAAATCAGCCCTCTTTCCCCAAGGAAAACCTCATGTCTATTTTTCAACGCGCCCACTACACCTCTGAAGCCACGCAATTCATCGAATCGCTCAAGGCCAAAAATCCACAACTCGAACAAAGCCAACGCGATGGCCGCGCCTTGTTGTGGGACAAAAAAGTAGACCGCAGCGTGCAGCAAGAAACACAAGCGGCTCGCGTGGCGCAAAAGCCCTATGTCTACCAGACCAACGCCTAATCGGCGCGGCGCAAGTCAACGCTAGTTATTGTTTCTGTGAGCACCCACCTACCCCACGCTGACCGCTCAAGCTCAGGCGTTGTGCCGCATGGCGAGCGCGACGACGCGCCCATGTCCAGCGCCTTGCCCGAGGTGATTGACAACGTGGCCGTGGCGCGTTTGTATGGCGAACCGCTGTTTGCCATGCCGCAGGATTTGTACATTCCGCCCGACGCGCTCGAAGTGTTCTTGGAAGCGTTTCAAGGGCCGCTGGATTTGTTGCTGTATTTGATTCGCAAACAAAACTTCAACATCCTCGACATTCCCATGGCCGCGCTCACGCGCCAGTATTTGAGCTATGTCGACGAAATCCGCAACCGCAATTTGGAATTGGCCGCCGAGTACTTGCTCATGGCAGCAATGCTGATCGAGATCAAATCGCGCATGTTGCTGCCGCCCAAAAAGGTGGCCGAAGGCGAAGAACCCGAAGACCCGCGTGCCGAGTTGGTGCGCCGCTTGCTCGAATACGAGCAAATGAAGCTGGCCGCCGCCAAGCTCAACGACGTGCCGCAGTTTGGCCGCGATTTTTTGCGTGCCCAGGTCTACATCGAGCAGTCCTTGCAGCCGCGTTTTCCCGATGTGCATGTGGTGGAGTTGCAGCACGCGTGGGCCGATATTTTGAAACGCGCCAAGCTGGTACAACACCACAAAATTTCACGCGAAGAACTCTCGGTGCGCGAGCACATGAGCATTGTTTTGCGCAAACTCCAAGGCCAGCGCTTTGTGGAATTTGAAAAACTCTTTGACCCCAACTTGGGCGTGCCTGTGCTGGTGGTGACCTTCATCGCCTTGCTGGAGTTGGCCAAAGAAACCTTGATTGAAATCACCCAAGCCGAGGCCTTTGCGCCGATTTACGTGCGCTTGGCCTACACGCCCAGTTAAGCTCGGGCTTGCCCTCCTTTTTCCGTTTTTTTAGCATTGGCGCATGCCCCACATGACCACTCCAGACGCACACACCACCGCCACGCCTTACGGCACGCTGCCGCCAGCCTCTCCCGTGGCTGCGCGCAAACCCATCAGCCTGCCGCGCCTGAACGACTTGCGCGCACGCGGTGAAAAAATCACCATGCTCACCGCCTATGACGCCACCTTTGCTGCCGTGGCCGATGCGGCGGGTGTGGAATGCATCTTGGTTGGCGACTCGCTGGGCATGGTCTGCCAAGGCCTGCAAAGCACCGTTGGCGTCAGCTTGAGCGACATGAGCTACCACGTAGCCAGCGTGGTGCGCGGCTTGCAACGGGTGCAAGGCACGGCGTGGGTGATTGGCGATTTGCCCTTTGGCAGCTACCACGAGTCGCACGAACAAGCCTTGCGCAGCGCAGCGTCGCTCATGCAAGCCGGCGCGCACATGGTCAAGCTCGAAGGCGGCGGCTGGACGGCTGAAACCACCCGCTTTTTGGTGGAGCGCGGCATTCCTGTGTGTGCACATTTGGGGCTGACGCCGCAAACCGTTCATGCCTTGGGCGGCTACCGCGTGCAAGGCCGAGGTGACGCAGCCGCACAACGCCTGCGCCAAGACGCGCTGGCCTTGCAAGACGCAGGCGCAGCCATGTTGGTGCTAGAGATGGTGCCCGCAGGCTTGTCCGCACAACTCACCCAAGAACTGCCGCACTGCCACACCATTGGCATTGGCGCGGGTAACGGCACAGCCGGACAAGTGCTGGTCATGCACGACATGCTGGGCGTGAACTTGGGCAAGAACCCCAAGTTTGTCCACAATTTCATGGCCGGGCGCGACAGTGTGCAAGCCGCCATGAGCGCCTATGTTGCCGCCGTCAAAGACGGCTCATTCCCCGACAACACACTGCACGCTTGGGCCTGATTGCCGCCATGAAAATCGTCCACACCATCGCCGAACTGCGCAGCTTGCTGCAACCCGTCGCCTACCGCGCCTTTGTCCCCACCATGGGCAACTTGCATCAAGGCCATTTGGATTTGGCGCAGATTGCCCGCCAACGCGTGGACGCCCAAAGCGCCAGCGGCGCGGTGGTGGCGAGCATCTTCGTCAACCGTTTGCAATTTGCCCCGCACGAAGACTTTGACAGCTACCCGCGCACCTTTGAGCGCGATTGCGAACTCTTGCAAGCCCAAGGTTGCGACATTGTGTTTGCGCCCACGGAACAAGACCTCTACCCTGAGCCGCAAGTCTTCAAAGTTCACCCGCCCGCCGAATTGGCCGATATTTTGGAAGGTGCATTTCGGCCCGGATTTTTTGTCGGCGTGAGCACCGTGGTGCACAAACTCTTCAACTGTGTGCAACCGCAATTGGCCGTGTTCGGCAAAAAAGACTACCAGCAGCTCATGGTCATTCGCCGCATGGTGCAACAAATGGCGCTGCCCATGGAGATCGTCGGCGGCGAAACCCGTCGCGCCGAATCGGGCTTGGCTTTGAGTTCGCGCAACGGCTACTTGAGTGCCGCCGAGATCAACGAAGCCGTGCATTTGTCGCGCACCCTGCGCGAATTGGCGCAGACCATCAAGCAAGGCAACGCCAGCGGAACACTCGACGTAGCCGCCGCCGAAGCCCACGCCATGCACAGCTTGACGCAACGCGGCTGGCAACCCGACTACTTGACGGTGCGCAAGCAACACGATTTGTCACCCATCCATGGCGCATGCCATGAGCCCTTGGTGGTTTTGGGCGCGGCGCGGCTGGGCAAGACGCGATTGATTGATAACTTGGAATTGACCTGATAGCCAGCCGAGATCAACGCTCGTACTTGGCTCCCCGCCCCATCAACATACCCACGGTTTGCTGGGCATTGATGTGCCCATCCAACAAAGCCACCACGGCTTGAGCGATGGGCATGTCAACACCCAAGGTTTGGGCGCGATGCACCACGGTGCGGGCGCAGTAGACGCCTTCAGCCACATGACCGAGCGCGTCAGTGGCTTGTTGCAGGCTCAGGCCTTGTGCCAAGGCGAGCCCAACTTTGCGGTTACGGCTCAAGTCGCCCGTGGCGGTGAGCACCAAGTCGCCCAAGCCAGACAAGCCCATGAAGGTTTCAGCCTTGGCTCCTAAGGCCACGCCCAAGCGGGTAATTTCCGCCAAGCCTCGGGTGATGAGCGCAGCGCGGGCGTTGAGCCCCAAGTCCAAGCCATCGCATAGGCCTGTGGCAATGGCCAACACGTTTTTCACCGCGCCGCCCACTTCCACGCCCACCACATCGTCGTTGGCGTAGACGCGCAAGCTGTTCATGTGCAGAGCTTGCACCAACAAGCTCTGCACGTCTGAATGGACGCTGGCGGCCACCAAGGCGGTCGGTTTGCCCAATGCCAGCTCTTGCGCAAAGCTGGGGCCACTCAGTACTGCGCCGCGCATTTGCGGCGCAACGCTGGCTTGCACTTCATGCGCCAAGCAGGCTTGGCCGTCGTGTGCTGCTTCAAAGCCTTTGCACAGCCAAGCCACGGGCACTTGGTCTGTGACCAACGGAGCAATGTGGGTGAGCAAGCCGCGCAATGCTCTCATGGGCGAGCCAATCACCACCACGTCTTGGTTGGGCAAGCAATCGCGCAAAGCTTGTGAACTGACCTGCAAACCCTCAGAGAAAGCGATGCCCGGCAAATACCGGGTGTTTTCTCTGGCCGCCTGCATGGCTTGGGCTTGATGTGGGTCGCGCGCCCACAGGCTGACCTCGTGGCGCGCTCCGGCATGAATAGCCAGCGCCGTACCCCACGCGCCAGCGCCTAGAACCGCGATGCGCATTACTGCGTGGTGCTTTGTGCTTGCTGCACTTGTTGTTCGTACATGGCTTGGAAGTTGATTTCAGCCAAATGCACAGGCGGAAAGCCAGCGCGTTGGATGACATCGGCCACATTGCCGCGCAAGTAGGGGTAGATGATTTGTGGGCAAGCAATGCCCATGACGGGACCGGTTTGGTCTTCGGGCAAGTTGCGGATTTCGAAAATGCCAGCTTGTTTGGCCTCTACCAAGAACACCACTTTGTCTTGAATTTTGGTGGTCACGGTCGCGGTCACGGTCACTTCGGTGATGCCTTCAACCACTTGCTCAATGCCCACGGCCAATTGAATGTCCAAGGCCGGTTGCTCTTGCGCGGTCAAAATAGCTGGCGAATTGGGTTGCTCCAGCGACATGTCTTTCAAATAAATACGCTGAATCTGAAACACAGGCGCATTGGCTTGGTCTGCAGTTTGAATAGGGGTATTGTTTTCAGAGGAGGTCGCCATGACGTTAATTTCTTTCTGCAAATAAAAGCCCGCTTGGCTGATTTCCAAACGGGCAAGGAAACAAGAATACTTATTATGTCAGCTTGAGGCTCATGCATTCAAAAGCGGCATCAATTCGCCTCGGCTGTCGAGCGCGATCAAGTCGTCGCAGCCGCCCACGTGCGTGTCGCCAATGAAGATTTGCGGCACAGTGCGCCGACCCGTGATTTTCATCATGTGATCGCGCTGTTCGGGCAGCGCATCAATGCGCACTTCTTCAATTTCACTCACGCCTTTGGACTTCAAAATTTGCTTGGCCCTGATGCAAAAAGGACAAACGGCGGTGGTGTACATCTTGACGGCTTGCATGGCTGACTCCTTGGTTGCAACTTAGGCTTTAGAAACTGGAAGATTAGCCTCTTTCCAAGCTTTGAGTCCGCCTTGCAAAGAATTGACCTGCTCATAACCCAGTTTTTTGGCCTCTGCCAAAGCTGTTTGTGAGCGCTTACCTGCAGCACAAACAAACACCACAGGCTGAGATTTGTTTTTGGCCACCACGCTCAAGCGGGTTTGCAATTGCGCCAGCGGCACGTTGATGGCATTGACCACATGGCCTTGCGCGAACTCTTCGGGTTCGCATACATCGATCACCAAGGCTTTATCGCGGTTCATCGATTGCACGAGTTGCGCAGGCAGCATCCCCGTGCCTGTTGCGCCTTGAATCACAGGCCACATGAGCAAAGCGCCGCTGCTAAGTGCGATGGCCAGCAACATCCAATTGTCGATAATGAATTTCACGGATAAGTCCAGTTCAGGGTGAGTTGAAAATTTTGAGAAAGCCCGTCATTCTAAAATCACTCGCCTAAACCTATTTGACACTGATTGCTGAATCAAACCACACCATGTACAAGCTCGTATTAATTCGCCACGGCGAATCCACTTGGAATCTTGAAAACCGCTTCACCGGCTGGACCGATGTTGACCTCACCCCCACCGGCGTAGCGCAAGCCCAAAATGCGGGACGATTGCTCAAGGCCGAGGGTTTTGAGTTCGACGTGGCCTACACCAGCGTCTTAAAACGCGCCATCCGAACCCTGTGGCTGACGCTGGATGAAATGGATCGCACTTGGTTGCCCATACTCAAGACATGGCGACTCAATGAACGCCACTACGGTTCACTGCAAGGTCTCAACAAAGCCGACATGGCCAAACAATTCGGCGACGAGCAAGTCTTGGTTTGGCGACGCAGCTATGACACGCCCCCGCCTGCACTTGAAGCCACCGACCCGCGCTGTGAGCGCACTGACATCCGCTACGCCCGCAATCCGCAAGATGTTCCGCTGACCGAATGCCTCAAAGACACCGTGGCGCGCGTGATTCCTTTTTGGAATGAATCGATGGCCCCAGCGATCAAAGCTGGTAAACGGCTTGTCGTCGCCGCACATGGCAATTCCATCCGTGCGTTGGTCAAATATTTGGATGATATTTCAGATGACGAAATAGTTGGCGTGAACATTCCGAACGGAATTCCACTCGTGTACGAGCTCGACGCCAACCTCAAGCCCATTCGCCACTACTACTTGGGCGACGCGCAAGCTGCCGCCCAAGCGGCTGCGGCAGTTGCGGCTCAAGGAAAAGCATAAAACCACTTTACAACGCTGCATCAATTTGCGTTGTATATTGAGAAGATTCTGATTACAAAAATTTGCAAGGTCATCATGGGGCAAAAACTCAAGATCGCAGGCTGGATTTCCTTAGGCGCACTCACCGGCGTTCTAACCACGGTCTCCATTCAAACCACAGCGCGCTCCAACATGTCGCCGCTGCCGCTGGAGGAGCTGCAACAGCTTGCCGCCGTTTTCAGCATGGTCAAAAGTGACTATGTTGAGCCCGTCGACGAGAAAAAACTCATCAACGACGCCATCATGGGCATGGTGGCCAGTCTTGACCCGCATTCACAGTACTACGATAAAAAAACCTTCAAAGAGTTCCGTGAAGGCACGACGGGTCGTTTTGTGGGCGTGGGCATTGAAATCACACAGGAAGACGGTTTGGTCAAAGTGGTCTCGCCCATCGAAGGCTCACCCGCGTTTCGCGCTGGTATGAAGTCAGGCGACTTGATCACAAAAATTGATGACACCGCAGTCAAAGGCCTCTCGCTCAACGATGCCGTCAAACGTATGCGTGGCGAGCCCGGCACCAAAGTCTTGCTGACCATCTTTCGCAAAGATGAAAACCGCACTTTCCCAGTCACCATCGTTCGTGAAGAAATCAAGACGCAAAGCGTCAAAGGCAAGGTCATCGAGCCCGGCTACGGCTGGATTCGCCTGAGCCAATTCCAAGAACGCTCGGTAGACGACTTCGTTCAAAAGCTTGAAGACATTTACAAAGAAGATCCCAAGATCAAAGGCTTGGTGCTCGATTTGCGCAATGATCCGGGCGGTTTGCTCGATGCAGCGGTCGCCATTTCTGCCGTCTTTTTGCCTGAAAACGTGGCGGTTGTGTCCACCAACGGTCAATTGGCTGAGAGCAAGTTTGTCTACAAAACCCAGCCCGAGTTCTACCGCCGCAGCAGCAGCAACGACCCGATTGCCAAATTGCACCAAACCACGCGCGGCATCTTCAGAACGGTGCCCCTGATCGTCTTGGTCAACGAAGGCTCAGCCTCGGCCAGCGAGATTGTTTCGGGTGCCCTACAAGACCACAAACGCGCCACCATCATGGGCAGCCAAACTTTTGGCAAAGGCTCGGTGCAAACCGTGCGCCAACTCGGCCCTGATACAGCTTTGAAAATCACCACTGCGCGTTACTACACGCCCAGCGGCCGCTCCATCCAAGCCAAAGGCATCGTGCCCGATGTGTTGGTGGACGAAACCGCCGAAGGCAGCCCATTTGCCGTCTTGCGCATGCGCGAAGCCGACTTGGACAAACACCTCTTGAGCGGTCAAGACGCTGAAGACAAAGCCAAAACCAAAGAGCGCGAAAAAGCCCGCGACGAAGCCATCAAAAAGCTGGAAGAAGACGCCAAAAAGCCCAACAGTGATCGCAAGATTCCAGAGTTTGGCAGCAACGAAGACTTCCAACTCAAGCAAGCGCTCAACAAACTCAAAGGACAAGCCGTTCTGGTGAGCAAAACTCAAACCGAACGCCCACCCGAGCCGCCCAAAGACAACTGAGTGAACACGCCGTGAACGATGAGCAATTGCTGCGCTACTCGCGCCACATCTTGCTGGACGAGTTGGGCATTGAGGGACAGCAGCAGCTCTGCCAAAGTCACGCACTCATTGTGGGCGCTGGCGGTTTAGGCTCACCAGCGGCCATGTATTTGGCTGCTTCCGGGGTCGGACACATCACCTTGGTTGACGATGACGTGGTGGACTTGACCAATTTGCAGCGTCAAATTGCCCACACCACAGCACGCGTGGGACACGCCAAGGTCGAGTCGGCGAAGCAGTCACTGCACGCACTCAACCCAGAGGTCCAAGTGAGCGCTCTTGCGCAACGCTTGGATGCTGCGGCCTTAGACATTTTGGTACCAACGGCTCAGGTGGTGTTGGACTGTTGCGATAACTTCGAAACCCGCCAGGCCATCAATGCGGCTTGCGTCAAACACAAAGTGCCTTTGGTGTCGGGTGCGGCCATCCGCATGGATGGGCAATTGGCAGTTTATGACTCGCGTGACCCTGATTCACCTTGCTATGCCTGCGTGTTTGCACCTGATACACCACCGCCCGAGATTCGTTGCGCCACGATGGGTGTGTTAGCGCCTTTGGTCGGTGTCATTGGCAGTTTGCAAGCGCTAGAGGCCGTCAAGATTTTGAGCGGCATGAAATCTGAGTTTGTGGGCAAACTTCAAATGCTCGATGCGCGCAACTTAGCTTGGAGCGAGATTGGCGTGCGCCGTCAGCACGATTGCCCCGTGTGTGGCAATCATCACGCCACGTGATCAATCCAACACCGATCTTGGCGTGACATCACGTCCGCCGTGCATTTGGTAGGTTTTAAGAAAATTGGGCGACAGCTCAATGTTGAGCTCTTGCGTGCTCTCGTAGAGTTTTTGTATCCAAGCCTCCAGCTGCTGCATTTCGTCTTGATTCAATACGCTCAAAATGCGACGGTTGATGTCTTTGACATGCGGCATCAAATCTTGGTAGAGCTGCCGGCCAGAGGGCGTGAGCAGAAGGTTGGCACCTCGGCGGTCTGACTGGTTGATCTCGCGCACGATGAGGCGTTTTTTGACCAATGAGCCAATGGCTCGCGAAGTACGTGCGCGGTCGAGCTGCACATGGTCGGCCAATGCTGAGGGCGTCATTCCGTCGTTTCCATGCAACAAACCTAGGACTCGCCACTCGCGTCGGGTGATGCCAAACTGCCCTTCACACAATCGCACCACCAAGGCACTTGCTTGTGCGGAGAGTAGCGTCAGTCGAAATAAAAGTAACTCATCGATCGAGTCAAGGGCTGGGGTTGGCGTGGAGACTGACATTGCTGCGATGGAAGTGAGATTCAGGGCTTGATTAAAACTCGACTACAAATTACAAGAAAAAGTTTCTCTAATATCTTATTAGATATTTGAAAACTTTTTATATAAATTACTTTAAATTTTTAATTTCTTATTAGTATTAAAAGTTTCATAACTTCTGAGCCAGCAGAATCTAATGTTTATTCACCTCAATCAATTGATTCCAGCGATTGATAGTTTGTACTCGAAACTCAGCCTGAATTCAAGCAGTCACAATCCAACCTTCGAGTGGATCACAGGCGGGTAATCCGTAGTGCGCATCCCCTGCTTCATACCGCGCCAGAGCCCAAGCGGCTTGCACCATGCACAACACGGCGTCTAAGCTGTCACCGCTGGCATCATCCACCAAAGTATCGTGCTGCGCATGGGTAAGTTTGAGACGCATATGGAGCCGTGTCTGCCCCAATTCCAAGGCTTGCAGAAGCTGCTTGCGGGCGATGAGCCGCTCAGGTGTCTGTTTGGCTTTGTCGTCGCTTTTGTAGCTGGTGTTGCCAATCAGCTCGCGCGCCAGCAAGCCCGGATAAGCCTCAAGCGCCACGCGCTGCACAGTGTCTTGCTCAGCGCAGGGCACATGCAAACGCGGTAAGTTCACACCTGCATCGAGCAACAAGGGCAAGCCCGCATGCAGCATATAAGCCACGGGCGGGTTGACCCACTTCATGGAAGGGCTTGATCCCGCAGGTCCGTCGGTGGCGCGATGGGCAAATTTGCCGCCCACAGGCCGCGCATCGCAAAAGGCTTTGAAAGTTTGGCGAATGTCAGGGCGGCTCAAGGCACAGAAGTGGCGCATACAGGCCAGCCAATCGTTGGGCCAGCCCAAGTGCTGCACCAACTCCCGTGGCAAGCCAAAGGGCAGGTCAAAGCCGCCGACCCAAGCCTGCGGTTGGCTCAACCAATCGGCAAAGCCAGACAGCGTGTCAAAACGCAGCAATTGCTTGAGCTGAACCCGCCCCGCTTGCGACGCGCCTATGGCGACGACGATGGGTTTGCGTTTGCTGGGGCTGCTGCTGAAATCGCAGCCGACCAAAAAGGCTTGCGTCATGTCAGCCCCAAGCATGTGCTGTGGTGCTCACGCAAGCGATGCGTCGTTAAGCGCGGCCAATGATGGACGCTGTGGCCATCAGCTCTTCGAGCAAGGCGAAAGAGACTTGGCCAGAGACCGAATAGGGGTCGAGCACCGGTGTTTCGGAGTATTTCAGCACGATGGACGGATTGAGTTTGTCCAAACGCACATGTCCCATAGTCCAGCCGCCAAAGCGGCGCTCGGAGATTTCTTGGTAGTCCAAGATGACCACGTCTTTGTGACGCGGGTCTTTGACGATGTGGCTGTAGAGCGCATTGACTTGGTTGCGCCCGCCCTCGATGGCTTGCAAATAAATGCCGCCGCCAAAGCACAGCACACCGGTGATGCCGTTGCCAATGTTGTGCTCGCGTGAGCTATTGAGGATGGCCTCGGTTTGCTCAGGCGTTTCGGGTTTGACGGAACGGCTCACATACAACAGACGAACGAGCATGGCATCAACCTTTGGGAATGAGGGACAAAAATTCACGGCGCAAGTTGGGGTCTTTCAAGAAGGCACCGCGCATGACGGAGTTGATCATCTTGCTGTCCATGTCTTTGACGCCGCGCCAAGACATGCAGAAATGACTGGCTTCCATGACGATGGCCAAGCCATCGGGCTGGGTTTTTTCTTGGATGAGGTCAGCCAGTTGCACCACGGCTTCTTCTTGGATTTGCGGGCGACCCATGACCCATTCGGCCAAGCGCGCGTATTTGGACAGGCCAATGACGTTGGTGCGTTCGTTGGGCAGCACGCCTATCCAAATTTTGCCGATGACGGGGCAAAAGTGGTGGCTGCAAGCACTGCGCACGGTGATGGGGCCGACGATCATCAACTCATTGAGATGCTCGGCATTGGGGAATTCGGTGATGGCCGGCGCTTTGACATAGCGGCCTTTGAACACCTCTTGCAAATACATTTTGGCAACCCGCCGCGCAGTGTCGCCGGTGTTGTGGTCGTGCTCGGTGTCGATGACCAAGCTATCGAGCACGCCTTTCATTTTGGTTTCCACTTCGTCCAACAAAGCTTCTAACTCGCCGGGTTGGATGAACTCGGCAATGTTGTCGTTGGAGTGGAAGCGCTTGCGGGCAGCGGCCAAGCGTTCGCGGATTTTGACGGAGACGGGCGTGCCCTCGAAGGTGTCTTTTGCGTTCATAGTTGTCGATGGTAGCAGTGAACGCAAAGCCCCGCAGTCAGTAGCGTTGTCCCGTCAAAAACACGCCAAAACGCAATAGCGCAGAGGCTAGCGCATCTCCCAGCCGCTCTGGCCAAGCCCGTGCGAGGTATTTACCGGGATCAACCCGCACCGCACCTTGCTCGATGGCCTCAGACAGGCTCTGATGAAGGCTGTCAGCCAAGCTTTTGTCGTGGGTGACGATGTTGGCTTCGCGGGCGAGCAAAAGACTCAAGGGATCAAGATTGGAAGAACCGACGGTAAGCCAGTGCACATCAATCACCGCCACCTTGGCGTGCAAAAAGCTGGCCTGGTATTCGTAAATTTCCACGCCCGCCGCCAATAATTGGCCGTACAACTGGCGCGTCGCACGATAGGACACCCAATATTCGTAATGCCCTTGCATCAATAAGCGCACCCGCACGCCCCGCTTGGCCGCTTCCACCAAGGCACGCAACAAGCGCAAACCGGGGAAGAAAAATGCGCAAGCCAGCACAATGTCATGGTGCGCCGAGCCAATGGCTTTTCGATACGCTCGCTCGATTTGCACCCGATGGCGCACATTGTCACGCAGCACCAACTGTGCTTGGTGGCGAGCGGGCTTGAGGGCATGAATTTGTTCAGCCCTGAACCAAGACTGCAAAGCCGAGCCCAGTTGTTGTTTTTGCCACGCCTTGAGGGCTTGCAGGCGCTGCCAAAGCTGCTTGACGGTGTCGTCGATGGCGGCGACCAACTCGCCTTCGATGCGCAAGGCATAGTCAAGTCTGGGCTGCTGCATCCACGTATTGAGATGGGGGTCTAAGAAGTCGTCCAATAAATTGATGCCCCCGCAAAAGGCAATCTGCGCATCGACCACACACAGCTTGCGGTGCAAGCGCCGCCAACGGTTGCGTTGCCAAGACACCAACACACTAGCGGGTGAATAGACACGCCAAACCACACCAGCCAGATCAAAACGCTCAGCCCAAGGCTCAGCGATGGCACCGGTACCCACGCCATCGACCAATACACACACAGCAACACCGCGAAGGGCGGCGTTCTCCAAGGCTTGAGCGACATCTTGTGCCGCACCGCGCACATCGAAGATGTAGGTTTCCAAATACACCTCGTGCTCGGCGGCGTTGATGGCTTGAATGAGGGCAGGAAAAAATTCCACACTACCGCGCAAGAGCTGCAAGCTAGAAGTGGACTTCATGCGGGCTCCCACGCCAAGGTCACCACCAGCGGCAAGTGGTCTGACAAACGCGCCCAGTAGCGACCTTTGGGTACAAACTGATTCACCAAGTGCAAGCCGCGCACATAGACGTGGTCGAGCTGAGCCAGCGGCAAGCGAGAGGGAAAGGTCGCCAAGGCTTGCGTGGGTGGCGCTTGGCAACCAAAGTCTGTCATCAAACGCGTGATGGTGCGCCCCCAATCATTGAAGTCTCCCGCGACCACCAAGGCTTGGTTTGGCGGCACATGGCGCACGATGTAGCGCTGCAATTGCTCAATTTGTCGCACGCGGCTGGCGGGCAACAGCCCCAAATGCACGACGATGACATGCAGCTCGCGCCCTTGCACTTGCAGCGTGACGTGTAACAAACCACGTTGCTCAAAGCGGTGGTCAGAGATGTTTTCATGGCTGTGCGCCAAGATCGGCCAGCGGCTCAGCAACGCATTGCCGTGCTCGCCGTGACGTGTGATGGCGTTGGAGCGGTAGATGGCTTCATAGCCTAATGGCGCTAGAAAATCGGCTTGCCCCATGGGTGGCCAATGCTGGAAGCGTTTGGCCTGTTGGTGATTGAAACCGCGCACCTCTTGCAAACACACCACATCTGCATCGAGCATTTCCACCGCATGGCCGAGGTTGTGAATTTCCAGCCGACGCGCCAACGCCAAACCCTGCACGCCTTTGTGAATGTTGTAAGTAGCGACGGTAAAGGTGGTCATGAATGCGCGGACGTGAACAAGCTAGGATGATGCCAGTTTAAAGAATGCCACCGAATGACACTTAGCGCCTCAGAAACTCCCTCCACAAACCTCATTTGGCGCAGCCATAACGGCCTTCCCCAGCCACGACGCATGGTTTCTGCCGATGACACAATGAGCGCCGACAGCGCCTACCGATTGGCCTGCGAAGGCACCGGGCTGCTGTGGCAAGGTGATTTTCAAAACGCACGTCAACTCTTGCAAGCCTTGGTGCGCCGCCTCGAACCCAAAGCCAAGAAAAGCAAAAAACCAGCTCCCCCTGTTTCGCCTGCACAGGCCTTCAATTTGCATCGGCAAGCCTTGGGTCAGCGCGCCCGCGTTTTGGGTCAGTTGTTGATTCCAATGGACGCCGACTACAGCATTCCACTGCGACGCGCACCCGACTTGCGTCAGGCCTGCACCGAGGCTTGGGGGCCAACAGATGGCCAAGCCTGCATGGTGTCATTGCGTGAACTGCTGGGTTTGGTGGGCGCGCATGAGTGGCGCAAAAAAGGGCTTGAAATCGCAGCGCTGGGCGTGCCACCGCTCAACCGCATTCATCCGCATTACGGCGTGTTCTCGCCAGTGCGCGGCGAATACTTGGATTTGGTGGCACAAGCACCCTTGCCCCCAGCCTGTTTAGACAAGAGCGGCATGGCCTTTGACATTGGTGTGGGCACAGGCGTGCTCTCAGCCATCTTGGCGCGGCGCGGTGTGCAAGGCATCATCGCCACAGACCAAGATCCACGCGCCTTGGCCTGCGCCAAAGACAACCTGAGCCGCTTGAAACTCAACCCGCGCGTCGAGTTGTTGCAAGCCGATTTATTTCCAGCCCAGCAAGCCGACTTGATTGTGTGCAACCCCCCGTGGCTTCCCGCCCGCCCCAGCTCGGCACTTGAACACGCGATTTACGACGAAGACAGCCGCATGTTGTGCGGCTTTTTGCAAGGACTGCGAGCGCATTTGAACCCTTCGGGCGAAGGCTGGTTGATTTTGTCCGACTTGGCCGAGCACTTGGAATTGCGCCCGCGCCAAAGTTTGCTCGACTGGATTGCGCAAGCGGGTTTGCAAATCAAAGCCCGGCACGACATTGCACCGCGCCACAGCAAAGTCAACGACGCGCAAGACAGCTTGCACGCTTTTCGCGTCAAAGAAATTACTTCGCTTTGGGTTTTAACTGCCGCTTGAGCCAGCTCAACCAGCCCGACTGGGTGTGACGTACCTCTTGCGCAATGGTTTGAACATCGCTGGGAGTGAGCAATATCGGCGCAATGTCGGGAAGCGGAATTTCGATTGGCACAGGTCGCGTTTGCGTGGGTGATTGTTCCGCTTTTGGCAGAGTCTCCCAAACCATTTCAGCCACTTTTTCTTGCGGTTTAGCGGCCACCGTGCCCAAGCCTTTGAGCAAAAAGGCAATCGTCTTGGCATCAAATGGCACAGGATGTTTGGCACCCGCCACCGCCAACACCTTGGCCTTGGGGAAATGCGTTTGTAACTCGGCCACTTGCGTGCTCAAGCACACGCCGGATTCATTGCCATAAACCAAGCGTAACTCGCCCGTAAAGCCATTCAAGACCTGCACAAAGCGCATGCCTTTCCAGTCTTTTTTGTAGGGCAAGTCAAAGTGCGTGGGCGATTGCACCGCCAACACCACCGCTTCGCTGACTTTGAGTTGCTTGGCCAAAGCCTGCGCGTCAGGCATGCGCCCATTGACTTTCATGCTCCCGTAGAGGCCGTAAATCGACATCCAATTCAGGCTCAGACCCACATCGTTCAAAAAGATGGCCTTGATCCCTAAGAGTGGGTTTTGTGACAAATACATTGCCAATATGCCACCCATGCTCGTACCCAACAGGCTGATGCGCGGCGCGGCTTGACCTTGAGGAATCAAGACATCGCGGATGAAATGCGTGCAGTCTTGCAGATACTGCGACATACAGTAGGTCTCACCCTTGGCTAAGGCCTGCGAATCGCCACGGCCACACAAATCCAGACTCACCACACGCAAGCCATTCGTTGTTTGCGCGGTGTGCAGCAAAGCATCAAAACTGACCCGTGTCTCCAGCAAACCCGGCAGGCACAGCAAGACATGAGGCGCCAGCGCATCCCCCACACTGCTGAAAGCTAGGCTGCGTGTTGCAGTGGGTAATTTGTAGGTTTGGGTCGGGAAAAGTTGTTCAGTCATTCAGGGTTAATACTAGTCGATCACAGCTACTCATTTTTTACAAATCTTTTAAAAAAATTTGAGCGCTCTATTTCGCTTAATACTGACCCTCATATGCCGTCAACCTAGGACGTTCTTGCGCAGAAAATTGTTGCAGTTGCAATTGCTGCAAGGCTTCTTGCTGTTGGGCGGCGCTGTCGTTGGATTGCAATATGCGTTGTCTGTCAGCAAGGTATTGGGATATTCGCCCCTTCCAAGCCGCCGCCTCTCGATCCACATCGCCTAAGCGTGCCGCAGCTTCAGGGTTCAAGGCCTGCGCACGTAGCCTGTAAATGTCGTCTTCGCTGCCCCCTTTTTCACGAAGCTGATCCACTTGATTTTGAAGATGAACCACTTTGTAGGGAGCTTCGAGTTCATTTTTTAAGTCGGCGGGCATGCCCTCTTGGAGTGCTTTGAGTCGCTCGGCTTTTTGAGCTTGTGTTAATTGTGCATTTTGGGTAATTTCAAGCTGTGACAAAGCCAAGCTGTCGTAGGCTTCTTCCGCGCCAAACATGTCGTTGTATTCGCGCGCATCGAAAAACTCGGCGCGCAGTTTTCGCATGCCTTCAAAACGTTTACGTATGCTGACTACGCTAGCTTCGGTAGCTTGTCCATCACGTCCCAGTTCTTGGGCCAGTTTATCCAACGCCTTTTTGTAGGCCACATACCTGCCCAACAATTCTCGGGCTGCGCGCGCATGTGTCGCCGACATGCTTTTGTCAATTTCCTGTCGGATTTTGCTCAGAACGGCGGCCTCATCGGCTTCACCCAATGTGCTGAGGTAGTAGTCAAAGAAACGCTTGAGTGCATCGTTGGGCAATTCAGCCGAGTTGACCGTTCCCACAGAGGGTATGTTGCCAAAAATCTGCAAACCTCCGTCGGGCTGTGTACCCTGAAGGGAATGTGCAAAAGGCATCGGCTCTTGACCGTCAACCCACCGCGAAACAGTTTCGGGGTTGAGCCGTAAAAACAGCGCCCCCAAACACATCAACCCCACCACCACCAGCACGCCCGTTTTAGTTCGACTTAGGCGCTTCATCATGGTGCGCCATCTCAATAGCCAGCGATTTTGAGCCGATTGGCATGTAGGCGGTACACGGTAGTGGGGTTGGTTTCGTTCCAAGCCACAAGACCCGTCGTCTGATTCGTCAAGTCTGCATGATTCATTCTGTAATCGTCACGTATGACCATGCCCAAGTGACTGGAGCAACTGCTCACCAAACCATCATTTTTAGCGCCCCAAAACAATATAGAAACGGCATTCAATGGATCATCCAATGGATCCATAAAGTTTGTTTTCGTTTGCGCACCACCCCACGAGTAGTAAGCGACGCCGCGTGCGTTGTAGGCGCCTTCACCACAGGCAGAGGTAGGCACCCCCCAAGGATGGGCTTGATTAAATTTAGCAGAGCCAGCAGTACTCAGCGACTGGGCGGCCGCCAGTGAGTTTTGTGGCAAATAAACCTGATTTGACAAACCATTGAGGAACTGCGCGAAGCTATTGACCGCCGCAACGATCACCGCATTAGCCAAACTACCGGGAGGAGCCACGCTCAAGATGACATCTGCAAACGGTGCGCCTTGGTTCACACCGCCAATGCTGGTGACCGAGGCCACCAAGTCAGGGCGAACCGAGGCGACATAACGCGCAGTAGGCGCACCATGACTGTGTCCCATCAAGTTGACTTTGCTGGCACCCGTGGCCGCCAAAATTTGCTTGACTTGGGTGAGCAATTGTTCACCACGCACTTCTGTGCTGTTCGCGGCTGAAACTTGCGTCACATACACGCTGGAACCACCACTGCGCAAAGCTGCTGGAATTCCGTAGAAATATTCAACTGGGCCTATGTTGTCAAAACCAAACAAGCCATGGACCAGCACGATGGGGTAGCGCGTCTGTGTGTAACTACTGCTCAAAGACGCCGCGCTACTTTGAGCGAACAACTGCGAGGGCAGCATGTAAAACATGGCTAAAGCCAACAACAGACCTATCCCTTTTTTCTTCATGTCCAACTCCTTGCGCGAAAGACGCAACATCGCGTCAATGTGTTTTTAGGATTACAAAAAACTTTTTATTAAATCTTTTTTACTTTTATGTTAGTGCCTGCAATTTTTATAAATCAGTCGGAGTAACCCCTAGACATGATTGCCAAAAAGACATAAAAAAACGCCACCCGAGGGTGGCGTTTGGCATGAAAGAATCTGAGCTGTTTAGGCCTTGACCGCCTCCAAATTGCGCAAGCGAATGTGCAGCTCGCGGAGTTGTTTTTCATCCACGGGGCTAGGAGCTTGGGTGAGCAAGCACTGGGCGCGTTGGGTTTTGGGGAATGCAATCACATCGCGGATGGACTCTGCACCTGTCATCAAGGTGATGATGCGGTCCAAGCCAAAAGCCAAGCCGCCATGTGGAGGCGCGCCATATTGCAGGGCGTCGAGCAAGAAGCCGAATTTGAGCTGGGCTTCTTCGGGGCTGATCTTCAAGGCGTCAAACACTTTTTGTTGCACATCAGCGCGGTGAATGCGCACCGAGCCGCCACCAATTTCCCAGCCATTCAAGACCATGTCATAGCCTTTGGCGATGCATTTCTCGGGCGCGGTGACCATCCAGTCTTCGTGGCCGTCCTTGGGTGCGGTGAAGGGGTGGTGAACCGCCGTCCAACGGTCTTCTTCATCGTCGTGTTCGAACATGGGGAAATCGACCACCCACATCGGAGCCCAACGGTTTTCGAACAAACCGTTTTTCTTGCCGAAGTCGCTGTGGCCAATTTTGAGGCGCAAGGCGCCGATGGCGTCGTTGACGATTTTGGCCTTGTCTGCACCAAAGAAAATCAGATCGCCATCTTGTGCGCCGGTGCGCTCCAACACGGCTTTGAGCGCGGTGTCGTGGATGTTTTTGACAATGGGCGACTGCAAGCCGTCACGTCCTTTTGCCAACTCGTTGACGCGGATATAAGCCAAGCCCTTGGCGCCGTAAATTTTGACAAACTCGGTGTAAGCGTCAATCTCGCCACGGCTGATGCCCGCGCCCTCGACCGAGCCTTTGGGCACGCGCAAAGCCACCACTCGGCCGCCCTTCATGTTGGCGGCACCGGAGAAGACTTTGAAGTCCACATCGGCCATGACATCGGTCAACTCGGTGAATTCGAGCATCACGCGCAAGTCGGGTTTGTCGGAACCGTACAAGCGCATCGCGTCTTGGTAGGTCATGATGGGGAACTCGCCCAAGTCGATGTTCATGGTGTGTTGGAACACGCGCTTGATCATGCCTTGGAACATCTCGCGAATTTCTTCTTCGGTGAGGAAAGACGTTTCGATATCGATCTGGGTGAATTCAGGCTGGCGGTCAGCACGCAAGTCTTCGTCGCGGAAACACTTGGTGATTTGGTAATAACGGTCGTAGCCCGCCACCATCAACAACTGTTTGAACAATTGAGGCGATTGGGGCAATGCAAAAAACTGACCGTCATGCACACGGCTGGGCACGAGGTAGTCGCGTGCGCCTTCGGGCGTGCTCTTGGTGAGCATGGGGGTTTCGATGTCCACAAAGCCGTTTTCGTCCAAGTACTTTCGCACTTCCATCGCCACTTTGTAGCGCAGCATGAGGTTGCGCTGCATATAGGGACGGCGCAAATCCAGCACGCGGTGGGTCAGACGGGTGGTCTCCGACAGGTTGTCGTCGTCAATTTGGAAGGGGGGCGTGACAGATGGGTTGAGCACCACCAATTCATGGCACAGCACTTCGATCTTGCCGCTCTTCAATGCATCGTTGGTTGTGCCTTCGGGGCGCGCGCGCACCAAGCCTTTGACTTGAACACAAAATTCGTTGCGCAAGTCTTCGGCCACTTTGAACATCTCAGGACGATCAGGATCGCACACCACTTGCACATAGCCTTCGCGGTCACGCAAATCGACAAAAATCACGCCACCGTGGTCACGGCGACGGTTGACCCAACCGCACAAAGTCACGGTTTGACCGCTCAAAGCTTCGGTCACCAGACCGCAATAGTGGGAACGCATTGCCATTTTGTATTTACTCTTGGTTAATTACTGTTCAGAAGAAGACTCAGACGACACTGCGCCCATAGAAATCACGTAGGTCAGCGCCTGATCGACCGACAAATCAAGGAACTTGACTTCGTCGCGAGGCACCATCAAAAAGAAGCCGCTGGTAGGGTTGGGCGTGGTGGGCACATAGACGCTGACAAAATCGCCACCCAGCTTGTCGGCCACTTCACCGCTGGGCGCACCGGTTTGAAACGCCACCGTCCACACGCCTGCGCGCGGATATTGCACCAACAAGGCTTGACGAAACGCATTGCCATTGCTGGCAAACAAGGTGTCCGAAACTTTTTTGACGCTGGTATAGATGGACTTGACCACCGGAATGTGGGTGAACAACTTGTCCCAGTACTTCATCACAAAGCGCCCCACCACGTTGGAGACCAAGGCGCCTGTGATGAGCAAAATCAAAAACACCAGCACCACACCCAAGCCCGTGACGGCACGCACCGAAGTCAGGGTCTCCTCGGGCAATAACTGAAATGCTGCGCTGTAGAAAATGCCGTCCATCATGCCGACCAGCCAAGTCAGCACCCACACGGTGATGACCAAGGGCGTCCAGACCAAGAGGCCAGCAAACAGGTATTTTTTAAAAGGCATGGTGTCTTTCAGACGTCAAAAGATCAGTGGCAAGCGCAGGATGCGCCACAACCGCCTGCTGCCGACGCAGCAGGCGCTGCTTCGGTGGTGGAGGCCGAGGCCGTGGTGTCGCCCGAAGACGCGTCGCTCGCAGCAGCAGGCGCAGACGTTGCACCTGAGCCACCGCGAAAATCGGTGGCATACCAACCCGAGCCTTTGAGCTGAAAGCCCGCAGCGGTCAGTTGCTTGGAAAACTTTGGCTTGCCACACGCTGGGCAGTCGCTCAGCGGAGCATCAGAAATCTTTTGCAATACGTCCTTGGCATGGCCGCAGGACGCGCATTTGTAGGCATAAATAGGCATGGCAGGAACTTCTGTCAAAACCTGCAATTATAGGCGGGGGACTGGGTTTCAAGTGACCTGTGCAAATTCACGGTGGCTGGCCTGCGTGTTGTCAATCCATTGCGGCGCCAGCGAGCCAAACAACATGCCCAACAAACTCGCCCCCAAGCCCGCCAATTGAGCCGGAAAGGCCTCACCCAGAGGACTGAAGACAAAAATAGTCCACACACCCAAACCCAAAGCAATCGACAAAATCGCGCCTTGCGTGCTGGCGCGTTTCCAGTACAGACCGAAGGTCAAGGGAATGAAAGCACCCACCAAAGGCACTTGGTAGGCGTTGGAGACCATTTCGTAAATCGACGTGCCTTGCTCAAAAATTGCATACGCCAGCACCAACGCACTGAACACCAAAACCGTGATGCGCATGGCGCGCAGCTCTTGCTGATCGGTCGGATTGGGGTTGAATTGGCGCCAAATATTTTCGGTAAAAGTAACGCTGGGCGCCAGCAAGGTGGCCGAAGCGGTCGATTTGATGGCCGAGAGCAAGGCGCCAAAAAACAGCACTTGCATGATGAATGGCATTTTCTCCAACACCAAGGTGGGCAATACGCGCTGCGGGTCTTGGTCAATCAGACTTTGCGCCGTCTCGGGCATGATGAGCATGGCGCTGACCACCAAAAACATGGGCACAAAAGCAAACAAGATGTAGCAAATGCCACCAATCACCGGTCCCTTGGTGGCGGAGTTCACATTGTTGGCCGACATCACGCGCTGAAACACGTCTTGCTGCGGAATCGAGCCAAACATGATGGTCACCGCCGAGCCAACGAAAAACAACCACTCTTTCAAGTTCGGTTCGGGCAGCAAATGAAACATTTCTTTGCTTTGCGCCAGCGCCAGCACTTTGTCGGCTCCGCCCGCTTGATCGGCCGCAAACACCGCCAAGATGGACAAGCCGGCGACCAAAATAATCATTTGAATAAAGTCGGTGATGGCCACCGACCACATGCCGCCAAACAAGGTGTAGGCCAAGATAGACACCACGCCAATCGCCATGCCCCAAGGCATAGAAATTGCGCCGTCCGACAGCACATTGAATACCAAACCCAAAGCGGAAACTTGTGCCGACACCCAGCCCAAATAACTCAACATGATGATGAGGGTACACACCACCTCGACCACGCGACCATAGCGTTCGCGGTAGTAGTCGCTGATGGTCAAAAGCGTCATGCGGTAGAGCCGTCCGGCAAAAAACAAGCCCACCAAAATCAAACAAAAGCCAGCGCCAAACGGATCTTCAATCACGCCATGGAGGCCACCGTTGACAAATTTGGCTGGAATGCCCAACACGGTTTCTGAGCCAAACCAAGTCGCAAACGTGGTGGTGACGATCATGGCCATTGGCAAATGGCGACCGGCAATGGCGAAATCGGCTGAGTTATGGACTTTTTTAGCGGCCAGCAATCCAATCGTGATCGTGACCAGCAAATAAACAATGACGAGTGTGAGAAGCACAGGTCAACTCCTGTTTAGACAAAAGGAAGGAAATGAACCATCAACTGCATCGCCACCAAACCAGCCAGAAAACCAAAGCCCGTCCACACCAAGCGTTGCAGCAATTGGTTGGTACGGCGTTGCTCTTGCAACAAGGCTTCCAGCGCAGGGTTGTCGTTTTGGCGATGTTTCAAAAAATCGTGAATCAAGCGCGGCATCTCGGGCAGCAGCTTGGCGTAACGCGGCGCTTCGGCTCGGAGTTGATCCCACAGCTTTTTGGGGCCGACTTGCTCGAGCATCCACTTTTCCAAGAATGGTTTGGCGGTGCTCCACAAGTCTAAGTTGGGGTCGAGTTCACGGCCTAAACCTTCGATGTTGAGCAAGGTTTTTTGCAACAACACCAATTGCGGTTGAATTTCCACATTGAAACGACGCGAGGTCTGGAACAAACGCATGAGCACCATGCCCAGCGAAATTTCCTTCAAAGGCCGATCAAAATATGGCTCGCACACCGCGCGCACAGCGGATTCCAACTCATCCACCCGCGTGTCGGCAGGCACCCAGCCCGATTCGATGTGCAACTCGGCCACTCGCTTGTAATCGCGGCGAAAAAACGCTGTGAAGTTTTGCGCCAAATACTCTTTGTCAAACTCGGTGAGCGTGCCCACAATGCCAAAGTCCAGCGACACATAGCGACCAAAGGTATTGGCATCCAAGCTCACCTGAATGTTGCCTGGGTGCATGTCGGCATGGAAAAAACCATCGCGAAACACTTGGGTGAAAAAAATCGTGACGCCGTCGCGCGCCAGTTTGGGAATGTCCACGCCCGCTGCACGCAAGTGCGCCACTTGGCTGATGGGCACGCCCTTCATGCGCTCCATGACGATCACATCGGTGTGGCAAAAATCCCAGAACATTTCGGGGATCAGCACCAAATCGAGGCCTTCCATGTTGCGGCGCAGTTGCGCGGCGTTGGCGGCTTCGCGCACCAGGTCAAGTTCATCGTGCAGGTATTTGTCAAACTCGGCCACCACTTCACGCGGCTTCAAGCGCTTGCCGTCGACCGACAAACGATCGACCCAGCCCGCCAACATGCGCATCAGGCTCAGGTCTTTGTCGATCACGGTCAACATATTGGGACGCAAAACCTTGACCGCCACCTCGCGGGTTTGACCGTCGCGGGTTTTGATCACGGCAAAGTGAACCTGCGCAATCGAGGCGCTGGCTACGGGCTGGTGGTCAAAGCTCAGGAAAATGTCGTCGAGCTTGCGCCCAAAAGAGCGCTCGATGGTGCGCACTGCAATCTCGCTGGCAAAGGGCGGCACACGGTCTTGCAGCTTGGCGAGTTCTTCGGCGATGTCAGGCGGCAGCAAATCGCGTCGGGTGGAGAGCACTTGGCCGAACTTGACAAATATCGGCCCCAATCGCTCCAGCGCTTCGCGCAAGCGTTGGCCACGCGGCGCACGCAAATCGCGCCCTAAAGAAATCAGGCGCCCCAGCAAACGCAGGCCACGGCTCTTGAAACTGTTGAGCACCAACTCGTCCAAGCCATAGCGCAAGACGATGAAGACAATGAAGACGCCGCGAAACAGCCGCGTCATGCTGGCGTCACCTTGTGGGCGAAATTGGTTTTGACAAAGCTGCGCAGCGCGTCCAAGCATTTGCGTGCGGTTTGTGCCACGGTGTGCGCGGGTGCATCGCCAATGAGACGCGCCAAATCTTCTTCCGGCTCCCAACGCACATGGTCAAACAGCCAGTTGACTTCGGCGGCGAGTTGCACATCGCCTTCAATGCGAATGGCGGGTTTGTCGCCTTGCGCCAAGGTTTTCGCCAACTCGATGGGCGATGTTTCGCTGATGCGCAACACCAAATCTGCCGGCTTGCCCGCCGCCTCGGGCGCGACCAACTCCAACAAACCCGCAGGGGTGAATTGGCATTGAAACAATTGATCGCGCCAGCACACTTGCAAGCTGCGGCCTTTTTGGCGTTGCAAGCGGTCGCGCGCGGCAGGCTCTTGCATCAACACATGGTTGAAGAACAACACCATGCGCTGCTGCGCTTCGTGAACCAACCAAGTAGGCGGTTGCATGGCCTGAGCCAAATCAGGAGGGAGTTGTGCGCGCAGCTTGTCAGCGGCTTGCATCAACCATGAAAAAGGGGGCTGTGTAGACATAGCCCCCGATTATTCCATTCTTATCTGGAATGGGTTCATGGCTTTATTGCAAAGCCTGAACACCTGCAACCAACCAACCCGAGTGGCCGTCTTTGGGCTTGGCCAAATTCCACACTTCACGGAAGGGCGCAGGGCCTGCAGATGCGTCTTCGCGCACCAAGCCAGAAAATTCAACGCTGGCCATGTGGCTAGTACCCAAGTCCTCAATGCCCAACAACTTGGCGTCGAGCATGACGACTTCGGTGTGATTGACCTGGCCGTTGGCACCGGCTTCACGCTCTGCCAATTGTTGTTTGATTTCGCCCAACATCTCGTCCGTCATCATGGCGCGCAGGCTGGCAATGTCGGAGATATCCCAAGCTTTTTGTAAGGTCAAAAAGTTGTCTTTGGCCGCTTGCACAAAGCCTGCGGCATCGAAATCGGCTGGAACGCCCCAGTTTGCGCTGCTTGCCAAGGCCGAGCCAATCATGCTGCCTTGCGCGGAGGTTGGTGCATAGGCGGGGTCTGTATCTACAGGCCGCGCCGACGAGTCGTTGCCCACGTTGTGGGGGTTGTATTGCGGCAAGGCATTGGGTGCGGAAGGCGCGTGACCCGCCCCTTCAAACGCATACGGACTGGCATTGGCCGCAGCGGGTTGGCGACGGCGCAGGAAAGCGCCAATCACGACCATCACCACAAACGCCAACAAGCCAAACATCAAGAACTGACCAAATTCAGCGCCAAATCCCATGGAGTTCGCCAGCCATGCCAGCCCCAAACCAGCGGCCAAGCCGCCCAGCATAGCGCCCCAAGGTCTGCGCTGGGGTTGCGCCACTGGCGGTGTGGCTGCAGGCGCAGGGGCTGCAGCGGGAGCGGCTTTTTGTGGCGCAGCGGCTGTATTGGCGGGCGCGGCGGGCGGCGCTTTGACGGCCTCGCGTTGCGTCACGTTGTTGGATTGATGCCCTATGGATTTGCCCCCGCCAAAACGGCGGCCAGCCTCGGCTTGCAGGCTGGTCAAAGCCAATGCGAGCACCAACATCATCGATCCAATTTTCATTTCTCTTTCCTTCTTCACAATCTCGTGTGCTTTAACACTTGATGCCAACATGCAGCGCGACCACGCCAGCCGACATGTTGTGAACATCCACATGGCCAAAGCCACAGGATTTCATCAAATCCTTCAACTCTTCTTGCCCCGGGTGCATACGAATCGACTCAGCCAAATAACGGTAACTGGCATCGTCTCCCGCCACCATCTTGCCCAGCTTTGGCAAGATGTTGAAGGAATACCAGTCGTAGGCTTTTTCCAAGGGCTTGGCTACTTTGGAAAACTCTAACACCAGTAACTTTCCGTTGGGTTTCAACACGCGGCACATTTCTTTGAGCGCGACGTCTTTGTGGGTCATGTTGCGCAGGCCAAAGGCGACGCTGACCACATCAAAATGCGCATCGGGAAACGGCAGTTTTTCGGCATCGCACACCAGCGTGGGCAGCGCCAAACCTTGGTCGAGCAAGCGGTCGCGCCCGGTGCGCAGCATGGCTTCGTTGATGTCGGTGTGCACCACGCGGCCAGTCTTGCCGACTTTTTTGGCAAACGCCAGGCTCAAGTCGCCGGTGCCGCCTGCGATGTCTAACACTTGATGGCCTTCGCGGATGTCGGCCACCGTGGTGGTGTAGTGCTTCCAGACGCGGTGCAAACCCATGGACATGAGGTCGTTCATCACGTCGTATTTGGAGGCGACAGAATCAAACACGCCACGCACATGCTTGGCTTTTTCTTGTTCGTCCACGGTTTTGAAACCGAAATGGGTGCTGCTCATGGCTTGGTCCGTCAATGTGAATGGCTGGCGCAACTGTGGCCGCCAGCTTGCGGCATGGGGTCGTCGCGCTTGACGCCTGCTTGGTTCAAGCGTTTGTCGTAATCAGCCCAAAGTTTGTCTTGGTCTTTGCCCAAAAAATACAAATAGTCCCACGAGAACAAGCCGCTGTCATGGCCGTCGCTGAAGGTGGGTTTGATGGCGTAGTTGCCCACGGGTTCGAGGTCGATCAGATCGACCTCGCGTTTGCCAGTTTGCAACACCTCTTGGCCGGGACCGTGGCCTTGCACCTCGGCAGAGGGGCTGTAGATGCGCATGAGCTCAAACGGCAAACGAAACACGGCGCCGTCTGAAAAGCTGATCTCCAACACCCGCGACGCACCGTGCACGGTGATGTCTTGCGGGGTGGGCGTGGTTTTGGTGAGGCCGGCCATGCTGTGTCCTTAGACCAATACGCGCTCAATGCCGCCTGCATTGGCTTGCGCAACGTAGTCGGGCATCCATTGTTCGCCCAAAATTTTGCGCGCCATCTCGACCACGATGTAGTCGGCTTCGAGCAAGCCGTTTTGCAAGTCGTCGCCATAGCGGCTCAGGCCTTGCAAGCAGCTGGGGCAGCTGGTGAGGATTTTCATGTCGCCCTTGGCCTCGCCCGTCATGGCGCGCAGTGCGGCCTCGTCTTTGCGCAGCTCTTCTTCTTTGCGAAAACGCACTTGGGTGGCAATGTCGGGGCGCGTCACGCCCAAGGTGCCGGACTCGCCGCAGCAGCGGTCGCTCTTCTTGACTTGCGTGCCGATGAGCGACTTGACCGTTTTCATCGGGTCTTGTTGCTTCATGGGGCTGTGGCAAGGGTCGTGGTAGAGGTAAGCACCTTGTTGCGACACATCGAGGGTGATGTTCTTTTCCAGCAAATATTCGTGAATGTCCACGATGCGGCAGCCCGGGAAAATTTTCTCGAACTCATAGCCTTGCAATTGGTCGTAGCAGGTGCCGCAGCTCACCACCACGGTTTTGATGTCGAGGTAGTTGAGCGTGTTGGCCACACGGTGGAACAAGACACGGTTGTCGGTGATGATTTTTTCAGCCTTGTCAAACTGCCCGCTGCCGCGCTGCGGATAACCGCAACACAAATAACCCGGCGGCAACACGGTTTGCACGCCTGCGTGCCACAGCATGGCTTGCGTGGCTAAGCCAACTTGGCTGAACAAGCGCTCAGAACCACAGCCGGGGAAGTAAAACACCGCCTCGGTGTCCGATGTGGTGTTTTGCGGATTGCGGATGATGGGCACATAGTCTTTGTCTTCAATGTCCAACAAAGCGCGGGCGGTTTTCTTTGGCAAGCCGCCGGGCATTTTTTTGTTGATGAAGTGAATGACTTGTTCTTTGATGGGCGCAGTGCCCACGCTGGCTGGCGGTTTGTGGGTCTGCTTACGTGCCACAACGCGCAGCGCGTCATTGGCAAAACGCTGCAGCTTCATGCCGACATCGACCATGGCGCTGCGCGCAAACTTGATGGTCTCAGGATTGGTCGCATTGAGCATGAACATGGCCGCCGCATTGCCAGGTCGAAAGCTCTTTTGCCCCATTTTGCGCAGCAAATTGCGCATGTTCATGGAGACATCGCCAAAGTCGATGTTCACAGGGCAAGGCGTCAAACACTTGTGACACACCGTACAGTGGTCGGCCACGTCTTCAAATTCTTGCCAGTGCTTGATGCTCACGCCGCGTCGGGTTTGCTCTTCGTACAAAAAGGCTTCGACCAACAGCGATGTCGCCAAAATTTTGTTGCGTGGGCTGTAGAGCAAATTGGCGCGTGGCACATGGGTGGCGCACACGGGTTTGCATTTGCCGCAACGCAAGCAGTCTTTCACGCTGCCTGCAATTGCGCCAATGTCGGACTGCTGCATGATGAGCGATTCGTGGCCCATCAAACCAAAGCTAGGCGTATAGGCTTGGCTCAAGTCGGCATGACGCACCTCGGTGTCGGCCACGTTGTGGCGCAGCAGCTTGCCTTTGTTGAAATGGCCGTTGGGGTCGATGCGGGCTTTGTAATCGGCAAAGGGCTTCAATTCGGCATCGGTCAAAAACTCCAGCTTGGTGATGCCAATGCCGTGTTCACCCGAAATCACGCCGTCCAAGGAACGCGCCAGCACCATGATGCGCGCCACCGCTTCGTGGGCGGTTTGCAGCATGGCGTAGTTGTCGCTGTTGACGGGAATATTGGTGTGCACATTGCCGTCGCCCGCGTGCATGTGCAGCGCCACCCAAACGCGGCCTTTGAGCACGCGCTGGTGAATGGCATTGCATTCGTCCAAGATGGGCGCGAACTTGGCACCCGTGAACACGTTTTGCAACTCGGCGCGGATTTGGGTTTTCCAGCTTGCGCGCAAGCTGTGGTCTTGCAGTTGTACAAACAAGCTGTCCACATCGCGCAACCAGGTTTGCCAAGTGCTGCGCACCTCGGCAATGATGGCGCGGGCTTGGTTGACTCGCTCTTGCAGCAGCTCTGGCGTGGGCACATCGGCTGCGTCGTCTGACTTGCCCAAGGGTAAATTGCCTTTGGCAAAGAAGTCGTCCAGCGCTTGGCACAGTTCAATTTTGTTGCGCAGGCTGAGCTCGATGTTGATGCGTTCGATGCCATCGGTGTACTCGGCCATGCGTGGCAGCGGAATGACCACGTCTTCGTTGACCTTGAAGGCATTGGTGTGGCGGCTGATGGCTGCGGTGCGTTTGCGGTCGAGCCAGAATTTTTTGCGGGCTTCGGCGCTCACGGCCACAAAGCCTTCGCCGCTGCGCGAATTGGCCAAGCGCACCACTTCGGAGGTGACGCGTGCCACATCGTCGGCGTTGTCGCCTGCAATGTCACCAATCAACACCATTTTGGGCAAGCCGCCGCGTTTGCTCTTGGTGGCGTAGCCCACAGCGCGCAAATAACGGTCGTCCAAATGTTCCAAGCCTGCCAACAACACGCCCGAGCGTTTTTGCTCGGCGAACATGAAGTCTTTGATCTCCACAATGCTGGGCACAGCGTCTTTGGCGTTGCCAAAAAACTCCATGCACACCGTGCGGGTGTGCTCGGGCATGCGGTGGACAATCCAGCGCGCACTGGTGATGAGGCCGTCGCAGCCCTCTTTTTGAATGCCCGGCAGACCACTCAAAAACTTGTCGGTCACGTCTTTGCCCAAGCCTTCTTTGCGGAAAGATGGGCCGGCGATGTCTAAGCGTTCGCTGCGAATGGGCGTTTTGCCATCGGCTTCGAAATACTGCAAGTCAAAGCTGGCCACTTCGGCATCGTGAATCTTGCCCAAGTTGTGATTGACGCGGGTGACTTCGAGCCACTGCGCATCGGGCGTGACCATGCGCCAGCTGGCCAAATTATCCAAAGCCGTGCCCCAGAGCACCGCTTTTTTGCCGCCTGCGTTCATGGCGATGTTGCCGCCAATGCACGAGGCTTCGGCTGAGGTGGGATCGACCGCAAACACAAAGCCAGCGCGTTCTGCCGCATCGGCCACGCGCTGCGTCACCACACCGGCTTCGGTCCAGATGGTGGGCACTTCTTGGTCCAAGCCCGGCAGTGGGCGCATTTGCACCTCGGTCATGGCTTCGAGTTTTTCGGTATTGATGACTGCGCTCTTCCAAGTCAGTGGAATGGCGCCGCCCGTGTAACCCGTGCCACCGCCGCGTGGAACGATGGTCAGGCCTAAGTCGATGCAGTCTTTGACCATCTTGGCCATTTCGGCCTCGGTGTCGGGGGTGAGCACCACAAACGGGTATTCCACGCGCCAATCGGTGGCGTCGGTGACGTGCGAGACGCGCGAGAGGCCATCGAACTTGATGTTGTCCCCCGCCGTGTGGCGTTTCAACAAACGGGTGGCTTTTTGACGCAGCGCGGCAATCGCCTCGAACTGGGCATTGAATGCCTCTACCGCATGGGCCGCAGCTTGCAAGAGTTGGCCGACCAAGGCGTCGCGGCCATTGTCTTCACTGGGTTTGCGACGGCGTTGCACTTCGCCCAAACGGTGATGCAAAGCCTCCACCAATTGCCGACGGCGCTTGGGGTTGTCCAACAAATCGTCTTGCAAGTAAGGGTTGCGCTGTACCACCCAAATGTCGCCCAGCACTTCATACAACATGCGAGCAGATCGACCCGTGCGGCGCTCTTCACGCAGGCGCAGCAACCAGTCCCATGCATCTTGGCCGAGCAAGCGAAGCACGATTTCTCGGTCGGAGAACGAGGTGTAGTTGTACGGGATTTCGCGCAGTCGAGGGCTCTCAGAAGCGGTCGACAACAAATGGTGTAACGAGGTTGGAGCGTTCATGTTGGGGCGCTTGAAAAATGGCGCAAACAAAGGCGAATCTTACCGCAGGGGCCGATTCAACCCACTTGGCAAGCCACAGTGGGCTTACAAGGCGCAAGGCTGTTGATTCGGCTGCTTGATCAGCGCCGCCAAGCCTGACACAGCAACCACTGCACACTGGCGCAACCCAGCACCAACGCGGCATACATGCCCATTTTGCCGTCCACGCCAAACCACCACAGCCCGCCCACGATGATGGCCGAGCCAATCACGCCGTTGAGCAGCACCTGCGCGCCCAAGCCCCACACGGCGCGCGGCAGGCCAAAGCGCGCCCACACACGCGCCGCACAAGCCAGCGTCAGCGCCAAAAACCAAGCCGGCGCGAGCAAATTGAGGACATGATTGATTTGTTCTAGTGGACCCATAGCCGCAAATTTTATAATCCCGTGTATGACAGTCTGGGCTTTAGGCCTCAATCACAACACTGCCCCGCTCGATTTGCGGGGACGTTTCGCTTTTGCCTTGGAGCAATTGGGCCCCACTTTGTCCGCTTTGCGCCTCGCGATGGCCAGCGACAACAGCGAAGTCGCCATCCTCTCGACCTGCAACCGCACCGAGATTTACGGCGTCGGCGAACACGGCCAAATGCAGCAAACCTTGGCGTGGCTGGCCGCTTCTGGCGGTGTCTCAGCGGAATCTTTGCAAAAACACACCTATGCCCTGCGCGAAACAGAAGCCACGCGCCACGCCTTTCGTGTGGCCAGCGGTTTGGATTCGATGGTGCTGGGCGAGCCACAAATTTTGGGACAAATGAAAGACGCGGTGCGTGCCGCGTCGGACGCAGGCGCTTTGGGCACCACGCTCAACCAGTTGTTTCAGCGCTCGTTTTCGGTCGCCAAAGAAGTTCGCACCTCCACCGAAATTGGCGCGCACTCTATCAGCATGGCTGCGGCTTCGGTGCGATTGGCTTCACAGTTGTTTGAAGATTTGGCGCAGACCAAGGTCTTGTTTGTGGGCGCGGGCGAGATGATTGAGCTGTGCGCGACGCACTTTGCTGCCAAGTCGCCCAAATCCATCACGATTGCCAACCGCACGCTGGAGCGCGGCGAAAAACTCGCCACCCAGTTCAGCGCCGAGGTGATGCGTTTGGCCGATTTGCCCAGCCGTTTGCACGAATTTGATGTGGTCGTGAGCTGCACCGCCAGCAGCCTGCCCCTGATTGGCTTGGGTGCGGTCGAACGGGCCTTGAAGCAGCGCAAACACCGTCCCATGTTCATGGTCGATTTGGCTGTGCCGCGCGACATCGAGCCAGAAGTCAAGTCGCTGCAAGATGTGTATTTGTACACCGTGGACGACTTGTCGGATGTGGTGCAAACCGCGCAAGCCAATCGCCAAGCGGCAGTGGCGCAGGCCGAAGCCATCATCGATGCAGGCGTGCAAAGCTTTGAACATTGGCTGGAGCAGCGCAGCCATGTGCCGCTGATCCAACAACTCAACAGCCAGGCCGACGAGTGGCGTCAAGCTGAACTCGCCCGCGCCCGCAAGCAGCTCGCCAAGGGCGACGATGTGGAACAGGTTTTAGACGCCCTCTCACGCGGTTTGACCCAAAAAATGCTGCACGGCGCCATGGCCGAACTGCATTCGGGCGACACCGAACACCGCGAACGCGCCCGCCAAGCCATCGAGCATTTCTTTTTGCGCGGCAACCGTTAGGGTCTGACCATGAAAGCCTTTTTACGCGCCCAACTGGAGCGCTACACCCAACGTTTGGCCGAGCTGGATTTCCTGCTCTCCCGCGAAGACATCATGCAAGACATGGCGCAGTTCATGGCCTTGTCGCGTGAACACACCGAAGTGGGCGCATTGGCCAGCCGTTTTGCCCGTTACCAGCAGCGCGAAGCCGACATCCAAACCGCGCAAGCCATGCTGGGCGACGCCGACCTGCAAGCCATGGCGCAGGATGAAATTGCCAGCGCCCACACCGAAATGCTGGAACTCGAAGCCGAACTGCAACGCATGCTCTTGCCCAAAGACCCGGAGGACGCACGCCCCGCGTTTTTGGAAATCCGCGCTGGCACGGGCGGCGATGAATCGGCGCTGTTTGCCGCCGATTTGCTGCGCATGTACAGCCGCTATGCCGAGCGCCAAGGCTGGCGCACCGAGGTGATGAGCGAATCGACCAGTGAGCTGGGCGGCTACAAAGAAGTGGTGTTGCGCATCGACAAAGGCCACAGCAACGACAACATCTATGGCTTGCTCAAGTTTGAGTCGGGCGGCCACCGCGTGCAACGTGTGCCCGCCACCGAAACCCAAGGGCGCATTCACACCAGCGCCTGCACCGTGGCGGTGTTGCCCGAGCCCGATGAGGCGCAAGCCATCAAACTCAACCCCGCCGACTTGCGCATTGACACCTTCCGCGCCAGCGGTGCGGGCGGGCAGCACATCAACAAAACCGACTCTGCCGTGCGCGTGACCCACTTGCCCACCGGCATCGTGGCCGAATGCCAAGACGGGCGCAGCCAGCACAGCAACAAAGCTCAAGCCTTGCGCGTGCTGACCGCTCGCATCCAAGAAAAAGAACGCAGCGAACGCGCGGCCAAAGACGCCGCCATGCGCAAAGGCCTGATCGGCAGCGGCGACCGCAGCGACCGCATCCGCACCTACAACTTTCCACAAGGCCGTTTGAGCGATCACCGCATCAACCTCACGCTCTACAAGCTGTTGCTCATCATGGAAGGCGATTTGGACGACGTCATCCAAGCCCTGCGCCACGCGCATGAGGCCGAGCAACTGCAAGCGCTGGAAGTGGGCGGCGCATGAACATTCAGCGAGCGCTGAGTCATGCGCAAGCACTGGGTCTGCCTCGGCTGGAGGCGCAAATGCTGCTGCTGCACAGCTTGGGACAATCGGTTCACGCCCGAGCTTGGCTCATCACCCACGCGGTTGATGACCTGTCTGCGCCACAAGCGGCAGCCTTTGACGCGCTGGTGCAACGCCGCTTGCGCCATGAACCCGTGGCTTACATCACCGGCCACAAAGAGTTTTTTGGTCTCGATTTGCAGGTGGACGCCCGCGTGCTCGACCCCCGCCCTGACACCGAAGTGTTGGTCGAATGGGCGCTGTCGGTCTTGGCCGACACCCCCGCGCCGCGCGTCTTGGACTTGGGCACTGGCAGCGGCGCGATTGCGCTGGCCCTCCAATCTGCCCGCCCCGATGCCCAAGTGCTGGCTGTGGACGCCAGTGCCGAAGCGCTCGCAGTGGCCGCCGCCAATGCCCAGCGTTTGGGGCTGGCGGTAGAGTTTTACCAAGGGTCTTGGTTTTCGGGCTGGCAAGCTTGTGACACCCAGTTTGACGTGATCGTCTCCAACCCCCCGTATGTGGCGCACAACGACCCGCATTTGGCGGCTCTGCGATTTGAACCGCTGTCAGCGCTGGCCTCTGGCGCGGACGGACTGGACGACCTGCGTCACATCACCGCGCAGGCCTTGCCGCACTTGACGCCCAGTGGCTGGCTGCTGCTGGAGCACGGTTTTGACCAAGCGCAGGCCGTGCAGGATTTGCTGGGCAACCAAGGCTTCACAGCGGTACAAAGCCGTCCCGATCTTGCGGGCATCTTGCGCTGCAGCGGCGGTCAATCGCCGAAAGTGAAATAATTGCAACAATTGATTTTTGGAGAATACAAATGAGCGACGTACAACAACGCATCGACGAACTCGTCAAAGGCAACGAAGTCTTGCTGTTCATGAAGGGCAGCGCCAGCTTTCCGATGTGCGGTTTTTCGGGCCGTGCCGTGCAAATTTTGAAAGCCTGTGGCGTCGAGCCCAAAGCCATCAAAACCGTCAACGTGCTGGACGACGCCGAAATCCGCCAAGGCATCAAAGAATACAGCCAATGGCCGACCATCCCTCAGCTCTACATCAAAGGCGAGTTCATCGGCGGCTCCGACATCATGATGGAAATGTACGAGTCGGGTGAGTTGTTGAAGGTGATTACGGGTTGAGTGGGCTGGCGACGGTGGCGATCATGTCAAGTTCTACCGTTGCGTTTTTAGGCAGTTGATACACGCCCACAGACGTGCGCGTGTGTCGTCCAACTTCCCCAAGTATTTCGAACAACACGTTTGACGCACCGTCGGCCACTTCGCTTTGTTGCGTGAAGTCGGCACTACTTTGCACATAGACCGTGATGCGTGGTACAGCCGTCAAAGCATCCAAACTCCCCAAGCTACGTTGAAGCAAAGCCAATGCCCGCATTACACAAATTTGCGCAGCTTTTTGCGCCTCTTGCAGTGAGACCTCAAGTCCCGCTTTTCCCGTCACCACCACCTCATTGCCGATACGCGGAATTTGTCCGCTGACATAGAAAGTGTTGCCTTCTCTCAAACAAGGCACGTAGTTGCCACCAATTTTGATTTCTCCATCAAAGGAATACCCAAGGTTTTTGGCAACTTGGTCGAAGGCTTGGTCTCGCATTGTCATTTGTTCTTTCATTCCATCATTTGGAGCAACCCAGCTCTAAATATTATTTTATAAACTGCAAAATAATCAAGGTTGTTTGAGCATCAGCGAAGTCAACCCAGCTGCCACCCCCGCTGTTTCCCCAACACCGCATTCGGATAAACAGCGCTCCCCCGACTGCCGTTGTAGCGTCCTAAAGCCAGCGTTAAATTGCCTTTTTCTAGGTCGAGGTAGTGGCGCAAAATGACGCAGCCAAAGCGCAAATTGGTTTGCATTTGAAACAGCACCGAAGCGTCGCCCTGCGCCAATTGCCGTGTCCAAAAGGGCATGACTTGCATGAAGCCGCGTGCGCCCACGCTGCTGATGGCGAATTTTCTAAAACCGCTCTCGACCTCGATCAAGCCCAGCACCAACGAGGGTTCCAAGCCCGCACGTTGGCTTTCATACCAAACGGTTTGCAAAAACTCGCGGCGCAAGTTGGCGGAGTCCAATTCGTGCGAAGCTTGTGCGCCAACGCGGTCGCGTGGGTTCAAGCGCTTTTCAAGCCGAGCGTCGGCCAAGGTCAGCCATTTTTCATACTGTTGCTGGGTCTGCGCATTGGCATGAATTGGCTCAGGCGGCGCGGTTTGCGCAATGGCTGCACTCAAAGCGGTGCGGACTGAGTCGGCCAACACTTCTTCGTGTTGCGCGCCCGCATAGGCGTTGAACGCACACACGGCGACAAGCACCAGCACTGCATGGCGAGCCAATAACTTTGCGGCAGTCATTGGTTCGCCACAACTCACACGCCGAGTTTGGACTTCACAAAGTCCAGCACCTCCGCGGCAGACACTTTAGAGGCTGCAGCATCGCGGCGGTGTTGGTATTCCACATGACCTTCTTTCAAACCACGGTCACCAATGGTGATGCGGTGCGGCACGCCGATGAGCTCCCAGTCGGCGAACATCGCGCCGGGGCGCTCACCTCGGTCGTCCAAGATCACGTCCACGCCTGCGGCCAGCAAGTCTTGGTAGAGCTGCTCGGCGGCAGCTTTGACTTCTGCGCTGCGATCCATGCCAATGGGGCAAATCACGGCGGTGAAGGGGGCAATCGCATCGGGCCAGATGATGCCGCGCTCGTCATGATTTTGCTCAATGGCCGCGGCGGGCAAGCGCGTCACGCCAATGCCGTAGCAGCCCATTTCCATGAATTGAGGTTTGCCGTTTTCGTCCAAAAACGTGGCGTTCATGGCCTTGGAATATTTGGTGCCAAGGTAGAACACATGGCCGACTTCGATGCCGCGTTCAATCGCCAACACGCCTTTGCCGTCTGGCGAAGCATCGCCCGCCACGACGTTGCGAATGTCGGCCACTGCATCGGGTTCAGGCAGATCGCGGCCAAAGTTCACGCCGGTCATGTGAAAGTCCACGTCATTGGCGCCGCACACCCAGTCGTGCAGCACCGCCACCTCGCGGTCGGCCACCACTTTGAGCGGTTTTTTCAAACCCACAGGGCCTAAATACCCGGGTTTGCAGGCAAAGTGGTCTTCAATCTCAGCCGTCGTCGCAAAGCGGAAACCGCCTTCAAAACCGGGCAACTTGCCCACTTTGACTTCGTTCATCTCATGGTCACCGCGCAAAAGCAAGAGCCAGACTTGCGACTTGACCACTTCGCCTTGCTCATTGAGCACCTCGGTGGCCAACACCAACGATTTCACGGTGTGCGCCAGCGGCAACTTGAGCAACTCCGCCACGTCTTCGCAGGTGCTTTTGCCAGGCGTGGCCGTTTTGGTCAGGGCTTGGCTGGGCGCAGCGCGGGTTTGCGCGGGTGCGAGTGCCTCGGCTTTTTCCATGTTGGCGGCGTAGTCGCTGCTGGGGCAGTAGACGATGGCGTCTTCGCCCGTGGCAGCAATCACTTGGAATTCTTCGCTCAAGTCGCCACCAATCGCACCGCTGTCGGCGGCCACGGCGCGGTAGGTCAATCCAAAGCGATCAAAAATGCGGCGGTAGGCCTCGGCCATGACTTGGTAGCTTTGTTTGGCGCTGGCCACATCGCGGTCAAAGCTGTAGGCGTCTTTCATGATGAATTCGCGCCCGCGCATCAAGCCAAAACGGGGACGACGCTCGTCGCGGAATTTGGTTTGGATTTGGTAGAAATTTTTGGGTAACTGCTTGTAGCTGCGCAACTCTTGGCGGGCAATGTCGGTCACCACTTCTTCGCTGGTGGGTTGCACCACAAAATCGCGGCCATGGCGGTCTTTGATGCGCAGCAACTCGGGCCCCATTTTGTCGAAACGTCCGGTCTCTTGCCACAGCTCGGCGGGTTGCACCACGGGCATGGTGAGTTCAATCGCGCCAGCCCGGTTCATTTCTTCGCGCACGATGGCTTCGACCTTGCGAATCACGCGCAAACCCATGGGCATGTAGTTGTAAATGCCAGCGCCGAGTTTTTTGATCAAACCCGCACGCATCATGAACTTGTGACTGACTACTTCCGCATCAGCAGGCGCTTCTTTGAGGGTGGAAATGAGGAATTGGGAGGCTTTCATAAGGCGAAATATTCTTTTTTTGAATGGAAATCAGGGTGAATCCTCAGTCATGCACCGTGACTCTGTGCATAATGGACTCAGTTCAAAAATTTGAGGTTCGATTATGCTTGACCGAGACGGGTTCAGACCCAATGTCGGCATCATCTTGCTCAACCACAAAAATCAGGTGTTTTGGGGCAAACGCATCCGCACCCACAGTTGGCAATTTCCGCAAGGCGGAATTGACCGGGGGGAAACTCCCGAGCAAGCGATGTTTCGTGAATTGCACGAAGAGGTGGGGCTCTTGCAAGAGCATGTGCGTATCGTCGCCCGCACCCGCGATTGGTTGCGCTACGAGGTACCAGACCGGTTCATCCGCCGCGATGCGCGTGGGTTTTACAAAGGCCAAAAGCAAATTTGGTTTCTCTTGCAATTGGTGGCCCCCGACCACGCGCTCAACTTGCGCGCCACCGACCACCCCGAGTTCGACGCATGGCGTTGGAACGACTACTGGGTACCGCTGGATGTGGTGGTGGAGTTCAAACGTGGTGTCTACGAGATGGCCTTGACCGAGCTCGCCCGCTTTTTGCCGCGCAACGAAAGCCGCAACCGCTATTTGCGTGGCTTGAGCCATGTGCAACACACCGAACGCCGCGACAAAGAATTGAACGTCGCGCCGCCTGCGCACGGCACGGAACAGCAGCCGAATAATCCAGTTTGAACGGCGCTTGCGCTGACCTCAAGCTCAAGGATTTTTGGCGAGCACCAAGTTGTCGCGGTGCACCATTTCTGGCTCGGCCACGTAGCCGAGCAATTTTTCTATCTCACCCGAAGCTTTGCGGCACAGCAAACGCGCTTCTGCGCTGGCGTAATTGGCCAAACCCCGCGCCACTTCCACGCCTTGCGGGTCGCGTATGGCAATGACTTCGCCCCGCGAAAAGTCGCCCTCCACCGCCACCATGCCAATTGGCAACAGGCTTTTGCCCTCGCCCAACAGCTTATTCACCGCGCCAGCGTCAATGCTGACTGCGCCGCGCAATTGCAAGTGATCGGCCATCCATTGCTTGCGGGCTTGTTGTTTGTGGGTGGGCGCGACCAGCAAAGTGCCAATCGCTTCGCCTTGGGCGAGTCGCAGCAAGGCATCGGGCTCGCGTCCCCAAGCAATGACGGTGGACGCGCCTGAACCCGCAGCGCGCTTGGCCGCCAAAATTTTGGTGATCATGCCACCCTTGCCAATGCTGGAGCCTGCGCCGCCCGCCATGTCTTCGAGCTTGGCGTCACCCGCTTTGGCAACGTGAACAAAGGTGGCGTTGGGGTCTTTGCGCGGGTCGGCGCTGTAGAGGCCTTTTTGGTCGGTCAAGATGACCAAGGCATCGGCCTCGACCAAATTGGCCACCAAGGCGCCCAAGGTGTCGTTGTCGCCAAACTTGATTTCGTCGTTGACCACGGTGTCGTTTTCGTTGATGACCGGCAACACGCCATGGGCGAGCAAGGTCAGCAAAGTGGAACGCGCGTTGAGGTAGCGTTCGCGGTCGGCCAAATCGGCGTGGGTGAGCAAGACTTGCGCAGAACCCAAGCCGTTTTCGCGCAGCTTGGTTTCGTACATCTGAGCCAAGCCCATTTGCCCGACGGCAGCAGCGGCTTGCAATTCGTGCAATTCGTGCGGGCGCGTGGTCCAGCCCAAGCGCTTCATGCCTTCGGCAATTGCGCCGCTGGAGACCATGATGACTTCGCGGCCATCGCGCACCAAGGCGCTGAGTTGACGGCACCATTCGCCAATGGCTTGTTCGTCCAAGCCGCGACCTTCGTTGGTCACCAAGCTGGAGCCAACTTTGACCACGATGCGACGCGCATCGCGCAACACGGTGGAAGAGGCTTGCGTCATGGTTGGTCGGAAGATGGCTCAGGAGTTTGCTCAACAAAGCGCGGATCGATGTACTCAGGCGGCTGCTCGGCCACCTGCTGCGCTTTGATGTGTTTGTAAATGTCTTTGATCAAGCCCTCGCAACCCTCGCGGGTGAGCGCGGAAATCTCGAACACTGGGCCTTTGTACTTGTAGCGTTTGACGAAATCTGCCACCACTTTGGCGCGATTTTCAGCCGGCACCATGTCGAGCTTGTTGAGCACCAACCAGCGCGGCTTGTCGTACAAGGCTTTGTCGTATTTTTTGAGTTCGTTGACGATGGCCTTGGCTTGCGCCACAGGGTCTGCATCGTCAAACGGCGCAATGTCCACCAGATGCAGCAACAAACGGGTGCGCTGCAAATGGCGTAAAAACTGATGCCCCAAACCTGCGCCCTCTGACGCGCCCTCGATCAAGCCCGGCACATCGGCCACCACAAAGCTTTGCTCTGCGGCCACACGCACCACGCCCAAATTGGGATGCA